>JAEWSJ010000026.1 GCA_023398335.1 Bacillota bacterium
ATAACACAAAGGAGCAGTTAGTAAAGCAAGGTGCCAATCATATTGTTGATTGTTTTGGTGATGTATTAGGAATGTGTATTTAAATTACAACGCCTATCTTACAGGGTTCTTTTGTGATTTGCTTTCATTTTAGTGCCTTTAAACCATTAGTAACAGCGATTATCTAAAGCCGATTTTACAATATTCTACAATCAAAAAGTCACACCGATTACTTACAAAAACAACTTTGGATAAATATAAGTCTATTTTCTTATTTTTTAAACAAAGCTCCTAATTTAGAATCCTCTTCCCATGATCTTGTCACATTTGCCACATGCTGTATTATATCATGAAAGCTTCTCTTCTTTGCTTAGAATTAGCACGAGCATATACTTCAGATTTGCATTTACACACGATTAAGCATGTCTCTATATAAAAAAATAACAAATTAAAACCAACGTAAAATAAAGTTTTTCTTCTTGTTCTTCGGACGATTTTTTTTCCCATCACCAATAAATATAACACAATTGTTCCGAATAAAATAGTGCGATTTACATTCCAAATTCCAATTACCAATAGAAGGACTCAATGAAACTGATTCTCCATTGAAAATAAGTTTCCATCCATTTGGAGAGATTGGCGTAACAACTTCTTTACCACACCCGCAAGCACATTTATGTATTGCAACACTGTGTTTTATAGAAATATATAAGATCTCATCTTCCAACTTTTCAGGGATATGTTCCGTGAATTTATGTATCAAATATTTCATCTGCTATAAAATTAGAATCATTAGTACTATAAGTGAAATTATGGAATCGTTTGATAGCATGATAAAAACCGCTATATTTTTTCCATTCTATCACGGCAATATTCGCATTGAGCGCATTCAAATCTGCAATCTGAATATTAGTAGCATATTCATTGTCTTCATTATTGCCTATCGGTATTCGTCTAGTAATATGATCATTCTTCTCTGGAGTAACTAAAGTTGCTCTAAGTGAGCCTATTAGAAAATCATCAACAGTTTGGACCCCCATTCCAACATCAATGAAAGGAACCTTATTTTGCTGTAACGCTTGTACTATCATTGCTCTTGAGGCATCATTATCTATACACACAAAAACAAACGAAATGTTATACATCTGATAAATATTATCTTCCGTTATTCTTTCTACATGAGGTTTTATTCCTTTATGCATATTGGAATATATATCTGAAAAATAGTTTACCTTTTTTTGTGTTTCATCAAAAAAGGCTTTAGCAGGTGCTCCAGGCGCTCGGAAAGCATTATGCTGACAAAAAGAGTCATCGTCATACAAATGTATTTCATGTACAGGAGTTTTTGCTATTAAGTCCAAAATATATGAACCAGTACCACCTAAACCAATGATTGCTATCTTTTGATTGCTTAATTTATTGTTAATACTCCAAATATTAGCTCTTGTTGTATTGGAATCTGTATACTGAAAAACTGAACTTTCTTCATTGTTAATGACTTTAAATGTTTTCGCAGTCACATTTTTATCTAATGACACTGCTGGAGTAGATATGATCTCTATGTATCTGACTATTTGTTCGTAGTAATCATTGTAATCATTTTGCGGTTTATTAGAAAATGAGAAGTTCATGATAATATCATCAAACAACGGCGTGTTTGGGGATGAAAGCCTGATTGCAGATATTTCAGAGCCATCTTGATTGCATGGATATTCTCCCATAAAATTGACAACATGTTTGCTACAATGTTTTTGGTAAGTTACTGTATCATTGTTAATATTTAAAGCTACAATCAATTTGCCATATTTAACATCTTTACTCTTATTCACATAGGGTACGTGGTGTGCAATTAGATATCCATCACGTACCTCAATTTCATACCCTTCATCCATTAACTGTTTGAGGTCTTTATTATGAGCGATTAGTTTCTGTGACATTGAAGTTCATTTTGTTAGTTACAAATACATTATCGCCTTTAGTCATTGAACCACTTGGATTCTGTTTTGGTCCACCAGAATAAATTACGGTATAAGCTATAGCTTCAAAATTTGGATTAGGAAAAGCCTGTTTAACAACCTCTTCATAAGTAATTTTACGCTTTTGCCATTCTTTGTCTCTACTGTTTACATAGATAACGAAACAAAGGGGGCGGGATTTGGAGATAAATTTTTCCACCCCGGGACGAGCTAAATCCACAATTTCATCGTCCGAAATAAAGTCATCCTTCCAACCTTCTGGTAAATCAAGATAGATTTCATCCTCTGCGGATATATTAGCTAATTGTCGGATTTGAATACCACGAATGTATTGCTTATACCATATAAAAGGAGTACCATTAATAGAAAAATGTAGTTTCTTTTTCACAAAGAAGTATTCTGTTTCTGGCCTTGCCAAATTAACAGTTTTCTCATTTTCAATTAATTCATCTTCATAAGGTTTACTAATAGATAGAAACAACTCTGCATCCAAAGGGATACCTGCAATCTCTTTCAAATTCGCTCCAGTGATGTACTGGCTAAAAGTTTGATACTCTTTGCCCTCAACAATAAATTTTAAAGGGACTTTTTCATTTGATGCTTCGAGCATCTGCTTACTATTTTTTTCCATTACTTCAAAATAAGGCCTCTATATTATTATCCTGATTCCTGAAAGTACGAAGCCTTTTTTAATACTTCCCAAAACCTTTGCAAAGATAAATCAAAAATCTAAATTAATCAAGCAAATCTAAATATAATTATCAAAAACATAGCAATTCTCATTATCTAAAATATTTTTCTTATCTTTGTCCCAACTTAAAAATACAACATTTATGAAGTCACTAGGAAGTACATTAAAGGAGCTAAGGGATATACATCGATTTACGCTTAGGCAAGTAGAAGAAGCAACAGGCATATCTAATGCTTATCTTAGCCAACTTGAAAATGATAAAATAGCCAAGCCATCTGCTAATGTATTGTATAAGCTATCCAATATATATAATGTAGAACTTGATGTATTACTTGCCGCTGCAGGAATAATAGAAAAAAAGTCTTCTGCCAACAAATTATTAAACACAGTTGCTCTTTCTTCAGACTCCTCTTTGACTAGAGAAGAAGAGGAAGCGTTATTAGATTATCTTCGATTTATTCGTCAAAAGCAGAAGTAAAATGTGTGTGATACAATCTATAAAAGACATAGAAAAAATTTCATTAGAAATATTAAAGGATAGTAAAAGCTTAGACATCTTCCCAACCCCTATTGACAAGATAGTCTCATATGTTGATTTAACAGTTTCGTCTTCCATCGATATCTCACAAATTCATGAAGAATATAAATCCAAGTTTCCAGATGCTCTACTTAGGGCATTGAACAAGGTTCGTGGTTTATTGGATCGAAAGGAAAAAAAAGTTTATCTTGATTTAAATCAATTAGTAAGCCGTAAAAATTTTGTCAAGCTGCATGAAGTTGGACATAATGTGTTACCATGGCAGCAAAAATGCTTTGATGTGATAGATGATGACGATGAAAGCCTAAGATTGGATACCCATGAAGAATTTGAGGCAGAAGCCAATTTTTTTGCTTCTGTTACCTTATTTCAACATGATAGATTTATATCAGCAATTAATAAACATGCTTTAGATATTGATACCCCAATCCAGTTATCTGCTCTTTTTGGGGCGTCTATCCATGCCACCCTGAGAAGATATGTTGAATATTCAAATAATAGATGTGCATTGCTGGTCTTAGAAACCCCATCAAGATGTGGAGCGTTACTTAGAAACAAATTTCAATCTCCTAGTTTTACAAATGCGTTTGGAGAGATAAATATTCCTAATGCTTTGGATTATTCTGCTTGGCCCTTTGTACAGGACTATATTCAAAAACGAAATCATATTAAAAATGGTACTTTTTCATTATTCACATCTGGTGGTTTAACTCAATTCACATATCACTTTTTCAATAATAGCTATAATGCTTTTGTTTTCATTTTCCCCAATGGAGAAAAGAAAATAATAAAAAGTACTTTTTCCCTTAACTGAGGATTATTGCATTTTTACTCATTGATATATCATAATGAAAATTCATTTCAAGAATGTTTTGTACAACTTAAAGATGCATCAAAAAAAAATTATCACAAGAACATTGTTGCAATTTTACTTAATTATCAGATTGTTAAGTGGATTTAATTATGTTGTTTTATCTTCGGGAAGAAGAGCCGATTACTTTCGCCGATACAGTTGTAAGTTGCTTTCATTTTTGTATCTTTGAGCTATTGGGAACAGCTATAGAAGACCACCCCGATGCCGAAAAATATCATAAAGACGAATGAAAGAATAACCCGTCCCCCGCTGACACCAATCTCCTCATTCTACACCAACTTTTCAAAATTCCACGCCAACTTTTTAAAATCGCAGGCCAACAATTATAAATTGTTGGTTTACAATTACATCAAAACAACCAACATTAAAACCATACATAATAACTATTTTTCAAACACAAAACAAGTACGCATCAAAATGCGAGAACCAAACTCCAAAATAACGATCCAGTCCAAAACTTAGTAATTTATTTAATCAACACTACGAAAGCAAAATTCCTATATAAACAGACCAATACCACTAAAAAAGCCCATCAAAGCATCGGAGAAAAAAGGCTGCTGCATAAACAGTAGCTATTCTCCAAATCCAAGCACAGTCAATACAAATAAAATAAAAGCACAAAAACGACCTAAAAAGAGGCATTTCAATCTCAAATTGACTGAAAGGCGTTGAAGCCGAAAAAGGGGGTTATCTATGCATAACAAGCTGTTTTCGACGACTTATGAAGTCGTTTTTGGCCGTTTTTCATCAAAAAGCATTCAACATTGCTCAAACATCGTCTGATTTTTAGTTAAATTGGTGTTAATGAATCTATAGTCTTAGTTAAAAGTGATAGATAGTGAGGGTAAAACTGCCGTTTTAGTGGTAGACATTTTTTACTATCACTCTTCCGTATATCCTATTAGTAAAGGGTTTCAAGTCAGTTAGTGAGGGTAAGTGATGGTAAACCACACTTTTTTTTCTCTAGGAGGAGAGTCGTATAAAGGAGTAAGGGGAACATGTATGGTTTTCAAAACATGTGAGTATAACGTAATAACAGACAAGGACGGCTGACTTATTTTTCTGCGTGAACATTACTCCCCTCCATGCTGTTTAAGTACCTGAATACAAAATCAGCAAGATAGAATGAGAGTGTACGTAAGCAGAAAAGTACTGGTGGCAATGGCCGGACTAGTTTGGATAGCCGCCGGAGCCAACATACTGAAAATAGGCATTTATACATGGATGAACGATGCGCTGCAATGGCAACTGAAGCTGGCCGGAGCGGTGGTTATTTTCTGCCTGTTTTTTTTCCTTATATTTAAAAGGCTGCACGGTAAGCACACCCGGCGAATTGCTGAAATGGGCGACAAAAATCATCCGCTGGCTTTTTTTGAT
>JAEWSJ010000027.1 GCA_023398335.1 Bacillota bacterium
CGGATACGGGTGAGCATATCAGCTATTGGATCTGTTAACATAATTTATATTCTCCTCCCTTACCAGCTTGATTTTTTCATGCCTGGGATTTCACCTTTGTAGGCTAATTCTCTTAAGCATATACGGCATAAACCGAATTTACGGATGACACCGTGAGGACGTCCACAACGTGTGCAACGATTGTATTCTCTAACCTGAAATTTTTGAGGTTGAGCACATTTAATTTTTAATGCTTTTCTTGCCATAAACGTTCTCCTATTACTTTCTGAAAGGCATTCCTAATGCTTCAAGTAAAGCATAGGATTCCTCATCTGAGTTTGCAGATGTAACAATGATGATATCCATACCACGAATGTGGGAAATCTTATCATAATCGATTTCTGGGAAAATTAATTGTTCTTTAATACCTAAAGCGTAGTTACCACGGGAATCAAAGGAGTTCTTTGAAACACCACGGAAATCTCTAACTCTTGGGAGAGCAATTGTAACTAACTTATCAAAGAAGTCATACATTCTAATACCACGTAATGTGACCTTACAACCGATTGCTTGATCTTCTCTAATTTTGAAGTTAGCAATAGCTTTTTTGGTCTTTGTGATAATTGGATGTTGACCAGCAATGAGTGTTAAATCATTGACGGCTTCTTCAATCTCTTTGGAGTTAGCAGCAGCTTCACCAACACCCATGTTGATAACGATCTTTTCAAGGTGTGGGACTTGCATTATTGAAGAATAATTAAATTTCTTAACTAAAGCTGGAACAATGTTTTCTTTGTAGTTGACTTCAACTCTAGAAACGATTTCAGCAACTTTATTTCCTTTGCCGGATGATTTTGTAGCTTTAGGAGCAGCAGCCTTAGCAGCTGCAGTCTTTTTTGCGGTTGAAGTTGTCTTCTTCGCAACAGTTTTCTTTTCTTCTGCCATAACTATCCTCCTTATCCTATGATGGATCCGCTTGCTTTAGCAAAACGAACTTTCTTTCCATCGACGACTTTGTATCCGATCTTAGTACCTTTCTTGGTTTTTGGATCGATATACATGACTTTGCTAACTGCGATTGGTGCATACATTTCAACAATTTGACCATCTGGATTAGCTTGGGTTGGTTTTTTGTGTTTTTTCTTCAAATTAACACCATCTACGATAACTTGATTTAAGACTGGGAAAGCGCGTTGAACGATTCCTTGTTTGCCTTTATCTTTACCGGAGATAACAATAACTGAATCACCTTTTTTAATTTTCATAATTCCTTCTTACCTCCTGATTATAGAACTTCTGGTGCTAAAGAGATGATTTTCATAAATCCTTCTCCGCCCTTTTCACGTAATTCACGAGCGACTGGTCCGAAGACACGAGTGCCTTTTGGATTGCCATCTTCATTGATAATTACGATAGCATTATCACCGAAAGCGATGGTTGAGCCATCTTTTCTTTGATAACCTTTTTTAACTCTAATGATGACGCCTTTAACAACATCACCTTTCTTAACTTTTCCGTTTGGAATAGCATCTTTAACAGCGCAGATAACGATATCACCAATGGAAGAAGATTTTCTGTTAGAGCCGCCTAATAAACGGAAGACTCTAACTCTTCTAGCTCCGGAGTTATCGGCAACTACGAGATTAGTTTCATTTTGTACCATTTAACTATTCTCCTTTTTTAACTATTTCGATGAGACGGAAGTACTTAGTAGCTGATAATGGTCTTGTTTCTTCAATAATGACTACATCACCTGGCTTAGCTTCTTCTTTTTCATCATGAGCTTTGAATTTCTTACGATATTCAACTCTCTTACCATAAATAGGATGGTTTTTGTATGTTTTAACTTCAACTGTAATTGTCTTATCCATCTTATCAGAAATAACGACACCTTGAAGTTGACGTTTAGCTTTAACTTGTTCTGCCATATTCATTCCTCCTACTTACTGACTTTTCCCGCTAATTGTCTCTCTTTTTGAACTGTTAAGACTTTAGCGATTGTCTTTCTAACTTCTGTAATTTTCTTACCATTGTCAAGGTTACCAGTTTTCTGTTGGAAACGAAGAGTCATAAGATTGCTCTTAAGTTCGTATACCTTTTCAGTTAACTCTTGATCAGATAATTTTCTTACTTCATCAATTTTCATTTCTGGTCACCTTCACCCTTTCTGATAATACGTGTTGTAACTGGAAGTTTGTATCCGGCTTGATGTAATGCTTCCATTGCATCTGCTTCGGAAATACCACCAATTTCAAATAAAACACGATTCTTCTTAACGACTGCTACCCAACTATCAATAGAACCTTTTCCGGAACCCATACGAACTTCGGCTGGTTTCTTAGTTTTGCCTAAATGTGGGAAGATTCTAATATAAACTTTTCCACCTTTTTTGGTATATCTTGATAAAACGATACGAGCAGATTCGATTTCTCTGTTGTTGATGTAGTTACCTTCTGTGGCTTGTAAACCGAAATCACCGAAAGCGACACAGTTTCCAGCTTTAGAGAGGCCTTCATAGGAAAGACCATGAGGTCTTCTATATTTTACTCTTTTTGGTTGTAACATATTTCCTATTCTCCTTTTTTGCTTTGGCGAGGAGCTTTGTTATCGAAACGACGATTTGGACGTTGTCCTCTTCTGTCATTCTTCTCACCTGGAGCAACTTGATTATTTGCTAAGTTAGCTGGAATGGAAATCCAAACCTTACAGCCTAATCTACCATAGGTAGTATGAGCTTCTGCTAATGCATAATCGATGTTATTTGAGAAAGTGTGTAAAGATAAAACACCTTCTTTATATTGTTCGGTACGAGCGATTTCAGCACCACCGACACGGCCTTTAACCATGGTCTTACAACCTAAGGCACCAGCCTTTAATACTCTTTGAATAGCTTTCTTTTGAACGATTCTGAAGGAAGCTCTTTCTTCGAGTTGTTTAGCGATTGATTTAGCAACTAATGTTGCATCAAGATCTGGATTCTTGATTTCAATAACGGAAATCTTGAGTTCATCTTCTTGAACACCAAGTAACTTGATTAAACCCTTCTTTAAGTTTTCAATGTTTTCGCCGTTTTGACCGATAACAATACCAGGTCTTGCAACAAATACTGAAATACTTAATGTGTTCTTGATTCTTTCGATATCAATATGTGAAAGCAAAGCATCTTTGAGCTTTGGTTCAAGATAATTTCTAACCTTCATATCTACAACGAGATATTTGGAGAAATCTTTCTTTGAAGCATACCAACGGGAAGACCAGTTTTTGGTTATTCCGATACGTAAGCCATTTGGATTTACTTTTTGACCCATAGATTACTTTGTTCCTTTCTCTTTTAAGACGACAGTGATATTACAAAGTCTCTTAACTAAACCTGAAGCAGAACCCTTAGCACGTGGAAGGAATCTCTTCAATTTTGAACCATCATTTGCATAGATGGTTGCGATATAAAGATCAGCTCTATTCATTTTGAAATTGTTGACAGCGTTAGCTTCAGCAGACTTAATGAGTTTTGCAACGATTGGTGAAGCAGCTTTATTTAAATTATTTAATAAGCTGTAAGCATCATCGATATCTTTACCTCTTACACAGTCGATTACTAATCTAGCTTTACGTGGAGTAACACCAGCATTAGATACTGTGGCGCATGCTTCATTTCTTAATGGAGCAGCATTTTCTTCAACTATTTTTTTTGCCATATTAATGTTTCTCCTTTATTACTTTGCAGCAGCGGCATCACCAGATGTGTGGCCCTTGAATGTTCTTGTAGGAACAAATTCTCCAAGTTTATGACCAACCATATCTTCAGTGATATACACTGGGACGTGTGATTTACCGTTGTAAACGGAAATGGTTAATTCAACGAATGAAGGAAGAATTGTACTTCTTCTTGACCAAGTTTTGATAATGCTTTTTTTGCCGGAAGCAACCATTGCTTCGACTTTTTTAACTAAAGCTTCTTCACAATATGGTCCTTTTTTAAGACTACGTGACATGTTTCTATTCCTCCCTATTATCCATTTTTACGTCTCATAATAAGACGATTAGATGACTTCTTATGTTGTCTGGTTTTAACACCCATTGCTCTTTTACCCCATGGTGTACGTGGAGCATCACGACCAACTGGACATTTACCTTCACCACCACCGTGTGGGTGATCGCATGGGTTCATCGCTGAACCTCTGACTGTTGGACGGAAACCTAAGAATCTACGTTTACCAGCTTTACCTAAGTGAACAAGGTTGAAGTCTTCATTTGAGACAACACCGATTGTTGCACGGCAAGTTGATAAAACTTTTCTAATTTCACCAGAAGCAAGACGTAATGAAACGTACTTTTCTTCTTTACCTAATAATTGAGCACTTGTACCAGCGGCACGGCACATTTGACCACCTTTTCCAGGTTGTAATTCAATATTGTGAACCATAAGACCATCTGGGATATTGCCAAGTTCCATACAGAAACCAGTTTTAACATCTGTTTTCTTTCCGGAAACAATGCTATCACCAACTTTTAAACCACTAGCTGCAAGGATGTAATTCTTAACACCATTTGCATAAGTAACTAAAGCGATGAATGCGTTACGATTTGGATCGTATTCGATTGCTGTAACAGTAGCAGTAACGCCATCAAATGAATTTCTCTTGAAATCGATGACTCTGTATTGTTTCTTGCAACCACCGCCTCTATGACGGCATGTAATGTATCCTGAATTGTTTCTACCACCAGTTTTCTTAATTGGGGTAAGTAACGCTTTTTCAGGAGCTTTTTTTGAAATGCCACTATAGTCTGTACTTGTCATATGACGAGTGCCGGCTGTATTTGGCTTGTATGTTTTTATTGCCATATATATCTCCTATAATTTGCTTTTCGATTACTCAGCTTCTTGCGTAGCTTTGGCGATTTCGCCAAGATCGTAATCTTTATTTAATTTAACGTAGGCTTTCTTATAACCTGGAACGAATCCGTTATATTGGCCAACGCGTTTTGCCTTACGGGCAACGTTAATAATATTAACTTTATCAACTTTAACAGCGAAGATTGCTTCAACACTGTCTTTAATTTCGTTTGCAGTTGCATCACCTTTAACCTTAAAAACCATTGAGTTTTGTTTGGCTTGAATATTTTGTGACTTTTCTGTAACGATTGGTGAAATGATAACTTCGAAATCACGAACAGTAGCTTTTCTCCACTTAAATTCTTTGACTTCTGGTTTCTTTTCTTCAACAACTTCAGCCTTAACTTCTTCAACTTTTTCAGCTTTTGGAGCGGCTTTCTTTGTTGTCTTCTTTGCGGCTGGTTTCTTTTCAGCTGCATCAGCTTTTACTGTAGTTTTATTTGTTGTGGTTTTCTTAGCTTTTGGAGCTTCAGCTTCAACAGCTACTTCCTTAACTTCTTCAACTTCAGCAACTTTCTTTGTACGTGGCATTATTTACTCTCCTCTTCTTCTACTTCGAAGTTATAAGCTTCAAGAGCAGATTTTGTCATGATGACTTTGTTTGCATTAAGGACATCATAGACAGAGACATTGTCAGTAGAAACGATTATGATGTTTGGAAGATTACCAGCAGCTTTAACTAAGTTCTCATCGAAATCAGCTAAGACTAATAATAATTTACCTTCTAACTTCATATCGACTAAAGCTTTGGAGAAATCCTTAGTTTTAGCAGAACTGAACTTGTCATCAGTAAGAACTACAAGATTGTTATTTGTTACTTTGTCAGATAAAACACTAGATATCGCTAAGAAAGCAACGTTTTTGTTCATCTTTAATTTGTAACTTTGTGTACCTGTAGGACCAAAGACAGTAGCACCATGACGGAAGATTGGTGAACGTAATGTACCAGCTCTTGCACGGCCTGTTCCTTTTTGTCTCCAAGGTTTTTTACCTGTACCGGAAACTTCGGAAATTGTCTTTGTTTTTGCAGTGGCTTGTCTTCTATTTGCTAAGTCGACTTTAACTGCTAATTGAACCGCATCTTCATTTGGTTCAACACCGAAGAAGACACTTGATAATTTGGATTTACCGATTTCTTTACCAGTGTAATCAATTACTGGTAATTCGATATTGTTATTTACTATGTTCATTGCAAATCCCCTTCATTACTTTGCTTCGACCGCATCGTAGTTAACGAGTGGCTTGACATCGTGTTTAAGATTTGGAGCCTTAACAGCTGTTCTAATCTTAACGATTGATTTGTTTGGACCTGGGACGGAACCCTTAATAAGAATACAATTCTTAGCTGGTTCAACTGCAACAACTGTTAAGTTTAATGTTGTAGTTGTGTAATTACCATGATGACCAGACATTCTCTTTCCTGGAAGAACACGGTTGTTACATCTACCATTGTTAGCTAAAGAACCGATTTGTCTGTGATAACCAGAACCATGACCCTTTGGACCAATCTTTTGTCCGTATCTCTTAATTGTACCGCTGTAACCAATACCCTTTGAGGTTCCTGTTACATCGACATTGTCGCCAGCAGCGAAAATTGAACAATCAATTGATTCTCCGACATTCTTTGAATAAATTTCATCGCCCTTAAGTTCAAATAAATTGTACTTTGGAGTGGTGTTAGCTTTGGCAAAGATACCTTTTTCAGCTTTGTTAGCTCTATTTTCTTTCTTTTCTTCGTAACCAATTTGAAGAGCTTCATAACCATCTTTTTCAACGGTTTTCTTTTGTGTTACGACGTTTGGTAGGACTTCGATAACGCTAACTGGGTAACAAGTACCATCAGCAGCGAAGACTGATGTCATACCAATTTTTCTTCCGATAATTGACTTCATATCTTCTGTCCTCCTTATAACTTGATGTCAATATCAACACCTGATGGAAGATCTAATCTAGTTAAAGTTTCCATAGTTGCCTTTGTTGGGCTAACGATGTCGATAAGACGTTTGTGAGTTCTAATTTCGAATTGCTCACGGGAATCCTTATTAACGAATGGTGATCTAAGGATTGTGTAGACTTGCTTCTCTGTTGGAAGCGGAATTGGACCAACTACTGTTGCTCCTGTTTTCGTTGCAGCTTCGACGATCTTAGCAACTGATAGATCTAAGACCTTGTGATCATAAGCTTTTAAACGAACACGAATGTTGTTTGTTTTTGCCATGTTTTTCCTCCTTGTCTAAATCTTGGCATAGACTTTAATCGCTCCATGTGATTTTCTCGATTACATGACAACCCATAAGGGCGTATCGACAATGTCACATTTCAACGCGCACTGAAAAATCAGCACGTATATTATACTAATATTCTTTTCATAGTGTCAACACTTTTTTAAAAAAAACTAAATGAAAGTTTCTAGGTAAAAATAACGAAATTCACCATCGCATTATATATAAGATAAATAGTAGACGAATAATTTGTGTTATTTTTTTGTTTTTTAATATTCATCATAATAACCATTTCTCTTTTGTCTTATTGGTACAGGATATGGATTTTCATTTTTATTTAATCTCGACTTCCGTTAACAAACTCAATATAGTCTTTAAAAAACTGCTATAAACTAATTTTTAGCTTCATAGCAGTTATTATTAGACTAAGATTTAAGCTTCTTTTTCTTTTAATGTTTTAAGAAGGCTTAATGTGTTTAAGACGAGACCTGTTATAATAGCAAGACCTAATACTACATCAGCACCGACCATCCATCTTTCCCATACTGGCATAATCTTTACAATCTTCGTTGAAGACGATTGACCGTTCATCGCATTGCTGTTTGCAATAGGATAAAGAATATTATGAGCAGCATTTCTTAAATATGTCATATACATTGCATTGCTTTGATAATTGTCTATTTCCCATAAATTGCTCTTAGTACAAAGCATAAGATCTACACCTGCAACTAGTGTTGGGCGGAAATCACCAATATAATCTGTAAAGAAACTGGCTTGATCAGTAATTACCATGCCTCTAAAGCCCCATTCATCTCTTAAGATATTTGTCATAAGTTCTTTTGAATGACCAACCCATTCAGTTCCAATTCTGTTCATAGCTGCCATAACACCCATAGCTTTTCCATTACGAACTGTAATCTCAAATGGCTTTAAATAAATTTCACGAGCTGTTTGCTCATTCATAAACGTTGATACACCACCTCTATTTGTTTCTTGATCGTTGAAAGCAAAGTGTTTGATATATGGGTATAAACCTTTAGATTGACATCCTTCAACCATTGCCGCACCAAATAAACCAGAGATAACACCATCTTCACTGAAATATTCAAAATTGCGACCTGAGAATTGCGTTCTATGAATATTCATTGATGGAGCATACCAGCCAGATGTCTTTGTATATAAACCATCTTCGCCGATAAGTTCACCAACACGTTTAGCAATTTCGACATTCCAAGAAGATGAAATAACACTTTCAACTGGATAACCGAAGGCACCTTTTCCACCAACTAAGGTTGATGATATTCCAGCTGGACCATCTTTATCGATTGTTGCTGGTTTATTAATAGAAGTAATTGCTTGAGTTGAATAGCCACCAATACGAGCTAAAGTATATAATTCTTCAGCAGTCATTTGATTAAGTAAGATATCCCAGTATTCTGAATCATATGGTAAACCATTCATATTAACAAGTGATAACCTTCCTGTTGTTGCATCAACAGTATTTGTAACTGGCATAGTATATTCAGAAGATTTGTCTTCAACTGTTGGAAGAACTAATCTATCAACTAAAGCTTGAGCAGCAGTATTCTTTCGTGAACCTTCGCTATTTTCATAAGTTTTAGGGAAAGTACCTGTCCAATTGTTTCTTGAAAGATACTTAACGCTTGAATCGTATTTAGAAAGATTAGCGTTATCAAATTGATTGGTAATCTCTTCATCAGTTGAAACACTTTTTGAGTATGTTGTGCTATCAAATGCCGCCACATTATATGTTGATACTAAGGAAGAATCACCATTGTAGTCCATACCATTAGCGATTGTTTTTCCTTTAGCGGCTAGGATATTATTTAACGCATCGTGAGCGGAGCTACCTGCAGCAAAATAATAGTTTCCTTCATCAACAACATATGTCTTCTTGTTATTTGAATCATAAGAAGCAAGTTCTTCTTTATTAACCTTGATAGTAACTGTATCAGATTCACCTGGCTTTAATTCAATAGTTTTAGCAAAACCAACAAGTTTAACAGAACTTTTTTCAATTCCATTAGTTTTGTCATAAGACGTATATGGTGACTGCATATATATTTCAGCTACATCTTTACCTATTCTACTACCGGTGTTTTTAATTGTAACTATGAAGTCAAATGAAGTATCATTTTCTTTTTTGGACATCTTTGTTGTTTCGAACGTTGAATAAGATAAACCATAACCAAATGGATATTGTACTTGTTCGGTATAATTGAATGTTCCAGCACTTCCTTGATTTAAAACTGCATCTTCATAACGGGTTTCGTAATATTTATATCCAACGTAAATTCCTTCATTATAAGTGACGTATTTACTCCAGTTTTTAGCGGAAATATTAGAGAAGGTATAGTCTCCATAGTTTTGCATTGCTGGTGCGCTTAAAGCATCAACCGCATAGGTGTCAACTAACTTACCACTTGGATATAAATCACCTTTGATCATCTTTGGAATAGCGTTAATTCCAAATTGACCACCAGCGCCAACCCATAGACATGCATCAACACCTAAATCATCAAGCTCATTTAGTTCCATCGCATTTAAAGTATTAAGAATAACGATTACTTTTTTGAATCCACTATTCTTTGCTAACTTGATTGTATCAATTTCGTTTTGTGATAATTGCAAGGAATGCTTTTTTGCATCTTCAGTAGTAGTACGAGCTAAATCTCCGCCTTCCATACCAGTACGGCCAATAACAACAACGGCGGCGTCACTATAGGAAGCAAATGTAGATTTTACATCTGGTGTAAAAATACTTACTGGTGCTTCACCAACGGTATAGGTTATAGAAGCATTTCGTCTATAATCTTTACCTGCACCACTAACATATAAATCCCAAACACTATCATTAACATCGATATCGTAATTTTCAAATGCCTCTTTTAAATTTGGAACACCAAGAGTAGAAATACTGCCAGCACCAGAGCCACCGTAAAGAAAATCAACAGCGCTAGTACCTAACAATGTTATTTTACTTACGCTTGTTAAAGGCAATGTGTTATTTTCGTTTCTTAATAAGACCGATCCTTCAGCTTGAATTGTTTCAGCGTATTTCTTTTGATTTCTAATAAGTGCACGAGAACTTGAAAATTCTGATTTATAAATATTTTCAACTTCTTCAGAATCGTTTTGTTGAACTTCATATGTTGGTTGATTGAAATAAAGAGAGATGATTGGAGAATAATTATCTGCAAATATACTTCCCCAAATCAATGCGGCTCCAGCAACAGTTAAACCAGCATAGAATAAACTTGAACGAATTATTTTTTTTCTTTTCATTTTTAATTCTCCTACTCTGCCATATATGTAAGAGTAAATGGCATACTCATACCAACATTAAATTTAACTACAATTGAATAGCTATTTGTTGATTCTTCATAAGTTGAAACAACAGGATCACTTTGATCGGTAAAGATAAAGGTATATACATTTGTATCCTTATCGAAAACATATGTTCCTTTTCTTTCAGGAACTGCAATTAAAGGGCAGGAGCCAGTGGTTTTAAATGATAGATCTTCATAGCATGTTAATGAGGCATCTAAAGTTGTCATACCAAATACATCCGCACCAACAACTGAGAATTCAAATGGCTCAAACCCCCAGCCAATTCCATCGTATTCAAAGTCATTTGCACTTCCGGTAAACTTAACTCTAGTTTTACCATAAGCACTTCCTAAATTAACATCATATGAGAAATAGAATTGTTTATTTTCTTCATTGTATTTAACTTTTTTTTCAGTCCAATACGCATCATCAAATGTTAAGATATAACCTTTTCCTGTCGTGAATTTCCATTCCCCAAAAATATGCTCAAATTCGGTATTTAAGACCTCAATATAAAATTCATTGTCTGCTTCAACACCTTTTATAGCAAAATCGTAGTCTACTTCATTAATGGTTCCTTTACCTGTAAATTCGAAGACACTCTTTACATCAATGCTTGATGAAGTGTCATCACAAGCCGAAATAACAGAAACGCCTAAGATAAGAGGAATAATCAATAAAGATTTTTTTAGTATTTTTTTGTCCATAAAGACTCCTTTCTTTGATATTTTTACATTACCAAAGAAATGAAATCGCTTCCATCATCCTTGCACATGTTGCAAACTTCAGCGCATAAGATGCTTGTTAATTAATATTAAAAAGCAAATTACTCTTTTTGAAGTAAAATAGTTAATTCAAATTCATTATTATCAATAGAGATATTCATATCTCCATTGTTATCTTTTACAAATCTACGAATAGATTTATAACCAAAGCCATGATAATTTTTATCGCTGTTTGTTGTCTTCGGAAGTCCTTCATTATCTAAAATTAATTTTTCTTTTAAATAATTAGATTCTTTAATTACAATAAAATTGTTTACAGTCTTTACAACGAAGCGAATGTATTTATATTCCTCGCTCAATTCTTTAACATAATTAAACGCATTATCAAAAATGTTCGATAATAAAATATATATACTTTCAACTGGATAAGAAGATAGTAAAGTGCCATCAACAACCGGAGAAAAGTTTATGTTATTAGCTTGGCATTTTAACGCAAAGTCAGTAAGTATCGCGTCGACTTCTTCGTTTCCTGTATTAATAAATGCTTCGAAAGCTTTTATCGAGTTTTTAACATTATTATAGGAAGTATCATTGATTTCGCCTTTATCCTTCATTAATTTTAACTGATGTTTTAAATCATGGTACTTAATATTAATTAATTCATTGTTTCCTTTAAAAAAAAAGTATTGCTCTTTTTCTTTTTGATATAGATAATTATAGATTTCCTTATCTTTTTTATATGAAGAAGATGATAAAAACAAGAAATTAATTAAAACAACTAATAAACAAGTCAAGAGATCAATAACTGCAATAATGATTTGATAGGCGAATATTGTTGTATCACGGTAGATATGTTGAGACATAAAAGCAACCGCAGACAGAATTAAAAAAATAAATCCGATAAAGAAACCTGTACTCTTCTTACTATTAACAAGTTTATTAAACTCTGATTTTTTTTGAATAATAAAATAAAAATAAGGAGTATAAAAGATTGCAGTTCCAGCAAGGAAAATCAAAACATATAAGAATAAATTTTTGGTTAAGAAATCGTTGAACGCGCTTAAGAATATGAATTCACTGATAACTATATACACTATGTGTTGCATAGCATATCCACTAGTAGTTATAAGAAGCATCAAATTAAATTTTGCTTTAAAACAAATTAAAGAATGAGAAAAGATTAAAATAGCTAGAAATAAATACCATGATATATGGAAAATGATTGTTATCGTTAGATTACCTAATGCTACAACTGAAGGTTGAATATATGGAAAAGAAACTGAAACACCAGAAATAAGAATTATTCCCAAGATAAACTTTGAATAGAACTTACCTTTCTTTTTGAACACGATAAAAGCCACACCATAGACCGCTAACATCAATTCAACAAGAAATCTTAATTCTTCAATTATTTTTAGAGCCATACCTATACAGCTTTCTTATAATATTCCATTATTTTATTAGTTACTTCTTTTTTATATTTTCGTGAAATAAAAATACACTTATCTCTAATTCTTATTTCACTTGAATCAATTGAAGTAATATGTTTAATATTTATCAAAGTATATTGATTTGGTCTAACAAACGAATCATCTAATTTCTTAAGCTCTTCTGATAAGGTCCCCCAGACAATAAATGGTTCATCATCACCAAAGTGATAAGTGATAAGATGAGAATCTATTTTAATATACGAAACTGATGCTAAGCGAACTATTTTGACATTGCTTTTACTTTTCAAAGTAATATTTTTATTGTCAAAGAGATCTAAGTATCGCATTAGTTTATTCATCGTATTATTCAAATGTAATTTATTGAATGGTTTAATAATAAAATCAAAAGAATTAACTTCGTAACCTTTGATAGCATAGCTTGCCAAGTTGGTGACAAATATTATTGCGACACTTTCATTTCCTTTTCTTATCTCTTTAGCTAGTTCAATTCCATTCATTCCTGGCATTAATATATCCAGGAAAAGAATATCGTCATCATGCGTATCATTCTTTAAAAAATTTGCAGCGGAGTTATAGCAAGAAATATTGCACTCAATTTTATTCGATGCAAAATATTCTTCAAGTGCTGCTTTAAGGCGATTAAGTTCTATTTCCTCGTTTTCAACAATTGATATTTTTCTCATAATTAAATCATAACTAATTAGGTTATTAATTTCAAACTAATATAGCTATGTCATTTAATTTGATTTATTATAGTGTTATTTTCATTTTTACATTTTTCTCTATTTATATATGAATTAATTATCATGAATAAGCTGAAATTAAGTTGATTAGATATACAGATACACCAGCCATTCAGTTATATTTATTTCGTTAACAATGTTCTCGCTTATGGATAAAAAAAGAAATTGAGTTAAGATGATTGCAGTTAAGGTCGATACTACTCCTACCAATCTAAGTCATTCTGAAAAAATCATGATTTAATTTATATTACTAAATTCTTAATTGCTAAACAAAGTTCAGCAAAAACAAAAGCAACAATCAGCACGCCTAATGTAGTACTATAGCACCTTGTTTCACTATTCCAAATAATCAATCTTGCTACATAAGTTGAGTAGATTATACTTACACTCGCTAAATATATTCCACTATTGCGATAATATGGAATCTGTTTTTCTAAATCTAAAATATAATTAATTTAGACCTTTCGATAGATTTATTTAAATATCACAATATTGATTAAAAATAACCCGCTGACATACCAAAACTATTGACCAATTATATCGAAAATAAATTTAATTATCTCCTCCAGATGAATATTTAATTAACATCGTAAAATGCGTTATCATATTGGACTTCTTATGATCGATATCTTTTTTTACAATTCAAGATTTTAAAAACTACATAAATTATGTAGTTTTTTATATTAATAAATCGATTGATCTACTTGCCATCGTATCCCCCTAAAATCAGTTGATCTAAATATTAACGTAATTATTTTAACCATCTCATCAATTGCTTCTTTGAAATCATTTTCTAGCCATATGAAGACGATAGCAAAAAAGCCATTAATATAAAAGAAATATAATAATTTTGAATACTACTTGGAATTTCAAACTCATTCATTATATTTTTTAAAAAAAGTTTTCTATTAAACTAAGGAATGATTTATCAATATTTATGTTCCGAGTATTCTTTCAAAAAGCTTAATTATTTTTTTTATTTACGAATATAAAAGATAATAACGGGACTAAATATTCGGGAGTAATAAACAATTTTTGTTCTAATGACAAATCATTAGTATTCTTTCTTCCGAAGTTGGTTTCATTAAATTTATTTAGAAATGTTTCATTGAAGTAAATTAAAAAAGGAGAATCCAAAATATTGAAATCACCAAGTTTATTGATGAAATCAAAAGATTGGATACTCCTCCTATTGAATTTAATGAAATACTCTTCCATCACTTAATTAGCAAGATAGTGATCACCAAAGATGGATACGCTGTCTTTCATATTAAGAATAGAATGAGCGTTAAATTAGAGATATAAGTTTTTACCAATCTTTAGACGAAGTAATTTCTGTAACTGCTTTAGTTGATAATTCAAGCAATTTTTTTTCATCATCCGTTAAAATGTCGCCACTATCTTCAGCAATTGCTAATGGTGTTTCGTATTCGCTTGAAATAAAATCGACAATATCACCAATATTATCCTCATTATATTCACTTAATCCCATTTTTGGAAGTATGAATTCCTTTAAAAACTTTTCAACTTCATTAGAATATTTGTTCATTATCGCACCTCCTTATTTTTTGTATTTCGATAATTTTTTTGATGAAAATTCTCTTACTGTAGCTACATTATTGTTCTTAGAATTAATACCTGTACATGTTTTATTTTTGCTATATCTTTCATAAGAAGATCTTCCTTTAGAATCAATTTTCACTTTTGAAATTTCAATTGGCTTAGTATGCAAATTGACATGAACGGCTCCTTTGTTTATTCTTCGTTCATTCATTCGTTTGACACCATGATCTGTTATATAATATTTTCCATCTTTATAAGGTTTATCAGGGTATGAAGTATCTTTGCTTTTCTTGCAATTAGTATGAATTTTGTCATTTATAAAACTAAATAATCCCATATCTTTTTCACCTACTTTCCTTGCATAAATTAATGATGAGTGCACTTCATCCTGAGCAATAACAAGATCTTACTTGCTAAGGCTAATTTATAATAAAGTAGGTTTTTAATCTAGGTAGGTTGCAGATACTGCAACTAAATATAGGCAAAGTTGCAATATTTGCAACTATTAATTAGGGAATAATTTTTGAATTTCTTTATCATACTCATTATGTACTAGTTTATATTCACTATATTTCTTTGACAATAGTAAATATTTAATTAAAGATAAAATTGAAGATATTAATAAAAATACTACAACATACCAATAATCATCAAAGTACTGATACAAAAAGCATATACCAATCGCTAACAATAATAATGACATATAAAGGTTAACCATTGAACTTGTATGAGGCATTATTTCATTATCGTATATTTCTTCTTTAAGATTCAATTGGTGAGTAAATAGTGTAAAGAAGTTAACAATGGCATATACAGCCATTCCTAATAATAGGAATATCATCATAGTTACTAGATTCTCTTCATTAGGATAAACTTTTTTGATAAATAATACAAATGAAGTAATAACACTTAATAATGAAACAATATGTAAGATTAAATTAATAATGAAATATTGATTTTTAGGCTTATCAATTTTGTAATAGATATCATCTAAATAATCTACAATATAAGTCTTTTTATGCCCAAATTCGTCTTTATAGTAAGTATAACCACCCATAGGAATACCTATTAATAGAAACATCCAAAATCCTGATGATTTACTTGCAAAAAAGGAAATAGATGTAAATAAAACAAAGACAAATAAAATTAATCCAAGTAAGTCAAATGGGTGTTTGAATGATTCTTCATACATTTTGATTTCAACAGTTTGTTGTGCTTTGATGGGAATATAATCAAAATCATTATTCAGAACCATTATTTCCTTTTTCTCTGCTATTGAATAGAATAAATCATTAACAGTAATTTGCAAATATTTAGCTGCTTGATAAACTTGCTCCGTAGACATAATAGTCGTCATATTCTTCCACTTTGATAAAACTGTTTTATCTAAATTGTTATCTTTAGCATATTGAGCATTTGTTATTCCATGCTTTTTTATTTCTTTAAGAAATTATTATGAATTATTTCACTTCTACTTAATGTACTAATTTCTTTCTTTTCATCTTTATTTATCATCAAATCACTTTATTTCTCTAAATATATTTTATCATAAAATCGATACTTACCAAATAGAGAAGATATCTTATTCTTAATCTTTTAACGATAAATTCTATACATTAGCCTATTAAATACGTTTTAGGGTTCAAATATATGTACCCTAAACGTTAACTCATTTGACCATACTCACAAATAACCGTTAAACGATTTAAAATGCTCTAAAATACAAAAAAAGTAACACTATTTAAAGTATTACTTAACTGTCATATAATGGTGCCGACGAGAGGAATCGGACCTCCGACCTACTGATTACAAGTCAGTTGCTCTACCAACTGAGCTACGGCGGCATTTACATACTGGTGGACACTGTTGGACTCGAACCAACGGCCTTTTCCGTGTGAAGGAAACGCTCTCCCAGCTGAGCTAAGCATCCGACTACTTATCAGCTTTATCATCATTTGAATAAAAAACTTCCTTGTTAAGTGGAAGCCTCTTAAATAAATGGTGGGTCTTGATGGGCTTGAACCATCGACCTCGTCCTTATCAGGGGCGCGCTCTAACCAACTGAGCTAAAGACCCGTTTGCAATTTCCATGCTCATTTATATTACAAATTTTAGACCATCTTGTCAACATTTTTTAGGTGTTTTTTTAAACTTTTTTTAGAAAGTTAAAGTTTTAAAATAATAATACCTATTTTTAACATGGAAATTGCTAAATTTAACGTTTTACTTCATATCCAGATTTGTTAATTGCAGCAATAAGCACAGATTCATCAAGATCAGTTCCTTTTACAACCACTTTCTTTGTCTCTAATGAAATATCTATTTTTTTAACATTAGGTACATCTTTAAGTGCACTTTCGATATGAGCAACACAATGTTTACACATCATATCAGGAACATAGAATTCTTTTTCTTCCATTTTGATTTTCTCCTTTCTTTTTCCATATGGTTTAAATGTATTAATGAATAATGAATTAGTAACAACAAAAACACTGGAGAATGACATTAATATCGCAGCTATCATTGGATTAATTAAGATCTTCATCGAAGCAAATGCTCCAGTAGCTAAAGTAATACCTACTAAGTTATAAAAGAAAGCCCAAAATAAATTAATTTTAATATTAGTCATTACTTTTCTCGATAACATATAGGAATTATAAACCTCCATAATATCATCATGTAACAACACTATATCCGCTGAAGAAATAGCAACTTCAGTTCCCTCTTTAACCGCAATACCTAAAGATGATGACATTAATGAAGGCGCATCATTTACTCCGTCTCCTACCATTGATACATACTGATACTTCTTTTTAAGTTCTAGAATCTTATCTTGTTTTGAGGAAGGCAATACTTCATAAAATATATTTTCTTCTTTTATACCAAGTTTTTTCCCAATATCATACGCGACATACTTATTGTCACCAGTCAACATAAACACTTCAATATTTTTACTTTGAAGTAATTCAATTGTTTTCTTACTGTTCTCTTTCATCTCATCTTGAACTAACAACATTCCTAGTACTTTTTCCTTAGTAAATAGAACTAAAGGAGTATAACCCGAAGAAGAATACTTCTCTACGTCTTTTCTTAAGTGTTCATAATTCTTCTTAAGAATATTACGAACATATGATAAAGAACCAATCATGTAAACCTCATTCTTAATCTTCCCTTTTAGACCAAAACCAGGAGCGATAAAGAACTCACTTACTTCGACCTTATTAATGTTATGCGTTGAAGCAAATTCTTTCACCGCGTTAGAAAGCGGATGTTCCGATTTGTCTTCCAAGGAATAGAATAAAGAAATTAATTCATCTTCAGATAAGGAAGAATAATTGACAATTTGTTTAACCGCAGGTTTACCTTTAGTTAACGTGCCAGTTTTATCAAATACGATTGCTTTTATCTTACTTGCAGTTTCTAAGCTTGTTGCTGATTTAATCAATAAACCTAAAGAAGCTCCTTTCCCTGAACCAACCATAATTGCAACCGGAGTTGCTAAACCTAAAGCACACGGACACGAAACAACTAAGATGCTTATAGTGATGTTAAACACGTAGGAAGAAGGATAACCTAAAGCGGTGTATATTACTAAACATAATAAACTTACTGCAATAACAAATGGAACAAAAAATAAAGATACTTTGTCAACTAAACGTGATATTGGAGCTTTTGATGAACTTGCTTCATTTACCAAATTAATTATCGTTTGAATCGTTGAATCTTTTTGCAAAGATGTTACTTTAAAACTAATTGTGCCATTTTGATTAATCGTAGAACTTATAACTTTGTCATTCTTTTTCTTATATACTGGCATACTTTCCCCAGTGATATTTGCTTCATTAATATAAGTTTCACCATCAACTATTACTCCATCCATACCAATCGTTTCATAAGGTTTAACTAGTACAATGTCATTAATCAGAATATCTTTAACATTCTTTACTATCTCTTTTCCATTCTCAATTACTCTTGCTTCTTTCGGTGATAATTTAACTAAACTTTCAATTGCTTCTTTCGTCTTATCTTTTGATTTACTCTCTAAGAATTTTCCTAAAGTCACAAAGGTTAAAATCATCGCTGCAGAGTCAAAGTATAAGGTGGAGGCATATTCGTTAACTACTGCATTATTTCCACTAATTACCGCATCAAACATGATAAAAAGAGAAACAACACCATATAAAGTTGACGCCGTTGCTCCAAGTGAGACGAGACTATTCATATTGGGTTTTAATTTAATTAATTTATTATATCCATCTACAAAATATGAATAATTAACAACAATCACAGGAATAAGCAACAATAGTTGCAGAAAGACAAAGCCTAGTTTATTAGATTCAAAATAAGACAGGGTTGGAATTCCAATCATCTTTCCCATCGCTACATACATAAGAACTATAGAGAAGACAAGAGAGACAAGTAGTCGAACTAACATATTATTCGACTTAGATTCAATATTTGTTTTTTCTCCATCCTTAAAAGCCTTATAACCTTCTTTTGAAACTGAAGTAGTAATCATCTTACTATTTACACGTTTTTCGTCATAAGAAACATCCATGGTATTTTGAAGTAAATTAACATTAACTGATTCTACACCAGGAATCTTTCTGACTGCCTCTTCTACATGGGTCTGGCATGAAGTACAGGTCATACCTTCGACATTAAATTTATCTTTCATATCTACACCTTTTTAAACAACGCTACAATTTCATCAATTGCGTCTTCATTTCCTTCTTTAACAGATTTAATAACACAAGAATGAAGATGATTGTCTAAAACTTTGTTGGAAACACTTTTTAAAGATGAGATTATCGCTGATATCTGAGTGATTAAATCTATACAATATTTATCATCCTCAATCATCTTTTTAACTCCATTAACCTGACCACTAATAATATTTAAATGTTTAGTTAAATCTTTTTTGAATTCTTCTGATCTTTTAGTTTTCTTTTCTTCGCAGCAATTCATAAATCATTTTTTCCTTACATTCTTAGTATACCCATACGGGGTATACTTCGCAAATAAATTGCTCAAACACAATATGCCATAAGAAATAATAGTGTGCCAAAAGATCAATTTTGTATATAATATAAAAGAAAGAGAGAATGCTTATGAAGTCACATATTTTATCCATGGACCTTGGTAAAAGTTCCTTAGGTCTTGCTGTATCACGTTCGGGAATGTTTGTAACTCCATTACCAAACTTACATTTTAAAGCGGAAGATTACGATGATTGTATCAACCAGCTTATAAAGACAGTAAAACTTGAACGAGTTGAACATATTGTTATCGGTCTTCCTTTGTTTCCTAGTGGCGATCCATGTGAAATGACTCCTATAGTTGAAGACTTTATATTAAAAATACAACCGTTGTTCCCAAATTGCGATATTACTAAAGTGGATGAACGCGATACCACTGTTGAAGCGAGTGAGATGTTACATCTCAATAATAAAAAAGCAAAAAAGCAAAAAGCTGTTATCGATAGTGCTGCCGCGATGATTATTCTTGAAAGATATTTAAAACAAATCGGACAATATTAGATAATAATGTAAAAGTTATTATCTTTTTTTATCACTTAAAACATATAAAAAAAGTCATGAACCGTGACATCCATGACTTTTTTATATTTAAATTTACTAATTCCGAAACGTTTAAGATTAACGCTTTGAGAATTGTGGTGCGCGACGAGCACCTCTTAAGCCGTACTTCTTTCTTTCTTTACGACGTGCATCAACAGTAACATAACCTGCTACTCTTAAAGATGGACGATAATCGTTAGAGACTTCGAGAAGAGCGCGTGTAAGACCTAATCTGACAGCGCCTGTTTGACCGGTGAAACCACCGCCAACGACATAGGCTTTTACATCGAACTTATCAACATTGTTTGTAACATTGAATGGTTCTTTTGCTTCAATAACGTTAGTGGCATATGGGAAATAATCCTTAATGTCTTTTCCGTTAATGATGAATTTACCAGTGCCTGGAGTGATATATACTCTAGCGACTGATGACTTACGTCTTCCAGTACCATAATAGGAAACTGGTTTACCTGTTTTCTTTGTTGCCATTTTTTTCTATCTCTCCTTAATTAGAACTTAAGTTCCTTGACGACTGGTTGTTGTGCTTCGTGCTTATGATCAGCACCTGCATAAACGAATAATTTCTTTCCAATTTGACGACCTAAACGACCTTTTGGAAGCATACCTTTAATCGAGCGTTCAAGTAATTCGACTGGATAATCCTTTAACATAACTCCAGCGGATCTTTTACGCATGCCACCAGCATAACCGGATACATTGTAATAAGTCTTTTGTTTGAGTTTGTTATTACCAGACATTGAAACTTGGGAAGCGTTAATGACAATAACGCAATCTCCACAATCAACATTTGGAGTATAGGAAGGTTTATCCTTGCCTAAGAGAACGACTGCGATTTCGGAGGCTAAACGACCGAGAGGTTTATTAGCGGCATCAACAACATACCACTTACGTGTGATGTCTTGTTTTTTAACTATAGTAGTTTGACGTTGCATAATATTTATTCCTTTCACATCAAGCAAATTGTAAAACCTTACCGGGGTTCTGTTTGCAATTTAGCCATTTATTATTCTACAAAGAAGAATAGCTAATGTCAACAAATTTATATTCTATTGTAAGTAGTTGCAATCCCTAGTCTATGTAGCTTGATTAAAATCTTAACTTCAACTTAAGCAGCAAGTAATATATAAACATGTTCAATGCAAATATTATTCATCTGTATCTTTGATTTCTTCTTTCAAAACTTCTCTTTGATCTTCTAAATCGTATTGCGCTTGTTCTTTTATTACCGCTTCATTGTTAATGGACATAACTCTTCCATTCTTATTTTGATTTACTATTCTCTTACTTCCATAAAAACCGCCAATTCTACCTTTTAATACAAAACGGTAAAATAAATATACTAAGAAAATAAATAGAACAACACCAGCAACTACTCCGGCGATAATATAGCCACCATTAACAGATTTATATGTGGATACATCAACATTTATCAAAGCATTATTTGAAGTTGGATTCCTACTAGTATCCACTTCTACAACATTAGTGAACAAGGCGCTTTCAATATTTCCGGGTGCAGTAATCGAAAATGAAAAAAACGAAGTGCCAGGTATTAAATGTTCGTTATTTATACTGCTATTAAAAGTTCCTTCATCTGTCTTTACTTGAAGCTTACATCCTTTATTAGCACCTAAAGCATATGTAATATCGCTTGAATTAATAAATTGAAATGCTATTTTCTTATCAGCTCCATAAAAAATTATTGAAGATGTTTTTACTTCTAATGAAGATGATATATCAGAAGGAGTACCGGCAGATTTGATGTTGTTTATAGAAAATAATAACGCGCCAATTAACAGGCAATTACTTAACATAATGTTCTCCTTTGCCTTTTTTTTATTTTACCATAAATTTCATCGAATATGAATAGGTTGAAGAAGAACCTTGAGTTAAAGAATTTATTAATTTTTTATCTTTTAATTCAATCTTATTATTTACTTCATCTGGCAAACCAAACCATGGTTCAATACAGATAAAATCTCCATATTTTTCTTTAGTCCAAATTGTAATTATCGGAGCTTTATTAAATTTATAAGAAACGATTATATTATCTCTTCGTACAAGATTAACCGTTGAAACGTTCTTTGAATCAATCACATATGAAAGATCTTTTTTGAATTTGTATTTTGAAAGATAGAAATAACGGGATGATAAGAAGTCAACTTTGTTTTTTACAAATTCACCTCGTTCATCTGTTAGGTATTTTTGGAGAGTTATTTTCTTGCCAAAATCGATGTAATTTCCATCGATATTTAAATTATCTTCTTCTTCATTACACGCCAATCTAATAGCTGGATGAAATCCAAGACCGTAATACATCGTCTTATCATCTTCATTAATTATAGTGTTCTTTATTGTTAAGGTATTATTCCTAATAATATATGAAACATAAAACTTAAACTTAAACGGATATTGTTTTAAGGTATCTTCATTTGATTCAAATACCTCAGTAATAATAGAAGCAGTCCGGCAAATAACTTTAGGTTTCATATAACGAATAAGGCCATGGTTCTTCAATGAATATGCTTTTCCCTCAACATGGTAAATACCATTTTGAAGTCTGGCAATAAACGGAAAAATATTTACATCTTGGCCCATCCAACTTTTTTCATCTTTTTGGTGAAGCATTTCCTCACCATTAAAAAGAATCGAACTAAGTGCACCACCTTTTTCTTCATCAATTTTTATTTCTAACATATTTATTTCTCCAAATTAACTATAAAATTAAGTGTTAATATTTTCCTAACAATTTAAAACTAGTTACACCACGTAGAGAGAATATCCAAATATATGGAACTAAATAAATAATATTAAAGAACGTATTATCGATAATTCCATGAATAACACCGATTAAAACAAAATATAGTAAAGCAGTGCGCGAGAACATTTTTGCTTTATAATTAGCAACAAAAATTTCAACCATATGATAAATAAACATTGCTGCTCCAACAAAACCCGAGGCACATAATACAGTAATTACTGTATTGTGACATAACCAAATACCAATGCTTCCAGTTTCATATCCGAATCCATAGATTGGGAATAAGTCAAATAAGGCTTGAACACCACCACCAAAGTAGATATTGCCAGAAAAAGAACCTTCTTTACCAAACGCATATTCTAAGGCGCTCTTCCAGATATCCCATCTGCCAGAAAGATTATCACCTAAAGCGATAAGTCTATCGATAGATTCTTTAAAACTTGGAACACTTTCATAAACGACGAAAACAGTAACAACAATTGAAACTAATACCGTTGGATAAATATATTTTTTGTCCTTTAGTCTGCTTAAGAGAATATGGATTAATAAGGGGATTAACACAGCGATAGATATTATTCCACCTCTAGAATCACTTACTGTAACAAAATAAAGATCCACCGCAATAATAAGTAAAGCATCAATTCTCCACTTGTTCTTTGCAAAAATAAATGCGACAAAAGGAATGCACATTTCTAATACTATAGCGACAGTGTTCTTGCTACCCCATCTAGTTAAAATAAATATTTCGTCAAAAAACTTAGCTTTAGGAATAACAACAAACAATTCAGCTAAAACTAATATATTTACTATATAGAAAGTCTTATAAACAAGTTTTTCATTCCCTTCATCTGTAGTAAGATGGAAAACAAAATAGAACAAAACTAGCAACGCAAATAAGCCACAGGTAATATAAGCGATATTATTATATTCACTAGGTAAATTTGTTGATGTAAATTGTCTTACTAAGGTTGCAGCAAAGAATGTTACAAGTAGTAAAACCAAACTTAATCCAATCGAACCAAAATTAAAGTAGCAATTATGCGTAATTATACGTTTAACTAAGAAAGCGATTATTCCCGCTACATACACACCTATTTCCGCATATAAGTACCACGGAATTGTATTGAAATATGGGAACATGGCAAATGTGAACATGGCATATAAAAAATACGATCCCATAACCGCACCGTCATCGGTAAAGATTAATGAGATAACAACTGCTACAACTACTGTTGCAAGTCCTATTTCACCTAAGCCAAAATACCATCCAATAAAAAAAGAGACGGCAACTAAACATTGAAAAAGATAACTATGAATAAACTTATTACTCTTACTGTCTATTGGTAATCTATGAAACATCTTGATCCTCTTTTCAAAACTTAATTTATCTTATCACATTACTATTACTCATTAAAGAAACATTTGATAACTTTGTATTTTTTCACATTATTTTAGTTTCCGTGCATATTATTAATAAAAAAAACGCCCTCTAATTAATAGAAGGCGATGAAATAATAATTAATCTTTCTTATCTTTATTCTTCTTATAAGCTTTAAACGCTCTTTTAATTTTCTTGTCAGTACCAACAGGACAAGAAGAACAGCCGGTTTTCCCTTTAATCTTCGGTAAAACAAAATGAAAGAAAATAATTGCTGCCATCAAAAGAATTACTACGATTAAAATAACAATATCAGCGGGTGTCATAATGCAATTAACCATCCTATACAACCAATGATAGTAGAAAGTATCCATGCAACTGTACATTGGAACGCAATTGCTTTAAACATAGCCCTGGTTGAGCCTAACTCACTTCTCATAGCACTAATAGCACCAAAGCATGGAGCACTGAACATATTGAAGGTCATAAAGGCATATGCACTCCAAGCGTTGAAGAAACCAAAGATTGAACTTTCAAATAAAGACGCATCTCCATTAACACTAGCAATAACTTCCATCGAAGATACTACTTGCTCTTTAGCAACTAAACCTTGAATGGCTGAAACTGTCGCTGCCCAGGACCAGTTACCACCTAGCATTGGATAGAAAATCCATGCCAAGCAATTACCAATCGAAGCTAATATTGAATCTTCAATAGTAAGCGAAGCGGATGTTTGAATATAGATCATTCCCCAACTAAAGGAAGACATAAACCATATAATTACTGAACAAAGAAGAATTATTGTTCCAGCACGTTTAATAAACGCCCCGGTTTTATCCCATACATCTCTTAAAATATATACTGGAGAAGGAATCTTGTATTCCGGTAGTTCAGAAATAAAGGTGTTATGTTCGCCTTTAAATAAGTATTTTCTGAAGATATAACCAAATGTAAGAATTAATACAATTGCAAGAAAATAGAAAGATAACGAGCCTAACCAACTAAGTTTTCCAAAGAAATATCCGGCAAATAAAGAAATTATTGGTAATTTAGCATTGCAAGGAATAAATGGAGTTAATACGATAGTAGCTTTTTTCTCTTTTTCATCTTCAATGGTTCGTGCAGTCATAATAGCTGGAACTGAACAGCCTACTCCAACAATAAAAGGAACTAATGACTTACCACTTAAACCGAAATGATGAAATAAACGATCAAGTAAGAATGAAATACGAGACATATATCCAGTAGTTTCAAGTAAGGAAAGACTTAAGAACAAAATGATGATTTGTGGTATAAAATTACATACCGCACCAACACCACTGATGATTCCGTTTTGGACCAATGATACTGACCATGGAGAAGCACCTAAAGAAGTCAACCAGTTTCCTAATAGTGGTCCTAAGCCTGAAATCTTAAAATCGCTGGTCCAAGAAAGGCCAAAGAAACTAAACTCTAGTTTCTCTGCTCCGTTGAATAACGCATCGACAAAACTTACTGTCAAACCGCCGATTAAGCCAACGGATAAGATATAAACTAAGGTCATAATAAGTATGAATATCGGAATAGCTGCCCATTTATTTAGAAATATGCGATCTAGTTTATCAGTAATAGTGTCGTTATTTCTTCTAGCATGACTATCATCAACAGCTTCTTTCTTTATTTTAACAATGTAATCATAACGTAATGAGGCGATAAGCTGTTCCCCATCCATATCGTATTTTTTCTCTATCGATATATGATCAGCTTTAATCTTATCGTCCATAAGAATTCTAAAATCACGGTCTTCTTCAATAACCTTTACTGCGCAAAATCTATTGTTAGCGCGTGGATTACTAACTTCAATCTCAGAAATAAGTTCTTCAACATCTTCCGGATATATTTTTATATGACTATTTTTTATATATTTATTACTTTTTACTAATTTTATTAAATCATCAATACCATATGATGATTTAGCGGATATTTTTAATATACTAGTGTTCATCAAAGATGATAATTTCTTTTCATCAATATGAATTCCTTCTTTATCTAATAAATCATACATATTTAAAGCGACAATTACATCTGAATCAAGTTCGAGTAATTGCGTAGTTAAATACAAACTTCTTTCAATTGAAGTTGCATCGACTATATTGATTATTAAATCTGGCTTTTCTTCTAATACATAAGAACGACTAACTTCTTCTTCAGAAGAATAAGGAGAAAGTGAATAAACACCAGGAAGATCGACAATAGTAATATCGGTTCCTCTAATTGTTCCTTCTTTTCTTTCAATTGTTACTCCTGGCCAGTTTCCAACCTTTTGATTGCTACCAGTAAGTGCGTTAAATAAGGTGGTTTTACCAGCGTTTTGATTTCCTACTAATGCTACTTTCATACTCTATAACACCTTTATATCGATACCTTTCATTTCAGCTTTACGAATACATAATTCATAGCCGCGCAATTTGATATCAATCGGATCTCCTAGCGGCGCTATTTTTTTGACTTCAATAACAACACCTTTAGTAATTCCCATGTCTAACAACCGACGCCTTAAGGCTGCATTATCATTATGAAGAGCTAAAACCACACCTTTTTGACCTCGGTGCAAATTCGATAAATGCCCTTCTTCTCCGGATTTTAATTTTTTTTCATCTTTATTCATATTTATTATTTCCTACCAGTAGTTAGTATACACCAACTCATTTATATATGCCATAATTTCATAAAAATTAGTCAGCAATATTAAAAAATTATCATTGTATTTGACATACTCATTGATAAGACTATAAAGTGATGGTAAAGAAAGAAGAAATAAATATGAACATATATAAAAACGTAACTGAACTTATTGGCAATACTAAACTGATGGAATTAACCAATATTGAAAAAGATTTAAAACTTAAAAGCAGAATATTCGTTAAACTCGAATACCTTAACCCGACCGGTAGTGTTAAAGATCGTATCGCTAAAGCGATGATTTTAGACGCTGTAGAAAAAGGAAAACTAGAAGAAGGTGGAACAATTATCGAACCAACTTCTGGCAACACTGGAATCGGTATTGCCTCTGTTGCTACATCTTTAGGAATTCATTCAATTATTGTTATGCCTGAAACAATGTCGAAAGAACGCCAACAGATGATTGCGTCTTATGGGGCAAAAATTGTTTTAACCGAAGGTAAAAAAGGAATGCAAGGATCCATTGATAAAGCCAATGAATTAAATAAAGAAATTAAAGGCTCAATTATCCTTGGTCAATTTAACAATGAAGTTAATCCTGAAGCCCACTATAAAACTACCGGCCCAGAAATCTATCGTGACTTAGATTCTAAAGTCGATATCTTTATCGCTGGTATTGGAACCGGAGGAACTTTATCTGGAACAGGTAAATATCTTAAAGAACAAAATAAAAATATTAAAGTTATCGGAATTGAACCTTTTTCCTCTCCTTTAATTAGTGAAGGCCATGCCGGTCCTCATAAAATTCAAGGAATCGGAGCGAACTTCATTCCAGCAACTTTAGATAAAAATATCTATGATGAACTTCAATTAGTAAAAGATGAAGATGCTTACTCTACCTGCAAATATATTGCAAGCAAAGAAGGAATATTATTAGGTGTTTCTTCCGGTGCTGCTATATTTGTTGCAATTAAAGAAGCAAAAGAAAGCACTGATAAAAATATCGTTGTTATTGCTCCTGATGGTGGAGACAGATACTTTTCTCTTAATTTATACGCATAGTTAAAACGACTGTACATACTAAAGTTTAAGTATATGCAGTCGTTTTTTGCTGGTAAAAAATATATAAATACACAAAACCACTTATTTATTATTTTGTTTTCTTTTCAAAGAATTCTTCTTCGGTAATAGAACCTTCGTTATATAATTCTATGTATTTCTTAATTAATTCAAGTTTTTGGAATTCAAGATTCATTATTTTCTCTTTCGAATTAATAATTGTGTCGTTGTTGTTATATATATTATATAGATAATCAACTACGTTAGGATGCTTAACTGATATTTCTCTAAAATTTAATGAAAGAGCAAAGTAGTATGTAGCGTAAGAGATAAATAAAAGCATAGATAAAAATCCATATATTAATGAATAAACTGTTGTAATTTTGACCATACTCATGACATTATGCCTAAAATAAAATACACGACTGATGAAATATTTAGTACAACAATCTTCTACACCATTATAGTTTGATTGTTAAATGATACAAATATTATTGCTGATTTCTACAACTATACCTTCTTCGATTAACGAGTTAACAATTTGATTTAATGTGAAACGCATAGAAGTAGATAAAGAAGAATATCCACATTCTTTAATGATACATTGATAAAGATCATCTTCATTTACTTTCTTTACTGCTTTAATGTAACGTAATAATCCATCTCTTAATTCATCATCACTAATATTATCAAATGGACGTTTAGACGAATTTTTTCCGTATTTTTTAAAAGTAATTCCTTCTCCACAATAATAATAGAAGCCATGTTTATTAATGACTATTTTAGAACTAATTAGGTTTTTCAAAGCAAAATCCAAGCTCTTCTCAACTGCTTCATTAAAGATACTTCTTCCACACGAGGCACAGATTTCTTTCACTTTCTTTAACTCATCTTTACATATTGGAGAAGTAGCCTTAATAATTATTTTTAGTAAATCATATAAGTTAAAATATGTTTCATTATCAAAGTTGTCGTAAGAAGGATAAGACTCAAAATCTATCGTTTGAGTTCTTTTGACATATTCGACATCAAACAAAGACTTTTTACTTTTTTCTTTCTTCTCTTCTTTTTCAATTGGAGTCTCTTTTAAATGAGAATCAATATAACTAATCAAATTGTTTATTTCTCTATATTTATTATTGATCCAGTCTAATGACCAAATACGATAGATATTCCATCCACGTGATTTTAAAACTTGTTCTCTTAAGATATCTCTGTCTTTTGAAGCACAGGAAGAAGAATAAGCTTGACCATCACATTCAATACCAATGGAGTACTTACTATCAGTTTTGTTCTTCTTTACTCCTAGACTAATACGATAAGTCGAACATCCGACTTGTCTATCGACGATATAATTTCTCTTTGTTAATTCTTCTTCAACATCTTCTTCAAATGGTTGACTCTCATCTTTATTCTTGCCAAAAGCAGAACTAAGTGAATTATCTTTACTACTTGCATAGGAAAGATATTGTTTAAAAAATTTAATTCCTTTGCTAGAAGCAGATTGAACTTCAATATCATCATGAACTAATGAAGTAACAAGAATTAACGCTTCTTTAGCACGAGTAAATGCAACATTTAATCTTCGGTATCCATCAGATCCATTAATTGGACCAAAGTTTTGATTTACTTTACCATTTTCATTTCTACCAAATGTTGTACTAATGATAATAATATCGCGTTCATCTCCTTGAACTGTTTCGATGTTTTTTACAAATAATGGTGACGGATTATCTTCAGAGATAAGGAAACTGTAGTTTTCATTTTCTCTTAACAATTTACGACATCTTTGGCTGATTAATCTTTGCTGTTTTTCATTAAAAGTAACTATACCAATAGATTTATTTCTTCCATATAAATTTACTAATTCTTTTATTTTATTAACTACTTCTTCCGCTTCTAAGATGTTTTGTCTAGATGAATAGGTCGCAGAACGTACGTAATCATAAACTACACCTTCATATTTTGTAGGTTTAGATATAGATGGGAATGTTACTAAGGTATCATTATAGATAAATTTGTTAGATGGTTTTATCAATTCTTCAAACTTACTACGATAATGCCATTTTAAAGAAATCTTCTTAATTACTTTTTGAGCAGCATCAAGAATTGAATCGTAATCGCTTGTTTCTTCATCTTCTTCATTATATCCTTCTTCTTTCTCAATACTTTGGAAGAAGTTTGTTGGTGGAAGTTGTTCAGAGTCACCTGAGATAATTAATTGTTTAGTTCTTAATATAGCGCCGATAGAATTCTCTGGTTTCATCTGAGAAGCTTCATCAAAGATAACTACATCAAAGTTTAACGAAGAATCTTTCAGATATGTACTAACAGATAAAGGCGACATCATTAAGCATGGTTTTAAACTTAGAATTAGATCAGGTATCTTTTTAAATAACTTACGAATAGAAATAATATTTCGTGATTTATTCGCTTCACTAATTAAAAACTTAGCGTCCGCGTTAATAATCGAAGCACTATGAAGAGAAGGCATATAGGAATGAAGCTTTTCTTCTGATAGTAATTTAGAGTATTTATTTAATACCTCGTTACTTTGACAATATGTTTCTCTATTATTCTGTAATTCATTTCCTGAATACGAGACCTTTTCTTCCTCTAATATCTTTTCTACTAATAAACTGTAATAACGTTTTAAGAAATAATCGTTGTATCTTCCTTCAATCTTTTTACTGATAATTAGGTTCTTAATTTCTTCCAAACCTAATTTATCTAACTTTGAAGAATCACGATTAAAATCAGCATATGAACTTAATAAATTCATATTGTTTAATTGATTATCAATGATTTTAATCAAGTCTTTTAAACTGTAGATAGATAAATTACGTTTTCTAACAATAAAGAATTCTTGAAGAGCCTCTTTTCTTTCTTTATATACCCTATACCAAGAAGTAAATCCCTTAATTGATTTATCATTTTCTTTTTTATTTTCAAAGTACAAATTGATAAAGTCTTCTATGGAAGTAGTAAATAAAGAATCTTTTTTACTTCCTTCAGATAAAAGTAATTCATTAAATGACTTAGTCCAGGTTATATTTTTCAAAGACTCGTTAACAGAAGATGAATTTAATTCATCTAGTTTTACTTCGCATTTTTTATACGCATTTAAAATCTTCTTTTCCGATGATTTTAAGGAATCCAAAGATTCAACAACAAATAACATATCTTTATATGAAATAGATTTGCTTTTCTTATAGCGAAGAATTTTATTTTTAATTTCTTTATATTCTGAACTGAAGATATGACTGATTACACCGCCATATTTATAAATACTTTGAATATATGAATCAATATTGCTAGAAAGAATATCTTCTTCATATTCTTTAAGTAACATATTTATTTTTTCTTCTTTATATTTAATTAATGGAAGTAAAGAAGAATAACTTTTTTCTTCTTTTAATATATCCTTACATGTGAAAAATCGGGTGTCAAACTTCGTATCACTTTTACTTATTGAATCGAGAATCATCTTTGTTGCATCAATCATTTTATCAAAGAAAGAAGATGATAAGTTTATTCCTAGTTCTTTAACAAAATTTAAATCTTTTGATTCTAAAGACTTTTTATATTCTTCTTGCGCTTTTGTTAGTTTTTCTATCTTACTACGAGATGCATCTTCATCTTTGTAGCCATAGAAAGGCGATAATAATTCATCATATGCTATTTCTTTAAAGGACTTTTCAAAACATTTAAAGGCAGATTCATATTCGACTAAATCACTAAAGGTTAATGAATCGATATTCTTTATATCAAATTTTAAATCTTCTTTTAAACTTTCATCTGAGTCATACTTAATAAAATATCCGAATATGTTATATATCGTTTCATCAAGTGGTTGAATTTTCTTATTTAAAAAGTCTCCATATTCTGAAAGATAATCTCTAGATTTTTCAAAGGCTTTAATATTCTTTTGATATTCACTATTATTAATAAGTGGTAATTCATCCGCTCTATTTAGAGTAGATGAAAGATCATCAATAACTTCTTTTTTGTTTAGTTTTATATTGTGAATTGGAAAAGAATACTGTGCCATATTACATTTCTTGAGGTTGTTATAAACAACATCAAGAGCGGCTTTCTTTTCCGCTACAAAAAGAACTTTCTTTCCACGGGATATTAGTTCGGAAATAATATTAGTAATAGTTTGAGATTTCCCAGTTCCTGGAGGTCCTTGAAGAATGAAACTGTTTCCTTTAATGGCTGATTGAATTGCTGCTTCTTGAGAAGAATCAGCGTCTAAAACATGATAATTCTCTTCTTCGCTTATCTCTTTATCAACTTCTTTATCATTTACTAATAAGTCCTTATTTTCTTCAAATAATTCGCAGCCGGATATTTCTCTTAAAAAACTGTTATTTCTTATTCTGTCATCATTCTTCTCGATATCTTTTATCATGCTGATTTTAGAGAAGGAAAATATTGAAAGATGAAGCTCATCTTCAATCTTCCATCTTTTGTAGTTTTTACCTAACTTCTCTTTAATTAACTTTTTGTAGTTATTATAGAAAGTTTCTAAATTTGCACTATCTTCAACATAATTGATATCTAGATTAAAATCCGTCTTTAAACGATAGACTAATGAATCATTGATTGAATAATCGTCTTTTTCTATTTTTAATACATAAGGTGATTTAAAAGAATCTTGATTCAAGATTACTGGAATAAAAAGAAGCGGAGAACGAAGACATTCGTTCTCTTCATCATTTTCATACCATTCTAATATTCCCACGCTTAAAAACAGGACGTTTATAGCGTATTCTTCATAAAAGCTTTTACTACGATTTAATAAAGTTCTTAATGCTCTTTTTTGATCTATCCCGTCATAAGTAGTAAAAAGAACTTTTTCATCTTTATAATCTTTTGTGTCTTCAATACATGGTAAAAGATCTACTAATGAATAAACATTCTTTCTTTTAATATTCTTCTTATTACATTTTATATATTCTTCCGAATTAGTTTTATCATCTTCATTTTCATCAAACGACTCTTCGTTATTATCAAAAGGAGTCGCAATCTTATATGTAGATACATCGGATGATATAAAGGATGAAAAGGAAGGATTAATAAAAGATAAGGATGATAATTTAGTATCTCTATAATTTATAGACTTATTTCTTTTTGAAGTATCTAAAAGTTTAGCTTTCCAGGCTTCAATACTTTTACTAAGTTTTTTATCATCGGAGTTTTGTTTCATCTTATCACCTCGTTAATTACATAAGTATATTATATACTGACGAGTCTAAATAACTAAGGAAAAAAATGGAACTCAAATTAATTATTTTTTTACCTTGTAAAGATTTTTCTTCTAGATGAGTATAAAACGTTTTAAAGTAAGAAAATATTGAATAATTTCATGAAAAATGAAATATTTTTCAAAAAAATATCGTTATTATTAATAAATAATTGTTATCATAAAGGTATAAGTAAAAGATAGTTATACATTGATTGAAAGGATTCTAACATGTCATCATCATTTAATACTACTATTGAACGATATAGTTTTAATAAAAATGGGATTCAAGAAATGAAAAGCAAAAGTAAACATGGTGAAGATTGGCCTGTTGTATATATTTTAAATGGTGACAAAGAAGCTTATGTTGGAGAAACTCAAAACTCATTTGAAAGAATGAATCAACACTATGCAAACATTAATTCATCTCGTAAAAACTTAACCAAGATTAACTTATTACAAAGTGAATCATTCAATAAGTCAGCAATTTTAGATATCGAAAACATGCTTATCACTCATATGCATGCTGATGGAAAATTCATCTTGCAAAATGCTAATGGTGGGCAATCAAAAACTCATGACTATTATCAAAGAAGCGAATATCAAAACGTTTTTACGAATATATGGCAAGAGCTTCAGAAAATGAAACTAGTTAATCATAATTTATTTGAGATTGAAAATTCAGACATTTTTAAATATTCGCCATATAAAGAATTAACTTCTGATCAATATCATATTGTGGAAAATCTTCTCAATGTATATTCTTCTTCAATTCAAAGTAACACTCAAACAAAAGTAGTTGTAAAAGGTGGTGCTGGAACTGGCAAATCACTTATCGCAATATATTTTCTTAATTTGATAGCAAATATTTTAAGCAATAATTTTGATTATACAGACACTGACGATTTATACGATGAAAGTTTCTACAACAAAACTAATTTAATTAAAACGATTAAATCTTTCGGTACTGGTAAAATTGGATTCGTAGTTCCAGTTCCTAGTTTTAGATCTACAGTAAAAAAATTATTTAGGTCTATAAAAGAATTACATCATATTAATGTTATTTCCGCTTCAGAAGCATCAAGAGGAGAATATGATGTGTTAGTTGTTGATGAAGCTCATAGATTAAAAAGAAGAAACAAATTAACCAATTATGGAACCCACGATAACGTAAATAAATTTTTAGGCTTACCAAAAGATTCTTCAGAATTAGATTGGCTAAAAATCAAAGCTAAAAAACTTTTGATTTTATTCTACGACAATAACCAAACAGTAAAAGAATCAGATGTCGCTAAATTTGATTTTGATAAACTTTTGTTTGACAAATCAACAATTTCCTTTGAACTAAAATCTCAATTAAGAGTTAAGGGTGGAAATGATTATATTAATTTTGTAGACAGCATATTTACTAGTAAGCCACATTCATATAAACTCGAAAATGGTTATGATTTGCGAGTCTTTGATAATTGCCACGAAATGTTTGAAGAAATTAAAAAGAAAAACATTGAATATAAAGGTCTCTGTCGAATGTTAAGTGGTTTATCTTTCTATTGGAGAAAAAAAGCCAGAGATAAAAAATCAACTGAATATAAGCAAAATTTTGATTTTGTAATTGATGGATATGAATATTGTTGGAATGAAGAGTTTAATAATAATGATTTTATTATTAATGATAAATATTTAGACAATATCGGCTGCATCTATACTTCTCAAGGCTATGATTTAAACTACGCCGGGGTTATCTTAGGAAAAGATATTTCATATAATGTTGAAAAGCAAAGAATAGAATATCACACTGATAATTTTATTGATACTTATTCAAAATCTGATGATATTAATAAAACAATATCAAATATCATTAATGCTTATCTTGTTCTTTTAACTCGCGGCATCTACGGAACGTATATTTACGCTGTTGATAAGAATTTAAATGAGTATATTAAAAGCTTAATAATTAAGTAAGTCTTGTGACTTATTATATTTATTAGCAAATAATATATTTTATAACATATAAACGTCTTGTATCTTGCTGTTAATAATTCTAATTGAATTCAACTTAATTGATAAAAAGTGATATAAAAATGATACATTTGTGTTACTATTAATAAAGAGGGATTCATCATGCTAATTTATACGGGAACACTTAAAAATTTCAATAATGATGTTATTAATGGATTAATAGCAGATAAAATTGAAGAGGAATTTAAAAAACATAATTTTTACCATCATAACAATGCTGAATACCGCTCTTGGAGCAATTCACTAGCAAGATTAAGTTTATTACTAAATCATGATTCAATTAATCAAGATGTAAAAATTGCAATAGAGTACCAAATTCCTTTCACTGCTAAACGTGTTGATTTCTTAATTACAGGTTTAGATGACAATAATAAGAAGAATGCAGTAATTATCGAATTAAAACAATGGGAACAATGTACAGCAACAGCTAAAGAAGATGTAGTCTTAACATTTTTAGCCGGAACAGAACGCGAAGTAACACATCCAAGTTACCAAGCTTACTCATACGCTAAAGCAATAGAGTGCTTTAACAAAACCGTCCGTGATGAAGACATTAAATTATATCCTTGTGCTTTCCTACATAACTACAAAAAAGAATATAATGATCAGATTAATAACCCCATATATTCAACCGCTATTTCATTAGCTCCTTTATTTTTAGAATATGATTCAGTAAAACTACAATACTTTATTAAAAAATATGTAACTAAACCAGACAATGGTCAAATCTTATATCAAATTGATAATGGAAAGATAAAGCCTTCAGTCTCATTGCAAGACGCAATCTCTTCATTGATGAACCATAACGAAGTATTTACTTTACTAGATGAACAAAAAGTCGCCTATTCAACGATTATGGAATTAATAAGTAAAGTAATCGACAAAGATGAAAAGCATACAGTAATAATTAAAGGTGGCCCAGGTACAGGAAAATCAGTTATTGCTATGCATTTATTAGAGAGAATAACTTCACTTGGATTTAATGTTAATTACATAACAAAAAACACCGCTCCTAGACAAGTATTTATATCTCAATTAATAAAATCAAATTTCACTAAAAGATTTGTAGAAAACTTATTTAAAAGTTCAAGTTCATATATTAATACACAATCAAATACTTTTGATTGTCTTTTAGTAGATGAAGCCCATCGCTTAAATATGAAATCCGGAATGTTCCAAAATAAAGGTGAAAATCAAATTAAAGAAATAATTAACGCTTCAAAGATTACTGTGTTTTTTATCGATGAAGATCAAATTGTAACTACTAAAGACTTTGGAAGCGTAAATGAGATTGTTAAGCAAGCTAAAGAATTACATAGCACCATACACATGGGTGAAAGTTTAAATTTAGTATCGCAGTTTAGGTGTAATGGTTCGGATGGATATTTAGCTTTCTTAGATAACTTATTAAACATTAGAGAAACTCCTAATATATCAATGAAAGATATTGATTACGACATAAAAGTATTTTCATCTGCAAACGAAATGAGAGAAGCTCTTAGAATTAAGAATAATATAAATAACAAATCAAGAATGTTAGCTGGATATTGCTACAATTGGATAAGCAAAAACGACATAACAAAATACGATATTATATTAAAAGACGGTTTTGAGGCTCAATGGAACTTTGCTTCAACTTCTACTTGGGCCATAGATAAAGACTCTTTTGATCAAGTTGGATGCATCCATACATCTCAAGGATTAGAATTCGATTATGTTGGAGTAATAATTGGTAAAGACCTTATTTACATTAATGATGAAGTTAAAACATATTACACTGCAAGAGCAAAAACAGATAAAAGTTTATTTGGAATAAAGAAAACAAAAGATTACGCTTTAGCAGATAAAATAATACGAGATACGTATAAAACCCTTCTATCCAGAGGACAAAAGGGTTGTTATATCTATTGTGAATATGAGAACTTATCTAATTTTATTTCTGATATTCTTAAAAAATAGTAAATAAAAGCACGATTAACTAATAAATGTTACATCGTGCTTTTTACGTAATTGATAAACACTAACATTAAGCCCATAAAATAAGTTCAATATTAGATAACAAGTTGAATACCTAGTTAAAATAACATTACTCTCAAACCAAACCAACAACTAACAATATGGACAAGGTGTTGAATACCTAGTTAAAATAACATTACTCTCAAACCTTACTACCATATATTATATATTTTTATACTGTTGAATACCTAGTTAAAATAACATTACTCTCAAACATCGGCTACGTTCCACATCGTGAAGCTTTAAGTTGAATACCTAGTTAAAATAACATTACTCTCAAACAGAAACAGTATTTGTACTCATTCCGTATTCTGTTGAATACCTAGTTAAAATAACATTACTCTCAAACCAGGCTTTTAAAATCCAATCACATATTTTAGTTGAATACCTAGTTAAAATAACATTACTCTCAAACGGTGCTAAAGACAAAAAGAATAATGAAACAGTTGAATACCTAGTTAAAATAACATTACTCTCAAACAGAAACACAAGACATATCATATTCAGTAAAGTTGAATACCTAGTTAAAATAACATTACTCTCAAACGTACATCATCATTTGCATGGAAACAAGGAAGTTGAATACCTAGTTAAAATAACATTACTCTCAAACGTCAAATAATGACAAGTAAATACTTGAAGGGTTGAATACCTAGTTAAAATAACATTACTCTCAAACCCAACCAATTAGCGAAACGCAAGCAATATCGTTGAATACCTAGTTAAAATAACATTACTCTCAAACTCAAGATGTTAGAAGGTAATGGTATTACTGGTTGAATACCTAGTTAAAATAACATTACTCTCAAACCAATTAATCGTTTAGGTGATTTTACGATAGGTTGAATACCTAGTTAAAATAACATTACTCTCAAACATGAAGCAATTGATTTAGATGTTTTCTTTCAGTTGAATACCTAGTTAAAATAACATTACTCTCAAACTGGATACTTCAAGCACTTATCTTTCATTTCAGTTGAATACCTAGTTAAAATAACATTACTCTCAAACACATTTGGAATGTATTTAGTAAATGGATCAGGTTGAATACCTAGTTAAAATAACATTACTCTCAAACACCAAGTTGGTAGTAATTGTTAAACTCTAGAGTTGAATACCTAGTTAAAATAACATTACTCTCAAACAACGAGGTAAAGATTGGGCTCGACGTAATTGTTGAATACCTAGTTAAAATAACATTACTCTCAAACATAATATTGTACTACATTGTGTAGTATATGGTTGAATACCTAGTTAAAATAACATTACTCTCAAACGAGCCCTTATAAGTCTAAACGTTCTTTAATGTTGAATACCTAGTTAAAATAACATTACTCTCAAACAAAGTGATATTATAATACGTGTAGGACATATGTTGAATACCTAGTTAAAATAACATTACTCTCAAACTGCCGTACCGCGTCCGTTGGCTTGCTTTTCAGTTGAATACCTAGTTAAAATAACATTACTCTCAAACAACTTTTTTAAATAAGTCTTTTTCGTTTGCGTTGAATACCTAGTTAAAATAACATTACTCTCAAACTAATAAAGGAAACGAACGTATGAAAATATTGTTGAATACCTAGTTAAAATAACATTACTCTCAAACTCTATTTTGTCCGTAGGAAATATTATTCTTGGTTGAATACCTAGTTAAAATAACATTACTCTCAAACCTCAAATATAAATAAGCAATTAACGTACAATTACTATACAAAGTACTTATTTAAAGGATCAAAAGTAATTTATCATCCTACCGGATTAGTCAAATTAACAACTATATTTTATCAAAAACCAATATCAATTTCACATAAATCATCATCAATTACAATTATTTTGTCATTATTTAATGGCTTTTTATATGAATAAGCTATATTAATTAAATCAACTTTCATTAAGTCTAGTTCTTTGTATAATAAAGTCAATTCATTATTATCAAAACACGAGTTTAAGTTTATAACAAAGATTAAATTAATATTATTAAGTTCATTTAGTGTTTTAATATAATTTACTAGTAACTCTAATAAAGATGAGGAATCATCAATTAATTTAACATCTGCCATCTTCAAAATTGAAGACATAGTAAAAGTATTAGAATAATCAATTTTAAGATCAATCACATCTTCCATTTCGTTTAAAAATTTTAGAATGGTATTACAAATCTCATTATATTTATCATTTCTTGTTTGCAAATAATTATGTTCAATATTTTTATATAAACTATTCAATATTTTTTTATCTGATAATGATAAATTAAACAAATCAGTAATAAAACAGGCCTCAGGTAAAGACTGTTTCGATTCATCATTCGTAGAATAGACTAATAATTCATCTCCATATTCAATTTGGTTCTTTAAACTCATTACAAAGTTTTGAATTAGATGAGGATTCTCTATAATTATTGAATAATGAAATTGTTGATTTAGTATAATTGGTTCATTAAAGAATTTATACACTATTTTATTCATAATTCAATGTATTTAGAGTCAGATTCAATGATATCTGTACTGAAGTTTCCGCTCAAAAAATCAATTCCGTTAAACTGCTTTTCAGTAATTGTTAATACAGCAACAAGCCCTGCTTTTGGTAAATTTGCTTTTATCAGTTTTATGTGTGAATCAACAACCGTTTGATTTGTAGCAAGTTTAACATATACCGATTCTTGTAATCTAATAAAGCCATGTTCTTTAATAAATTTAACAAAATTTCTATATTCTCTTTTATCAACCTTTGTTACTGAAGGCAAATCAAAAAATAACATCATTCTCATAATTCTATACCCCATATTCTATAAATTTTATTTCCTTTTCTTTCTCATTTAAAACAGATAACACATTTCCAACATATAAATGAATTGCATTATCTATATACGTTTCAATCTTGTTGTATCTACATGGATAAGATAAAACCTTAGATAATTCACTCTTAAAATTGTCATCATTGATATCTTTAGTAGTAATAATTAAATCAATCAATGGTCTTAATGGTTCCATTAAATCACAACCAAGATTAAAAGGATTTGTTTCTCCTATATGATGAATACCAAGTTGAGTGAGATAACCATAAGAAACAATCTCTCTATTTATAGCTGATAAAATTATTGCATAACCATAATTAAGATATGCATTTCTTGTATCTTTATCACTTCCTCTAATAAAATCATTTCCAAATAAAGAATTAAAATATACTTTTGCAGCATGACCTTCTCTATTTGTAGTGTCGTGTTCTTCAACCGCATCGCTATATTCAAGCAATTGATTTGATTTTTCTACTTTCATATTCGTGTTTAATACAAATGATTGATTCCTTATTTTCTCTTCAATAATTGATTTCCATACTTTTCCACAAACATTATCAACCCATTTTATTTGATTCTTTATTCTTGAAGAAGATTCAAAAGAACTGGCATAAGGTATAACCTCCGCCAGTGGATTTGACTTTTCATCACAAAATATAACTTTTACTTTTCGCTTAACTAATTCTGACATTAATGCTGCTGTTAATGAAACACAAGTATTTTGAATTATTAAAGTGGATATTTCATCAATAAGTACTCTCTTAATTTCATCACTTCTACATACCAAATAATTCAATGAATATTCTAGTTTTGCTTTATTGCAAATAACAACGGTACGAAATGCCATGGCTAGTCTTTATACTCCCACACAACCTTTTCAAAGAATCCGGTTACCGATTGATAGATGATTTTTTGATTAATCGACATTTTCTTGTTGATTTTAATCATACCTGAATTCGAGGCAAAACCAACTAATGAATAATCAGATAATACTCTATCACACTTCGTCATATATAATATTTCTCTTAGCAAAATAACTTGATCAGCCAAAGAAAGGTTGTTGAATTTTTGAATAACATCGTCAGAAGTTAGTCTATTTCCAAAGTCAGATATACAACAATCCTTGTATATCTTTTCATTCTTCATCTTATTAACCAAGTAATTATATAATCTATAATTTTTCTTCTTACTTAAATATAAATTAATTCTTAATTCTTTTGCTCCACCACTAACAAGATATGGTTTATTGTCATCGATAATATGCTTGTGTGGATCTTTTTCTTTATTCTTAGCAACCATATCAAAGAATTTTTCTATTACTTTTACATAATTTGTTAATTCTTGTGGGAAGTATAATTGAGAAATGTTTTTTAATACATATGCATTGTTACTTTTTCCGGTTATCGCAACTCTAGTATCGTTCATTTGAATCACAGTATTAACTAATAGTTTCTCAATAATAACTTCTGGTTCTTTTAATTGACATACATTAATTAAATATTGAGAAATAAACTCTTTATCACCAAATTTATCTTTAATTAATTTAGTTACAGGCTCAATAGTATATAAAGCATTTCCTTTTTTATCTTTAGACTTTACAAGCATATAAAATGCAACTTTTGGAGAACTAAACCCACCATACTTTGATGACTCTCGTAAAGGAGAATCAATCTTTACTCCATCTTTAAGCATTTTCAGCTTCATTGGAATGAGTTCTTTTTTTGATGTGTCATTTGGACTATATACAGTAGCGTCGAATAAACCACCGCCTTGCTCAGTCTTCATAAATGTAAATAAAGCGTCTTTATGATACATCTGCTTCTTTACATCAATCAAAGTAGCGTGTTTCTTTTCAGTATTCCAAATCAAACGTTTAGATCCATTTTCTTCTTTATAAATATCCGTATTAAATAACTTATTGCTATTCAAAGTTTCCTTAGAATTGCCATTCTTTTTTCTTGCATATATTCTTTTAATATTATCACCTTCAAAACCATATTTAGCGTTGAAACATTCACCAACAACAACGTTCAAAAATGCATCTTGTGCATGGTGAACATCATTAGTTAATCTTGATTTTAATAATCCATATTTATTTCTAAAATCCGATACATTTCCTGCTTTTGAATATACGGCAGCTCTTGGATTATCTTTACAATATGTTTTCTTTAAAATATCACATACAACCGCCACAGACTGATTAGTAGAAGTTAATTGTCTATTTACAAAACTAAATACCTCATCATCAGTTAATGGTTCCTTACGAACGATTCTATTATACTTATCAGCAGACATTAACTTCATACTTTTTAGATTATATATAAAGCTTTTACCCTTTGAAGTAAGTATCGAATCATCTATTGGGTAAGTATCACGTTTTAAATTATTTTTACCTCTTAAAACTAATACTTTATTAGCCATGCTATCATCTTTAACAAGTGCCTGAGGAATAATATGATCAACATCGCAATAATTATTGTCCAATACTGATTCAAAATCGATTTCTTCACCCGTATATGCACAATGACCTAATTGTTGAAAATATAAGAAAATCTTTTCTTTTCTAAGAGCGTCATTTGTTAATGTATATTGTCCGTCTTTAAGGTTAGACAATATTTTTTCATTCTTCTCAACGCAAGAAATCATGTAATCATTATTTATTTTTTCTGCTTCTTTATATTTTAATAACAAATCATTTCTTCTGGCAGATGGAACCATTTTATTATTAATTGGTCCCCTAGTACATTCGACAAAGTATTTATCAATTTTACACTTTAAAATATTATCTTGAATTTCATCAATAATTCTAAATGATTGATTAACCGCACGTTTCATAATTGGAGATAAGTAAGATTCTTGAATCAATTCTTCTTTAGTTAAAGGATTAGTGTTATTTATTTCATTAAACTTATCTTTAAATCCATACGTATTAATTATTTCCATTAAGTTTAAATTTGTTTTTCTCATCAACTCAATAATTGATAAATATAATGCGTCTGCAGTACCAGTATTAACTACTTCAACCCTGACTCCATCCAACAATTTATGTGATAAAGAGCCATAGCCACTATAAGTTAATCCCTTAATCTTAGCGACATATTCATCATTCAATTTATATACTTCTTTAAGTCTTTTAACTAAAATTCTCTTATCTTCAAACAAGGTAATATCTAAAATAATATCGTCTATTATATCTTTATATTTATCAAAATCATCACCGAAAATATTTGTAAAATCAACATAGGATGATAAAGAAGATTTTATTTCTTGATCTTCAGTTTTTGAATTTGATATAGTCACATCTTCTCCAGTAATAGATTTAAAATATTTACCAATGCCTTTTAATGTAACCTTCTTATGTTTTTTAAACATGTTTTCTATTAAATCTTGCTTTTGCTCATAAGTAATAGAGTTTCCATTAATCTTAATTTTATTAACTTCAGACAAGACCATATACTCGCTGTAAAGCAACGAATTTTTAGCTAAAGTTGGTTCGCCAGTTAAATATGTACAAGTGTTTTTCATTCTTTCAATAAACGCTTGAGCAGATTTATCTTGGTCAACCTTTGTAAAGAAATTCCATGGATAAATCTTCCCATCTTCTTTTCTAACTAACCAACCCTTAGATTTATCATCTGGATTAGGCATGTGAAGATTTAAAGGTCCAATGTAATATGGAATTTTAAATGTTAGTAAAGAAATAATTTTATCTTTAGTTATATATCCATCATTATCTTTTTCTTCTAAGAAAGGATAATACTTCTTTTGATTTTCAATAATTGCAATCATCTCATTTTCGTTTAATTGATATGGTAAAACTCCATTATCAGTTGAATTCAACAATGGTAAGAAATTATCTTCGTTTATTAAAGAAATGAATTCTTTGGCCTTTTCATCTTCTTTTCCTAAAAGTAGTTTCTTACATGCTTTATAGAAAATATCTTTTGGTGAATGAGCACAAGTCTTTTTAACTCCTCTAGTTATAGTTGAGCCAATATAACTGGTATAGTTACCTTCTTTATGTGGTTCTTTTGGAACATCAACAAACATTTTATTATATTCTTCTTTAGAGAAATTATGACGAACATAGTTCTTAAACTCATTTAGTTGACTTTGATGCAAATCATATTTTGAAACCATAGCAGCGGAAAGAGATTTCTTTCCATTTAGCAATTGAATAATAGTGATCGAATCAAACAATTGTTTTGCAGCTTCTATTAAACAAACTTCATCTTCTGTGTATGTAGAAGTCAATGATGGATATATTTCATCTATAAATTTTACTGAAGAAAACTCTATTGCATCATTTTCGCTATATTCATCATTACAAAATAAATCTTTTGGATTAATTTTATAGCCAACAATTAATTTCAAAATCAAATTATTATTTTTCTTTCCAAATAAAGTTGCTAATGCAGAACAAATATTTCCTCTTCCATGAACGTTTTGGAATAATTCATATATTTTATTTGAAGAATTTTCATTCAAAGGTAAAGTATATAAATTAATAATATCTTCAGTTTCATCATCTACAAAAACTTGTTGAATTGAATTATTAAGTTTATCCAATATTTCTTTCAATGATTCAACCGACATTCCATTTCCGGATATCTTCTTACCTTCTTGTAAGAAATTTCCGCGATACTTTACCATATGATGAAAAGCTAAATATATTTCTCTTATATCGGCTTTGTCTTTTGTTTCCATTAAATATTTACGTAAATGATATATAGTTCTCTTATTATCATCATTATAAAAATCCTTATCTGTTTTATTATTATCATTAAATAATGAGTATTTGCCGACTAGTGTCCTGTCTTCTTCTTTAAAAGATGATTCATTCAATCTAATAAAGAAAGTAGGATCTACTTTATCAATTTCATTTTGAAAAATTCCTTGCAACAAACATAATCTTTCTTTTCGTCTTTGTAGTCTTCTTCTATTTGATCTAAATTGACGGCGTGCAGACTTATCCTCCGCTTCCTCAAACAAACGAGCACCCCATAGAGACTTACCACCTTTTTTTACAACTTTAAAATTTTCATCTGTAACTGCCCAACCTACCGAATTGGTTCCTATATCTAATCCTAAATAATATGCCATATTGACAAATCCTTTCTTTTTTTCTAGAATAATAGTGTTCCAAAGATCTTTACCTAGTATTTTTGGAATAACATTACAAGTTCAAATAAAAATTTATTCAACCTGTAAGGCCCGCTTCTAAAAGTAATAAACTATTTAGTCTTTGGGGCCACTTAACTCTCTTACGAGAGTTTTTTTATACCAAGATTTTCTTTAGATAATACCCTTTAATAAAAACAATCAATCGTAATAAATTATACTATGTGAAACAAAAATATACTCCTATATATTTCTCCTCTCATTTTTATATAATTATATCATATTATCTGCTAACAATGTACTTAACCCCAATAATTGGACCGAGCGACGAAATCTAAACTAATAAGTATATCTTCCATGGATTGTTGTCTATATATTACAGGCGACAATCCTTTTAATTTAACTGTAATTCTTTGGTTGTTGTAATAAAATATGTATTCTTTCATTGCTAACTCTAATTCTTCTAATGATTTGAATTCATATTCATGACCATAAAACATTTCGTTTTTCATTACTCCAAAGAAGTTTTCCATAAGACTATTATCAAGACAATTTCCTTTTCTTGACATAGATTGAATTATTCCTTTAGTCTTCAATCTTTGACGATAATCATACATTTGATATTGCCATCCTTGATCAGAATGAAAAATTAATCCATCAAGATTTTCATATTTTTGAAATGCTGAATCAAGCATATCAGTAATCTGATTATATGAAGGTGATTTTGATATTGAATATGCAACTATCTCTCTATTATTCATATCTAGAATCGGGGATAAATATAGTTTTCCTGAAGCAATATGGAATTCAGATATATCTGTAGTCCACTTTTGATTGACTGTTGAAGTGCTAAAATTGCGTGTAAACTTTGTAATATTTTTTCCTTCATTTACTTCTTTTTCGAGAAGTAAATTAGGACAAATCTTTCCACATTCACCTTTATATGACTTATATTTAGTTCGTGGAGATTTAGCTTTAATTCCCAGTTGATTCATAATCTTATGTACTTTCTTATGATTGACTATTAATACTATATTTCGAAGTTCGAGAGTTATTCTAGGATATACATATTTTCCTTTATTTGAACTGAATATTTCATATATTGCAGCTTTTATCTATTCATTAGGATCTTTTCTACTATATGTATTGATTTCATAGAGGTACGATGATTTCGCCATTTTAGCATGTTTTAATAGTGCTGATAGAGAGTGTTTTTGCCTTAGTTCAAATATAACACGAATTATTTCTTTCTTTCGCGCTTTATCCTCTCTCGTACTAAGGCTCTCAATTTTTTTGAAAAATCGATTTCCATTTTTAGTTGCTCATTTTCTTTTCTAAGAGCAACAAGCTCTTTTCTTTCTTCATCAGAAAGAGTGGCTGAAAATTCCAATGGAAGTGATGATTCTATAACTTTATCATCTTTAGGTTTCATTCTAGGTCTACCTCGCCTTCTATTTATCGCAAGACCATTATAACTTCCTGATATTGTCTTACCCAACTTAGTATAGAAGATGGTCTAATCATGTGTTCGATTCCCAAAGAGCTCATTGACTCGCCAGTTAAAACTCTACATACAAGTTTAAACTTAAACTCAGGAGAATAAGAATCGCATCCTAATTTTGCTTCATAAATTAATTCACCATGTTTTCTATAACACAGTACTAAAAAGCGAATATAAGACTCATTGATATTAAACATCTTCGCAATCTTAATTGTTGAAGCACCATTTTTCTTCATTTCAATAATCTTCTTCTTATCTTCAATTGTTAGTTTCATAATAAAAACCCCTTTAATCTTTCCGATCGCTCGGTCCAATTATTGGGGTTAAGTACATTGACGCAATTTTTTTTAGACTTTAGTTATTATTATATTACTTCTCTATTTTGTTATCTTTTTTTAAGGCAAATATAACTGAAAAAACAAAACCAACAATCATTGATAGACAACCAACTAAAATCATTCCACTATAAAGATATTCACTAAAATTATTCACAATGGCAAAACTTATAAGAGCAAAGCCCGTTAGTGAAGTTCCACAAACAAAAGTCACACAACTAGCGATAATTTTTTTATATAACTACCTCTTTCTTATTACAGTTGTATAACAATAAACTAGTTAAATAGACAAAGTACTTTGTTTGTTTTATTTCTAACAAATTAGTGCGTATGTTATACTTTATTAAGAGGAAAAAACAAATATGAAAAAAGCATTAGGAATAACTTTAATATCTGTCATTACTGTTATTGCAGCACTTGGAACATTCACTTCATATGTTGCGTTAAACGGTATATGCACTGAAAAATATAGTGAAGGCGGTAATTCAAACTGGATGAAAGCAATAAAAGATAATGCTCTTCTTACTGATGTAGTAATACCAGGCTCTCATGATTCAGGCACCTATGGAATGCCATGGGTTACTGAAACTCAAACATATTCAATAAAAGAACAATTAAATACTGGTGTTAGATACTTTGATATAAGAGTAAATAAACTAAGTGAAGACAAATATGTAACCTTTCATGATATTTCAAACGGAGTAGATTTTGAGCCAATATTAAAAGATATCAAAGATTTCTTACTAACTAATAAAGAAGAAACGCTCATATTAGATTTTCAACATTTTAAAAATAAAGCTGAAGATGGAGTTAAGACCTTAATTGATCAATACTTAGTAAATAATAATCTAGTAATTAAAAATGAAACTACTAATCCAGACTTAAAGTTTGTTTCAGAACTCAAATTCGGAGATGCCCGTGGAAAATGTTTAATCTTCTTCGGCGATGATATCAATAATCCAGCTAATTATATTTTTTCTCGTAATAACGATACCTGTACAAATCAAAACACATCATTAAATTCTTGCTATGTCTCTTCTTATAATAAGATGAGTTCAAAAGATTATATTGAAAAAGGAATACCATTCTACTTTACAAATATAAAAAACAAAATTAAGAATGAAGGCTCTAAAGGAATCTTTGTCCTTCAAGGTCAACTAACCGATGGTAAATTATTATTCGGACCCTGGTCACGTGAAAAAGAACACGATAAGAATATGACAGATTACATTACCTCTACTTTCATAAACGGAAGTGAAGAATTAAATTTATCAAATGTAATCATGCGTGATTTTATAAATAACGAAAAAGTCAATCAAATAATTAAATTAAATCTTGAAAAACACACCTGTAGTGAGGAACTATTAAGCTAGTTAAAAAGCGATGCTTCTACATCGCTTTTTGACTGATTACTTTAATTTAAATTCAAGATAAGCCGGATCATGATCGCTGAAAGCAAAACCATCAATTCCCTTTTTACCTTGCTTAGTTTTTATATTCTTATGTGATACTATTTCAACATTATCCGAAACGACAAAGCCATCAACGACCGCTGTAAATGTCTTTCCTTCTTCCCATTCAATATCATTATTTCTACAAGTAGGAGTGTTATCGCTACCCACAACTGTAAAGTCATTTCCAAATGGAGTAGTCCCATCTTTTTCATAGACATAGGAAACCCAATCAGGGGTCTTTTTAGTCGTATTAAAAGCACGAGTTGTTGTTTCATCATAATTATATTCAGGATTATATGTAATTAAATCATGATTGAAGTCTCCTCCAATAACTACATAATCTCCGTTTTGATAACAAGAAGCCGCAAATGAATATAATTCTTTCATTTGTTTTTCTCTAATGATTCCGCCTTCATCATATGCTGACATATGATTATTGATTAAATACAAATTTTTTCCATTTTCAACACTAACAGTAGAAACAGAAAAGCAGCGATCTAAATCAAAAAACTTTGAAAAAGAAGTACTAATTGTATATTCTTTTCTTTGGACCTTATTTATTTTGTATTTTGAGTAAGTCGCAATTCCAGCATTCGAAGCACCATGCATATCGTATAAAGGATACATCATATAAGCTGAATGGAAATTAGAACAAAAGACATTATCGTAATTATTTTCACTACCATTAAGTTCTTTATTTATTATTTCATTTTGATTAACATGATACGATCTTGTTGAATTAGTATCCACTTCTTGGAAGAAAGCAAAATCAACACCAAGTTCATTAATAGTTTTAGAAGCTCCTTGAATATTAAATAAAACTTCTTCTTTGCTTCTAGCAGTCGAATAATGTCCACAAGTTGCATTTCCGTTATCATCATATCCAGTATCTAAAAAGAAAGTATAATCTTGCGAATACGCTCCAAAGCCAACATTATAAGTTGAACATGAGTAGGTAGTTGATTTTTTAACCGAGGTTGAAGAAGTAACTTCGATTGGAGTTAAATCAGTATTACCAATACGGTAATACGAGAAATAAACATAACCCACATAACTTGCAGGAACTAGTATTGCAACTCCTAGAACACTAAGTAGTGAAATCAAAGTAATCTTCAATGGCTTTTTCATAAATTTACTCCTGTATAAAATGTATACGCTTACATTTTACAATAACAGCTTTGATTTTTGAATAAAAACGCTTGAAGTAATTGCACTTATTAAAAGCCAATAAAAAATGCAGAGAGAAGAAATTTCTACTCTGCATTAATTCAACAACTAATTATTTATTCTTTTTCTTTAAAGCATCAACTACAAGTTTATAATCCATATGTTGGAATGTTACTGTATCGACATAAGGAAGAACTCGATTTAATTCTTCTTCGCTTTGAATAGTCCATACATTTACTAAATGATGAATATAATACTTTTTTACTTTATCTGACTCAAATAACTTCTGATCAAGATCAACTGATTCAAATAAATTACGTAAGGAATAAGTCCACCCATGTGAAGGAGTAACAAGTAAAGAACGCATATAGCCAGAATGAGCAAATGGAACTAAAGAACGAGGATCAAAGGAAATAAGCCAAAAATTCTTCTTATCTTTAATATCCTTAAGTTCTTCTTTTAATTTTTTTGCTAAAGGCTTATAGTTCTTTCTAAATACTTTAAGTTCAACAACAATAGGTACGACTTCATTAACAAGTTCTAAGACCTCTTTAAACGTCGGTATTTCTCCGCCGTCAAGAAGTTTATAATTATCTTTGATTTCTTGAACTGTTAAATCTTCAATAATACCTTCTTTGCCTGTTGTTCTCTTTAATTCTTCATCATGGCAAACAATAAGTTTATTATCTTTAGTAAGATGAACATCAAGTTCAATGGCCAGATTATGATCAATGGCATTTTTAAATGCTTTAATGCCATTTTCAGTAAACTCTTCCGTATGAAGTCCACGATGAGCAATACCTTGTAAAAACAATGGATTTAAGTTTTTAATAACTTTACTTTTTTTCATAATATAAATAAAATCTCTTTTCTAATTAATCATCAACATCAAATGAAGCTAAACCTTTTTTAAAATTCAATTTCTTATTCTTAACGTTTTTAATAAATAAGAATACCGCTAAGGAAACACTAACACAAATAAAGGCATAGAATGGTAAGATTTTGAAGGAAAAATTATCATTAAGTAACAATAAACCAATTAAACATGGAGTAATTGTTTGAGCTGTCATTGAGGAAGCATAATAATATCCAGTGAATCTACCAATTTTCTTCTTGGAACATAATTCAACAACCATCGGGAAGGAATTAATATGTACTAGAGACATACCGAATCCTTTTAAAGCCCAAACAAAGTAAATATAAATTGGGAAGGAATTATATCCTTCAGCAGGTATATTAACTGGAATGGAATACGATAATACTCCCCACATAATATAAGCGAACAAAGTAAGTGATAAGCCACCAACTACTGTCCATTTACGTCCAATTTTAGAAGCAATTATACCGCCCATAACGAAACCTAAGACACTACCAACACCACCAACTAAAACATTGATTAAGTTTGAACTAGATTTACAATGTAAATAATAGATAGCGTAGTTATTCATAAATGTTCCGATACCATTATCTGCCATGAACCAGAAGAACTCAGCTACTAGAATAAGAATCAACATTGTTAAGTTAGCTTTACTCATTGGTTTCTTATCATCATCTTCAACACTATCGCTAATTTCAGCTAATTTTTCACCTAATTCTAAATCATCCTTTACTTCTTCTTCGACCTTGTTTTCATTAATAGAGAAAAACAAAACCATAGCCGAAATAACCATAAGCGCAGAAGCGACTAAAAACGGCCCTTCGATCAACCAAATGTTTCCATTTCCATTAAGCCAGTTAGCTGAATCTTTACCTAAGTATTCAGATAAAACGAAGACTAATCCTACAACAGTTGCAAACGCGCCACCAATATAGCCCATGATGTTAATAACACCATTCGCCTTACTTCTAAGTGGTTTAGGAGTAATATCTGGCATTAAGGCAACAGCTGGATTACGATACATCATTGCAAAGGCCACAACTACAGCCATCATCGCTATTGTTCCACCTACATTATGGTAGTGGAATAAAAGAGGAATAAATGGGAAAGCAACCGCACAACAGAATGTACCAGCTAAGATATATGGCATTCTCTTACCGATCTTAGTATGGGTTTTATCCGATAAAGTACCGAATATAGGCAATAAGATCAACGCAGCTAAATTATCTAACGCCATCATAATACCAACTAAGTATTGAACCTCATCTACAGATTTACCTGGAAAAGCTTCTTTAAATAGTTCGGTTAAAAGAGTCGGACACCACGTATCATATACTTGCCATAAAAGCAAGATGCCAAAAAACGCGAAACCAATTATAAACGTCCTTTTATAATTTAGTTTCAAAGGAGAGTCTGCCAAAACTTCTTTACTAGATTTGTTCATAAATATAAAATTTACCTTTCTAGTTATATTTTAGCAATTTAGAATTAAAAAATCATAAAAACTTACATTTGTTACTTATATTATGAAAACGATAAAGTGAAACAAGCATAATAGTTCATAATATGAAGTTATATAACGCCTTATTACTCTTTTTGATTTTTTTGCAAAAAAATGACCCCCTCTAAGTTTATTCTCAGCGGGGGTTAAGTTCACAAAATAGATTACTAACTAAATAGCTGCGTAACCAATCATTAAATTCGAAGAATCATAGGCATAAACCATAATCTTAACAGTATCCTTTACGGTTATTGAAGAATCTTTATCAAAGATAACACTATAATTACCGTATGATTGACCAGCTTTAAATATAAAGTAAGTATTTGTACCATCATTATATGTTGTATCATTACCCATAGTTACACTTGAAATATCTGTACAATCAATAACCTTATATCTATATATATCAGTTAATTTAGAAATATCATGATATTTCTTTGAATACACTGTTGTTAACGATGTACCATATTTGCCATCTCCTTGATCTAATGTAGCATAGAATTTTGCTTTAACTACATAGTAAGAAACATCAGTATTAGTAGTACATGAAGCTGTAATATGTCTACTACTATTATAGTCTGTCGCTTTAGCAAGAGATAAACCAACGTTAGATACATCACAGGCTCCCTCTCCAGCATTAACTACCTTACCTTCACCGATATATGTAGCTCTATAATCTTCAAATGCAGCATTCGAAATATTACATGAAGAAAGTAATCCGGATTTATTAATACCGATAATAGAACCAGTGTTTTTACAATCGTTTACTGAAAGAGTATATTGAGTTAGGCGGCTTTCATTACCAATTAACATACCTGCATAAACTGAACGCATAACTCCAGCGAATTCACAATTTGTAAAGCTAAGGTTGCCACCTATATCAACATATCCACCTAAGAATGCACCCATATATGCGGTACCAGTTATACTACCGGAGTTCTTACAATTTGTAAACGAAACAGGTTGAGAAGCACCGCAAGCAACATAGAACGAATCATTGGTTCCACCGTTTTCAATCTTTGAACCACTTAATATATTTACATTATTAAATGATAATGATCCATCTTTTGCAGCGGTAGATATTCCATAAGCACTACTATAGCCATGATATGCAGATAATACTACATTATCAGATAATAAATCAAGGTTCTTAAACTCTACATTACCCATTAAGTCAGTAATTAAAGGTTTCAAATCTTCTCCTGTTCGACTTAAAGTTAGTTTATGATTGCCACCATCTAAATGGCCAACAAAAGCACTAATACTATCATTTACTTGGAAGCTAATATCCGCTGTCATTTTATAGTAATATTCAGGGAATTTAGCTGAGAAACCATCTTTTACAAACTCATAATTCGCTTTAAGTGCATCTGACACTTTATATAATTTAGAGAAATCATCACTATTAGAAATTAAGAACGGACTGGCTTCTGTTCCTTTACCTTTTTTAAATGATACAACCGGAGTATCTTCAGGTAAATGAATTTCCTTAGAGCAATTAGCGCATGTATATGTATGAGTTATATAAACTGAACTACCATAAACTTTATATTCAAGATTTATAGAAGGAATATATTCATGTTCACATTCACCATTAATATTTCCAATTTTTGTCCACGAACCAGTAGTCTTCTTATATGTGTCTCCAGTAGAAACATCGATATATGTATCTCCATCGTTACCTAAAGTAGCATTAGGAACTCCAGATCCAGATAAGATTGAACTACCATCTTTTCCGTTAGTACCATCAGCGCCATTAGTACCATCTTTACCGTTAGCTTTTACGCCAGTATCGGTAGTGCCAATCCACCAGTTACCATTATCCCCAATGAATGGCGTTTTACCATCTTTTCCATTGGTTCCGTCAGCACCATTAGCACCGTTAGTTCCGTTGGTTCCGTCAGCACCATTAGCTTTTATGCCGGTGTCTGTAGTGCCAATCCACCAGTTACCATTATCCCCAATGAATGGCGTTTTACCATCTTTTCCATTGGTTCCGTTAGTTCCGTTGGTTCCATCTTTTCCATCAGCACCATCTTTTCCGTCAGTACCATCCTTACCCCCAGCTCTAACGCCGGTATCGGTAGTACCAATCCACCAGTTACCATTATCACCGATAAATGGAGTCTTTCCGTCTACACCATCAGCTCCTTTAATTGAAGCTAACCATTGCTCATAGGTTCCAGTATAACCGTCCTTTTTTGCAAGTAAGTAAATATTGTAGATCTTTTGTTCTTCTTCACTCAATGTAATAGTTGAAGAAGGAGCAGGTATATCATCACCACAAGATGTGATTCCACATACAGAAAGAGCTACAACAGCTAAAACAGCAACATTTTTTTAGTTTTCATAAAAATAGTCCTTCTAATTAATAATATATATTAAAAATAAATTTACGCAAATAAAAAAATAATCGCTATTTTAGCGCTTGTTACAGCAAAATAAAGATTGATAAAAATAATATTTTAATATTGACAAAAAAGTTTGCTAACTTGTGATTAGCAAACTTTATAATCTATTATTTTGTCTTCTAATTCTAGTAAAGAAGATATCTTATTCTTTTCACCTTCGATTACGCCAAATCCATATGCCGCATGAATAAATTTTACTCCAGCTTTTATAGATTCTGTTTTATCTTTATACGTATCTCCGATATACACAATATCATCAATCTTATATTTATCTTTAAGCATCAAAATATTCTTCCATTTTGGTTCTCCAGAGTCACCAATACATAGATGATCAGTAAAGTAATTGTTCATACCTAAAGCATTTAGATAATCTTCAATATATCCTTTTCCACAATTTGAAACAATAAATAAAGGATACTTCTTTGCTAAACTCTCAAGCACTTCTCTTTCATGTGGATACATGATTCCAGGATGAGCAGCCAAATATTCAATTTCCGCATTTAAGCAGATAGAAAATAATCTCATTCCTTCTTCTAAATCCACATCATTAAAAGCAATGACCGCTGTTTCTTCCGGAGTTAATCCCATGAACGATTTCATGGACTCCAAAGTAAAACGATATGGTTTATTATTTTTAATCATCGCCTCATTCCAACTATCAGTAAGTGGAACTAAGGCATTCCATAAAGTGCCATCTAAGTCAAAGAATATTGCTTTATTCATATCTATCTATCTCCAAATCTATCTACCATCTATAAATATATCAAAGAATATATATGAAACAAGTAAATGTGATAAAAATACGAATTATTTATTAACGTTATAGAAACCAGAAATACCAACTTGAACTTTTACCGAATGACCGAATGACCAAATTGAAGCTGCAAATGTAACTTCATGATAAAGATTATCAGAAGTATATGTATAATTTTCAACAATAAGTTTTATTTTTTTCCATCCTCGCTCTTCTCAATAGTAAGATTTCTCACTGTCTCCATCTGAGACAATAAGAGAATGAGTGAAATTCTTAATATATTGAATAATGTACTTTTTACCATTAAACATCGTACATTGAGAATATACTAAAAGAACCTTACTCTTTGTTGTTTCAATTCGATAATCATTAATATTTTCCTTGTAAACTTTGGTAAGTTGACAATTAAAGCGACAGTTTTTATTGCAAATGAAATCATAGCATTTATAAGGACTCTTAATTAAAGACTTAGTATCCTTGCTTAAATTGAATGTTTCTTTGGTATCAAAATCTAAAAAGCGATATCCATCAAAGAAATTATTTTTCACTAATTTCTTAAGATATTCATCATCACTCACAAATGCATATCTAATTCGAAAAAAATATGTGTGGCGGTTCATATGCTCTAAAGCAAGCAGAATATTTTTGTAATCTTCATTAATTCCAATTACTTCAGTTGAATCTAAATTAAGAATAATAGACGGATTATTCTTATCAATTAGCAAAGCTCAGGTATTCACTTGTTCTTTCACTTGGCTTATAAACAATTTTAAATAATCTTTAATTTTACTTGATATTGCTTCAAGTTTAATATATGTATTATCTTCCATCCTTTTCTCAGATTTGAACGAGAAATCAAACACTAAAAATAATTACAACAATCAAAGGATAGGTTAAAAACCTATAATGGGTTTTCAAAAAGCAAATCTTTTTATAAAAACATATATATAGGTTTTTCTATTTAACAATATATTGTTTGTTTATATCCAACTAATAATAAATCATATATATATGCATAAAAGATAAATCAATAAATCAAAATAACAGGTATTTAAAATCAACGCATATATATAATTCATAAAATATATATTTTGTTTCATAAATTACCTATTACTATTTTTACATTAATATAAAAATATACATAAAAATGTAGCTAAACATAGCGTATACCGATCTACGTTGTTCGGCTTTTTACGCATTATTCAACATAATAATAATGTCAGTGTTTAGAAATGTTACATTCATAATTCCGTTGAAAAGTAAAAAGCAATATCGGATATAATGAAAGAAAAAAAGTAAAATATTAAAATAATTGTATCAATTTGTATCACGGAAAATAAAAAAGCCCGATTTAAAGGGCTATTTTAACTATATGGCGGGGGAAGAATGAATCGAACACTCAACAGCGGTTTTGGAGACCGAAGTTATACCATTTAACTATTCCCCCAAAAGGAAGTGGCTTATAGTTTCCTTCTTACAAAACTATATGCCTCTTGCAATTTTGCTGACTAAAGACATATCTACTTTACCAGCATAATTTGACTTGAAGTACGACATAACATTCTTCATTGATTTGTCCTCAAGTCCCGAGATGATATTCTTAATTTCATCTTCACTTAACATTTTAGGAAGATAGAATGAAAGAACATCAATTTGAATCTGAGTGTTCTTGATAGAGTCTTCCCGACCAGCTTTAACATACATTTCTTTTTCTTCTTCAAGTTCCTTACAAACTTTTTGAATAAGAGAAACAACATCAGCATCGGAAGTTTCTTTACCGTCCTTACGGTTTTCAATATTTACAAGCATGTATTTATTGATAAGGACGCTAAGAGCAGCTCTCTTAACCGAATCATGATCCTTTAACGCCTGAACGTTAGCTTTTTTCAATTCATCAATTAACATATCAATCACCTCAGCATTAGAAATCATACCATGAAATGTATTCGTTTTCAAGAAAATTAATACATCATTTATCACAAGCTCGCGCCAGTGAATAATAAATAACTATTTATTCAAATTAATCTTACTAAAAATCTCATTAACCTTTTGTTTTAAATCTTCTAAGGAGCCTTCATTCTCTATTACATAATTCAATTTATTATGATTAGATTCATAAGCGGAAGAAGATGAATTTAGCGATATTTTCTTTTCGATATCTTTGTCTCCACGAATAAGTAGATTCCTCTCTTGAGAAGTAGTTTCTACTCCTACAAGTAGAGTAAAAATCTTATCCATATGAGACTCAAATAGCAACGGAACTTCAACTACAGTAATATAGTTGTAATTTTCAATTAAAAAGTCATTAATTATATCTTTGACTTTCTTCCATATATACAATTGATATTTTCTTCTAAATGCTTTATCACTTAACAATTTATTTTGAATTAACTCTTTACTTAATATTCCCTCTTCATCAAAAAGATACGGAAATTTATGTTGACATTCCTTTAAAAAAACTAAAGAAGAATACAAATCATGAACAATTTCGTCACACGAAATGACTTTAGCACCGCAATCCTTAAAATAAGAAAGTACCATACTCTTGCCACTTCCAATTTTACCAGTTAAGCCAATTGAAGGACGCACATGTTGACATGAAGGACAATAAGTAGTTCCTCTTCCATTAACATATCTTTTTTCCATTTTATGCTTACATATAAGACATTGTTTTCCTTCACGTCCATAAGCGAATAATTCGTTTTGGAAGTTACCGGAAACGCCTTTAGAAGGATGATATGACTTTATGGTAGATCCACCTTTATCAATTGCTTTTCTTAAAACTACAATAGAATTAGTTAAAATAGCTTCCGCTTGGTTATCGTTTATTTCTTTAGCTTTCATAAAAGGAGATATCTGAGATTTAAACAAGACCTCATCTGCATAGATGTTTCCTAACCCCGCCATAATCTTTTGATCAAGCAAAGTTTCTTTAATTGGTTTATTAATATTCTTATATTTTTCTAATAGATAAGATGATTTATCAATCTCCCACGGTTCTGGTCCAACCTCAGTTAATGGTTTAGTATTGTATAACTCATCTTTTTTCTTTAAATACATCACACCAAATTTTCTCGTATCGTTAAATAATAAATAAGTATCATTGTCTAATTTAAAATATAACGATGTCGCTTTATTAATGTTGTTTTCTAGTGAAGGAAGATTAAAGAACTTCCCTTCCATTCGAAAATGAACAATCAATTCATAATCATCATCTAAATCCAATATAAGATATTTCCCTTTTCGAGAAAGAGAAACGATCTTTCGATTGATAATATTTGATTTAAATAAATTAATATCACTTTGAATAAGACGCGGATAGATAATCTCAATTTCTTTAATTGTTCTAGAAACAATAAGCGGAGATAGAATATTTTTAACTGTTTCAACTTCTGGTAATTCAGGCATAAGATTTTTTCTTCTTTCTATTTACAATCATACCAAGTGTCACCGATATCACCTTCAACCATCAGTTTACACTTAAGTTCTATGGCATGTTCCATAATATCCTTAATCTTAACTTTTAATTCATCATATTCGCTAGGAACAAGTTTAAAGATTAATTCATCGTGAATTTGCAACACCATTTTACTTTGATAATTCTCAAGTAATTTATCTACTCTGATCATCGCTACTTTAATTAAATCAGCAGCAGTCCCTTGGATTGTCGCATTAACCGCCGCACGTTCCGAGAACGAACGAAGATTAAATATCGGAGAATCAATATCTTTCAAATATCTTCTTCTCCCAAGTAAAGTTTTAACATAACCGTTTTCATGAGCAAAACGAATTACATTATCTTCATACTCTTTTAAGCCGCTATAAGCTTTGTAAAAATTTTCAATAATTTCATGAGCTTCCGCCGCTGAGGTTCCAATTTGAGACGCCAAGCCCCAATCAGAAATACCATAGACAATACCAAAATTAACCGCTTTAGCTTTTCTTCTCATCAAGGAAGTAACTTCATCTTTACTAACGCCAAAGACTTTCATCGCTGTAGACGTATGAATATCTTCATCGTTATTAAATATTTCTTGTAATTCTTTTATGTCAGCCACCGAAGCTAAGACTCTTAATTCAATTTGAGAATAGTCAAAAGATAAAAACTTATACTCATAATCCTTATAAAAGAATGCTTTTCTAATCTCTTTTCCTTCTTCGTCTCTAATTGAAATATTTTGTAAGTTTGGTTCGCTCATAGATAAACGACCCGTTGTAGTTAAAGCTTGGTTAAATACTGCATGAAGTTTTCCATCTTCATACACGCTCTTATTTAAAGCATCTGTATATGAAGTAACTATCTTATTGTATTTTCTATAAGCAATAATAAGAGGAACTACTGGATGAAGTGTAGCGATTGATTTTAATACTTCAATATCAGTCGGAGCAGATTTTCTTCTCTTTTTAAGTTGAAGTTCATCGTAAATTAATTCACCAACTTGTTTAGGTGAATTTAAGTTTAGTTCATGTCCAACTAAAGTAAAAATTTGATTCTTTAATTCCTCGACATAATTTTTATATCTAACATTAATCTTTTCTAACTCATCCTTATTAAGTGGAAAACCTTCATTTTCCATACGTGCTAATACGCTGGTTAAAGGTAACTCAACCTCTTCATATAAACTGTATTCTTCATTATCTTTTAACGATTGAATTACTTGTTCATAAAGTCTATTTAATGAAAGAACCAAAGTAATATCTTCTTTGTCTTCTTCTATTTCAACATTAAAGAAAGATAAGCAACCTTTTTTACTTTGTTCAACATCGGCATTTAATAAATAAGTTGCTAATAATAAATCAAAAAAAACATTATTAATAAGTGGTAATTTACATCTATCTAAAGCCACAATAAGTCCTTTTAAATCGTAGGTCTTCTTACTTATATCCGAGACTAAATACTTCTTAAAATCTTCATCTTTAATCGCCCTATCAATACTTAAGAAATAACATCTTCCTTCCACTTCAAAATAAAAGCCTAAGATATCTCCTGAATGATAGTTTGTTGACGAACAAGAAACTAAAATTGAAGAAGGAATCTTGTTAATTTCTTTAAAGGCTTTAATATCAATTGCTTCTTCGACTTTTAAAGATGGTTTAATCTTAGTGGAATTTTCTTCATTAATATCGCTAAATAACGACATTTTACTATCTAGTTTAACTTGCAATTCCTTCATAAATTTAACAAAATCATAGCGCTTGTAAAACTCCAAAAGTTTATCATCATCTTCTTCTCTCAATGAACTATGATCATAATAATCCTTTACATCTAAGTCAGTGACAATTGTAGCCATTCTTTTACAGAATAATGCAACATCCTTATTCTCAATTATATTCTGCGCTACTTTGGATTTATCATCTTTAATTCCTTCAAGGATGCTTTCAATATGACCGTATTTTTCAATTAGTTTTATCGCAGTCTTTTCTCCGACTCCTTTAACGCCTTTTATGTTATCAGACGGATCACCAACTAAGCCTTTATAATCAATTACTTGATCAGCTTCAAACCCCATCTTTTCTTTGATGTTTTCTTTATTAAAAACTTCGATATTTGATAAGCCTTTACGTAAAAAGTTTACTTTTACTCCATCTTTTAATAACTGAAGATAATCTTTATCGGAAGTAAACAAAGTAATATCATCTTTTTGTTCAATGCCATAGTATGTCAAAGAGCCAGCTAAATCATCCGCTTCATAACCATCGAGTTCACAATGCTCAATACCTAAGCAATCTAACAAAATACGCGAAAGAGGTATTTGAGTAACTAAATCCGGCTCACAAGGTTTACGGTTCATCTTATATGATTCAAGTTCTTTACTTCTAAAGGTTTTTTTACCTGTATCAAAACAAACAATCATCTTATCGCCAAGTTTTAATTCAGACTTAATTTTTACCATCATATTTCTAAAAGAATAAAGGGCGTTAGTTGGCGTTCCGTCTTTCGCACGCATTATATCCATTCCTGGACGATACAATGCATAAAAGCTTCTAAAAAGTAACGAATTTCCATCGATAATATACAACTTACTCATAATTAATAACTCTCCTTATTCACTTTATTGATAATGACTCTCTTCTTCAAGTAATCATATTCTTCTTCTACTGAGATAATATCTTCCTTCTTAATAACAAATGAGGACGGAAGATAAACGAAGTTTCTCTTATTCTCATCTAACAGTTCTACCTTCATTTCCCCCGCATAATATAAAGGAGAGGAAACGACAACGTATAATTTACGATATTTCTTCTTACTAGTAATAACGTCTTCAAGGCTAAACGAGAAGACCTTACCTATCATGAAAAATTCATTTTCAAAATCTTGTAAAGTTGGTTTGCCCTTTTTATCAATGAGTGGCATTGACGAAGATGATGAAGCAAAACGAGTAGATAATAAGATCGTATCAAGTTTATCAATCATATCTTTACGAGAAATATTGAATTCATCAAACGCTCCACTAAAAATAAGATTTGTCAGAGATCTCTTATCATCTTCATTTAATGATATTCGCGATAAGAAATCAAACAAGGAAACATAATCACCTTTCTTACGCTCTTCTAAAATACGTGAAACAAAATTAGGATTAACATTCTTCACCGAATTAAATCCGACATAGAAATAATTATCATGGAAACTAAAAAAGTCATAAGATTTATTAATTGATAAAGCGTGAAGTCCAAAAGCAAAACGAGATAACTCTTGTTTAATCTTAATAAACTTATCATCGGACAATGATATCTTATTAAGACTAGCTAAATAAAATTCTTCCGGATAATTCGCTTTATAATAAGCCAAAGTATAAGTAAGGAAGGCGTAAGATACTGCGTGAGCCTTATTAAAACCATAAGAAGCAAATTCAAGTATTAAAGAATATATCTTTTCTGCTTCTTCTAAAGAATACTTATTTTTTACCGCACCATTGATAAACTCTTTTTTAAGTTGTTCCATCTGTTCATATTTCTTTTTAGAAATAGCTTGTCGAAGAAGATCAGCCTTACCACCATCAAAAATAGCAACTTTACGAGCAATGCTCATAATCTGTTCTTGATAGATTATTATCCCATATGTTTCTTTCAATAATTCATTTATTATCGGAGAAGAATAAGAATATTTTTCTTGCCCGTTTTTTCTACGAGCATACGAAGCGATATTTTTCATCGGACCAGGACGATAAAGTGCAATTAAATCCGCCAGTCCAATGATAGAATTAGGCTTAATTAAACGAATAGTGTTACGCATTCCACTCGATTCTAACTGAAATAAATCCACTAGTAATAATTCATCGATAACATTAAACGATTTAGCATCATTTAAGTTAGCTATGATATTCGGAAGTTTTTTTCCATTTGAAATAATATTGTTTTCAATTTTTGAAATAAAAGATAGATTAGATAATGCTAAAATATCCATTTTTAGGAATCCCATTTGCTCTAACGTTTGATACTCATACCCCGCCACCGAAATAGCAGAAGGAGAAGTTGTAAGCGGAATATATCTATCAAGTCGTTCATTTGATAAAATCACTCCAGCCGCATGCATAGATGTATTAACCGGATAATCAAACACAAGTTTACTTAAATCAATTATTTTTTTATAGTATTCATCTTTATATAACTTAATTAAAAATTTATTATTTGTTAATTCTTCTTTAAAGTTTTTACCCTTAAATGATATAGCTTTTGATAAAGTTGAGATCCTGTCTTCGGGTACGTTAAAAATCATTCCAATGTTTTTAATTGCTGAACGCATCTGTAAGGTTTGATAAGTAACTATCGCGGAAACACGACTATCGCCATACTTTGCTCGAAGGTAATTAACCACTTCTTCTCTCTTATCATCTTCGAAATCCACATCAATATCCGGCATTGTTTTTCTTAAAGGATTTAAAAATCTTTCAAAAGTTAAATTGAATTTTATTGGATTAATATCCGTAATTCCTAATGAATACGAAACAAGAGACCCAGCCGCACTTCCTCTTCCAGGACCAACTTTAATTTTGTTCTTCTTTGCAAAGTTAATATAATCCGCCACAATAAGAAAATAGTCGTTAAAACCCATTGAATCAATGATGGATAATTCATAATTCAATTGGTGTAAGTATTTTGCTTCAATTGAAGAAGAAAATCTTTTATTCAAACCACTTAACGCCGCTTGATATAAATCCTCTTTAGATGAAGAAGAATACTGAATAATCGAGCCTCTATTTTTCATAAATTCAAAAGAAATAGCGGAAACAATTTTCTCTTCTTCCGCAATTTCTGTTAAAAGGTATATTTTATCCTTAACTTTGGTTGAAATCAAAAAATAAGGCCCAGACGTAATTAAATCTTTCTCTTGAACTACTGTTTTTGTTCCGATTGCTGATAACAAACAAAAAGTCTTATAAGAATCCGCTGAATCTAAATATTGAACTTTTGGAAACGCTACAGAGTCATATGAATGAGAAGCGATAAAATCTCTCGTATGTTGAATTAATACAGAGTCTTCTTTGGAATAAATTTCTATTCCAAAATAAAAATTTTTAAATATGCGTGAAAGAGCCAAGAAAAAATTATTATGACTTTCCAAAAACTCTTTGTCTTTCATCATTCGATCTTCAGTTTTAAGAATGAAAGCCAAACCAGATACTTCAGATAAATCCTCAAGTTTTATCACATTAAGGTGCTTATTAACTAATTGAACAAGGTTAAGATATCCTTCTTCATTAAGAACGATTAGTTGACCTTTATATATCAAATCATCATTTTCGATATCAACTCCAATTCCGTAAATATCTTTGATGTTTTTTCCTTTAAAAGCAGAATATAAATACGGGAAAGCCGCAAGAGAAAAATTATCGCATATTGACCCACCACTATAGCCTTGAGATATTAATTTAATGCAATAATCCTCGAGTTTTACCGAGGAAGAAAAAAATGAAAAACATGAAATTGTCTGCAATTGATAATACTTCATAAGTTTCCTCCTTTGTTTATATAATTATACTATATATGTTCTTCATATTTTAACTTAAACACCTAAAAATAATTAAAAAACACGTGTCAAAATGAATAAGTAATTATCTAACTAAAACAAAATGATAATTATATATAGTTTTTCGATACGAAATAATATACAATTACCAACAAATTGTTGCTTAATTCACATATACGCATTAAGATTAATTTGTAACTGAAAGGTGATTATTATGGGAAAAATATTGGAAGTTCGTAATTTAACCAAAGAATTTGATCTTAATAAAAAACAAATGAAAGAGCGCAACAGCATGAACACTAAATTAGTTGCTGTAAACGACCTTTCTTTCGATTTATATAAGGGTGAAATCTATGGCTTACTTGGTCCTAATGGCGCTGGTAAAACAACGACATTAAGAATGCTCTCTACTCTTATTTCTCCGACTAAAGGAACAATCTCAATCAATGGGCTTGAACTTAGTAAAAACAAAGACGAAATCAGAACAAAAATTGGATTTTTAACCAGTGAGTTAAAACTTGATGGCTTCTTTACTCCAAACTATACATTTGACTATTTTGCTTCTCTTTACTCTTTAACCGATGAAGAAAGAGATTCAAGAAAGAAAGAATTGTTTAGTCAGTTTGGTATCAACGAATTTAAAGATACTAAAATTAATACTCTTTCAACCGGTATGAAGCAAAAAGTATCCTTAGCTATCTCACTTATTCATAATCCTGATCTCGTTATTTTTGATGAACCTACAAACGGATTGGATATTATCACAAGTAAAATTGTTGAGGATTATCTTATTCATTTAAAAAATGAAGGTAAAGCCTTAATAATTTCAACTCATATTTTTTCACTAGTTGAAAAACTATGCGATAGAGTTGGCATTATTATCGATGGAAAAATGATGCTTGAAGGAACGATGAAAGATATTACCGCAAGCAAAACACTTGAGGATGCTTTCTTCGATATCTACAATTCCATAAAAGGAGGAAAAGATTAATGAAACGTATTTTTACCGTTATGAAAAAAGAGCTCGTTAGATTCTTCACAGATAAACGAATGCTCGCTTCGCTCTTTCTTCCAGGTATATTAATATTCGTAATGTACTCTCTTATCGGAAACTTTATGCCAGATATTATCTCTGGTAGTGTTATAGATAAAACCTATGAAAATAAAATCGTTTTAACAAATAACTACAACACCACTGAAAATACTAATAAATCTCTTCTAGCTGAGACTGTTACAACTTACTTTACTAAACAAGGATATGTTGCACCTTCAATCACCTACATCAACACCACTGATGTTGATAACTACATGACGAAATTAACTGACAAATCAATCGATACATTAATCGTTTTCGATAATAACTTTGAATACTTAATTAAAAATCCAAGCGGAAACAATAAACCAAACATCAAGGTTTATTACAACTCTGAAAATAAAAATTCAGAAACAACATTCTCAATTATTACTACTGCTATTGATACTTTATATACCAATTTCACCGTTAACGCGGGAGTAGATAAACCAAATGTCGGTACTCAAAGTTCAACAGCAAATACACTCTTCTCCTTCCTTTTCCCCATGATAACAATTATGTTACTCTATTCAACGACAATTACCATTTGTCCTGAATCCATCGCTGGAGAAAAAGAAAGAGGAACGATTGCTTCCGTCTTAATCACTCCTATTAAAAGAAGTGAATTAGCAATTGGTAAAGTATTAGCTTTATCTATTGTTTCTGTCGCCGGAAGTATCGTTAGTGCTCTTGGTGTTATCTTATCCTTACCAATGCTAGTCTCAGGCTCAGGGTTTGGATTTACCATTGATTTTGGTTCAGCAATTCTCTTGGTGTTCCTCATCATTTCCGCAGTTATCTTATTTGTCACTGTTTCTTCCCTAGCTTCAACATTTGCTAAAACAATCAAAGAAGCTTCAGCTTACTTAGGACCAACCGTCGGAATTATTATCTTAGCTGCAGTTGCTCCAATGTTAATTAATAGTACTTCATTATTTACTTCGCTTATTCCTATATATAATACATGTCAATGTATGGGTTCAATTCTTACCTCAACCTTCAACCCGTTGTACTTTGGTTTATCAATATTAATGAACCTTATCTATAGCGGAATAATAATTTTCTTCATTGTAAGATTATTCAACAATGAAAAAATTATGTTTAATAACTAATATTGTTTCTTCAATATAGGTTAATTATTCATAGTAGAATTTGTCTTAAGCTATATCAGCCACATAAAAACTGAATTATGCAATAAACGTTAAAAAAATTGACTATTTTAGAAAAAGGCTGTATAGTATTAGAGGATTGAAAAATCCAATTCTTAAAAATCACAAAGATATTTAAGAGTGAGTTCCGCGTGAACTCGCTCTTTTTTATTCAAAAGGAGGTCAAAATTTGGAATTACTTGACAAAATCAATGAATTAAGCGAGAAAATCGCCCATCAATTCGGACTCGAAGTCTTTAAAATCTACTTTAAAAATGAAGAAGATGGAAAAGTTCTTCACATTGAATTAACTAAAAAAGAAGGTGTTGGTTTACAAGACATTGTAAACTTCACTGAAAATATTAATCCACGACTTGATGAAATGTCCGAATTAGATTTCCCTTATTCTCTCGATTGCTCTTCCCCAGGTGCGGAACGCGAAATCGAAATAAGTGAATTAGATGAGCTAAGTGGCGAATACATGGAAATTACATGTCCAAAAGGCACATTCACCGGTACGCTTAGCGAAACAACCCCAGATACTATTACCTTAAAATACTTCCTTAAAGGAAGACCAAAGAAGGAAATAATATCAAAAGACCAAATATCAAAAGCGCAGCTTAAAGTTAAATTATAGGAGGAATAATTAAAGCATGGCTAGAAAATTAAAAGATGCTGATTCACCATTTACTGGAACACTCAACATCAAACACTTCGATGAGGCTCTAGATCTCATCCAAGAAAACAGACAAATCTCTAAGGAAGAAGCAAGGGATATCGTAATCCAATCCATTGACAAAGCAGTTAGAGATACTCTCAATCCACGTAAGATTGAAGGAATGGAAGATTTACACACTGAAACAGTAATAGACGATAAAAATGGTGAAATCGTTTGTTATACATGTAAAGATGTACTTAATGAAGATGATATTCAAGACGATTTAGTTCAAATTTCTGTCGAAGATGCCAAAGAAATTGATCCATCGATGGAAGTTGGCAGCGTCTTAAAAGAAAAAGTTGATTTAAGAGAAATCGACTATCAATTCTTTAGAAAAGCCATTCAAAACATTCAACAAAGATTATCCGAAGCTTCAAAATTAGCATTGTTAAATCAATACAAAGATAGAGTCGGACAAATCATTACTGGTGTTGTTGAAAAAGTCGATAGAGGATATACAAATCTTACTATTGGTAACGTTTCTGCTTCTCTTTCCCCACGTGATAGCATCCGTGGCGAAGTATTCTCCACTGGTGATACAGTTAAAGTCTATTTAGCTGGAGTCGGAGCTGGTGAAGGTAAAGACAAATCCACCCAACTTATGATTTCTAGATCAAGTGATAAATTTCTTGAAAAATTATTTGAAAATGAAATTCCAGATGTAGCAGATGGCACAGTAAAGATTAAAACCATCGCCCGTGAAGCTGGTTCAAGATCAAAAGTTGCGGTTTATTCCGATTCTGAAAACGTCGATCCAACTGGTGCTTGTATCGGTAATGATGGCAAACGTATTAAAGACATTTGTAATCAAATTCACAACGAAAAAATCGATGTTGTTAAATATATTCCAAACATCTATTTATACATTGCTGAATCTTTAAAGCCAGCTACTGTTGTTGGCGTTGTCTTAAACGAAGAATTACTTAAAGCAGTCGCCGTTGTTAAAAATGGTGAATCAAAAGTTGCTATCGGTAAAGCCGGTGTTAATGTTAGATTAGCTTCACGTTTAGTTGGTTATTCAATTAACATCAAAGAACTTGATGATGCTATGGGTGAACACATTTCCTATCTTAATATCGATGATATTAAGCGTAAAGAAGCTCTTTCACTTCTTGATGCAGCTGAAGAAAACTACGTCGATGACACTGATGAAGACGAAGAGATTTCTCCAATCGTTGAAGACTCCGTAACTGAAGAAGTTGAGGAAGTAAATAAACCAGTAGAAGAAGTTGTTGTTCCACAAGAAGAAGTCAAAGAAGAAGTCAAAGAAGAAGCAAAAGTTGAAGAAGTCAAGGTTGAAGAACCTAAATCTATCAACGAAGTTGAACACGTTGAAATTAAATCAAAGGCTAAAGTATCTTTAGCAGATCTTGAAAAACAAATTGAAGAAGAAAAGAAGAGACAAAATAGTCAACCATCTTTCCCTTCCTATAAAAAGAAGTTCAACAAAGACGAAAAGACCGAAAAAGACGATAAGAAGAAAGAAAAGAAAGTTGTCCAAAATCCAAACGCTATGCCAATCTACACTCAAGAAGAACTCGCAGAAATTGAAGCAGAAGAAAACAATGATAATGTTTCTACCGAAGATTACGAAGATTACGATAGCGACGACTACTACGAAGATAAATAAATATTTTAGAAGAAAGGAGGAAGATTCTTATGGCATCAGTTAAAGATATGCTCAATTTAGCTAAAAGAGGTCGTTTTCTCTCTTTTGGTGATGATCTTTTATTTGATATACGTAAAAAAAGAATTTCCCTTGTTCTTCTTGCAAGTGATGGCAATGATAAAACAAAAGCCATACTAAAAATGATGTGTGATGAGTTTCAAATCAGTATTATTACTTGTTACACAAAAGCCGAATTAGGAGAGATGGTAAACATGTTTCCACTAAATGCTATTGGTATTAAAAACTCTGGCATTAGTAAAAAAATAAGACTGATAAGAAAGGAGATAGAAACTAATGGGCAAACCAAACAAGAACAATAAAAAGAAAACCTTTATAGGTAAATCTAACAATTCACTTAATAAAGATAATAAAAACTCTAAATCTAGAGTTGAAGGAGGCGTCTATGTTTATCGTGGAAGTCTTACTATTGAAAAGCTTGCAGAAGATTTAGGTCTTCGTTCATCAGATATTTTGAAGGATTTATTTCTTCAAGGAAAGATATTCAATATCAATTCAACTATCGATGATGAATTAATTGCCGAAATATGTATTAATCATGGTTTTGATTTCAAAAAAGAAGAGATTGTATCTCCAGAAGACTTTGAAAAACACATTGTTGAAGATGATCCTTCATCTTTAACTGAAAGAGCTCCAGTTGTTACCATCATGGGTCACGTTGACCATGGTAAAACTACTCTTATTGATACTATTAGAGATTCGCACGTTGCTGATAAAGAAGCTGGTCTTATTACTCAGGAAATCGGTGCTTATCAAAAAGTTGTTAAAGGTCATAAAATAACCTTCCTCGACACTCCAGGACACGAAGCTTTCTCAGCTATGCGTCATAGAGGAGCCTCAATTACAGATATTGTTGTCTTAGTAGTTGCCGCTGATGATGGAGTTATGCCACAAACAAAAGAAGCAATCGATCACGCTCGTGCTGCTAATGTTCCAATTATTGTTGCAGTTAACAAAATTGATAAACCAAGTGCTAACGCTGAAAAAGTTATGAACGAGCTTTCTTCCTATGGGCTAGTTCCAGAAGAATGGGGTGGTGACACCATCATGAAACCAATATCTGCTAAAAAGAAAATTGGTATTGATGAATTATTAGAAAATATTCTTTTAGTTGCTGAATTAAAGGAATTAAAAGCTAATCCTTCACGTTTAGCCTTAGGTACCGTTATTGAAGCAACAATGGACAAAAAAGAAGGTGCAAAAGCTACTCTTTTAGTCCAAAACGGAACACTTCACGTTGGAGATTACTTAGTTGTTGGTAATTGTTATTGTAAAGTAAGAAGAATGACAAATGAATTTAAGAAAACAGTAAATGCTGCTGTTCCTTCAACTCCAATTGTTATTACTGGTTTACAAGAAGTACCAGAAGCTGGCGATCCATTCCAAGCTTTCTCTTCTGAAAAAGAAGCAAAGATGATTGCTGAAAAGCGTCAAATGAATAGTGCAAATCAAAAAGAACCTAACAAAGGTTTATCTATCGATAACATCTACGATCAAATTCAAGAAGGTGACTTACAAGTCATTAACTTAATAGTTAAAGCTGATACTGAAGGTACAGTCCAAGCTATTGCTGAATCATTATCAAAGATTGAAGTCGATGGGGTTTCAACCAAGATTATCCATGGAGCTTCTGGTGATATTACCGAAGGTGATGTTATCTTAGCTTCCGCTTCGAACGCTCTAATATTAGCCTTTAACGTTAAATCTTCCGCACTTGTTGTAGACAAAGCGAAGGAATTAGGCATTAGTATTAGAAACTACACCATCATCTACAAGTTACTTGAAGAAATGGAACAAGCTATGCTTGGTAAACTAAAGCCAGTTTACGTTGAAGTAATCTACGGTCATGCTGAAGTTGTCGCAACATTTAAAGCATCTAAAATTGGTATAATTGCTGGTTCAATGGTTACTGATGGTAAAGTTATTCGTGGTAGTAAGATTCGTATTAAACGTAAGAACGAATTGATTTTCGAAGGTACTTTAACCTCGCTCAAACGTGAAAAAGATGATGTTAAAGAAATGGCGTCTGGATTTGAATGTGGTATTGTTATTTCAGGTTATAAGGATGTTCAAATCGGAGACGTAATTGAATCTTATGGCATGGAGGAAAAGAAATAAAATGGCTAATAAAAAAGAACGAGTCCAAACCGTAATTGGTAAGAACTTATCCGATATTATTATCTATAAAATGAAGAATGATTTAACTTCTCTTGCTTCAATCAATGAAGTAGATGTAAATGAAGATTATTCAATCGCTAAAGTTTATGTCACTCATTTACAACAAGATAAAACAGATGATTTAATCAACTACCTTAATATTCATAAAGGTCAAATTAGAACTATGTTAGCTAAATCTATCGATATCTGGAAATGTCCAGAACTTGTCTTTATCAAAGATGACCTCTTCGATAAAGGTCAAAAGATTGATAATATTATTAACTCATGGAAGAAATAGGAGCTTTTGCTCCTTTTCTTTTTCCTAAATATGACTTATCATTTACCTAAAGAAGGAAAATATATGAATAAACAAGAAAAAAAGCAAAATCGTTTAGATAAAAGACAATCAAACGAATTAAAGTACAAGGATAAATTTCCATCTTACACACGTGGAGAAGAAATTTTTAACGCCGTTACACATATCGTTGGTGGCGCTTTTGGCATTATCGCCTTAATAGTAGGCATCATCTACAGCGTCCTATTTAAACCAGGAGATACCACTCTTCTAGTCTCGATGATTTTATTCGGCTTATCGATTATAGTTTTGTATACTATGTCCGCTATCTACCACTTCCTATTTATCAACAAAGGAAAAGTAGTATTTAGAATATTCGATCACTGCACTATCTATATTCTTATCTCTGGAACCTATCTTCCTTTATGTCTATCAGTCTATTCAAAATACGCACCATATAATTACATTCTTTTAGGAATTGTGTTAGGTGGTTGTTTAATCGGATTGATATTCAACGCCATTATGATGGAAAAGTTACCAGTAAAAATTATCTCTTATACTCTCTATATTTGCTGTGGTTGGGCAGTAATATTCACTTACTCCTGGATGATAGAAACATTAACAACCAGTGGTATGTTATTAATTCTCTTCGGTGGTATTTCTTATACAATCGGAGTAATATTCTACGCCTTAGGCAAAAAGATCAAGTATTTTCATTCGATCTGGCACTTGTTTGATTTGTTAGGAACTATGTTACAGTTCTTAGGAATTTTATTATATTGGATTATTTTTTAAATTATATTTATAAAAGTTTACGATAGAATTAATAAAACGCACCGATCAAAAAAGCCAAAAACAGCGTGAAAAATAACTAACATTAGTAAAAAAAGGTGGTTATCGACACTGTAAAAGTGTTAAAATATTTAAGTATAGGTTTTTTACTTATTTTTTATGGAGGAAAATTTAATATGGGTAGAGCTCATGAAGTAAGAGCAGCGTCAATGGCTGCCACAGCTGCAAAAAGAAGTGCACTTTATATGCGTGCATCAAAAGAAATTTATATGGCAGCAAAGTCAGGAGAACCTGATCCAAGTTCAAATTTAGCCTTAAGAGCAGTTTTAGAAAAATACAAAGGTCAAGGTATTACTAAAGATGTTATTGAAAGAGCTATTTCGAGAGCCAAAGGCAAAGATTCTGCTAGCTACACACCAGGAAGATACGAAGGTTTCGGACCTGGTAACGCAATGGTAATCGTCGATACATTATCGGATAATACCAATCGTGCTTTCTCCGAAGTTAGAGCTGTTTTTAACCACAAAGGTGGTAAAATTGGTAATTCCGGATCAGTATCATTTGCATTTGATAAATACGGCGTCCTTGATTTCAAGGGTGCAGATAAAGATGCAGTTACAGAAGCCTTAATAATGGCTGATGTCGATGTTAAGGAAGTTACAATCGAAGATGGTGAAATTGAAGTCTTAGTTGCACCAAAAGATTTACAAGCTGCTGTCGATGCATTAAAAGAACTTGAGATTACTGAGTTTGATACCAATGAAGTTACTTTAGTACCAAATCAATATGTTCAACTTGAAGGCGAAGAAGCTCAAAAGTTAAAGAATTTCGTTGATGCTCTTGACGAACTCGAAGATGTTCAAACAGTTTATCATAACGGCAAATTCAACTAAATCAAACTAGTTAAAAAGGACCATTCGGTCCTTTTTCCGTGTCTGATTATTTATTCTTTTGTTTCAACTTTTGTTTTATCTTTTGTAAATATAGATTTCACTCCTAAGTAAGAAGCAATCTTATTTAAGGAAAACACACACGCAGCGCCTACGCCAAGATTAAACCCAATCTCTAATAAAGCATTCCATGAAGCAACTAACGCCATGAAGATAATTACATTATCTGTTCCGTAATATTCTCTGAAGCTAATAATATAATCTGTATTCCAGAAGAATAACTCTAAACTACTTAAGAATAGAATTGTATTCATTACTGCTACCGAAGCACAGGTAACACAGGCATTAACGTAACCTTTTTTATCAACCTTACTTATTAATCTATATAAGTAACCAGCTAATAAGCCGTCAATCATACGTGGAACAAAGCAAGTAAAGATTGTGCCAAAAACATTAATTGACATTAATTGAACGCCCATCGCATCAATTCCAGTTACAGCTTTTATTATTGAAGTTACACCCCAGAAAAAGCCCATCAAACATCCGACATATGGTCCAAATATACATGCTGCAATAGCAACAGGAATACCAACCAAAGTAATAGTAAAGCCACCAAAACTTACAGCACCTACAGTTAAGTCCAACACAAAAACTATAGCAATTAGCAAGGCTAATAAAGTCATCGAATATATAGTATTATTTCTTTTCATTTTTTATCTATTTCCTAATTGTTTTTCATAAAAATGTCATATAATCCATCAAAAATCAATTTATCATTATAGATAAATTCATCATTTAACAAACCTTTAACATAAATTGAATTTCCACCAGTTAAAATCTTTTTAAGTGGTTTACCAGCCTCTTTTGCAATTCTCTTACATAATCCATTAATCATCTCAACATGACCAAAAACAACACCTGAATTCATTGAATCAGATGTATTTTTACCTATAACATGGTCCGGAGCTTTAATTTGAATATCAACCAATTGAGCTGAGGAAGAAAGCATAGACTCAAAACTTATTTTTATTCCAGGCGCAATTACACAGCCATGGAAAACTTTTTCCTTTGTAACATACATTAATTTAGTTGCAGTTCCTAGATCGACAATTAAACAATCTTCATTGTAATCATTTATCGCACCTATTGAATCACAAACTAAATCAGAACCTAATTCTGCTGGATTATCAATTCTAATTGCTAATCCTGACTTTAATGAACTGGAAACAAGTTTACATTGTTTTCCAATCAATAATTCTACCGCTTCTAGAATACTATTGTTCATTGAAGGAACAACACTTGATAGGATTGCCCCATCAATTAAAGACACGTCAATCTTGTTAATTATTAGGAACTGCGATAGAGATTCCTTAAACTCAAAACTTGACCTTGTTCGTTCTGCGTAAGTTCGATATGAACATACGAGTTTACGTTCACGGTACACCCCAACATAAAGATTGGTGTTACCTAAATCTAATAAAAGTATCATTTTGTTCTCCTGCTACAATCTTCTTATAGAAGTATCGTGCAACACAAGTTTATAATATGTACGCATAGTTGTCAAAAGAAACAAAAAACGATTGTTAAATATTATATATAAATAATAAAAAACAATCGTTTTATTTAATTAGCAGAATAAATTAAGCAACTTTTTTAGAAATAATATCTAATAAATCTTGAACCGTTTTAACATCAAGCATTTCACTTTCATCAAATTCAATTCCAAATTCATCTTCAATATTAATCATAATTTCAGCTTTATCAAGACTATCTAAACCTAACTCAGTTAATGTAGATTCAAGTTTTACATCTTTACATTTAATTTTCTTTTCAACAATTTTAGAAAGTCTTTCATAAGTATCATTCATAAATAACTCCTTTGTACATATAAGTAAATATTATCATATTAATCCAAATACTTCCATACCTTTATATATAAAAAAGCGCTAATTATAGCGCTTATGTTAATCGAATTATCTAGCTTTACGTCTAGCTTGTTCTGATTTCATCTTACGTCTTAAACTTTTTGGATAAAAAGCTTCATGCTTCTTAATATCAGCTAAAACGCCAGATCTATTAACGATTTTTTTGAAACGACGTGTTGCATCATCGATTCCTTCACCCTCACGGACGATAATCTTTGGCAATTTACTCACCTCTTTTTCTACCAGACATTACTGTCTTGCCAGAAGATATTATATGATAAATTTGTTATACACGCAAGAATTTTTAGCAATTTATTTAAAAATTGTTAATCTAAATTGATAAAGCAACATATGAGTAGCGAACGTATTGCAATATGAAACAATATTATATTTTTATGGTGTGCATTTATTGAAATATACATGATGTCATTACCATAACACATTTTACAGAATCTTCAAGGATTAAACTCGAACAATATTCAAACTTCAATTATTCATTAAGAAAGATTGCAAAACTTCTTAATGTGCCTGTTTCTTCTATTTCAAGAGAAATATCTAGAAATTTTAAAGTGTTAAAAGTTAGAACTGGATTATACAGTTGCTTGCACTAAGCGTTCTAATTATCCTTTAAGACAAGGTCAATCTATCTCAATAATTTATGATAATCATAAAGCATGGATTCCAGTAAGTGAATATACTGTAAGATCATATTTAAGAAGAGATTTATTAAACGCCAATCTACTTGATTCAATTAGAACTAGATTTAACGCTCTAAAATCTAATAAAAGAACTATAATAATAATAGATATAGAACTTTTAAGCGGAAGAAGATATGAAGAATATATTAAATATTCTTCGGAGAATGATTGCCTAGTTGCTCAAGTTGATACTGTTTTTGGTAAACTTGTTAATAAAAAGAAAATCTTAAAACTCATTGACCTTCATTACATTTCAAAATAGGAATACTACTGAAATCCATGATTTCTAATTTAGTAGTGAAAAGATTAAAGAATCAAAAAACATATCGGCTTAGAAATGTATTCAAGACTATTTGGAATTTTATTAAATGATAACGGTATTGAATTCTCAACACTATATGAAAATGAGGTAAATGAAAAGGAAGGGTACCTAACTAAATCAGATGTCCTTCCTTCATAAATAATTTTTTATTATTAAATTACTTATTAATAAATAACAATTCCGTTTGTTTATACTTCTACAACAAATAACATATAACAATAACGGGGATTAATCTACCATTTGTTGAACCATCTCCTAATTGACCATTGCTATTATCACCCCAAGTATATAAATCACCTGCAGTGCTTAACGCCATGGAATAATCATTTCCTGCAGAAATATCCGTAAACTTCACACCAGGTACAGTAATTAGTGTA
>JAEWSJ010000005.1 GCA_023398335.1 Bacillota bacterium
ATAAGAAATCGACCATCAAGGTTTTATTTGACCCGTCAACCGGAGGCTTAATTAAAGTTGACCGCGAAGAGGAAAGCAAATAAGTAAGAGAATAAAATAGTTAAAGCCGTTTGCCTTTCTGTCATCATTTGACAGATATAGGCAAACGGCTTTTATTATATATCAATCACATTAATATCAAATCTCGTTATAGCTGTCGGGAAGCCCTAAGTTTAGCCCATTCATTCGACCTTCTTCCTTTTGATTACATACATTGAGAAAGTACAAATAGTTACCCAACCCAATACAGCTCCTATAATAGCAGGAATGTTTTTAAATGGAATAAAAAACAAGATTGAGACAGCAGTAAAAGAAATGAGCTGTTTCCATGACATTTCTTTATAATGGAAAGCATTTGTTATTGAATAGGCAGACGCCATAAAAAAGAAGCCATTGCCTACATCTACTAAATGAAAGTCCTTTAGTCCATGATCAATAAGGTATGGTTTCAATATATTATTTAAAACGAATCCGATAAAAATCCCCATAAGGGCAAGAATAACAAAGGACCTTCTTTTCATCACATGTAATATTTAATAGATTGTTTCATCGCATTACTTACCTGCAAAACTCATTAGTGTCCACTAAAAATGTGGACGATTAAAAATTAAATAAACTTGGCAAATTAGTTCCCTTCAAGGAAAAATAATTTTTATTACTTATTTTTCTAATCTCAACAAAATCTAACTTCTTTAATTCTTTCGTTAATTTATCTAACTTCCAATCCAGCTTAAGTATTTTAAGAATATCACTAGCAGACAATTGTCCTTTCTCTAGAATTTCTTTAATATTATCTTCAAATGATTTATATAGAAATTGTGGTTCTGCAACAATTGAAATGTCTTTTTTTGTTACGTAGTTACTTAATTTGTTACCATTGAAGTCCACCGCTACAGCACCTCTTTGAATAAAAAAATCATTGTCATTCTTTTCGAAAACATCAGGCTTTCGCACATAAATAATTCGCCCTTTATTCAATCCATCTATCACGCCTGCATAAGTTCCACCTTTAGTTTCTTTCCCTTGACGATTTTTTGAAGGTTTTGATTCTGCTACGTAAATTTCTTTAGCAAGTCCATAAATAATGGGATTTCTAGCCATTGCCAATTCCTTTCCCCATCCTGCTTTCGGATGAAAAGTGCTTAGTACCAAAACATCACCATCAATAATTTGCTTGTAATACGTTCTAAAACCTGACTCAAAAGTCATTATGCCTTGTGGTAACACTATTATACTTTGTCCTTTGCACGCAATAGATGAATCCAATGCCTGCTTATCAACGCCTTTTGCAAACCCGCTAACAACAACTTTCCATTCTTCGCCGGCCTGTTTTGCAATATTATTGGTGAAATTCAATGCAACCTCGGAAGCGTCTCTTGAGCCAACAATAGCAATGGATTCTTTCTGCATAATTTGTTTATTTCCTTTGACATACAAAATCATCGGTGCTGATTTCTTCAGATTTTCTTTCAGCGTTTTTGAATATTCTGAAGATACGATGGGAATAACTTCAATGCCACTGTTTTGCAAGTTCTCTGCGATAAAAGCATAATTTGTAAGTGAAGATTTTACGTTTTTCAAATCATTTATACGTGAATCATTCAGTTGAAATCCATCTTTCAATGATTCTTCAGATAATTCAAAAAAATCAGTGATTGACATTTTTCTATCGTGATAAAATTGAATAATAAGATTCATTTTATCTTCGTTTTTCCAACCGTTTTTGTTAGAAAAGCTCCAAGCGGGCAATTCATGTGCCAACGCCATCCAATATGCTGCTTCTGCATTCATACTAAATCACCTCCTACTGTTTTTGCTATTACTATTGGCGCTATTTTGACTACGCCTAAATTCGTTAAATATTTCCCTATTTCTTTAACCGTCGCACAACTATCACAAATATCATCGAACAAAATAACTTTTTTCCCAATTATTTCGTTTGGATCTATATAAGAGAAAGCTTCACTGACATTATCCTGCTTGAGATAGCTATTTTCAAATATCTTTTGTTCTTTGGTCTCTCGTGTTTTTTGCAAATTGTGAGAAATTGGAATTTTTAAAACTTGCGACAATTTTACCGCAAAGTGTTTTACCAAATCACCTGATTTCGTAGGAGGTACATAAAGAATTAAATCAAAGGGTTCATCACCAAACTTCTTACGAAATGATTTTAATGTTAATTCTACAAGAAAATCAGGAAAATCACCACCATTTTCATATTTTGATCGGTGAATAGCATCACCCACATGTGTCACTCCATAATATGAAGCTGCGACACCATTCACAATATTTGAGCCACGTGATTCTACTACCAGTTCTGGAAAATAATTTTCTCTAAAATTTCGCAAATAATTAACCCATTCCGAAGTTACAATAACCTGAAATTTCTTTTCGCCTGTATTATCGCAATTTGTATAATTATAATTTGAGCAATCTCCCAAATAATCGCATAAAAATTTCATTCTTGAACTTGTTGTTTCTACATATTCAATCATTTTTTCAAGGTCTTGCATTTTTGTTTCTCTCAATTCCTCAAATGTTTTGGTACTTAATGGCTCAGAGTTAGGTATAAATTCATATTTCTTACTTCCCTCATACGTAACCTCTCTAATAATACCTTGTTCTACAAGATCAGCCTTAATAACTCTGAATTGAGTTTGTTTTAGATTGGTTAGCTTTATTATCTGCCTCTCTCCAAGTAATCCCGTTTTTATAACATCAATTACTTTTTGATATTTTCTTATTGATGGCCTTCCACCTTCAATAAATGCTTCTGGAAGTTTTTTATCTTCAGAGGGATTGTAAAAGAGTATAATATATGAAGGGTTTCCATCTCTGCCTGCACGTCCGATTTCCTGATAATAATGAATAGGCGATTGTGGAATTTGGGTGTGAATAATGAAACGGATATCTGGTTTATCTATGCCCATTCCTAATGCATTGGTAGAAATAATACATTTCCATTTATTTTGCATCAATCCGTTCTCAATCGCAATCCTAGAGGCTATATCAAGTCCTGCGTTGTAAGCTGTAGAAGAAATATTTAGATAATTAAACCATTTAGAGTAAATTTCAGTATCAACGCGAGTACCGGTGTATAAAATACCAGACCCCGGCAACTTCTTCATATTTTCACCCAACCAAATCATTTTCTCATCTTCTGAATTAACCTTAATAACAAAAAGTTTGAAATTATCACGCATTAGGTTCCCACGAATAATAGAAATTCCATTCCCAATCTGATTAGCAATATCTTGTTCTACTGGTTTTGTAGCTGTTGCGGTCGTTGCAAGAACAGGCAACCCTTTCGGCAATAATTTCACAAGGTTTATAATACGCTTAAATGCGGGACGAAAATCGTGCCCCCAAGCAGAAATACAATGCGCTTCATCAACAACAATCATCGATAAATCCATTTGTCGAGTAGCTTCAATCCATTCGCTATTCTCCTGTCGTTCTGGAGCTATATAAAGGATCTTTACTTTCCCCTGCTTTGCTTCGTTGATAATTAGAGAATTCTCCTCGATTGACTGCTCACTATTAATACATTTTGCAGTTATTCCGAGAGATTGTAATTTCTTTACTTGGTCTCGCATCAGCGCAATCAATGGTGAGAAAATGACTGTTGTCCCCTTGAAGACAGTCGCTGGAAACTGGAAGCAAAGTGATTTACCAAATCCGGTTTTCTCAATTAACAAAACTCTTTCACCATTAAGTATCTTCTCAATGGTTTTCCACTGTTCATCATAGAACGCAGGTAATTTAAAAGTTTCTTGCAATAATATTTCACACTCTGATCTTGTCATAATGTTTGATCTATATTTCTATTCACAAAGATAGAAATATCTTCATGTTTTCTACTCAAAAAACAAGAATAACATTTTTGATGCTCAAAAACCTCATCTAATAAAACCCTTATTCTTACTTTATTCCATCTTTGTCGAGGCTTGACATGCTGTCTTATCACTTGTTTTGTGCTTGATATTTCTCCTTAACCAATCAATGAAATTCGGGCTGTTAAGGGAAAGACAGAACTTTTCGTATCTATTCTGTTCTTTGAATAGTTTCAATTTAGCGTCTTGAGCATTGAAATTTTGGTCGTATTCGAACAAATGTAGTTTACTTGTACCGCTACCGCTTCGCCGTTAATTAGCGTTTTAATGATTTCTACCATTAATCCTATACTTTTGCATAACTGTACTATTCGCAAATGTTCGCTTAACTTCTGAGCAGGTTATGCCAACTTTCTTTGCAAATTCAGCGTTGTACTGTTCAAACAGTTGCAACGGAGTTTCCTACTTTACCACAATTTCAAGATAGGCATTTTTCGATTTGGTGACGGTAATATAGTAGCCTTTCTACATCAGTCCTAATAACTACGGTTTACAGCCACACAGAGTCTGTTGGCGAGGTGATTTTCTGAGGTTGATCGCTATTTCTCGATGCACAATTATTCTTCACAGTCCACAATTATCCAGCACATCAAAGGTAGGTTGCCATTGGGCTTCACACTGCCTAATTTCGCTTTTGAGTAGAAGTATCTGTTACAAGAAAAGAAAGAAACGGTTTAACGTTTATTATTCGAACCATCGGCATCGGGAATGTATTCGTTGCCCAGCGTAACGCTTGTTATATCTTCCTTTGAATCAATTGAAACAGTGATGGGTTTGTTATGCTGTTCCAGCCAGCGGTGTGCCGGTAGCGTAATCGTTTTCACTACTTTGTCGCCACTGTAAAACGAAAGAACAACGGGCAACGGAAAATCACCCTTATTGACAACAATCACTTGCACTTTGCCGGTCTCACGAGTCACTTTGTCTATCGCCAAATCGGGGATGCCGCCCTGCTGGTAATACCAAACATTCCAAAACCAATTCAGATTTTGTCCGGAGAGTGCATTAAAGGTATTAA
>JAEWSJ010000008.1 GCA_023398335.1 Bacillota bacterium
CAGCACAAATAAGCCGTAATTACAAACTATTTCTTCCACCCATTGAGTGAATTTGCCCAATTGTTTGGCCAAAGATGGTAACAAAGACAAGGGCATGTAGTAATCGCTTTGCTCGCGAAGATATTCCAACAGCACCCAGTAGGCTCCGTAACCTTCCAAACCTTTGTCGGCAGTAAGGGAAAGCATCTTGGCATTGTTGCGTGCACAGCAGTCGTGAAGGAAATATTGACTATTTTTCATATCAAAATGATTTAATGATTTTCATTGGCGCAAAGAAAAGAAGTTATTTTCATATAAGTGCCGGACAAAAGTCCTGCACCTATCATTTTTTTAAAAATTATTTTTGCAGCAAACAACCAATTATAGAATAATGACTAACAGAAAAAAGAACAAGAAACAAGATTTCGAGACTAGGCTTTATAGTAATACGGTAAATGTAGCATTGTACCTAATAAATAGGCTTTCAAAACACGCTTCACTCTCCATGCGCGAAATAGAACTAAGGTGCGGAACTAGTAGCAAATCAATACGCAAAACCCAGAAAGGAGTATCTCCAAACCTCAAAACTATTCATAAAAATATAAATTGCTGCCTGAGTGAAATGAATTACGACTTCATTTTACACAAATTGGCACGCATTATTTCAAAAGTAATCAGCGAGGATAAAAATCTCGTTTTCATGGTGGTAGATGATGATGAGCTGGAAAAATATCCGGAGTCGCAAATCATTTTGAAGAAGAAGAGGAAAAGGAGGAGGAGAAGTTAAGTTGAATGAATAAATGCATAACAGTTATTCGTATATAAGATAAAAAAAATAGAACTTTATGGGAGGTAAATCCATTTGATTTATTTATATTTGTATCTTATAAGTTCACTTAAAAGAGTAGTAACAAGACAAAAAACATGAGCATGGAAAAGGTGACGGATATTGAAATTTACCTGAATGATATCGCTGAAAAATTATACAACGGACATGCCAGCCTAATGGTTGGTGCCGGCTTCAGCATGAATGCACAATGTGATGGAACAAGTTCAAAGAAATTTCCTTCATGGAGTGACTTAGGAGATTGTTTCTATAAAAAGGTTCATGGTTCGGCTCCAAGTGAAGATAAAAAATGCTATTTAGATGTTTTAAAATTGGCTGAAGAGGTTGAAGTTACCGTAGGGAGAGCTGCACTAAACAAACTTTTGCAAGATGAGATTCCCGATTTAGAATACCAGCCTTCTGAACTACATAGAATGTTATTACAACTGCCTTGGACAGATGTTTTCACAACGAATTACGATACGCTACTAGAGCGAACTGCAGAAAAAATATTAGAACAACGTTATGAAACTGTTATAAACAAAGAAGATTTGGTTTGGTCAACTAAGCCTCGAATCATCAAGTTGCACGGCAGTTTCCCTTCAGATAGACCATTTATTATTACAGAAGAAGATTACCGTAAGTATCCCCGCGATTTTGCCCCGTTTGTAAACACCGTGCAACAATCATTACTTGAAAACACACTCTGTTTAACTGGCTTCTCGGGTAACGATCCCAATTTTCAAAAATGGATTGGGTGGATACGTGACAATTTAGGCAAAGATAATTCACCGAAAATATATTTAATAGGGGTACTGTCTCTTTCAGAAGGAGAAAGAAAATTATTGGAATGTAGAAACGTTATACCCGTTGATTTAACTTGTTACTCTGAAAAGCATAGCGACGCATTGAAAATATTCATAGAGAATCTCAGAGCCAAAGGGAATAAAACAGAAAACGATTTTAATTATCCCAAATATGAAGAAGGAGTTAATTTTAATGACCTAAAAAATATATCTAACCAATTCAAAGAAATAATTGATATCTGGAAACAAACAAGAGAAGAATATCCTAATTGGCTTATACTACCCAAAGACAGCCGTGACAAACTATATAAGTCAACTCACAGATACTACATTAATAAAATCAATAATCTTGAACCTGAATTAGCACTCACATTCTTATATGAATTCAATTGGAGAATAGAGAAATGCTTATTCCCTATTTTAAATGAATGGATTCAGTACTACGAAACTGCCATTTCAAGATACAATCCATTTCCGAACATATTTCAAATTAAAAATGCTAATACTCCACAAGAGAATGATGGCATTAATTGGGAATCAATCACATCATATTGGATTGAACTACAACTTTCTATGTTGCGATATTATCGGGAAGAAAATATTAATGATAAATGGAATGAATTGGCTGCAAAAATAGATTCTATAAAAAAGAAACTATCTGCAGAATTACTTGCTAGATACTGTTATGAGCGCTGTTTATATTTCATATTCGTACTAGATATATCTTCAGTACGCAAGGAACTGAATAACTGGCCTACGAACACAGCACTTCCATATTGGGAAGCTAAAAGAGCTGGTTTAATGGCAGAGCTAGGAGAAACAAAGGAGGCCGAAAAGATACTAGAAACATCTTTAAATGAAGTAAGGAATAGATTAACGCTAAAGCCTATCAATAATGACTATCTTTTAATTTCACAAGAATCATATATTCTGCAATTATTGCAATACGTAAAAAGAGCACTATACCTTTTCCATAACTCTGAAAAGTTAGAAGAAACAAAAGAATATTCCAAACGTTGGAATACACTAGCCCAATATAAATGCGACCCTTGGGGAGAACTAAAAACATTTGAATACCTGTTAAACAATAACTCCGAAAATAAAAATGAATATGACACAAAATATAATTTTGAGATTGGTAGTAAAAGTCGGACGTTTTATCTAGACAATAGCCCCACTTATACAATGGATGCATACTCTTTTCTCAGATATATAGAAGAAACAGGTATTCCTCTTAAAATATCTAATATTACATTTGGAGATAAATCTGCAAAAAGTGCTATAATATGCATTTCAGACTATTCACCTAATTGGGCTTTTATTTCGTTTATTAGATCAGGAAATACAAAAATTATTAATGATATTTGGAGTAGACGATCCTTGGCTTTTTACAGCCAAAAAAGGTGTGATGAATTAGTTATTTTTTATTTAAAAGCCCTAAGAAATACAGAAATTGAAAGACAAAAAAGTGAAGCCTTCTACCGTGAAAACTTTGCCATTTCATTATCGACTCTTCTTCCTGAAGCGTTATCCAGACTTTGCGTAAAGTGCAGTTTTGAAGTTAAAAAGGAATTACTATTATTTATTAGAGAACTTTATGTATCATATAGCACATCAAAATCAACATATACAGGCATTTACAAGTTAGTTCAAAAACTTATAACATCCTTTAGCATTGAAGAACAATATAATTTAATTCCTGACCTATTAGAGTTTCCCATTATTTTAGAACCTGACGAAACAGATTTTTTTATTGACCCGCTTTGCTTGCTCAACATAGACAAAATCCCCCAAAACAATAACAAGAATATTGATGTAAATAAAAGAATAGAAAAACTGCTTTCTTATTTAACACATAACGCCACAACAAAAGAAATAGCCTTAACCTCTTTAGATGTTCTTCGCAGATTAAATTTACTAACAAATGCACAGGAACAAGAATTTGGAACAGCGTTATGGAGTTCGGTAGGTAATGATGGTTTTCCGATAAATACGAATTT
>JAEWSJ010000001.1 GCA_023398335.1 Bacillota bacterium
TTGAAATTCAGCCTCATCGTTAATTAGTACAGCCTTATCTGTCTCAATATTTAAATCCAAAGCACCAGCCTTGGCCGGTAACTCGTATTCCTTATAAATAAAATCCTCAGATTCGCTATCACAAGCGCACATACAAATCAACATTAGTAAGGATAAAATAGTTTTCATTATTTACTTTTACTAATTCAAATATATATATTGATTGGCAATATAAAAAATATAAAACACAGTCAAACAAACAATTACAGTCATTTACTTACAGTATGTTTTTGTTCACTAACATTCAACACACAGATATTCAATATCATTTTATCATTTAATGAAACGATAATTACTTACTAACAAGACAATAACTAATTAATGTTAAGAACAAAACTATCTAATTTTTAGTATTTTAATGGTGACCAAACTATTAACATACAGTTCAATTATTCACTAAATTTCTTGATATATGCAAGACGTTTTTTGCTGATTTAGTAAATGAAAAAGGTAATATACTCCCGCAGAGGAATCGTCCCTAAGTTCTCTGACTTAGAAGTGATCAGTTTAAGCCTTGCTGCCGAATCAATAGGCATAGATAGTGAAAGCTTTTTGTTTTCTAAATTGAATGAATACAAAGATAATTTTTCTTCTCTCATATCCCGTCGTCAATATAATGATCGCAGGAAGCTCACTATCGTGTCTTTTCTTTGAATCGTTGTAATTTATCGGTTGAGATTCTGCGCAACATACGCATCATATACTATTGAGCCTCGTTTCCGTTCCAATAAAAAAGAGAAGGAGAGTCCTCTTTTATTCGAAACAGATTTTCCGGAATCGTTTTCTCGTACAAAATTCTAACTGTTATAATTTTACTCAAGGACATATTCTCATCTATTTCCCCATCTTTCATTGCCTGTTAAAATGCTAGCGGAACACACAATTTATTCACCCACTGTTCGCTAAGTGAAAAAGTACCATCCAGATTCTCTCCCTCCTTGACAACTTTATCGTTTTCCACATAAAAATAAGCATATAGATTGATGCCATGTTGTCGGCAACACTCATCTATATCCAGTCTTGAAGGATCAGGGCCACACCCTATCAATAAGATAAATCCAAGCCCAAATAAACATTTCATCATTATTGTTTTCATATTTAGCAATTTATGAGAAAAAATATCATCCGATAGATAGCACTTTTCGTCTTCTATCGGATAAATGAATAAATCACTTTACTTCCTGATTCCAAAATCGAATCAAATAATTCAGCTTCTTGCCTTCTGCGGTAGGAGTAAACCAGATATTCTTTTTCAGTTCCAATTCTATTTTACGATAAACCGACACTGGAACAGTGGCATAAGGACTAAAAGAGGTAAAATTAAAATCCACTTCAATTATTTTTCCCGTTTTAGGACTAATGTACATACTCGTCGTGAGACCATGACCTTTCATCCTCAGCTTTTCTGTGACAGAGAAAGCATTATTTACGATTGACTTGCATTTGAGCTTGGTCCATGAATCGTCCTCTAGCAATCCAACACGATTGTCAACAGGCAGAATCTCACCACTACTTATATACACCTGGCTCATATAGGTCAGCGTATTACTTTTATTATAGAGCGTTACAAGTTTGCCCGGAGGAACATCACACTGGTAAGTGTATCCATTCTCATGAAAGGTTTTGGTGACTTCATAAAAGTTTGTTTGTGCAAACATTGACACACAAAATAGCATACTGATAATTGTTATTATTGTTTTCATATTTAGCAATTTATAGTTAATTTCCTTAAGTTAGTAAAATTACGTAATCCCATTCTATCGTCATCGTATTTATAATTGGAATATGCCGAGCTTGTTTCTCCGTAAGCCTGATGAGCGTGCCACAGTTCGTAAAAAAGGCGATTGCTCTCTCCCGTGGCATCAAGACTGATACCCGCGGTGCTTCCGTCAAAGCTAAAAGATGATTCCTCACCGCCATTGAACTCAATACTCATCGTCTTGCCACCAAGCTTTTTCGACAATTCTTCGTACAGTGATTGCTCCATGCAGTTTTCCATGATCTTACTAATCATTTTCTCCAAGATAGCCCAATTGGCATCCGTCATGGTTGAATTGCGGAATATGGCCTTTGCCTTGGGCGCAATGGACAGTGCGATAAAGCAGCCGATGACATTGATACATTTTCACTAATATAAAACCCTGCCAGAATACCACCACAAAGATGCCGGCCTTTAAAGGCCTATGCGGATAGGGAAAGCATTTAAGCATATAAATTCCTGGCCACTGGTTGGACATCTCCACTAACGCTATCACCATAATAACTAAAATAGGAAAAGATTGGTCTAGGTAAGAAAATAGCCCCCATAGGAGTACTGCAACCAATACGAATTTAGTAGACAAGCTATGTATATCCTGACCTTTATGTGAAATAACAAGATACACAATCCAAACATAGAATAACAGGCCGATGAATCCTGATAAAAAAGAAACGGCAAACAGACATGACTGATGAGGAACATCTAATATTCCACTCACCGGATTAACAAGTAAGCTGAATACTATAATGCAGGTTAACAAAGACACCATTTTATATTTGGATATCATTACAATGTGTTTTTCGTACTTAAATACAAATAAACATCATTTATCAGCACAACAGAATAATTTATTTGCTTTTAATACTCTTTCTTTTGATCTTATATTTTTCTTTTTATATAATTAATTTTTTATTTGTATTAATGAAAATCAATTTAACAACTGTAATGGATAAAGCCAAGCCTCATGGCTTAGAACGATTACCAAGCAACATCTCATATAATTCTTAAAAATAGCATAAGTAGTATTTCAAAATAATAATCTTATCCACTGTAGAATAGTTATTAATCAGTTCAATGAAGAAAGACGAAACTTTTTATAGTAGGTCATGACAAACCACAACATCCCCATGTTTCAGTCTAAAACATGGGGATGTTATGGTTGTATAAAATACGTAGAATAAAGGCAAAGAACGTATAGCAAGCAGAAAGGAGTTACCTCTTCTAAATCTTGTAAACGAGTACTCCGGCTGTAGGTATAACAGCACTTCCAATTAAGACTTTTGCTCCGGTAGGTAATGTAAACTCATAAGGTTAATCCGAATAGTTGAGTACAACAGCAAATCCATTGCGAGATTCCATCGCCACACCATAAGGCAGATTCATCACGGCAATATTCAATGTAGTATACCCGTTGGCGGAATTAATTCACTAAAACATGTTAGAAAACAAGTTGTGCATATTATTAACTTTTAGTATTTTAATGGTGACCAAACTATTAATATACAGTTCAAGGTAGAACTATGTAAGAATCAAAGAGGATAAAAAAGTTCAGTTGGCCACGTAGTAGAACTAATTTTACAAATTCACCCTTTGACATTATGAATCAGGCAAATCTTGTCAAGAGCAGATTTATATATTATTAACCAATGAACTGGGGAGCAACAAGGAGCAGCAAGACTTTGGTAAAACATAACCAACTTTTTGAAAAACATAACCGACTTTTTCAAAAAGATAACGAGCAATTTTAAATCATAAACCGTCTTTTGAGTCATGAGAAACCGTCTCTTCGCCGTAAGA
>JAEWSJ010000018.1 GCA_023398335.1 Bacillota bacterium
CGATAGGACAATGGTCTGAACCAAAAATTTCATTATGAATTTCAGAATTATTTACTAAGTTCATAATTCTATCTGAAACAACGAAATAATCAATTCTCCACCCAGAATTCTTCTCTCTAGCTCTAAAACGATAACTCCACCATGAATACTTAACTTCATCTCCGTGTATCTTTCTAAAAGTATCAACAAAACCCATAGAAAGAAGATTGGTGAACTCCGTTCTTTCTTCAACAGTAAATCCTGCATTATGCGTATTTGTCTTTGGATTCTTTAAATCAATCTCTTCATGAGCAACATTTAAGTCTCCACAGTATACAACCGGTTTAATTTTATCTAGCGAACTTAAATATTCTCTTAAGTCGTTTTCAAAAGCGACTCTAAAACCTAAACGTTTTAGTTCTTCACCAGAATTAGGAACATAGCAACATACAAAATAGAAATAATCAAATTCTAAGGTTATCGCTCTTCCTTCTTCATCGTACTTACCATCGATTAAGCCGTACTTTATTGATAACGGATTAAGTCGAGAAAAGACCGCTACTCCTGAATAACCTTTCTTAACTTTAGAATTTGTCCAATAGACATTATATCCTTCAGGATTAAAAGGAAAATTATCATGACTATCTTCAGTAAACTTCGTTTCTTGAATTCCAAAAATATCAGCGTCAAGTTCTTTAAAATCTCTTTCAAAATCTTTACCTAATATTGCTCTTATTCCGTTAACATTAAATGATACAATTTTCATCTTTTATCTCCTTCGAAATCATATATATATTTTACTATAACCAAAAGAAAAGTTGTATGTTAATGCACAACATACAACTTAATTAGTTACTTATTTGAGGAGCAAGAACAACCGCAAGAGCAAGACTCTTCTTTATCTGCATCTCCACAGCAACAAGAGCAAGAAGATTCACCATTCTCTCCGCAAGAACAATTAACTTCATGCGATGAGGTTTCAACCATCTCACCATCTTCACCTACTTGAACTAAATCACCATTTTGGAAAGCTTGGAAGGTATCTTGTAAGAATTCTTCAAGATCAGGTTCAATATCTTCACCAATTTGTTCAATATTTCCTTCTTCATCACTTTGTAATACAATTACACTTTCAGCATCTTCTGGGTCAGCAATGTAAAGATATCTAATATTATTGTCTGGATTTACAATACTAAACAATAACTCAACTTCAACATCTTTTCCTGTTTCATCAGTTAATACAATAACGTTCTTTTTACTCATTTATTAATTCCTTTCTGTAAATAAGTTTCGAATTTACTTGAACTATCTTCCAAAAAACTATTTGCTTTAGAATAGATAGTCATTATCATCTATCAAAGTAATTATAAAGAAGAAAAATTTTCCGTTAGAATTTCTTTGAATATGTGAGCACTTTGCCCTTAGAAGTTAAACCTAAATTAACGAATTAACTCCTTAAATGTCTTACATGCTTCATCAATATTGTCTTTAGAAGTAAATCCACCGAAAGCAATATCAGGTTTACCACCACCAGAGCCATTAAGAACTGCACATGTAGACTTAACTAATATACCCGCTTTTAGTCCTGCTTTCAAAGCATTTTGCCCTAAAGCGACACATAATTCTGATTTTGTCTCTTTTAAATTGAATAATAAGACAATTGATTTGTCATCATTTACGATAGCTTTCGATAAATCAACTACTTGATCATGAGCGAAATCATTAATGATACTTAAATATAAATGGTAATCATTATATTCTTCAAAGGAAGATTTAATTTCTTTAATTTTAGTAGATACAATCTTACCTTGAAGCAACTTAATTTGATTTTGCATACTTTCTTTATCGTTATTAATCGAATTTAACTTCGAAATAATTTCACGATCAGATTTAACATTAACTAACTTACATATATCTAATAATTCGTTTTGCTTTTCTTTCAAATACTCATAGGCTTTAAGTCCGGTATATGCCACAATTCTTCTTACACCAGAAGAAATAGCTTCCTCAGACGCAATAACAAAAACACCTAAGTCAGAAGTATTTGATACATGTGTACCAGCACAAAACTCTTTTGAATAATTGCCGAATGAGACGACTCTAACAATATCTTCGTATTTTTCATTGAATAAAGCCATAGCACCAGTTTTTTTAGCTTCTTCTATTTCCATTAAATCGGTATGACAATCAATATGTTCACGAATTACTTCGTTGACTTTTTGCTCAACTTTATCAATTTCTTCTTGAGTTAATTTACGATCAAAAGCAATATCAAAACGCATCATATCTGGAGATACAAAACTACCAGCTTGATGAACGTCTTTGGAAACACATTGTTGTAAAGCTGCTTGAAGTAAGTGAGCGGCTGAGTGATTACATCTAGTTAATTGTCTTCTCTTAAAGTCTGGTAAAAGAGTAAAACTATCTCCAACTTTAACTTCTCCAAACAAAACATCAACATGATGTAAATGTTGCTTATTTGGTGATTTAATAACACCTGTAACATTCATCGAACAGTTATCATTTTTTACTTCACCAATATCAGAAACTTGCCCACCAGATTCAGCGTAGAAATTTGTACTTTCAAAGATTACATCGCCCTCGCTATCTAATGAATCAACTTTAACACCATCCTTAAATAAAGCAATAACTTTAGAAGTAATAACTTTTTCATCATAAGTAAAGATTGATTTTGTAGTGAAATCCATCAAATCTTTTGATTGAGAACCAAAAGATTCTCTATCACCTCTAGCATTTCTCGCCCTTTGCTTTTGATTCTCTAATTCAGTTTTATATGATTCAACATCGACTGTTTTTCCCTTTTCAGAAGATATCTCAATTGTAAGTTCAAGAGGGAAACCATAAGTGTCGGATAGTTTAAACGCATCTTCACCGGAAAGAACATTACCTGACTTTTCAAGATAAGAATTCAACATATTTTCACCTTGCTTAAGTGTTTTGGCAAATTTCATTTCTTCGGATAAGACCATCTTTGATACACGTTCTTGATTATCCAATAAATACGGATAGAAATGAGACATCGATAAACAAACTACCTTAACAAGTTCAGACAAAGAACCTGTACTTAAATTTAATTTATTCGCATATCTAATAGCTCTTCTAACTAAACGACGAAGAACATAGCCACGTCCATCATTAGAAAATACCGCTCCATCAGCTAAAGCAAAGGTAACGGAACGAATATGGTCAGCAATAACTCTATATGCTAATTTATTCTCTCCATCATAAGGTTTGTCACTTCTCTCTTTTATCCAGGTGATATAAGGCATAAATAGATCAGTGTCAAAATTAGTTTCGGCTTCTTGAATAACGCAAGCAAATCTTTCTAGGCCCGCTCCTGTATCAATATTTTTCGATGGCAATTCTTTGTATTCTGAACGAGAAACACCAGGCTTCGAATTAAACTGACTAAAAACAATATTCCATAATTCAATATATCTATCATTCTCTAAATCATTGCGTAATAACTCTTCACCTTTATTTTCCGGATCATACTTTTCACCACGATCAAAATAAATCTCTGTATCCGGGCCACATGGACCTTCACCAATTTCCCAGAAATTTGTTTCAAGTGGAATCATATGAGATTCAGCAATACCGCTTTTAATCCATAATTCCTTAGTCTTAATATCATCTGGGAAATATGAAACGTATAATTTATCCGCTGGAAATCCAAAATACTTTTCATTCATCAACAATTCAGCAGCCCACGGTATAACTTCATCTCTAAAATAATCTCCGATAGAAAAGTTACCAAGCATTTCAAAGAATGTATGATGACGAGCCGTATAACCAACGTTTTCAATATCGTTGGTTCTAATGCATTTTTGCGCATTAGTAATACGTCTGTGCTTTGGTCTTTCTGATCCATCAAAATATTTCTTTAATGCAGCAACGCCAGCATTAATCCATAGTAAAGTTGGATCGTTATTTGGAACTAACGACGCACTTGGTTCAATATAATGTTCCTTTGATTTAAAGAATTCAAGCCAAGTATCACGAATTTCATCTGATGTCATTTTTCTCATATTCTACCTCCATATAAAAAAGCACCACTATTCAGGAACGGGTTTTCCCGCGGTACCATCCTGATTCACATTTAGTGCTCTTAATTACTTTTTATCTCGTACGCCGATTACGCGGTCTTCTAAACGAGTGGCGTGAAGATTTCTCTTCTTAGTTCGTTATCTTTGAAGACATAATTAGTTTATTATTTTACACATAAAAAGTAAAGCGAAACAAAGATCAAAATATGTTTATGCTAATTCAAATATTAAAGTAACATAAAATCTATCAAAGACCAAAAACTTATTAATTATTAATAAAACAAATCAAAAATAAATATCATTATTATCAATCAAAAAAATGATAAAATTATTTATGAGGAATACATTAATGAATAAAAATCTCGAAACATTACAAAAATATATTTATGAAGCTAAAAACATTGTCTTTTTTGGTGGCGCAGGAGTATCAACCGAATCAGGTATTCCAGATTTTCGCTCTGCTAGCGGTATTTTCACTAAAAATTTATCAGCTGAAAAAATCGTTTCTCATACATATTTTTATTCACATACAAAAGAATTCTACGATTTCTATAAAAATAAAATGATGTTCTTATCTGCTAAGCCAAATGCCTGCCATCAAAAATTAGCGGAAATGGAGCAAAGCGGTAAAAAAATAACAATTATTACTCAAAATATTGATGGCTTGCATCAAATTGCTGGTTCAAAAAACGTAATTGAATTACATGGGTCGATTCATCGAAATTATTGCACATCATGCCATAAGTTTTTTTCTGCAGAATGCATTAAAAACAGCACTTCAATCCCTCACTGTGATGAATGTGGAAGCATTATTAAGCCAGATGTCGTTCTTTATGAGGAAGAATTAGATATGAATAACATCATATCAGCGATAGATGCTATTGAAAAAGCTGATCTACTAATAATCGGTGGAACTTCACTTAAAGTATATCCAGCAGCCTCTTTTATTAAATATTATAGAGGCAACAAAAAAGTATATATAAACTTAAACGATAACCCCTTAAGTTTGGATTATCTCTATATAAATGACAAAATAGGAAGTGTCTTTAAAGAAACAAAATAATCTCTAATTAATTGATAAATCTAAATTCTTAATTGTTTCATTAACCCTAAATTGTAAATCATATAATTGATGGTAAATACCATTTTCTTTTGCTATTAATTCTTCATGAGAACCGTATTCTTTAATTACGCCCTCGGAAATAACTACAATTTTTGTAGCATTTTTAATTGTTGATAATCTGTGAGCGACAACTAAAGTTGTCCTTCCTTTACACAACTCATCTAACGCTTCCTGAATCAATATCTCCGTTGTATTATCAAGAGCGGAAGTTGCTTCATCAAGAATCAATATAGCTGGGTTTTTCAAGAAAACACGAGCTATTGATAATCTTTGCTTTTGTCCACCGGATAATTTTACTCCACGTTCACCTATTTGAGTATCAAATCCATCTTTTAATGTACATACATAATCATATATACGAGCTTTTTTACTGGCTTCAACCATTTCATCATAAGTTGCGTCTAATCTTCCATATAGAATGTTTTCACCTATAGTTCCGTTAAATAAGAACACATCTTGTTGCACAATACCAATATTATTTCTCAAAGAAGAAAGTGTTATTTTCTTATTGTCAATTCCGTCAATTAGTATATGTCCTGTATACCCCTTATAGAAACCTGGTATCAAATGACAAATAGTCGTTTTACCCCCACCAGAAGGTCCAACTAAAGCCAGTTTTTCTCCCGTTTTAATATCAAGAGAAATGTGATTCAAAACTGTTTCTCCTTCTTCATAGCCGAAAGAAACATCCTTAAATTCAATATGTCCTTTTGATTTACCTAAATTAACCGAGTTTTCATCATCAGCTTCGATAGGTTCATCCATTATTGTAACGAATCTCTTAAAACCAGTAACACCATTTTCAAATTGTTCAGTAAAGTTAATAAGGGTGGTTAAAGGATTGATAAATAAATTGATTGATACGATAAAAGCAGCAAAAACATCATAGCTAAATATTCCTTGAGCCATGAACAAAGCCCCAGCAATCAAAACCACTAAATTGAATAAATCAGTAACAAATGCAGTTGAAGATTGAAACTTACCCATTGCCTTATACGCTTTGCTTTTAGCAGTGATAAATGATTGATTACCAACTTCAAATTTTTCTTCTTCTTTCAAGGCATTATTAAACGCTTTAGTTACTCTGATTCCAGAAATACTATTTTGTAAGTTACCATTTATTATAGCGACGCTTTTTCTCGATTCCATAAAAGCGGAAGACATACTTTTTTTCAAAACAACACTGATAAGAACCGCCATCGGAACTACACAAAAAATAATTAAAGTAAGATAGACATTCAAATACATCAAATATGCGAATGTAGCAACAATCATCATTCCAGATATAAAGAAATTCTCCGGCCCATGGTGAGCTAGTTCAGAAACATCTTGTAAATCATTCGTCATTCTTGACATTATTTTTCCAGTTTCGTGCTCGTCATAATAAGAATACGGAAGTTTTTCAAGATGTCTAAACATATCTGTACGCATTTGACCTTGCATTTTAACACCCATAACATGCCCTTGATATTGAACGAAATAACGAAGTAACAAACGACAAATATAAAGGAATAAAATAACTCCGCCAAAAATCCAAATCATTGTAAAATCTGCGTTAGGAATATAATCTTTTGTTAATAATTGAGTTACAACTGGATAAACCATAGCAATAGCAGATATCATAAACGAAGCAAGCATATCCAATACAAAAGTCTTTTTGTATGGTCTATAGTACGAAATAAAGCGCTTAAAGAGGTGCTTAGTCTTAATATTTATTTCTTTTTCTTGCATAAGTTTCTCCTGATAATTATCGCTTTATCTTAGCACACGTTTGATGTTTTATCAATTTATTAGCACTAAAAAAGCACCGATTAATTTACTTAATCAGCACTTAAATTCATCTATTTTTTAAACTTCTTTTTAAATTTTTCAAATATATTATCGTTGGATAATTTTCCTTGCTCTATCTCGTTGAATTTTACTAATAAAGCACGTTGCTCCTCAGATAACTTCAAAGGTGTTTTAACATCAAGATGAATATATTCATCACCTGGATTAACATATTCTTTTGGTGATTTAACGCCCTTACCTTTAACTCTTAAAACCGAATCTACCGCCGTTCCAGGTTTAACTTCAACTTCACAATCACCATAGACTGTTGGAACAACTAGCGTAGTTCCTAAAATAAGATCAATTACAGAAACAGGAACAGTGACATGAATATCAAGATTATCACGTTTGAAATTACGATCAGTTTGAACCATTACAACGATATATAAATCACCTGATTCTCCACCATTGTAACCATGTTCACCCTTCCCTTGAATTCTAATTTGTTGTTCATCTTGAATTCCTGCAGGTATGTTAACTTGAATTTTAGAAGAAATATGAGTATATCCATTTCCACCACAGTGAGAACATTTATTTCTAATAATACGTCCTTTACCATGACAACGAGGACAGGCTGTTTTTTGTTCTACTACACCAAAGATAGATTGGGATCTAGTTCTAACATAGCCAGTGCCATTACAATCCGGACAAGTGTCAAACGAAGTTCCGTTTTCTGCACCCGTGCCATTGCAATAAGTACATGTTTCATCATATTCAACTGGAATTTCAACTTTAGTACCCATGACGGAATCCATAAAGCTTATACGAATACGTATGACTTTATCGTTTCCTCTCATTGGACCATTTTGTTGTTTACGTCTTGAACTACCGCCACCAAAAAATTGTGAGAATAAATCATCAACATCAACATCTTGACCAAATCCATTAAAGCCGTTAAAGCCATTGAAGCCACCCGCACCAGCATTTTGATCAAAAGCGGCATGACCAAATTGATCATATTGAGCACGCTTCTTCTCATCTGACAAAATATCATATGCTTCTTGTACTTCTTCAAATTTCTTTGGAGCATCAGCATCTTTATTCAAATCAGGATGATATTTTTTAGCTAAAGTACGATAAGCTTTCTTAATTTCATCTTGAGATGCACTTTTTGAAATGCCTAGCACTTCATAAAAGTCTCTTTTTTCAGCCATATTTATCATCTCCTATTCATTAAAATATAACGCGGGTAAATTAATACCCACGTTATGAAACTATATCAAATTATTTCTTTTCTGTGAAGTCAGCATCAACAACATTGTCATCTTTTTTATCAGAAGATGAAGCAGATGTATTTGCATTAGCGTCTGGTTGAGGTTGTGGTTGAGCTTGGGCAGCTTGTTGAGCATAAGCAGCAGCTTTTTCAAGTTCATCAACTTTGGCTTTCAATGTTTCAATATCGTTCTTTTCAAGAGCAGCCTTCATCTCATCTCTGATCTTTGTTGCTTGTTCTTTTTGATCGGCAGACATCTTATCACCGGAAGTCTTGATTGAATCATCGATAGAAGAAATAAGTTGTTCAGCTTTATTCTTAATTTCAACTTCTTCTTTTCTCTTATCATCAGCCTCTTTATTAGCTTCGGCTTCTTTGACCATTCTATCGATTTCATCTTTAGAAAGACCATTGGAACCGGAAATAGTAATTTGTTGCTCTTTTTGTGTATCTAAGTCTTTAGCTTTAACATTAACAATACCGTTAACATCAATTGAGAAAGTAACTTCAATACGTGGTTCACCTCTTCTGGCTGGTCTAATACCATCAAGTTTGAAATGACCTAACATCTTGTTATCATGAGCCATTGGACGTTCACCTTGGTAAACAACAACATCAACAGCTGGTTGATTATCTTCTGCAGTTGAGAAGACTTGTGACTTAGTAGTAGGAATAGTGGTGTTTCTAGTAATAAGTGGAGTCATAACACCACCCATAGTTTCAATACCTAAGGTTAATGGAGTGACATCAAGAAGAACAATGTCTTTTAAGTCTCCTCTAATAACGCCACCTTGAACAGCAGCTCCAATAGAAACTGCTTCATCTGGGTTAATTGACATATTTGGTTGTTTACCTAATAATCTCTTAACAAGTTCAACAACACATGGCATACGTGTAGAACCACCGATTAATAAAACTTCATGTAAATCGTTGGATGTAAGTTTTGCATCTTGTAAAGCTTTTCTAACAGGATCTTCACATCTTCTTAATAAGTCTCTAGTTAAATCTTCAAATTTAGCTCTAGATAACTTTGTTTCAAAGTTAACTGGGCCATTCTCATTCATAGCGATATATGGAAGAGTAATGATTGCTTCAAGAGAAGAAGATAAGGTGATCTTAGCTTTTTCAGATTCATCCTTTAATCTTTGTAAAGCCATCTTATTTGTTGATAAATCAACGTTTGTTTCTTTCTTAATTTCGGAAATCAACCATTTTTGAATAGCATCATCCCAGTCATCACCACCAAGTTGAGCATCACCGGAAGTTGAAACAACTTCATATGTGCCATCACCGATATCAAGAATGGAGACATCGAATGTACCACCACCTAGATCGAAAACCAAAATCTTTTGATCTTTATCATTCTTCAAACCATAAGCTAAAGCGGCCGCTGTTGGTTCGGAAATAACTCTAACAACATCAAGACCTGCAATTGTACCGGCATCTTTTGTCGCTTGTCTTTGAGCATCATTGAAGTATGCTGGGCAAGTAATAACTGCTTTCTTAACTTCGTGACCGATATTCTCTTCAGCATATTTCTTCATATAAGCAAGAACTTTTGCTGATATTTCTTGTGGTGTATAGTCTTTGTTAATACAACCGATATGAGCCTTGTAACTTGAGCCCATTTTTCTCTTAATAGAATAAATGGTGTCTGGATTTGTAACTATTTGACGCTTTGCCGCATCACCAACAATCTCTTCACCATTAGGTTTAAATGAGACAACACTTGGTGTGGTGTTGTGACCTTCTGGGTTTGGAATAACTTTAACGTTTCCATCTTCTTGCATGTAAGAAACAACAGAGTTTGTTGTTCCTAAATCGATACCAATAATAACTTCTTTTGCCATAATAATAATTCCTCCTAAATTTATTTGCTTTCTACAGCAGAATCATCTTTCTTTTCTTCTTCAACTTTTTTCTTCGTAACAACAACCATTGCTGGTCGAATAAGTCTATCTTTTAAGATATAACCTTTCACATATACTGAGGCGACCAAGTTATCTTGTTCTCCATCAATAGTTTGAATAGCGTGCATTTTATTTTCATCAAATGCCTCACCCTTCTTTGGATCGATAATAACAACTTGTTCATTATCTAAGACTTTTTCAAATTGAGAATAAATCATTCTGAAGCCTTGTAAATAATTCTTAATGACTGGATCTTTTGGTTCTTGTCTTAACGCCATATCCAAACTATCAAGTGGTTGTAACAATTCTTCAATGAAACCTTGAGCACGATATTTAATCATTTGTTCGTGGTCTCTTTGTAATGACTTTCTAGTGTTATCTAAATCAGCATACGCTTCATAATATTTATTTTTCCACGCTGTCGATTCATCTTTTACTTTCTCAAGTTGAGCTTCTAGATAAGAACATTGTTCTTTATATTTCTCTTCTTTACGAGATAGCTTCTTTTCATTTTGACTTTCTTCAGAAGTATCTTTTACTTCTTCTTGTTCTTTTTTCGCTTCCTCTGACATTATTTCTCCTCTTTCTTTTCTTTATCTTCTTCTATATAATCACCGAAGTATTTGGAAAACTCTAGTGCCATATATTCTAGAGTTGATAAGACTTTTCTATAATCCATTCTTTGTGGACCAACAATCGCAATACGCGAATCATTCAAGAATTTATGAGAGACAATCGCTAAATCGTCATCATCATCTTGAACGTAATTAACGTGTTCGGAAATATGACACATATTAGAAACAGCTTCTTTGAATTTTTCCGGATCATCAAGCATTTCTAATATCTTTTGTAATTTCTTTTTATCGTCATCATATTCAGGAACATCGAGTAATCTACTTGCCCCATAAGTTGATATTCTTTCTTTAGCAAACTTAATAAACGTTTCTGCAAAGGCATCAACTATAACTGAAGAAGACTTTCCTAATTTTTCAATTAGCAACGGCTTAATAGCTTCGAGTTTTGGAGCAATATCTAGAATGCTACTTCCCGATAATCTCTTATTTAACATATCAACGCAATTCATTACATCTTTTGATGTTTGACCATCGTTTAAGAGAAATGTTTTGTTTTCGACATGTCCGCGATCGGTAACAAATACCGCTGTAGCTGCTTGCTGACTAATCGGAATAATCTGAATTGAAACTAGATGCTCATCTTTTGATTCAGGTCCGAGAACAACTGTAGCAAGATTTGTCATTTCTGATAAAATCTCACATGATTTTTCCATCACTTCTTCAACAGATTGAGATTTCTTCTTGAGAACAATTTGGAATTCTTTCTTAAACTGTTCGTCAACTTCAACTTCATCATCTTTAGATAAGTGTTCGACATAATACTTATATCCCTTTGATGAAGGGACTCTTCCCGATGAAGTATGAGTTTTTTCAATGAAACCCAATTTCTCAAGTTCCATCATCTCATTCCTTATCGTTGCGGAAGAAAAATCAAGATTGTATTTTTCAATTAAGGTATTAGAACCAATCGGTTCGGCATTAGAAATAAAATCTTCAACGATTAGTTTCAAAATGTATTCTCTTCTTGAAAGACTCATTTTTCCTCCTTTTTAGCACTCATAACATCTCAGTGCTAAGTATATTATAAACCAGTTTTTAGCAATGTCAACTAATTAGTGCTAATTTTTATAAAAAAAAATCTTACGTAAGCAATTATAAGCCTACATAAGATTTATCACTTTAGAATTTCTTACCACATTTACGACAAAACTTAGCTTCAATATCGTTTTTTTCTCCACAATAACTACAAGTTTTTGTCAATGGAGAACCGCAAGTATTGCAGTACTGCGCATCTCCGTCATTTTCTTCACCGCATTTAGGACATCTTTTCTTACGGTTAATATCAGTACTAACTTCTCCACAATATGGATCTTCTTCATCTTCACCTTTGTAGAAATGATCAAACATTCCATTAAATCTATGGTTGAACATTCTCATCTGCGAAGAAGCGATTAAAGTAGAGCCAACTGAAATAAACATAAAAGCTAGTACTGGAATGAAGAATGCTCCTGCTCCAATCATTCCGCCACCCATAAAGGTTCCAAAAATAATGACCATAAGAATTATTCCTATAATTAAAAAAATTATACCAACAATTCTTCTTGATCTTTTAGTTGTTTTTTTCTTTTCATCTTTATCAGAAGAAGAATCTTTGGTTTTGTTTTTTCCACGATTCATATACTCATCAAAATCAAAATCATCCATGTCGTTTTTATTCATTAACTCATTCCTCTTTCAATATAATTATTATAGATTATATTAATTAAAAAAGAGCGAATATTAATCAATTTTTATAATTTTTTTGACAATTACTGATCTTCAAGTATGTTTTCTCCTTTATTAAGCCTATTAATTCCAAAAATTACTTGCATATAAAAAAAATTTATGATTAAATAATACTTGCGCCGGATCAGTGGTGTAGCGGTTAACATGCCTCCCTGTCACGGAGGAGATCGCGAGTTCGATTCTCGTCTGATCCGCCATTGTATAATGGCCCGGTAGCTCAGTTGGTAGAGCAAGGGACTGAAAATCCCTGTGTCGAGGGTTCGATTCCCCCCTGGGCCACCATTATACTAAAAATAGCGGTAACCTTATGGCTACCGCTTTTTGTTTACTTCGATTTTCTTTCTTTAATTTCACGACACATATTGGTATATGTTGTTTCATCTATCTTATAAAATTTCTTAACAAGAATATATGTAACAACGAATAATAACATCGGTAATATTGCAACGCCTAATTTATAGATTAGAACGTTAAAAGCAGAAGCGGCAGATGTCGCCTGATTACACAATTCATTTACCACCTCAGTTGTTGATGAACCGATAGCTGCTTGTTGTTGGTAAGTAGATATATTACTTACTATAGCCATCAAGCCACTTACAAATAAGAATAAATATAAGACACCTTGTTGAATAGCACTAGATAACTTAGCTGTTAATGGTCTAAGCGAGAAAATAACCGCTTCTTTTCTTTCTCCAAATTTCCATTCGTTATATTCAATGGTATTTGCCATCATCATAATAAGCATTAATCCGATGACACCTTGTGAGGAGAAAATAATAATTCCAATAATACATAAAGGAATCAGATAAGCAATGCTTAACGTTCCTTCAGCTGTTAAAGGAGAAACTGAAAGATATTTACCGCCTCCAAGTGGAAGGCCATAAATAAAGAAGGCAATATAACCAACAACATTTAGAATAATACAAATATTCCACAATTTAGCACGAGTAAAATGTTTGCTTAATACTGGGAACAAGAACTGCGCTAAAATAACTCCTAGTCCATATACAACTGTAAAGTATGTCATAACGGAAGAACCAATAGTATAATTTACCGCAAAATAGAAATAGTTAATACCTAACGCATTTAATATTCCTGAACCGGTGTAATAAATAAAGAAAATAATGGTAGCCCATTTTGTTTGATCATTTTTCTTTAAAATCTCAAACATATCTTTAAATTTTGGTACATCGTGTTTCTGCTCTTCTTCGATATCTCTAGCATGTTCAGGTGCGAAGAAATACAATACAATTTGAAGAACTAAGAATAAAACAATTACACAGTCAGTAATAATTCTATATGAAATTTGATAACCAAACGCTCCCGAAATAATCGGAGTTAAACCAGCAACAATAAATTGACCTACAGAACAGAAGATTGACATCAATGTAGTAATACTAGCTCTTTGCTTTTCTTCACTAGTTAAAGAAGGTAGCATTGCCCAATAAGCGATATCATTCATCGTGTAAGTTAAGCCCCATAATAAATAGAATACCGCAAACCATCCGACATATCCCCAACCTTGTAGGGCTGGAATATATTGTGGAACAACGAATAAACAATAAACAACTACCGCATTTGTTAATGCACCGATAATAATCCAAGGTTTATACTTACCAGTTTTAAAATGTATTTTTTCAATCAATACGCCCATAAACGGATCGTTTAATGCGTCGAATATTCTATATCCAATTACCAAGCCGGAAATAACACCAAACATCGCAACAAACGATGAATTATCCCCAGAAGGAGTTAAAATACCTGAGTACTGAATATATGTTAATAAAAATAAACTTACTAAAGCATATGCTGCATCGCGTCCTATAGCCGCGGTTGAATACAACCATTTTGTCTTCTTAGGGACATTATCGCCTTCGTAGAATCCTAATCCATTCATATTTATTTACCTCCTAAATATTTATTTATCATCTCTAAATTAACTTCTTTATTCTTAATAATATCTTGATAAAATAACGAACTTAAGCGTGGTATTTTATCCTCAGTTTCGTAATTATACTCAATCAATCCGAAACATGCACTTTCTCCTTCCTTCCATTCAAAGTTATCGTAGAAAGTCCAATAATAATAACGCTTCACATACGATAATTTACTTAATTCTTTCAAATGATCATAGATATATTTACTTCGGAATTTATCTTTTTTATCACACGTTCCGTTCTCAGTAATATATATTTCTTTATTGAATAAATTAAATAATCTTTCGCATACCTTTCTTATTCCCACGGGATCAATAGCCCATCCTAGATCATTTCTTGAAAAATTAGGTCCTGGAGAATATGAGAAACCTTTTACTTCATTTGAGGTATAGTAATTTATACCTATATAATCATAAAAGACACCTTTTTTTAGAGATATTAGTCCTAAAGGAAAAGTAAACTTTCCAAATCCCATAGCTTTTTCGATTGCCATATTGAAACATTGATCGAAGATATGTGTGCAAAATTTATCAATTAAATTGTTTCTTCTTTTAGGAGTAAAATAAACAATATGATTGGCAAATCCAACTTTTGCATCTACGTCTTTTTCGTGAATTATCTTATAAGCGCTAATATGACATCTTGCCATGTTTTTTAGTACTTTTATTGATTTAATAAAGCTTTTTTCTTCGTTTACCCACTCGCCAAATAGATAACAATTCATCGCGTAAATATTAGGCTCATTAATTGTGCAATACTCATGAACTAAATCTTTGAGATTATCAACTACATAACTAACATATTCAGCGAAATAACGATTGTTCTTCTTTTTTACAAAACCACCTTTCGCTTCAAACCACAGTGGATTTGAAAAATGATGCAGGGTTACAAGTGGTTTTATTCCATTATCTAATAAAAGCTTAATCTCAGATCGATAATGTTCCATTGCCGAAGAAGAAAACTTTCCTTCTTCTACCTCAATACGCGACCATTCGAGCGAAAATCTATAAGTTTCAATTCCCATATTTTTCATTCGAAGAATATCATCTTTATAATTAAGATAATGCCTGTTTGCACGTAATGGAGTTGATTTGTCTCTAGTTTTATCACCGTTTTTTGTCCATTCGTACCACGAATTATATGTATCCCCTCCTTCAATTTGAGTTGAAGCGGTTGCAACGCCAAGAATAAAGTCTTCATTAAGCTTAAATGGCTCAATCATTGTTAACTCTCCATTCTTTCTTATATACACGACATTCATAAGGCTTTAATAAGCATGAAGAGGAGTCATCATAATTACTAATAACAAGATTTTTTTGGTTATAGGCACTTAATGATTTAACGTACTCCGGCTTATCAGAGAACGAACAAATAACCACATACTCATGATTTCCGTAAAATCTTCGATATGCAAATATTTTTTTATAATTAGTATACAATTCTGCATATTTTCCGTTTTTAATTATTTCATCATTTTTTCTTAGTTCAATAAGTCTCTGATAATAATGGAAGATAGAATCCTTATTATTCATACTTTCTTCCACATTAATTTCTTTGTAATTATCATTAACTCTTAGCCATGGTTTTGAAGTGGAAAATCCACCAAAGTTAGTTGCATTCCATTGCATAGGTGTTCTGGCGTTATCTCTTGAAACGTCAAACAAAGAATTATTAATTATTTTACCTAGCAAAGGATTTTTCTTCGCTAATGCATACATATTATGAGCTTCAAGATCTTCAATTTCCGCTATTGATTTAAAGTGAGCGTTTGTCATACCGATTTCTTGACCTTCATAAATAAACGGAGTTCCTTGCAAGAAGAAATAAAGAGTAGCTAACATCTTTGCTCCTTCTTTTCTGTATTTTTCAGAGGTGCCAAATCTACCAACACTACGTCTTTGATCGTGATTTTCTATAAATAAGGAATTCCACCCACAGTTATATAAACCTATTTGCCACTTCTTAATAACTTTTCTTAAATTCTTAACTTTGAATTTTCTCTTAATATATTTAATCCCAAAATAGTTATCGGTATCAGTATGATCAAAATTAAATATCATAGTTAATTCTTCGCGTTTAGGTTCAACTAATTCTTTAGCTTCTTCCAAAGATGACAAAACAGTTTCCCCAACCGTCATTGCATCATAATGAGAAATAACCTCTTTATTTAATTCATGTAAAAATTCATGTAGTCTTGGTCCGTTAACAAAGGCGTCTTTTCCACATAATGCCAAAGTTGGAAAACGCGATTTAAAGTCTTGCTTTTTACTTATTAAAGTAATTACATCACATCTAAATCCATCAACACCTTTATCTAACCAAAACTTTAAAATATTTTTAACTTCTTCTCTAACATTATCATTTTCCCAGTTTAAATCAGGTTGCCCTGTTCCAAACAAATGTAAATAATATGAAGAAGAATCACCAATGCGTTCCCACGCGCTTTTTCCAAAGAAACCAGACCAGTTATTCGGAGGTTTCTTTCCGTTCTTCTTGCCTTCTTTAATAATATAGTAATCTCTATATTTTGATGTTGAATCATTAATCGCTTCTTTAAACCACCGATGTTCAGAAGAAGTATGATTAACAACAAGATCCATAATTAATCTAATACCACGTTTATGCATCTCATTTAACATTAAATCAAAATCATCCATGGTTCCAAAAGGAGGATAGATATTACAATAGTCAGAAATATCATACCCATTATCTTCTTGCGGAGATGAATATACTGGAGATAGCCACACGCAATTAATTCCAAGCTCTTTCAAATAATCAAGCTTAGAAATAATTCCTTGTAAATCCCCCATTCCATCGCCGTTAGAATCACAAAACGAACGTGGATATATCTGATAAATAACCGCATCTTTATACCAATTTGTGTTTTTCATATATGCCCTTCCTTACTAGAATAACTACAATAAAAAACAAATTTAGACTCTTATTTAATTATATTGCAAAAACACAAACCAGTAAAGAAAAAAGTAAGTGCTTACAATTTTTTTGTCAATAGCACCTTTAAGGCTATTAAAATAATATTAATTTTATATAAATTTATATAATTTTTATTCTAAATAAGTTGATTTTTTCATATTTATGTTAATATTTATTTATGAAAAAGATTTATCCATCATCTCATTTATATTCGGAAGAAGAGATAAAAAAACTACAAGAAGAGACTTTTACTTCACTTAGTGTGTATATAAGAGATACAACTAAGAGTAAAGATATTATTTTAGAGTACATTCTTAACGATATTATTGAGGAAGTCAATCCATTTTATGTTCGAAGTTCATCCGATGGTTTTAACAACGATGAAACGTTAAGATATATAATTCTGTCTAATCATGTTGAAAAAACAAACGAAGCAGGAACCTTTTTAGTTAATTCAAACTCGCACTTCAAAATTCTCTCAATCGAAAGTTGGAAAGGTAAAGCGTGTATTATTTTACTCCATTTACCAGCGAAAAAATGGCCGTATTTTTACAACAACATGGAGCTCATTGATGATATCTTTGTAAACTATGCTTTATTGGAGTTTCATCATCAAACAGATACTAATTATGATTCATCCACTCGTTCGCCATTATACATGTCCACCAATAATAAATCTCTCGGAATAATTAAATTCTATGGAAATATGTACAATCACGGACACGAAGAATAATTATATATTTAATTCGTTGAATAAAGTGGCAAGTAATGATAAACTTTAAAAGTAATAAGGGACATCAAATTACACATAATAATAGAGGAGTTACATATGCCACAATTAGTAATTGAAGGTACGCAATGGGGTGATGAAGGAAAAGGTAAAATTACCGATTTTCTCGCTCAACAAGCTGATGTAGTAGTTCGTCATCAAGGTGGAAACAACGCTGGCCACACAATTAGTTTTAACAATGAGAAATTTGCTTTGAAACTAATTCCGTCTGGAATCTTTTCTCCAACAATAAAAAATGTTCTTGCAAATGGAACAGTAATTAATCCAAAAGCACTGCTTGAAGAATTGGACAATCTCGAAAAAAGAGGAATAACTAAATATCAGTTATTTATATCGGATCGTGCTCAAGTATTAATGCCGTATCACATTGATTTAGACGGAGCAATTGAAAATGTTTTATCTAACGCCAAGATTGGTACAACGAAAAAAGGTATCGGACCTTGTTACTCTGATAAAGCTGCTCGTAATGGTATCCGAATTGGAGATTTAATCGATCCAAAATATTTAAAGGAAAGATTAGATACTATATTACCTATAAAAAATATTGAATTAAGAAGCTACAATTTAAAAGAATATGATGAAGAAGAATTATATCAAACTCTTTTAAGTTGGGGTGAAAAAATAAAACCATTTATCAAAGATACATCCCGCTTACTAAATGATGAAATTAATAAATCTTCGCGAATTCTCTTTGAAGGCGCTCAAGGCTGTATGTTGTGCTTAGATCACGGAACATATCCATATGTTACTTCCTCTTCTCCAACCGCATCTTCAGTTCCTGTAAACTGCGGAATCGCTCCACGCTACATCGATTCAGTATTAGGTATATGTAAAGCCTACACAACAAGAGTAGGTGAAGGACCATTCACATCAGAATTACACGATGAAACAGCAAACTACATCCGAGAAAAAGGAAATGAATATGGCACTGTTACCAAACGTCCTCGTCGTATCGGTTGGTTAGATACAGTAGTAGTTAATCATGCTAAGCAAATATCCGGACTCGACTCATTAGCAATAATGCTCCTTGATGTCTTAGGTGGCTTAGATGAATTAAAAATATGTACCGCATATTCTCTTAATGGAAAAATAATTGACTATATTCCTTCTCGTTTATCAGATTATTCTGCCTGTAAGCCGGTTTATGAAACCTTACCTTCATGGAAAGAAGATATATCATCCTGTAAAACATATGATGAATTACCGGATAGCTGCAAAAAATACCTCGAACGTATTTCCGCTCTTACATCACTACCACTTAGTATTATTTCTGTTGGTCCAGATAGAACTCAAACAATTATTCTTAAGGATTTATGGAGTAAGTAAATGATCGACAGATATGTAACCAAGGAGATGAGTTCTCTTTTCAGCGATGAAGCTCGATTCAATTCATATTTAAAGGTTGAGATTGCTGCTACCCACGCTTTTTCTAAATACGGAATCGTTCCGGAAGAAGATTATCAAAAAATCAAATCGAACGCTAAAGTTAATGTTAAAAGAATAAAAGAAATCGAAGAAATAACAAAACATGACGTCGTCGCCTTTACTCGTCAGATTTCCGAAACACTTGGTGAAGAACGTAAATGGGTCCATTATGAACTAACTTCTACAGATGTTGTTGATACTGCTTTATCTTGTCAATATAAGCAAGCAAATGAATTAATACTTAAATCTTTAATTGAACTTCAAAACTCCATTAAAGAAAAAGCTTTAAAATACAAAATGACTCCATGCATTGGCAGGACTCACGGTATGCATGCTGATATCACTTCTTTTGGCCTAAAATGGGCATTGTATTACGAAGAATTAAATCGTGATATTTCTCGCTTTGAAAGAGCTAGTAAAGATATCGAAGTAGGGAAAATATCTGGTGCAGTCGGCAACTATGCTAATGTAGATCCAACGATTCAAGATTTTGTTTGTGAAGAACTTGGAATATCTTCTTCCTTGATTTCAACCCAAGTACTTCAACGTGATCGCCACGCCTATTATGCTGTTACTCTCGCAGTAATCGCTTCAACATTTGAAAAAATCGCTTTAGAAATCAGAAATCTTCAAAGAACAGAGATTCATGAAATTGAAGAAAAATTCAGCGTTGGTCAAAAAGGCTCTTCTGCTATGCCACATAAAAGAAATCCAATATCTTCTGAAAATATTTGCGGTTGCGTTAGATTAATCAGAGGTTATTCATTACCTTTGATGGAAGATAATGCTCTCTTTCATGAACGTGATATTTCTCATTCTTCCGTTGAAAGAGTTGCTCTTATTGATATGATTCAGTTATTTGAATACACAGCTAAAAGACTTGCGAAAGTAATTGATGGCTTAGTTGTATATGAAGATAGAATGCTAGCCAATATCAAATTAACAAATAACGCAATATTTGCTCAAAGAATATTAAACGCTTTAGTAGAAAAGAATTATTCACGTGAACAAGCGTATGATATCATTCAACCGATGGGTATGAAAGCCTGCCTCGATAACATTGATATGAAAACGCAAATTGAAAACAATGATGAAATAATGAAACTATTCACCAAAGAGGAAATTGATTCCTTATTCTCATATTCATATTATTTACGTAACGTCGATACAATATACAAACGAATTAACTTATAAATTAGACGATAAATATTCAAGCAATTGTTTTAAAGCTCTGCCTCGATGAGAGACGGAGTTTTTTTCTTCGCTTGTACAAAGTCCAAATGATTTATGTAAATCATCACTGATAAATATCGGATCATATCCAAAGCCATTCTCTCCTTCAATTTGTTTATCAATAACTCCATATGTTTTACCAATAAAAACCTTTTCTTCATTCTTATAATTAACCAAAGAAATAGCAGAAGTAAAGTTAGCGCTGCGATCTGTTTCATTTGTCAATCTTTTAATTATTTCTAAACATTTTTCAGAATATGGTCGGCCTTCCATAAATCTCGCTGAATAAATACCAGGAAAATTATCTAACACATGTATTTCTAATCCTGAATCATCAGCAATGACAGGAACATCCTTGATTAATGAAGAAACATAATGAGCTTTAATCAATGAATTCTCCTCAAATGTTTTACCAGTTTCTTCAACATCAAGAGTTATATCAAGATCTTTTAAAGAAAGGACTTCAAAACCTAACGGAACAAGCATTTCTTTAAATTCTCTTACTTTATTTGAGTTTCCCGTAGCAATAATAATCTTTTTATTTAGCATTTTACTTGCTCCTTTCTTTTTTTCGAGTATAATACATAGTGCAATAGTTGTACAAAAACAATACAGTTTTATATATAATATAATATATATGGTACAAATAGTTAGAGATTTCTAATTTGATTTCTTTAATTAAGCATTTGAATATACACAATAATATTTTTATATTAGAAATGAGGTAATGAATGATTCAAAAAATTAACACTAACAATCAACCGGTTGTTAAAGTTTTCGCTCTTGGTGGTCTTGATGAAAATGGCAAGAATCTTTATTGTATTGAAACAGAAGATTCTATATTCATTATTGAATGTGGAAGTAAATACCCTGATTTAACTAATCCTGGTGTTGATATCATTATCGCTGATATGAGTTACTTAAAGGACAAGGCTGATAAAGTTAAAGCTATCATCATTTCACACGGACATGATGACCAATATGGTGGTCTTCCTTACTTAGTAAAATATATCTCTGCTCCAATCTACACAACTGCAACAACAGCGATATTCATCAATGCGGATTACGGAAAGAAATTTAAGAACATTAAATTTAATTTCAAGATTATCAAGCCAAGCGATGATGTCTTAATATCCGGTTATCATTTTCATTTTTTCGAGACAACTCACGCTGTTATGGAATCGTTTGGTTTCTCGATGGAAACTAAAGCTGGAAGCATCGTTTATACCGGTGACTATATCTCTGATTTTGGTGTCCAAGGTAATTTCTCTTTCAATTTAAATAAAATTGCGAAGATTGCAAATCAAAAAGACACTTTGTTAATGTTATGTGAATCTTCCGGTGCAGATAAGCCAGGAATCGCTTCACCAACACATAAAATTTCCCCACATATTAGAAGTTTAATTGAAGAAGGAGAAAAACGTGTTTTTATCGCATTATATACCCAAAATATGTATTGCATAAACGAAGTCATTGAATTAGCAAAGAAGAACAATAAGCGTCTTGTTTTAACAAACAATAGATTTATTGATGTTCTTCCAGATTTCATGGCTAATGGCGATTTAATAATTCCTAAACAAAATCAATGCTCCGTTGAAGAAATTAGTCGCTATGCTTCAACAGATATCATTGTTCTTATTACCGGGCAAGGTGAAGATTTATTCGACTACATAAAAGATCTTTCTCGAGGAGAAGTAAAAAATTCAACCTTAAAAATCACTCCAGAAGATGTTTTTGTTCTTGCTTGTCCACCAGTTCCAGCTACAGAAGTAATTGCAACCGACGCAATTGATAATTTGTATAAAACAGGAGCAACAATATTAAATCTTAACCGTAAGAAATTATCATCAATGCACGCGCAAGAAGAAGATATTAAGATGTTAGTAACCTTATTTAAACCAAAGTATTATATGCCAGTAAAAGGTGAGTTTAGACAATTGATGGCCAATGCTCAAATTGCGCTTAATTTAGGTTATTCCCATAATAGTGTTTTATTATTAGACAATGGTATGGCTGCTTCCTTTGATGCCGCCTCAAAGTTCATAAAAGTTGATAACAATATTAAGACCGGAAACGTTTTTGTTGATGGCTTAGGTGTCGGTGATGTTCGTTCATCAATTATCGATGAGCGTCAACAAATGCAAAATGGTGGTGTAATTATTCTTGGTGCAACAATTTCAAGCAAAGATCACAAAATTATTACCATGCAAGACATCCAGATGCGTGGTTTCATTTATCTTAAAGAATCTGAATCAGTCGTAAAAATTATTCAAGATATGTTCAATAAATTTGTAAATGAACTTATCGCCGGATATAAATTAACTCTTGAAGAGCAAAAAGCAAAATTTGTTGATTCTCTTTCAAAAGAAATAAGACGTTCATGTGGAAAGAGTCCACTCATTGTTCCGCTTATTGTTGATGTAGATAATTTGAATTAATCCAAATGAAAAGTTGCCTATCAATTATGAACAGGCAACTTTTTTAATGTTATTTTATACTTATTTAACTAATTCAACGCCACGTGAAGTGCCAATACGATTAGCTCCAGCATTCACCATAGCTTCTAAATCTTCTTTTGTACGAATACCACCAGCGGCTTTAACGCCGACATTTGGACCAACAGTTTTTCTCATTAATTCAACAGCATGAACTGTAGCGCCACCTTTTGCAAATCCGGTTGAAGTCTTTACGAAATCAGCTCCAGCTTTAACTGATAATTCACAAGCTTTAACAATTTCTTCATCGGTTAATAAACAGACTTCTAAAATAACTTTAAGAATATGCTTTTCTCCACATTCTTGTTTTATTATATAAATTTCTCTTTCAACTTCATCGTATTTTTTATCTTTAAGCCAGGAGACATTGATTACCATGTCAATTTCTTCAGCTCCACAGAAGATAGCTTCTCTAGTTTCATTAATTTTAGTTACAGTTAAACATTGTCCGAGTGGGAAACCAACAACAGTACAAACATTAACATCTGTTCCCTGTAAAAGATTATGGCATAATGAGACATATGCGGAATTTACGCAAACAGAAGCAAAATCATGTTCTTTGGCTTCGTTACAAAGAGTAACAATTTCAGCTTCAACCGCGTCTTGTTTTAAATTTGTATGATCGATCAACTTATTATATTTCATAAAGTACCTGTCCTTTCTTTAACTTTATAACATAATAATAGCAATTAACAATGTAGTTGTCTAATGTATTCGTATAAATCAAGGTGCTTTTAAGCCACGTGACCAAAAAAAACATAGAAGACAACAAATAAAGTGGAATAAAAGAATAAAACATTATTAATTAAACAAAATAAATGTTAATCTATATGAGTACCAGCAATTTATCGAAAAAATAGTTTTTTATTTTTTATCGATATATTGAAAAATCACTGTTGATATGTTAAGATAAACCGGTATGTGAAAGGAGTGACTATTATGGCTCAAATAAAATCGCAAAAGAAAAGAATTTTAACTAATGAGAAAGCACACATTGCTAACTCAACAGCAAAATCAGCATTAAGAACAACTATTAAAAAAGTTCGCGTTGCTGTCGCCGCTAAGGATTTAGCTCTTGCTGAAAATCTACTCAAAGCTGCTTACTCTTCAATTGATAAAGCTGTTTCTGATGGTCTTGAACATCAAAACGCTGCAAATCGTCAAAAAGCAACATTAAGTAAATTAGTTGATACAATTCGTTAATTTATCATATTAAAATAAGTTCGCTCACTTATTGAACGAACTTTTTTAATACCTAAATTTCTTATTTTCTTATTAAATAATTAGACTTAAAATTGATAATAAACAATTCCATCTGATCATTAGCGTTATCTAAATCATATTTTATATGTTTTTCCATTTCACCTAAATCCGCTAGAATTTTCAAGATAATACTAGAAGGCATATTTGAAATCGAACGTAATGCAAACTTCACGCGATATGGGTTACATTTTAACTCTTTTACTATTTGATTATCGATCATTCTTTGACTATGCAAGAAACAAACTTCATACATAAATCTAATTTGACTTGCAAAAACAGGCATTAACCTTAAGGCGTCTTGTCCACCTTTAATTAAATCTCGATAATTAATCATCGCGGTTTTGGCATTACCTTGAAATAAACATTCAACAATAGAAAACACATTATCTTCAAGCGGTTTATATACTAATTCTTGAACATCGCACAGCCTTATTTTAGAAGTATAAGTCAATAATTTATCTAATGTTAAAAACAATAACGAATAATCATTTTTAACTCTAGCACATATTTCCTCAATAGACTCGCGATCAATTTCACCTTTATTTTGTCCTACATAGTTCATTCCAAGTTCAATCATCGTCTCTTTAGTTAATTCGTCTTTAATAACGAATTCAGAAGTTTCTTTTAAAGCTTGCAATAGCTCATTCTTTTTATCAGATATAAGTTTACCTACGACTATTAGATACGCTTCAGTATCGGGATTTTGACCACGAACATATTTAGTTAATGAATCAATATCTTGTTTAGCCGAAAATGACGGTACTTTAATCTCACTTGAAGACAAAAAATAGCAGTTATCAATTACCACGCATTTTGTCGAACTGAAGAAAGAAGTCGTTTCACAAGCTTCAACCGCATCCTGAATTAATGAATTAAACATGTCAAAAGATGAATAATTAAATTCATTGATATCATTGTTTAATTTTAAGGACACTTCTTTTTTAACTAAATCATGAAGATATTTAGCATCTGGTCCAACATATATATGGATCATTCGCTTATAATTTCTCTACTTTTTTGTCTTCTTCATCTATTGCTTCAATATGATCGATAATAACATCTTCATACGGAGCATCAGAGAAAGAAGTTCTTACCGAAGCAATTTTATCTAAGACATCTAAGCCTTCAACAATTTTTCCAAAAGCCGAATATTCACCATCAAGATGTTGAGCTGGTTTATGCATAATGAAAAATTGAGCCGAAGCAGAATCTTTAATTGAAGTACGCGCCATAGAAATAACACCACGATCGTGCTTAAGCGGATTAGCAAAACCATTTGATAAGAATTCACCTCTAATTGAATAACCTGGTCCACCTTTTTTATTATCGCCACCTTGAATCATAAATCCTTTAATAATTCGATGAAAAGTCAATCCAGTATAATAATTTGATTTCACAAGTTCAACGAAGTTTGCACATGTATTCGGAGCGGCTTTACGATCTAGGACGAAAGACATCATTCCATAATTTTTTACATAAATTTTAATCACTTTAATTTTACCTTTATCTTTCTATGTTATTTAAGAAAATACGATCTTTAACTTTGTATAGTGAAACATAAATAAATGATCCTAAGACAGCATTAACCAAACCTTGTAATGTATTAAAACCTAAATCAACGAAAATAATCTTCGTATCTTCATACATAGCATAGTAATCTGGAATCATATATAAAGCCGCCATAATTATTCCACCAACCATAAATGAAACCATGGCTTTCCAAAGATATTCAATTTTCGATTTATTGCCAAATGAGATAAGGAATTTAAATAAATATCCACTTACAACACCTTCGATAAATTTAATAACCAATGTAAAGAACGCAAAATTCATATATCCGGCATACATATCAGCAAGCATTCCTGTTATTCCACCGACAAATCCTCCAACCCAAGGGTTAATAAGAGCAGCAACAGCAAAGATAAAAGCGTCCGAAAAATTTAAATAACCGGCACCAGCAAATATTGGAAATGCCCCAAATGCTGTAACAACAAATGCGAGTGCAGAAAACATCGCAATTACACACATGTAAATAATTATTTGTTTTGATTTTTTATTCATATTATTTCAACCTCTTTCCAACTTCAAATGCATTACCATTATTGTAATCTTGAGCAGACATCATCTTTTTGCCTGGTCTTTGAAGTAAAACCAAACGAACTTGACCACCATTAACTTGAAGAACGATATCTTTCTTTTTTGCTAACACTATGGTTCCTTCTTCCGCTTCTACCTTATCGCTATAATATTCTGCTTCATATATTTTGATAATCGATTCATCTTCTAACAAATAACCACCAGGTAATAATGATAAAGAACGAACTTGATTAACAAAATCTTTCGGAGCTAAGTTTATATTTAAATGCTCTTCTTCTTTTTTTAATGATGGGCAAAACGTTACTTTTGAAGCATCTTGACTGAAAGGAACGAGCTTATTATCAAAATATAACGGCAAATACTTCACTGCCATCATAAGACCTAAATCCTTCAATTTATTACAAAGAGAAGAATAATTATCTTCCGGAGATATCTCTATCTTTTCAACAGCATAAACATCGCCAGCATCCATCTCTTTAACCATTTCCATCAATGAAATTCCTGTCTCTTTCTCACCGTTTCTAAGAGCGTATTGAATGGGTGCAGCTCCTCGATAAGACGGTAATAATGACGCATGTAAATTCAAAGGTTTATACTTTGACAAAGATAAAATAGTAGTAGAAATTAATTGACCATAAGCAAAGGTTAAAAGCAAATCCGGATTAAGCCTATACAAGAAATCAAACTCTTTATTTAATTTATGTGGCTTAAATATTTCAATCCCATATTTTTTTGCGATTTGCGCTACTGGGGAAGGAGTAAGAATCATTTTTCTTCCTACTGGTTTATCTTCTTTTGTAATAACGCCCACGATATTAAAGCCTTCTTTTATCATACCTTCTAAAACATAGGCAGAAAGTTGAGGTGTTCCAAGAAAAACAATACGTTTATCGGTCATTTATAATTCCTCCAAAATCAACTTAATTATAATATTTAACATGATTTTATACAATCAATTGTAAAAAAACTAAATAAATAACTAAATATTAATAATATTATTATTAACTATTAATATCTTCATATGGTTAATTATGTACGCTATTTAATTAGCTAAAATGTTATACTATTTTTGATAAGCGAGGCACAAAAAATGAAATGGAATCTTAAAAATATATCAAAGGAAACTAATCACCCTTTTTTGAATTATTATACTCTTACATACGAGGTTGAAAAAGCCGATGGGCATCATGTATATTCATATTTTATGGCGTCACGAAAAGAATCGGATAAACTACGTTCCTTAACTAAAGACTTTAGTTCTCCTGATGGAGTTATTATTCCAACGATATGTTTCGATAATAATAATAAAAAATGCTTTATTTTTACCAAACAATTTCGACCCGCAATAAACAGTTATATTTATTCAGTCCCAGCCGGATTAGTAGATAACAACGAAGATATTGAATTAACCGCTAAACGTGAAGTGGAAGAAGAAGCCGGAGCTATAGTATATGAAACAGAAGTTCTTTCCTCCGCTGCACCAACTTCCTCCGGATTATCCGATGAATTTAATGCGGTTGTTTTAGCAAAAGTAAAATCATTTTCAAAACAAAATCTTGAAGAATTTGAGGAAATAAACACAATTATTGTTCCGTTTGAAGAAGCGGATGAGTTTATCAACAATCATTTCTTTGCTTTACAACCAAAGTTCATTATTAAATATTTGCTTGAAAAATATCGATAGAAACACATATAAATTAAGCTAATAAAAAACTTCGATACGTAGTTATGAACATGGTATCGAAGTTTTTTGTTATCTAGTCTTTATCTTACTTAATTTTTTCTATAATTGCTCTAGCGACATATACACCATTAGCCCCGGCTTGAGCTAATCCTCTAGTAATACCAGCACCATCGCCACCAACGTATAAATTGTTAATCTTAGTTTCAAATTTATTATCGCATTTAACTCGATCTGAATAGAACTTAGCCTCTACTCCATAAAACAATGTATGATCGTTGGCAATACCTGGAGTAACTACATCCAAAGCCAAAATCATATCAATTAAAGATTGCATAGTTTTATGAGGTAAAATAAGCGCTAGATCCCCTGGTACTGCTTCTTTTAATGTAGGTCTAACAAATCCTTCATCTATTCTCTTTTTTGTCGATCTTCTTCCTTGAAGAATATCGCCGAATTTTTGAACAATAACAGTTCCTCCGGATAATTTATTGGCTAAGCCAGAGATAATAGAAGCGTATTGATTTGGATCTCTAAAAGGATCGCTAAATTCATGTGAAACTAATAAGGCAAAATTTGTGTTTTCCGAGCCTAATTTTGGATCAGTGTAAGAATGCCCATTACACACGATAATTCCATTGTTATTTTCAATAACAACATGACCAGATGGATTCGAGCAGAAAGTACGAACTAACATTCCGGATTTTGTTGAAAACACAAATTTTCCTTCATATAGATATTTATTGATTTCATCCATTACAACGTTGCTGGTTTCAACTCTAACACCAATATCAACTCTGTTATTTGTTACTTCTACACCATATTTTGTCATTACTTTTGAAAGCCAGTCCGCTCCTGGACGGCCAACACCTAGAACAACATAATCTCCATATATTTTCTCGTCGTTTTGTCCAATAACACCTTTTACTTCATCATTATCAATAATTAAATCTTTAACATTAAAGCCGAACTTCATATCAATCTTAGTTTTCAACTCTTCGTATATATTTTGTAATATTTTCAAATTAACTTCAGTTCCTAAGTGGCGAACTTCACTACGAAGAAGTTTTAATCCAGCACCAATAGCTTTTCTTTCAATATCCTTAACTTCTTTTGTATATGGATCTGTTAATGTTTTTGGAGCACCATGTGCTAAATTAATTTCATCGACATATTTAATTAAATCTAACACTTCTTCTTGTGAAAGATAATCAGTCATCCATCCGCCAAACTCCGAAGTAATATTAAATTTTCCATCTGAATAAGCGCCACATCCACCAAAGCCACTTGTCATAGAACATGACGGGTGACATCCTGAATTACCATAAATATCTTGCGGACATTGCTTTATCTTCTTTTGTAATACTGGACAGGTACGATGATAGATATCGTTTCCTTTATCAATTAATAAGATTTTCAATCCAACCTTTTTCTTTGACAACTCATAGGCAGTAAAATAGCCCATTGGCCCAGCTCCAACAATAATTACATCGTATTTTGTTTCGCACATATCTCGTTTCTCCTTCTTAACCCGAAATTATTTTATCATACAGCTAAATAATAATGAATAGGAGTTGTCAATTATGAGATATTTTTATTTTTATAGTTTTAAGATATAATGATTACGAGGTTTGAAAAAATGCCAAAAACAAATGAATCATTATTAACTTATGTCTCTGATAAAATAATTAATGATATTTTATGTGGAAAAATTTGTCCTGGTGATATTCTTTTTTCCAAAAGACAAATAGCTACCATGTATTCGGTTAGCCGTACGGTAATTGATCGGGTGTTTTCTTACTTACTTGAAAAAGGCTATATCATTAAAGATGGTATTCATTATGCTGTCGCCAAATTTAATAAGTATTCAAATTTTGAATCTTTGATTAATTTTTCCAAGTATGAAAACCAGTCTTTTACCAAAAAAGAAATACTTGATATCATCGACTTAAAACACGCTCTTGATATTTTAGCTATAAAGTTAATGCCTTTACCTTTTGATGATAAAACATATTTATTTTTTAAAAATAATATAACTTATATTAAAAAAGACTGTTCAGAATGTCATAACAAAAAATGTACAGTATGTGCTGATATACTGTATAACTTTTATCTTTAATTAACAAAAAGATCTGGTAATGTGTTCTTACCATTTCTATATTTTTCTTTCAAAAATACAAACATCAGAATAATTATTAACTACCTTGAAGTACATTCGATTATGGAACTATACTTAAATGCGAATTATCTTCTTGAGACTCTTCATCTAGGAGGCAAGAAAAAAGCAATTTCCATAATAGAAAGTTGAAACCGCTTAGAATAACTTTATTCTTCTTCTGGAACTCTTATTTCCTTAACTAAGAAATCTAATCCGCCAAGAACTTCTTTATTAAACGATCCACACGAAGGACAGTATCCTTCGTTTTTTACTACATTAAATACTTCTCCACATTTAGAACATTTTGCTTGTCCTTCAACGACTTCAATTTCTAATTTAGTGTTTTTGAATCTATCTTTATTATATGTAACTGCAGGAAAACAATTTTGAATGTAAAAAGGAACAATTCCAGATAATTCTCCTATCTCTAGGACAATTGTATCAACATAAGGAATGTTCTCTTTTACACATATATCATCAACTGTTTCAATTACCTTACAAATTACTCCAAGTTCATGCATAAATTAATCTTCTTTTAAATACGAAGACTTCTTTAACTGCTGCTGCAGCAATCTTGCCAACACGCTTAATTGCATATTGAGCAACTTTAATTGGAAGTTTTTCAAATACCGGAGCCTTATCATCATATTTCTTAACTAACTTAATAGCATCAAATTTACATTTTGTAGTACATTGACCACAGCCCAAACACATATATTCATCAAGTTTTGCAGCCCCACAACCTAAACATCTTTCAGTTTCTTTTTTCATTTGTTCTTCAGTAAACGTCATACGTTCATCTTTGTATGTTTTAGCTAGTTTAGAATTATGAAGTGGTCTTTGACGCTTTGTATTATCATATCCTTCAATAATAGCATTGCCTTTATCTAAAGCGATATATGGATTTTTTACACGTCCATTAACTAAAGACTGACCTTCCCAAACCGCTCTGTGCAATGAGATAGAGCCCTGTTTACCACTAGCGATAGCATCGATAGCGAAACGTGGACCGGTATAACAATCACCACCAACGAAAATATCTTTTTCATCAGTCGCATAAGTGAATGAGTCAGCTACAGCGGTCTTATTTGGATTGATTTTTACCGATGTACCATCAAGTAAATTTCCCCAATCGATACTTTGACCAACAGAAACTAAAACATTATCACATTTAACAATTACTGTATCATTTTCATCATATTTAGGAGAGAAACGATTATTTTCATCAAAAACACTAATACAGCGTTTAAATTCAACGCCAGTAACTTTGCCATCTTCGACAACAATTCTCTTTGGCCCAAATGAATTATTTATCTTAATTCCCTCTTCTTCCGCTTCTTCAATTTCTTCATCTAAAGCCTGCATTCCATTACGAGCTTCAAGACAATACATCAAAGTTTCTTTTGAGCCTTCTCTTAAGGCCGTACGTGCAACATCGATAGCAACATTACCACCACCAATGACAATAGTTGTTCCATCTAATTTGGATTTCTTTCCTAAAGCCACATTACGTAAGAAGTCGACACCAGCAATAACACCATTAGCGTCTTCTCCTTCTATATTAAGTTTACGTCCATTTTGAGCGCCAATCGCAAGATAGAAGCCTTTAAATCCTTCTTCTCTTAAAGATGCAAGAGAGACATCTTTACCACCTCTACTCCAACTTTGAACTCAACTCCAAGATCCTTTAATACTTCTATTTCTAAATCAATAACATTCTTTTCTAATCTGAAAGAAGGAATGCCTAAAGTTAACATACCGCCTAATTTCATTTTTTTTCAAAGACAGTTACTTCATAACCATCAACTGCTAAGAAATAAGCACATGAAAGTCCAGCTGGACCAGAACCAACGACAGCAATTTTCTTTTTATAGTCATGCTTCTTAACCGGAATAAATCTAGTCTTAGATTGCATATCTTTATCAGCGATAAACTTCTTAATCTCATCAATAGCGACTGGATTATCAATATCACCTCTAGTACATTGAGATTCACATTTGTGTGGACAAATTCTACCGCATATTGCTGTTAATGGATTTTCTTTCTTGATTAACTCCAAAGCTTCTTGATAACGGCCTTGGGAAGCTAATTTAATATAACCTTGAACTGCAATATGAGCAGGACAAGCAGTTTTACATGGAGCAGTACCTGAAGGAACAGTATTACTTCTGTTAGTTCTAAACTCGATATTCCATTCTTTTTGACTCCATTTATGGTTAGTTACATGTTTAACTTTTGGTAGTTTTAATTCTTTTCTACTGCATAATTTTTGTCCAAGTTTTAATGCGTTTGTTGGGCAGTTTTCAACACATTGACCACAAGCAACGCACTTTTCTTCGTCGATAGTTGCAACGTAGTTACTTTTACATGTTTGAGGAGCTCTAAACATAGTAGCAATACGCATAGCAAAACACGAACAACTGCAGCAATTACAAATAGCAGCAGATTCTCCAAATCCTTCGATATTAGGCATTTGATGCATCAAACCGTTTTCTTCAGCTTTTCTAAATATTTCTAACGCTTATTCTTTAGTAATTTTTCTAGCTTTTCCTGTACGAATAAAGTATTCTGCACCACTACCCATTTGAACACACATATCCGCTTCTAAGTGACCACAACCTTCACCCATTACTCTTCTAGAAGTACGGCAAGAACATGGAGACACAGAGAAAGTATCATATTTGTCTAAATAAAAGGATATTTTTTCAAATGGAATAGCTTTTGAGTTTCCTTCAATTGAAGATTCAATAGGAATAACTCTCATCATCGAATTACCTTGTGGAAGCATTGGCACTAAATTTTGAATACTAGTACGAGTATATTCTTCAAATGCACGTCCGATTTCTGGATGCTTTGCAAGATTTTCTCTATTACCAACCATCATTTCCAAAATACCTGGTGCAAATATTTGAACCAGGTATAAATCAACTCCATTTTCAGAGTATAATTTACATACACCTAAATCAGCTAATTCATCCGCAAGTCTCTTTGTTTCTTCAAGAGATTTTCCACATTTTTTAGCTAATTGTTCGACATTTTTAGGCTTTCTTAACTCCATTGCTAAAGCGACATCTGCTTGCTCATCACCCACGCAGCAAGCTAAGGAATAATATTCAGGGGCGTTGGCGTCAATCTTGTTGACCATTCCAGTTAAGCCACCAATCATTTTTGCTAATTTAACAATTTTCTTTCTCAATGCCATAATAGTTCTTCTTTATTTGCGATTAAGCATATCAACTCATTTTAAATGTAAGAATATTTTATAGTCAATATATTCATAGATATATGTGGCATTTATTAAGTGTCATTTTTTACAATAGATAAATTGAAAACGTTTTCATTGGGTGATACCTTAATTTTGTCTATCAATCATTTCTATATATAACAATGAGGAAACTGTTTTATGAAAATGGCTGAAAAATGGAATAATCCAGTGCAAAAACAGCACGAAATTGCCCAATTTATTATTTGGTTCACTTTTAGTGTCACCATGCTTGCGGTATCTATTCTTACTGCTGAATTTCCAATTTATGCGAACTTATTCTTTAACGTCGCATTGGGAATCGCTGTTTTGCTTTTTGCAAGACCTGTAATGTTTGAAAAACTCAAACTTACAACACTCTTAACTCTTCGTTTCACTATTGCATTATTCGTCATCTTTAGTTGGAATGGAAAAATCTACACTGATCTTGTCTTGCTTCTTCTCATTGTCAATATATTAGAAGCAACATTCACAGATTTCTTAAAAAAAAAAAACAATACTACAATGGCGTTAGTGGTGTCTTTCTCGCTTTAGGTGTCCTCGGACTAAAAGGCAGTTGGAATATCGCTTCTGAAACTATGTATCATATTGAAGGTTTCACCATTTGGGCAACAGTTGCTTATATGATTGGCTACACAATCTGGAACTGTATCTTTGTCTCTGGTGAATTCTCTCCATCAGTCTCATTAATGCATATCGGTTTCTTACTTACCCCAATAATCGGTTCTTTAATTCTTATCGCTGTTACTAAAAATCCTGCTGTTGGTTTTAGTTTCTGGTTACTATTTAGAGCTAACACTCTTACCTTCGGTGGAATTATGCAAATTGCCGGTAAAAATTACTGGGAAGAAAATCTTCATAATGACAAATTCACACGTTTCATCGACTGGTCACATAAAACATCAGTTCAAATTGTTGCGATGATTATTTGCTGTGGCTTAATGATCTTCACATTCGTTACACGTCTTGTTGTTCAAAACGGATTCTTTTTATAAAAACAATTAAATAATATGACAAAATCATTAAATAAATACGATGCCATTATCATCGGTGCTGGTAATGGTGGACTTTCGTCCGCTCTAACTTTAGCTAAAGGTGGTAAAAAAGTCTGCGTTTTTGAAAAGCACAACATTCCAGGTGGTTGTGGTACTTCGTTTAAAAGAGGTAGATTTGAATTTGAAGTTGCTTTACATTAATTATCATCCATGGGAACTGAAGATAATCCAGGCCCTTTGAGAAAGCTATTCGAAGAATATGGAATTATTGACAAAATAGAATGGGTTCAAATTGACTCGCTCTTTTCTATTAATTTACCAAGTGGCAAAAGAGTCCCTATTCCAGCTGATAGGAAAAAAGCTGAAGACTTACTAGTCAGCATTTTCCCCAGATGAAAAAGAAGGGATAATAAAATATTTTAACATATGTTTCAATTTCTATAAAGAAGCCAATGAGTTCTCAGCTAAAAGTGCAAAATCTGTTGGTGAACCAGGAGTTTTAAAGAAAGCTATAATGAAAGTTGGCTTTCAAAAACTTTATCCTACATTGGCTAAATACGGCGTAAAAAGTACGGATGAGGTCTTAAATGATTTGTTCAAATCAAAAGAAATCCAATTATGCTTATCAGCATATTGGTGTTTCATGGGTGTACCACCAGAAAAATTTCCTTTCTCGATTTTAGCTCAATGCACTGCTATATATATAAGTGATAAACCGTTTTATTTAAGAGGTGGATCACAAATGATATCACAGGCCTTAATGAATAAAATAATCGAAGAGAAAAGTGATGTTAAATTAAACTGTGGTATTAAATCAATAATTATTAAAGATAAAAAAGCAGTTGGTGTTGTTGATGAATATAATAATGAGTATTATTCAGATGTTGTTATTTCAAATATATCTCCTACACTTACATATAATAAACTGATTGATCCTAAACACTTACCAGAAACAGTTATTCCATACTTCAAGAATTACGATGTTGGAATTTCTGCTTTAACATGTTTTATTGCGCTTGACTGTTCACCTGAAGAAATTGGATTTAAAGACTCTTTTAATCTAACATATTCAAGTGAAGATGCTAACGGAGACTATAAAAATGCTTATAGCCTAGATACTTCTAAAGATCCAATAATATCTACTTGCTATACAGTAGACGATAAAGATGGTTATCCAAAAGGTACAAGCGTTTTAACAGCGGGAACTTTAAAATATTCAACTCCATGGGAAAATCTACCTGTTGAAGAATATTACAAAACAAAATATTAAGCCGCAAATACCATTATTGACCGTTTAGAAAAATATTATCCAGGACTTAGAGAGCACATTGAAGAAATTGAAGTAGCTACACCTTTAACTCATATGCATTATTTGCATCATCCTGGTGGTGCTATTTATGGCTATGAGCAAAATCTAAAATCATCTGTTTTCTTTTTCCCACAGGATAATTTTATCGATGGATTATACTTTGCTTCTGGTTGGGTTAACACCTGTGGTTTTGGACCTTACTATATGTACGGGAACAAAATTGCAAAGAAAATACTAAAGGAACTTAAATAATATGAAATCAATAAAAGAGACCTTAATTGGTACAATGGAAAACGGGAATAAGATTTTAAATGAAATTGAAGTATCTAAGACAATCGGTAAAGACTTCTCTCTTGATATAAATCAAACTCAACGAACCATTGATAAACTACATCCAGCAAAACTCGACTTAGTAGTTAGTGAAATAATACAAAGAACAAAAGACTCAAAAACTTTTAGATTCATATCAAAAAGTAATTATTTACCACCGTTTGAAGCAGGACAATATATCAATATCGTTGTAGAAATAGACAGAATAAGAACCACACGACCATATTCTATCTGCTCTTCTCCTTTACAACGTGCGTACTACGAAATTACAGTTGCAAGAATAAAAGATGGATTTATTTCATCGTATTTTCTAGACAAAGTTAAAGTCGGTGATTCATTTGAAGCGAATGGACCTGCAGGACGCTTTCATTTTAACCCTGTGTTCCATTATAAAAGGAACGTATATTTAGCAGGTGGAAGTGGAATCACTCCATTTATGTCAATGATTAAAGAAGTTCTTGAAAGTGGTGAAGAACGAGATATTCATTTAATTTATGGAGCACGTAATGAATCCGTAGCTATTTTCAATAAAGAACTAAGAGATTTATCAAAAAAATATTCTAATTTAAAATATACTTTAGTTCTTTCAGATAAAGATAGTAAAAATGGAGACAGATGCAGTTTTATCGATGCAAACTGCATTAAAGAAGAAATTGGAAATTTAGATAATACTACCTTCTATATGTGCGGACCAGAAATCATGACAGATTTCGTCTATAAAGCCTTGAATGAATTAAGTATCCGTCCAAGAAACATCAGAAGTGAAATGTTTGGCGTAACACAGCATATTGAAGATGATCCATCATTTCCTAAAGATTTAAATGGAAACGAAGTATTTAAACTTAAAGTAGGAGATAAAGTCATTGATGCCAAAAGCAATGAATCAATTCTTTGCACTTTAGAAAGAAATAAGATTAGAGTAAATGTATGCTGTCGTAGTGGTGAATGTTCATTGTGTCGAGTAAAACTCATTTCAGGAAAAGTATTTATACCTCGAGGAGTGTTATTAAGACACGCTGATGAAGTATTTAATTATATTCATTCCTGCAAAGCATATCCAATTAGCGACTTAGAAATTTATCTATAGCCAAAAAAACACCAATACGTAGCATTTCACTACATTATTGGTGTTTTTTTTTAAAATTTAATAATAATTATTTCTTTTCTTTCAAAGAAGCAAACTTTTCTTGCATAGTTGGATTATTTTTTGTTAATTTTTTTATTGATAATTCTTGAGCTTTATCATTTGCCAAACGTAGATTTCTATCGGTACCTAACAGGCCTTCTTTAATCTTATTTAAATTTGCTATTGTCTTATCAATGTCTTCGATAGCTTTCGAAAACTTACCACTTGCAAGTTGATAATTCTTATCAAATTTTTCCTTGAAGTCTAACAATGAGTTTTCAAAATTAGTTACATCAACATTTTGATTTTTTGCTATAGCTAATTCATTTTTGTATTGAACAGCATTGAGAGAAGCATTTCTCAACAAGGTAATCATTGGAATGAAACATTGAGGACGAATTACATACATCTTTGGATATCGATATGAAACATCAACAATGCCAGCATTATATAATTCACTTTCTGGTTCTAGCATAGAAACAAGAACAGCATATTCGCAACCTTTCTCTCTTCTATCTTTATCTAACTCTTTCAAAAAATCCTCATTTGTATGTTTAGTTGCGGTTGTTTCATTCTCATTCTTCATTTCAAACATTATCGAGATTAATTCCGCACCTTCATCGCTATTCTCTCTAAAAATAAAGTCTCCTTTAGATCCACTAGCGGATACCTCGTTATCTTTATCAAAATATGCTTTTGGAAAAGCGGTCATTCTAATTTGATTAAATTGAATTAAACAATGTTGCTCAAGTGTCTCACCCACAAGTTTAGTCGACATTTTAGCTTTAAGATCTTTATAGAAAGCAATTAATTCGTCCTTACCTTTTAATTCATTGGCGAAACTATCTTTTAATGATGTCTCTTTTAATAGGCTTTCTTTATCTTTTAATAGCAAATCTGCTTTTAAAGCAGCAATTTCTTTATCCTTTTCTTGCACTGATTCATTTAAATTTAACTGCAAGGATGTTTTTTGTGTGCTTAAAAGGCCATTTAATCTTGCTATTTCTTCCGCTTGCTTAGATAAAGCACTTTGGAGTTCAAGTTTTGATTTAGTTTCTTGATTATCTAGTAATCCTTTTAATCTTACAATTTCATTTTCTTTTTCAGCTGAAACCTTTTGTTGATCTTCTAATGTTTTAGCAATAGCAAGTTGCTGTGCTTGATCTTGATTAGACACTTTGTTTTTCAATGACTCAATAACAGTTTCTAATTCTTTTACTTTGGCTAAACTAGCACTTCTTTCTTCCGTTAGTTCAATTTTATTTTGAGCAGAATACTGAGCTTTTAAAGAGTCCTCTCTTCTTGCTAATTCTTTTTGAAATAAGTCATCTCGAACTTGTTTAACTATTTCTTGGTAACCACTTTCATCTACAGTGAAAACCTCACCGCATTTAGGACATTTAATTTCAGGCATTTCGTTCGCTCCTTTAGATTTATTCTTAATTAAAAAAATAATATATATAATTTATTCTTTAATATTATTTTATCATTTAAGTTGTATCTTTTCTATAAAGATTAAAATCGAGTCTGTTCAATTTTACGCAAAAAAAAACGATATTCATTTTTTTTGAACATCGAAGTTTTAAATATGGTGACCAATACGGGATTCGAACCCATGAATGCATGCGTGAAAGGCATGTGAGTTAAGCCGCTTCTCCAATTGGCCAGCTTAATAACGAAATGGCGCTCAGTGTAGGATTTGAACCTACGACCGATCGGTTAACAGCCGATAGCTCTACCGCTGAGCTAACTGAGCATTTCCATCACGCTAGATAAGAATAGCATATTAAAATCATTATTGCAAGATTATTTTATGCATTTTTTCTATTTTTTTTACATGAAAGTTATCAAGCAAAAAGTCCCTATTCAAGCCGTATCACGCAATTATTATTATGTTATATATCAATGACATAGTTAGATGTTTACAACATATGTAGATGTAACATCCGTTCGTATATATTTAATCTTCAAATTCTCTAAATAACTGATTACTTCTTTAGATGGATGTTTGTATAAATTATTATATCCACATGAAATAATTGCTAATGAAGGAGAGCATGTTTTAAAAAAATTGATAGAACTTGAAGTGTTTGATCCATGATGCCCAACTTTTAATATATCAGTATCTATATCCGCTTTATCATTTAATAGTTTGTTTTCAACTTCTATTGGAGCATCTCCCATTATCAGAAATTTTGTCCCTTTTATTTCAAATCTAAATATTCCACTGCAATAATTTGTATCAGTGCTGTTAGATTTATATGTATTCAAATCATCAATTTTTAGATTGTTAATTTGATATGAATATTTGTCTGAAGAAGCATAATAAATATCGTCTATTTTGAATGAAGAATTTAAGGAGTCTAACGCTCCATAATGATCATAATCTTTATGCGTAATTAACACTGCATCTAATTTTCGAATTTTTAATCTATTAAAATATTTAATCAAGCATTCGTTTGCTAAATCAATTTTAATATTCCCTCCTGTATCAATTAGAATATTTGTCCTTTCGTATCTAATTAATGTAGCGTCACCTTGACCAACATCAATAAAATGAACTTCATAATGATTAGTATAATCTGGAGTAAACGTCAAAAGAATTAGAGTTGATAAAAGAACGACAGATATCTTTTGTGCTTTTTCTAATCTAAGTTCAAAAGAAAGAAATACAACTAATAAAATTATGTAATAAATAATGACTAATATCGGTTTAAAATCACCAATTTGTACACTGATATTAAACGAAAGAACTTTGTTAAACACTAATACATATAAATTATTCATTCGATCTAAAAAAGGAACAACAAAAGAGCCAAAGAAAACTGATAAATCAACTACAAATAAAAAACTTAGAAATGGGGTGCATATTATTTGAAGCGCAAACGATAACAAATTATAAGAAGTATTGATATAAAAATTCAAAGGAAGCAAAATTAATACAAACATAATAGTCGACTTAATTTTCTTAAATTGAGTTCGTGTAGAAATAAACGACGAGCGAAAATTAAAGAAAAACAACACTATAAATGAAAAATAGAACCCAATATTCATAACATAATATGGATTTAAAAGAAGAATAATAAAAAAAGTTAATGATAAACGTTCAAGGTAATCTACCTTGAACGTTTTAGTATTATTTGATATAAATTTGATTACATACATCAATAAAATTCTTAGAATTGAAATGTTGTATTCAGAAAAAACATAAAACAACAATAGAATTAGCATTAAAACAATATCAACCTTTTTTTCACTAATATATCTTGATAAACGTTTTGATATTATTGCAAACAAAAAAGATATGTGTATATTTGATGAAGAAAAAAGAAAGATTATTCCAAGAGAATAAAGGGATGAATAATTGCTGATAGATGAAATGGAGTCTTTAAATAGCATGCTTAATATCATTAGTTGACTGTCGAAGGAATATGGCGAAATCAAGTTTTGCTTGAATAGTCTTAATCTTAAAGGATTTAAGAAAACGACTGAAACATCATTTACATAAAAAGAATTATAAACACCAAACGAATTCAAATAGTGCTTGAAATCGAAGCATTCTTGATAATGGGTGAATTCTAAATCTTTAAAGTTTCCTTGGATACTAATAATATCTCCAACCTCATAAGTGTTTGATGTAGCTGCGACATATAAATTTCCCTTTATCGTCTTAATCAAATAATAATTAGGTTCGCTTTTAATAATGATTCCAGTTAACTTGGCATTTCCTTGATAAATAATTTTGCCAAAATAACTTAACAAAAATCCAATTAATATTATTAGTAATGCATATTTAAACCATGAACGTTTGTATTTAAAAAGGCAACCTAATAAAAGAACTGAAACGCAAATAAAAGAAATATACAAAGAATAATCTATCAGTAGTAATGTTAGTAACAATAAGATAAACGAACAAAAAATAATCACGATATTTTTATTTTATCTCGCATAGATAAATAAGTTTTTTCACCAATTCCACTTACTTTCATAATATCTTCAAGGGTTTCAAAATATCCATTTTGTGAACGATAAGCAACAATCCCGCTAGCTTGTGAAGATGAAAAGCCAATTGAAATTAGCGTTGCTGCATCAGCAGTGTTGATATTTACTTTTTCAATTTCAGATACAACGCAATTTGAAGGAATCTCTGTCTTTGGTGAAATATAAAAAGAAGTATGAGTTCCTATTAGGACACTTGTATTATATGAAGAAGAATCGGCATCTTCTGTTGTTCCTCCTGCCATATTAATCAGTTGACCTAACGTTCCAGTTGGGAGAATGTAGTAATCGCCTGTATGCAAAACTTCCCCTGTTATTAATACTTTAACACTATCATCTGACACATACGTTGAATTCGCATTAGTGCCACTCGAAGTAGTTGCATTCGAAGGATCAATCTTTGTCATAATAAACAAACCGGCAATAGTAACACAAACAGCAATAAGTATAACTTTGAACATAATAAAACTCCTCTCATATCATTTATGAAAATAAGAGGAGTTTTTTATATTTTTATTTAATTAAAATTAAGCAGCTTTAATATTACGAATTACAACGTTATATGGCTTTTCAATTTTGACTTGAACTGTTTCACCAGCTTTATGACCGATTAAAGCCTTGCCTAAAGCGCAATCAGAAGAAATAATATTTTCATCTGGGTTTGAAGAAACAAAATCACCTATCTTATAGGTATATTCTTCTTTATCGTCTTCATCATATATTGTAACTAAACAATTGATAGCAACGACTGAAGTATCAATAACTGAATCGATGATTTCTACATCACGAAGTTGAGCTTCGATTTGTAAAATCTTTGTTTCAATCTCTGATTGTTTTGTTCTAGCAGCATCATAATCGGCATTTTCAGATAAATCACCCATAGCACGAGCAGCAGCTAATTCTTCTTGTACTTGTGGACGTACTACATCTCTCAAGTAATTCAAGTCGTTTTGTAATTTTTCAACACTTTCTTTTGTAAGTTTCATTTTATTGTGTCCTTCCAGAAAATCAAGACATTATGTCTTAACATTTAAAAATTATAGCAAATACAGACTGAAAAATAAACAACTATTTGTTTTCGTTCGTTTTTTCAATGAAACAAGACACGAAAACTGAATATAACCACAAAATACTCATTAACATATTCAAAAATATATCTTTTATGATATATTAATTTATAGTTACTAATCGAAAGGAAAAACTTATATGAATGAAATAGAAAAAAAACTGAATTTTTTAAAATCAGTTCTAGAAAAATGCAGCTTATATAAACACGCCACAAGCATAATTAATTATGATCAAGAAACGATATGTCCACCGATGGCTATTGAAGAACAAGGTGAAGTTAATTCGTTTTTGAACAACGAGTCTTTTAAATTAAAAAGCAGCGATGAATTTAAATCAACAATCGTCTTTCTTTACGATCATATTAATGAAATAGAAAATGATTTAGATAAAGTTTTAATAACAAGATTGCAC
>JAEWSJ010000012.1 GCA_023398335.1 Bacillota bacterium
AACTTCGTTATAACTAGTCTTAAAACTAAATTCTTCTTGTCCCATAAATTTACCTCTCTTTATAGATATTATACATTTGTTTAATATTAAAATCTATCTTGCTGAATATTTGTAACATCGAGCTTTATATCATTCTAACAAAAGAGGATAAATAGTCCTAAAGCTTCAATAATTAGTACTATCAATTCACTTGTTTTTTTGTCATAATAACGTTGTTATTTACATATCAAATAAATAGATAACGGAGGTAGATAAAATGCTGAAACTAACAAACATTGTAAAAAATTATCCGATTGATGGAACTAACTTTGTTCACGCTTTAAAAAATGTTTCAGTCGATTTTAAAGAAAACGAACTTGTTGCTATATTAGGACAATCCGGTTGTGGTAAAACAACCTTATTAAATATAATTGGTGGCTTAGACCGCTATACCGAAGGCGATTTAATCGTTGACGGAGTCTCAACTAAAAACTTTAGTGATCGCGACTGGGATAACTACCGTAATAAAAGAATAGGTATAGTTTTCCAAAGCTATAATTTAATTCCTCATCTTACTGTACTTGGTAATGTTGAAATTGCCATGACTCTTTCAGGTACTTCAATTCATGAAAGAAAAGAACGTGCAATAAGTGCTTTAAATTCCGTTGGACTTCAAAAAGAAATTAATAAAAAACCAAATCAACTCTCTGGTGGGCAAATGCAACGTGTTGCGATAGCGCGTGCGATTGTTAATAACCCTGGTATTATTTTAGCCGATGAGCCATCTGGTGCTCTTGACAGTAAAACAAGTATTCAAATAATGGATATCTTGAAAAATTTATCAAAAGATCACTTAGTTATTATGGTTACTCATAACCAGGAACTTGCTGACACTTACGCGACTCGTATTATTACTATTTCCGATGGAGAAATTACTTCGGATAAAGAATTAACACAAAATCTAAAAGTTGTCACAAAAGTAGATAAAAAAGAAGAAGTCAAAGAAGACGTTTCCGATATTACTTTAGTAGATGAAAATTTTAAAAATGAAGTTAATGATTGCTTAAAAGGTAAAAAGAAGAAAGAAAAAACTTCCATGTCTTTCTTTACCGCTTTAAATATATCCGCTCAAAATCTACGTACCAAAAAAGGTCGTACCATTATGACCGCTATTGCCGGATCAATCGGTATTATTGGTGTTGCTTTGGTTTTAGCTGTATCAAATGGCTTTTCATTATATATAAATAATCTCCAATCAGAAACCTTGGCTCAATTCCCAATATCTATTGAAGAATATGGGGTAACTAGTACCACTATAAAAGAAACCATAGAATCAGATAAAGAAAAATATCCTGATTCGAATGAAGTAATCGTTCAACAGCCAATGACTAACTCTCTTCATGTTAATGACATTTCCGATGATTATATTGAGTATGTCAAAAATATCGATCAATCTTTAGTTTCAAGTATTCAATACAATCACTCCATCTATATGAACGTTCTTTCAAAAAGAGATAGTGATAATCTCGTCTTCTCCTTTTCTACCGGTCAACAATCTCTGGTAAATTCTTTAACATCTTCCTCAAATAAATGGACACAAACACCTGGAAATGCTGATTTTATCTTAAATCAATACGACGTTATTGAAGGCCATTATCCAACCTCAGCTAACGAAGTGTTTATCGTTGTCGATCGTTATAATAATGTGCTAAACACAACACTAAGTTCATTAGGATATGATGATTATGATAAAAACTCAGCTGGAGATGAAGTTTTATCATTTGAAAAAATTCTCAATCATAAATTTAAAGTTGTAGATAACAATTCATATTATAAGAAGTCAACAGAGACAACTTCCTCAACTGGAATATTCATTAAGCCTCAATATGAATTAGATAACGCCGGTTTAAAACTTTCAAAATTATCTGAATATATTTTAGCTTTATCGTCTGCACAAGCCAGTGGAAACAAAACAGAAGTTGCAAAATACGCCGCATTAGTCTTAAGTTATTTACAAATTCCAGAAGGAATCACTTTAGATCCAACAAAACTTAGTGATTCGACTTATCTAGCTTCTTTCTTAGCGTCGATAAATCAAACGAAAGAATTAAATTACTATACTTATTTAAATGACGAAGAAAAAACCGCGTTATTTAACGATTCTAGTAAAGGAATTGATTTAAGTGTGGTTGGTATCTTAAGACCAAAAGCCACAACGATGACTCCACTTCTTTCTTCTGGAATATATTACACCGAAGAATTAACTAACCTTGTAGTAAATACCAACTCTCCAAAATTAGTAGATTCAAATGGCAATGGTAAGATTGATAAAGAAGAAGACACACGTAGTGAGATTGCGAAATCTTATGAAAATAACGCTTCAATTAGTCTTCTCGATTCTTCAATAAAAGTAAGAAATATTATTAACAATAATAATTTAAGTACTTCTTCTTCCGCCTTTACTACTTATATTTCTCAACGTAAAGTTCTCGGAACAGAAAATTACATCTCTAGTATTTCAATCTATCCAAAGAATTTCAACAATAAGAAAGACATCTTGTTATATCTTGATAAATATAACGCTGATAAAGACGAAGTCAATCAAGTTCTTTATACTGATTTAGCTAGTATGATTACCTCAAGTATGGGAACAATTGTCGATGTTATCTCCTATGTCTTAATTGCCTTTGCTAGCATTTCGTTAGTAGTCTCTTCCGTAATGATAGGAATTATCACCTATACTTCAGTTATTGAACGAACGAAAGAAATTGGTATCTTACGATCTGTCGGCGCACGTAAAAAAGATGTTGGGCGATTATTTAAAGCCGAAGCAGTTATCATCGGCTTCTTATCCGGTGTTGTCGGTATTGCATTAGCATATATTATTTGCTTCCCAATTAACCTCACATTAGACGCGATATATCCAGAGTATAACGTTGGTAACATCGCTTCGTTTAATCCGTTACACGCCGTCTTATTAGTTATCTTAAGTTCAGGATTAACCTATATTGCTTCAGTTATTCCTTCTCGTATTGCGGCTAAAAAAGATCCTGTTGTTGCATTACGTTCCGAATAATTATTTCAAACGAAAAGGATTGTTAAGAAATTATCTTAGCAACCCTTTTTTCTTATCTAAATAATTCTTTTATAACTTCAATCATCGTTAACGCTTGAGTAACATCAATATATTCAAATCTACCGTGGAAGTTATAGCCGCCATTTCCTAAATTCGGACATGGGTAACCTCTATTTGTAAGGCTGGCGCCATCTGTTCCACCTCTAATTGGTTCAAAGGTATATGGAAGATTCATTTTCTTATATATATCTATAATCTTATTAATAACTTCTTTATGTTCGTTAATTTTTTCTACCATATTTTTATATGTTTCTTTGATGTTAAGTTTTACGACTTGCTCTCCGTATTTATCATTTATACGTTTAGCAGATAGACACGCAATATCTTCCATCATTCTTAATTTAGAAAAATCATGTTCACGAACAATGTAATTTAACTCAGTGAATTCTTCATCGCCTTTAATGCCCATTAAATGATAAAAGCCTTCTCTATCTTCCGTATCTTCTGGTCTCATATAACGCGGTAAGGAAGAATGGAAATCTAAGGCAACATTAATCGCGTTAATCATCTTATCTTTTGCACTACCTGGATGAATCGAACGACCAATAAATTGAACATTCATAGAAGCTGCGTTGAAGTTCTCAATATTTAGATACTCAATATCACCACCATCGAGGGTATATCCGTATTTTGATTTAAGCATAGATAAATCAATATGATCCGCTCCAACCCCAATTTCTTCATCAGTTGAAAATACTACTTCAATCGGTGCGTGAGAAATTTTATTCTTCACAAAATACGCAACAACTTCCAATGCAATAGCTATTCCAGCTTTATCATCCGCACCTAATAATGTTTTTCCATCCGTCACGATTAACTCATGGCCAATATTTCTAAGTAAAGATGGGAAATCAGTTACTTTTAAATCTATTCCATCTGAAAGAGGAATATCTTTACCATCGTAATTTGTAATTATTCTTGGCTTTATATCGCCACCTTTTGCAGATGAAGAAGTATCCATATGCGCAATAAGAGCAATTGGTTCTCTTGCAATATCACCTTTGAAGTAACCATAGACCGTTCCAAACTTATTAACAGATACTTCTTCTGCTCCTAAATCTTTAATTTCTTTAATTAATTCTTCTCCTAATACGTATTGATTTTCTGAACTAGCACGATCTTCTTTTGGCTCAGTACTAGTTGTATCATAACTAACATATTTTAAGAATCTATCAGTAAAACTCATTTTTATATCCTCCGTTTAGATGTATTTTAGCATGAATATTACACTTGGTCATTTCAAAAGAACATTTTTTGAAATTTTTTTTCAATCTAAAAAGAATATATATGTTAAAATACTCTTAATTATGAAATATCAAGTAAACACCTTAATTGCGACATTAGTTAACAAAGAAAAAGCTCCTAAAGGAAGTGTTGGAGCCATTATTGGAATCGTTCTCGATGAAGAAACCAACAAAGAAAAATATCTTGTTGAGTTATTCACTGTCACTTCTATTCCGCATTATCAATTATTCTTCTATTCAAACGAAATTTATCAGATTCAGCAATAATTATACAGAAAGAAGGTTTTTATATGGATGACAAGTATGTCTTAACTATTGATTATGGAACTCAATCAGTTCGAGCGATGATTTTTAATTCGCTTGGTGAAACATTAGCAATTTCAAAAGTTCCATATGTCGAGCCATATTTTTCAAAAGAGCCTGGATATTGTGAACAATATCCGGATTTCTATTTTGATAAAATGTGTCTTGCTACAAAAGAAATTGCGAAAAATAATAAAGATATATTAAGTAAGGTTGCCGCTATCTCTATGACATGTTTCAGAGATACCGCTTGTATTTTAGATGAAAATCATAAAGTTATTCGTCCTGCTATTGTTTGGTTAGATCAACGACAAGCTAAATGTGAAAAAAGATTTCCACTAATTACCGATATCTTATTCCGTCTTTCTGGTATGTATGAAACTGTAAAATTAAATCAAAAAAGAACGGTTGCCAACTGGCTTATCGAAAACGAACCAGATAATTGGAAAAAGACAAAATATTACTGGGCTTTATCAACCTATTTTACCTATAAATTAACCGGACAAGAAACTGATGTTCCTTCTAATTATACCGGACACTATCCAATAAATATGAAAACTGGTAAATGGATGAAAAAGTCTGATTTAAAGTATTGTGTTTTCGGTATAAAAACATCTTTACTTCCGCATTTAACTAAACCCTCGGGATTACTCGGATACATTACAGAAGACGCCAGTGAAAAGACTGGTCTTCCGGCTGGATTACCTTTATATGGTGCTGGTGGTGATAAATCTTGTGAGACTTTAGGTGTTGGCGCTAACACTCGTACCAAAGGATCTATTTCCTATGGAACAGCTTCTTCGATTCAAGTAACTAATGATAAATATATTGAACCAGAACAATTCTTACCCTCCTATCTTTCTCCAGTTGAAGGAAAATACAATATGGAAGTTCAAGTCTATCGTGGCTATTGGATGTTAACTTGGTTCATTAATAATTTTGCCTCCGAAGAAAAAGCTCAAGCTTTTATCGAAAAATCTGCCGCTGAAGAAATACTAAATAAAGAATTAATGTTAATTCCACCTGGGTCAGATGGACTTATTCTTCAACCATATTGGGGTCCTGGTCTTAAACGTCCTTTAGCTAAAGGTGTTGTTGTTGGTTTCTCCGATTATCACACAAAACTCCATCTTTACCGCTCAATCATCGAAGGAATAGGATACGCTCTTAAAGAAGGCTTAGAATCTATTGAAAAGAGACAACATAAGAAAATAACAGAAATAGCTGTCAGTGGTGGCGGAAGTAAATCCGATGCCATTTGTCAAATTACTGCAGATATCTTCAACGTTCCAGTATCAAGAGTTCAAACTTATGAAACTTCTTCGCTAGGTTGTGCAATTATTGCGTTTACCGCCATCGGAGTATTCAAAAATTACGATGACGCCATCGCTTCAATGGTTCATAAATCCATAACATTTTATCCAATAAGTAAAAATGTTATTACTTACAATGAATTATTTAAGAAAGTATACAAAAAAATCTATCCAAAAATGCGTAAAATTAACAATAGTATTCGTAAATGCAATAAAAGCATTAAAGAGAGAGATTAACATCTCTCTCTTTCTTTGTGAATTATTATTTAATTATGTTGATAAAAAAGTGACTTATTCACTTGATATTTTAGCTTTTTCACAATTTATTCACCGGAAAATGAGTTATTCACACTAGGTTAATAAGTGCTTTTTATCAATGTGAATAAAGTAATAATACTTCGGTCCCATCGTATTATTTTAAATGTTAATATCTTTTTACATTGTGAATTCTTATCCACACTATCCACCAAAACATTGTCAAGGAATATTTATCCACAAGTTATTCACCTATACAAAATGTGGATATGTCATTTTATCGTTATAAATAGGCGTATTTTAAGAATGTAAAATGTGGATAACTTTATTTTTGTTTTCTCGATTATTCACCTTTGGTTATTTTGTTATTTTCCGTGATATAATTTTTTTGTACGAGGTGCGAGAAAATGACTGCTAAAACTACTCAAATATCTGAGATTTGGAAACTGGTTCTAGAGAATATTAAAAAATCTTTTGATGATAAAGTTTTATATTCTAACTTTTTTGAGACTGCTGAATTATATTCGTTGGAAAATAATCAAGCTTTGATCATTACTAATACTAAAATCGCTCAAAAAATATTAAATGATGACTACCTATCTTTATTATCAAACGCTATAACTGCTGTTACAGAAACAGAATATACCGTTCTTGTAATTTGCAAAGATCAATTGAAGGATTATAAGAAGAATAGTCCTGAAACTCCTGTTGCGAGTCAAAAGAAAGACTTCTTTTCTTCTTCTTTTATTCAACCTAAATATACATTTGAAAACTTTATCGTTGGAAAATCCAATCAACAAGCAGTTCAATCCGCTATTTACGTCGCCAAAAACCCAGGTAAACTTAATCCTCTGTTCTTATATTCAAAATCAGGATTAGGTAAAACTCATTTACTTCACGCTATTGGAAATGAAGTAAAAAATGAAAACTCTAGTAAAAAAGTTCTATATATCACATCCGAAGATTTCGTAGATGAATTTGTTAAATTTGTTCAAGGTGATAATGATCGTGAATCTTTAAAAGAATTCTTTAAATCAATAGATTTCTTACTTATTGACGATATTCAATTCTTAGCGAATAAAAAAGCTACTTGCACGATGTTTTTCAACATCTTTAATCAATTAGTCGGAGCAAATAAACAAATTGTCATTACTTCTGATCGAGTTCCTTCTCAACTAGAAGGTCTTGAGGAAAGATTAGTCTCCCGTTTCTCCCAAGGTTTATCGGTTTCTATTGAAAAACCCGAAAGAAAAACTCTTATTGAGATATTAAAATTGAAAATTAAATCTAACGGCTTTGATTCATCTTTATTTGATGATGACGCTCTTGAATTTGTCGCTGATAATAATTCCAAAAACATCAGAGAACTTGAAGGAGCGCTAAATCGTATCTTATTCTTCAATGTTACCTCGAATAATACTGATCGAATTACCTTAGATATATGTAAGCAAGCCTTTAATTACGCCTCTAAAGATGAGAAAAAAGGCGATAAGCTTACTTCGGAATACATTATTTCCTTAGTTGCTCAGTATTACAACTTAAATGAAAAGCAATTGAAGTCAAGAATTCGTACTTCTCAAATTGCTTTAGCTCGTGCTATCGCGATGTATCTCTGTCGAACTTGCTTGAATCTATCTTTCTTAGCTGTTGGTCAAGCTTTTAATGGAAAAGATCATACAACTGTTATGGCTGCGTGTACAAAGGTGGAAAACTTGTTGAAAACTGATGAGAATATGAAGAAATCAATCAAAGTATTACAAAAGAAAATAAAACAATAAAAAACTTAAAATAATTCAATATTTTGAAGAAATTTATCTGAAAAAATAGTATAATTAAAGTAGTTAAAATCGGTTTAAAATGAAGTTATCCACATATTCACTTCTTTCCACCGCTCTTATTATTATTATCATTCTAAAAGAAAGGATTTATTATTATATGAAATTAACAATTAAGCGTTCTAGCTTTCAAAAATTAGTCGAATCAGTCTATGAAGGTATTCCTCAACAAACATCAGATCCATGCTTTAAAAACTTTCTTCTTACTGTTACAGAAGAAGGAATTGAACTTATTGGAAGCGATGGAACATTAACAATAAAAGGTATTCTAAATAATTCCGATGACGATAACGCAATTATCAATTCAAATCCAGGTGCTGTTCAAGTTCCAGCAAAATATTTATTAGATATTGTTAGAAAATTAGAATCTAGCATTGTTACCGTTGAATTAATTGATGAAGCGATACTTTATATCTCTGATGAAGTTGCTCATTTCAATTTAAATATTAATCGTGCTGAAGATTATCCAAATATTGACTTAGATTCTTCAGGTAAAGAAGAAGTTACACTTAAAGCTAAAGATTTTGAAAGATTATATAGTGCTACATCCTTTGCTGTTGCTACCAAAGGTCCTAAAGAATTATTCTGCGGTATCAATATTACTGCAAAAGATAACAAACTTATCTTTATTGCTACTGACTCATATCGTTTAGCAAGAAAGTATATTAATATTGATGGAGACCATCTTATTTCAATTACCGTTCCTTCCAAGACATTAGCAATTGTTTCCCACTTTGGAAATTATGAAAATATCACTATTAAAGTAGATAGTAGTAAAGCATTATTCATCATTGGAAATTACGTAATTTCTTCAAAATTATACAATGGCGAATTTCCAAATGTTGATCGTATAATTCCTGTTGCAACATCTTACTTATTAAATGTTAATTCACACGAATTCATTAATTCTATCGAAAGAATTACCATTGTAGGTAATACGAAAATATTGGTAAATGCCTCCAACGACGAGATTGAAATATCTTCAAAAGATATTGCTGTTGGTTCTTCTAAAGAAATATTAAAAGATGCTAAATTTGATGGTGAAAGATTCTCAATAATTTTTAATGCTTCCTATGTAACTGATGCTATCAAAGCTTTAAATACAGAACGAGTTACATTAGCGTTTGCTGCTGAAAATAGAGCATTCCTTGTTAAATCTGATGATGAATCTATAACTCAAGTTATTACTCCAATTAGAAGCTTAGACAATTAATTACATCGCTTATTTAAAGATAGTTGAATTTGATTTTAACTATCTTTTTTAGTCTGCTTTTTCAACAAAACAATATTGAAAAATACATCGATGAAAGATTGAAGTAAAACCAACTATGTTACTAATAATATTTTATGTATTTTGAACTGAATTTATCTGCTGATAATAATGATTTTTACAACATTATCTTCTTATAAAACTGCGTTTATTTCATTTCTTACGTAACAACTGAGGTTACTATAAAAACCTATTAAAAAAAGCTAATGCTTAAAGACATATATTATATATATAATATATATAATATGTGATATAATATAAGGGATTGAGAGGCTTTTATATGGAAAAAGTAAAAATAAAAACTGAATATATAACTTTAGGTCAATTTATTAAATTTGTTAATTTAATTTCGACTGGGGGAGAAGAAAAGATATTCTGTGCTTCTCATAAGATTATCGTAAATGGCGAAAATGAAAATCGCCGTGGACGTAAACTCCGTGATGGAGACAAAATTGAGATTGATAATTCTTCTTACGAATTATGTTTGTAAAAAGAATAAGTTTATCGTCATTTAGAAATTTTAATGAACTTGTTGCTGAATTTGCTAATCATCTCATTTGCTTCAAAGGAGATAACGCCGAAGGAAAAACTAATTTAATTGAATCGATATATTACTTATCAGTCAGCAAATCATTTAAAAAAGCTGAAGATAAGGAATTGATTGAGTTTAATAAAACTTCATCTTCTCTAGGATTAATATATAACTCAGAGATAGATGGAGAACATATTATTAAAATTGATATTCTTCAAAAAGGTAAAATAGTTTACTTCGATGATATAAAACAAAAAAGCGTTGCAACGATAGTAGGAAAGCTTCCTACCGTTGTCTATGATCCTTCTTCTCCAATGCTGTTTAAACAAGATCCAGCATCAAGAAGGAAAATAATCGATGAGACTTTATCAAATCTTTCTCAAAATTATCTATATAATTTAACAAGATATAGAAAATTAATGAAAGAAAGAAACATGGCTCTTATTCAAAAATACGATGAAGATGTCATAAACGTGCTTACAAGCGAACTTTCTAAGTTGGATTATAAAATATACATAGAGCGTAAGAATTTCGTTTCTAGGCTAAATAAAGAGATAAATTCAATCTATCACGAGTTATTTAAACAAGAAGACAAATTAACGTTACAATACATATCAAATGTTCCTCATATTGAAGATGAAAATAAATTTGATGAAAGTATTCTTGAAAACTTTGGAAAAATACGAACAATAGAAAGAATTAAAGCAGTAACATTAATTGGAATTCATCGAGATGATCTAATAGCCTCTATCAATGATCAAAGTGTAGGAAGTTTTGCTTCTCAAGGCCAAAACAGAATTACAACACTAGCATTAAAACTAGCAATAGGAAAAATCTACGAAGATAATTTTAAAGAAAAACCAGTTTATTTACTTGATGATGTTTTATCGGATTTAGATGAAGAAAGACAAAAACTACTTATTAGTTATTTCAAAAAAATAGGTCAGGTATTTGTTACTACTGCGGGTGCGATTAACGAAGAAGATTTTGACAGTATATACGAAATAAAAAATAAAGAAATAAGAAGGAGAAAATAAGATGGAAGAAAAAGATTTAAAAGAAGTTGAATCAGTTCTTGAAGATGAAATGGATGATGTTGATGAGAAAGAAGATTTTTCATCTGAAAAAGTAAAATATGAAAATATTACAGTTGAAGATGAAATTAAAGAAGAAAAAGCTAAATCACATTATACCGCGGATGATATTAAAGTCCTTGAAGGTCTTGAACCAGTTCGTCAAAGACCAGGTATGTACATCGGCACTACTTCTGGAAAGGGTCTACATCACTTAGTACGTGAAATTACCGATAACGCGGTTGATGAAGCGTTAGCTGGTTATTGTCATAACATTACTATTTCACTTGAAAAAGATAATTCAGTAACAGTTGAAGATGATGGTAGAGGTATTCCGTGTGGGGTTGTTGCTCAAACAGGTAAATCCGCCGTTGAAACTGTTTATACAGTCTTACATGCTGGTGGTAAGTTTGAAGGATCTGATGGATATAAAGTATCCGGCGGTTTACATGGTGTTGGTGCTTCTGTTGTTAATGCTCTTTCTACACATGTTACTGTTACAGTTTGCAATGAAGGTACAGTAAAAGAAATTCAATTTGCCAATGGTGGCCACGTTGTTGGAAATGGAGTTAAAGTTATTGGTGAATGTCCAATTGAAAAAACAGGAACAAAAGTTAATTTCTTACCTGATCCAACAATATTTAAAGAAACTATTGTTTTTCAATTCTCTGAACTAAGAGATTATATTCGTCAGACAGCATATTTGATTCGTGGTTTAAAACTTACTATCATCGATAAAAGAGAAGAAGATGATTATTCAGAAACTTATTGCTTTGAAGGTGGTATTGCTGAATATGTTTCATATATCAACGCTGGAAAAGACAAAGTCTTCGATTCAGTTCTATACTTTGAAGGTAAGGCGGATGGTATTTTTGTTGAAACAGCCTTTCAACCTACAAGAGGTTCAGTTTTTGCAATAAAATCTTTCTGTAATAATATTTGTACCGCTGGTGGTGGTACACACGAAGAAGGTTTTAGATTAGCGTTAGGACGTGAATTAAATAGATACTTCCAATCTAAAGGATGGATTAAAGGAACAGAAGAAAATTTCCTTTATGAAGATTTAACAGAAGGTTTAACTGTTGTTATATCAGTTAAGCATCCAGATCCACAATATGAAGGTCAAGTTAAAGATAAATTAGGTAATGCTGAAGTAAGAAAAATAGTCTCTTCTATCGTTGGAGATAAATTATCTGAGTGGTTATTAGAAAATCCAAAAGAAGGAAGGCTATTATTCGAAAGAGCATTATCCGCTTTTAAAGGTAGAAAAGCCGCTGAAAGAGCAAGAAAAAATATTCAAGGTAAAGGATCTCTTGGTGGTTCAATGCCAGATAAATTAGCTGATTGTATTTCAAAGAATCCAATCGAACGTGAATTATTTATCGTTGAAGGTAATTCCGCAGGTGGTTCGGCTAAAAACGGACGTGATAGCTTTACACAAGCTATTCTTCCACTTAGAGGTAAAATCTTAAATATTGAAAAAGCTCAAGCAACAAGAATTGAAAAAAATGCTGAAATTGAAAATATGATTCAAGCTATTGGGGCTGGTTATGGCGAACATTTTGATGTTAATAAAATCAGATATCATAAAGTCATTATTATGACCGATGCTGATGTCGATGGCTCCCATATTAGAATTTTATTATTAACATTCTTCTATAGATTTATGAAGCCTTTAGTTGAACAAGGTTATGTCTATATTGCTCAACCTCCTCTTTATAAACTTTCATATCAAGGACATGATTATTATTGCTTTAAAGAAGAAGAACTTGAACCGTTGCGTTCTAAACTTCCTTCCAACGCTCGTTACTCATTACAACGTTATAAAGGTCTTGGTGAAATGGATGCTTCTCAACTTGCAGAAACAACCATGGAAAAAGATAGACGTAAGATGTGGAGAGTACAAGTTGAAGATGCAGAAGCTGCCAATAATGCCCTTATTGATTTAATGGGTGAAAATGTTGAGCCAAGAAAAGATTACATTACAACAAACGCCAAGTTTGTTAAGAATTTAGATATTTAGGAAAGGTGGTTTATTATGATTGATGAAAAAGATGAATTAGAAAAAAATCTTGAAGAAGAAGATAACGAGAATAAACCTACTGAAATTAGTGAGGAAGAAGCTAATATTGTAAAAGGTTCCGGTATCGAAGGAGAAGAAGAAGGTATTCAAGGTGGGATGACCGATGTTGAAATGGCACCGATTGTTAAAGAATCTTTCCTTGATTACGCAATGTCGGTTATTGTCTCTCGTGCTTTACCTGATGCGCGTGATGGTTTTAAACCAGTCCAAAGACGTATTATTTTCGGTATGAACGAAGCTTCAATGACTCCAGATAAACCATTTAAGAAATCCGCACGTATCGTTGGTGATGTTATGGGTAAATATCACCCACATGGTGATTCCTCAATTTATCTTGCCATGGCAAGATTAGCTCAAGACTTTGCAGTTAGATATACTTTAGTTGATGGCCATGGTAACTACGGTTCCCAAGATGGTGATGAACCAGCGGCGGCTCGTTATACTGAAGCAAGAATGTCTAAACTCGCCCTTGAAATGGTAAAAGATATCAATAAGAATACTGTTGATTTCATGGACACTTATGACGGAGATGGACAAGAACCTGAAGTTTTACCTTCTCGAATTCCAAATTTAATTATTAATGGTTCCTCTGGTATTGCTGTTGGTATGGCAACTAACATTCCACCACACAATCTCACAGAAACAATTAACGCTATTCAAGCCTTAATTAAGAATCCTGAACTTACTCCACTTGATTTAATGGAATATATTAAAGGTCCAGATTTCCCAGGTGGCGGTATTATTTTAGGACGTACTGGAATTAAGAATTACTTCGAAAAAGGTCAAGGTAGTATTAGAGTAAGAGGTAAATACACTCTTACTGAATCAAATGGTAAAACTACTATTGTCTTTAATGAAGTTCCATATATGGTTAACAAAAAAGATTTAGCTAAGAAAATAATGGAACTTGTTGATAATAAGACTCTTGAAGGAATTTCCGCAATTAATGATTATTCTTCTCATAAGATGGGAACTAGATTTGAGATTGATTTAAAGAAAGGTGTTAACGCTGAAATTGTTTTAAATCATTTATTTAAATATACAAAATTACAAGACAGCTTTGCAGTTAACATGTTAGCTCTTGATCATGGCGCGCCAAAAATCATGAACATGAAGCAAGCGTTAAATATCTTCATCAAGTTCCAATGTGAACTCGTGGAAAGAAGAACAAGATTCGATTTACAAAAAGCTAATGATAGATTACATATTTTAAATGGTTTATTAATTGCTCAAGATAATATCGATGAAGTTGTTCAAATAATTAAATCTGCGGATACATCTGATGTTGCAGCCCAAAGATTAATGGAAAAATTTAGCTTATCTGAAAAGCAAGTTAAAGCCATCCTTGATATGACCTTACGTAGACTTACCGGTCTTGAAAAAGGAAAGATTTTAGATGAAGATGCAATGTTAAAAGTTAATATTGCTACTTATAATAATATACTTACCAACTTCAGTATCTTACAACAAGTTGTTTATGATGAGCTTGAAGAAATTAAACGTAAGAATGGTGATGAAAGACGTACTGAAGTCAGCGATCAAATCTTCTCCGATGAAGATGAAGACCTCATTGAAGATCAAGATATATTAATCATGCAAACAACATCGGGTTATATTAAACGTTTACCACCAGATACATTTAGAACACAAAATAGAGGTGGTAAAGGTGTTATTGGAATGACCACAAAGAACGATGAAGATATTGTCGATATTCTTGCTCACTCGAGAACAAAGACTGATGTTTTATTCTTTACAAATTTCGGTAAGGTGTACCGTATGAGAGGTTATCAAATTCCAGAAGGAACACGTACTTCTAAAGGATTACCAGTTGTAAATCTCATTAGATTACAAGAAAACGAAAAAGTTAAGAGTATCATCTCAATGAATGAATATGATGATAATCATTATCTCTTCTTTGTTACAAAGAATGGTGTTGTTAAGAAGACTAAGACTAGCGAATTCTCAAATATTAATTCAAATGGTAAGATAGCCATATCTTTAAAAGATGAAGATAATTTAGTTGATGTAACTTTAACAGATGGTGAAACAATTGTTTCTTTAGGTGCTTCTAATGGTAAAGTCTGTTCATTCTATGATAAGGATGTTAGACCAATGGGAAGAACAGCAGCCGGTGTTAAGGGTATGAACTTAAATGATGGAAGTCACATCGTTGGTTATTGTACAAGTTTACAAGGAACGAAGATTTTCACCTTGTCAGAAAATGGATATGGAAAGATTTCTGAATCGACTCAATACCGTTTAACTTCTAGAGGTGGTAAAGGCGTCTATGCGCTCAAAGTTTCAGATAAATCTGGATCACTTATTGCATTGAAAGCAGTTGAGGGAGATGAGAATATTATCGTTATGACTAAAGAAGGTACTGTATTAAAAACAAGATTAAGTGAGATTAGAGAAGCTAATCGTGCGACTATGGGCGTAAGAGTCATTAGATTAAAAGATGGTGAATCAATTTCTGAAGTCTTAGTTCAACCAAAAGAAGAAGATGATGAAGTAGAAGTAAATACAGAAAATACTACTGAAGTTTCCACTAACGAAATGGAAACAAAGGAAGAAAATTAGGTTAATTAAATATGAATAGAAGACTTAAAGTAATGCTCTGCCTGAACGGAGAAAGGAACTCAAATAAAGCTGCAATGGATCGCGACCTTGTCGCGATGCGTTATGCTTTAGAGTCGGCTGGTATTGATTATACTTTTAATCCAAAAGATAATTACGATATTGTCCATCTTCTTTCAAGCGAGCAATACAAAGCCTTTAAATCTATTAAGAAAACCAAATTAGGTAATCCTTCTGCGCCGGTAATTTTGCAAGCTTTTTGTGATTATAATGATTTTTCTTCTGGTAAAGAAGATGAAAAAAATGAATCGTTGCATCTGTTACCAAGACTTAAAAAAGAAGTATACAAATATTATAAAGATGTAGATGAAGTTATGGTATTTTGGCCAACGCAAAAGACAATTTTAAAACATTACAATGTTGAGAATAAGATTTCTGTAATTAAGCCAGGTACAAAAGATTATTTTGAAGGTGATTATTCTTCTTATGAGAAACAAGCTTTTTTAAAATACTACGGGTTAAAAGAAGATTCTAAAATTGTTGTAAGTTACGGCGAATATTCTTACGAAAAGGGATTTGATATTTTAGAAAGTATCGCTAGATTATTTCCAAATTATGAATTCTTCTTCTTTGGTGGAAGAAAAGGCATTTTATCGAATTCTTCGCATTTTGAAAAAACGAATAAAATTGCTAATCTTCATTATGAAGGTGATTTACCAACAGAACTTTATCACTCGATGATTTTTAATGCGTCGTGTTTATTGCTAACAAATTCATTTCATATCGATAGTACAATAATTATCGAGTTTATGAAACAAGGAATTCCAGTTATCTCATCAAAAAACCCATTCTTATTTGATGTTCTTATTAAGGATAAGAATGCGTGGTTGGTAAAAGAATTAGAGGAATATTATCAAGTGTTAAAAAATATCGAGAAAGATAATTTTGTTATTAACGCGAAAGAATTCGCTTCGACATATTCAATTAAAGAATATGGCGAGAGCTTATTAAAAGAATATAAAGTTCTTTTAAAGATAGAGGAATAAAAAATATGTTAAAAAAATTATTAAATTCCCACGGTTTTGATATTTCAAAATCCGCTTTAAAGAACGTTGGCCCTATATGTTTGTGGAGTTCATTAATAGGTACTTTTATGGGTGCCTTTACCTGGGTCTATTCAACTGCTTTTGAACATATGCAACATTGTTCGCGTGATTATGTTTATGCTTATGTCTATTCAAATCCACAGTATGTTCCAGTGTTGTTCCTATGTTTGTTTATATTTGCTGCAATTACTTTTTTAGTGATAAAGTACCTTTCTAGACAATCAAGTGGATGTGGAACACCTTATGCGGAAGCGGAAATGCGTGGCCTTCTTCATGATCGAGGAAGAAACGGATTTAAGTTATTAGCAGGTGTATTAATCAACAGCTTATTATCTATTTTTGCTGGAGTTCCTTTAGACGCTGAAGGAAGTGCAACAAAAATTGGTAGTATTACTGGATCAATGTTAAGTCAAACAGATGGCAGAAGAAAATTTAAACATACCTCTTGGGAAAGATATATGGTTACTGCCGGGGCAAGCTCAGCTTTAGCTTGTTGTTCTAATGCTCCTCTTACTGGAATTATGTTTTCCTTAGAAGAAGGACATAGAAAGTTTTCCACTTCTATTTTCTTATCAACAGCTTCTGCGGTACTTTGTGGAATTATTACTCGTCGTTTGTTAGTCATGTGGACTGGCTTTGGTTCGGCGGAACACTTTGTTTTTGCTAATAGTTTAACTGGAATGATTCCATTTGAACAAATATGGATGTTGTTAATTCTTGGAGTTGTAATTGGAACGGCAAGTACATTATTTGGCTATATTGCTGATACTTGTAATGACTGGGTCAGAGAACATAAACCTAATTTATTAGTTAGTATTATTTCTTTATTTGTTATTGTTGGAATCCTCGGTTTAACATTTAACGATGCGTTATATGGTGGAACAAATTTGATTAATAAAGTATTAACCAATGGTTATACCTGGGATACCGCACTTCTTTTATTCGTAGTTAGATTCGTGTTAATTATTTTTGCTATTTGTTGTAGAGGCAGCGGTGGATTATTCTTACCTATGTTGTCTTTAGGGGCGTTGATGGGTTATTTAATGGGATATAGTTTTACCTTTATTGGAATGGATCCTATTTATATATCAACCATTGTTGTTATCTCTATGGCTGCTTTCTTTTCTTCGGTTGTTCGTGCTCCTCTAACTGGTATCTTATTAATAGTTGAACTTACAGGGGAAGTTCTTAATGGCTTCTTTGAAACTGGAATAGTTATTTTCGTTTCATTTGTTATGGTTTCATTATTAAATATTGTTCCAATTTATGATTCGTTGATTGATGACAACTTAGAAATTGAACGTGAAGGAAAAACTATTTCTTCTTCCTCGATATCTATAATCGTGGAAAGAGGATCATTTATTGACGGAAGAGAAATAAGAGATATCTTATGGCCGGATGGTGTTTCGATTGTTTCGATCAAACATGCCGATACTTCAAGTACTGAAGATGAAAAAAACGAAGAGTATGTTAAAGGTGACAATATAGCCAAACCGGGAGATGAATTCTTCTTGAAGATCAAAACGTATTTCCCGGATATAGCAAAGATGAGTATCGAAGAATTGTTTATAAAATAGATAAAAAAGGGCTTGTTCATTATGATAAAGCTCTTTCTAAGATTGGTATTTTAATAGTTAATATACGTATCACAAAAACTTAAAATAAATATTTGCGGATTTAATTTAAAAGATCGTTATAAGATATAGATAATATTGAAATTAACTTTTTTAATTTGTCAATTTCTGGTTTAGATATATTTTCTTCCCGTTTATATATTGTTTGTCTTGAAACATTCATTAATTCCGCTAGTTTTTCTTGAGTATAGGAATTTTGTTTTCTGTAATAAGCAATCTTGTCACCTAACACAATCTTACCCTCCTTCTAGCCTATATAAAGTTTATCACTCAAGGTATTTAGATAACACTAACCAATAGTTAGCATTTTTTCTTCATATAATGGGTCTTTATTGGCTCTTTTTGAGATGTTTAAATATGAATGTAGGCCATATATTCAAATTTATATTCCATTTATTATTCTCTTCTTGTTGCTTATTTGCTTGTTTTTAAGTAATTATTAAGAAAATTCATTATTAAATTTTTGTATGAATTTCATAATTGATTTAGAAAATAATTATATAAATAAAATTAGATAAAGAAAAATTATTGTTACAAGTTTATTAATGATGAATCATACATTTTTATAAGTGATATACTATTGTCATAGGAGAATAAAAAAATGATAAAAAAGAATTATTTTACATTGTTATCATTATTAATCCCATTATGTTTGTCTAACATTAATCATTCTTTTTGTGAAATCTCACGAAAAAAATTAGGAAGTAATTCACTTTCGTTATATGTTGAGGAAGCACACGGAGCAAGAAATATTTAATGTTGACAATTCATCTTTATCAGAATCATACACATATTAGAAAGTTAACATGCTTATAAACTCAATTAAAAAAACATAATTATTATTTCAGCAACTATTCTGACATTTGTTAGTTTGGTTATAACTATTTTTTGGTTTAATTTTCGCTCGGTAACTATTACATGTTGCAGCAGCATAGATGGTTCATCTTCACTAAGATTAACAGGAAGATATTTTTATGTTGATGAAAAAAGAGAAAATTTTTATAAAAAAAATCCCACTAGTTTTTATGCTAATTATAGTGATCAAATGTTAAATAAAGAACTTGGATATAATGATAATCAGTGGTACGTGGCAAAAGATAACAAAAATTTCATTTACATTATTTTTTTGACTCCGGCTGAAAAAAATTATTATGTTAGCTGCAATGGCTTTTATTCTGAATTTTCCGATAATTCTGATTATTTGTGCTATTTACCTGTGGATACTTCATTCTCAACAAAAAAAGAAAATTTTTATTGTACTCAATATTATTTACCATTTGATGTTAAAGGACTTTTCCAATATGCTTTTAGTCAATTAAATTCTGCTTTTACAAAGATTGATAATAATAACTATGAATTAAGAATATATTCAAAGTCTCAAAAGAAATATCTTGATAATAAGGTTGTTAAGGTTGAATTTAAAGAAAACACATATATTACTGAGGTAAAAGATAAATGATAATTGATATTGAATCTATGTCTTACAAAGACAATTTAGTCTTTTCTTCAACACATTTAGAGATTGAAAAAAACAAATTTTATATGTTAATTGGTAAGAACGGCACCGGTAAAACTACATTAATGAAAATTATTTCATCATTGATAAATGATTATAAAGGTCATATTGATTATCAAGGTCAAAAAGTTAATGCTTATTTGGATGGCTTTTCTATTCCTTCTTCTTATTCTGGAATAGAGACAGCAAAATTGATATTATCCACTGAAGAATTTATCAAGTTTAAATCAATTTCTTCTAAGTTTAATATTGATTATTATTACGATCGCAAATATTCAACTTATTTTTTAGGAATGCGTTTAAAATTAGCGCTTTGTTTAGTCTTTAGTATGAAAGGCGATGTTCTCCTTTTAGATGAACCATTCAATGGTTTGGATGAAGATGCTCGTAATAATTTAATTTATTTGATAAATGAAGAAAAGAAAAGTAGAACAATTGTTATTTCAACACATGTATTTAATTCTCTTTATTCATACGCTGATAAAGTGATACTTATTGAAAATAAAAAGCTTATATTAAAAGAAATGCTTACGCAAATTTACCGAGTGAAATTTTCAAGTTATAATGAATTATCCAAATTTATAACAGAGTTTGATTACAAAAATGCGAAAGTGAATGATAAAACGACGGAAATCTTTATATCAAATGAGAATCTTCCTAAGTTTAAAAAAGATCTATCTATGTTTGATTTTATTTCTTTTGAAAAGGTAGGGTTTGAATATGAAAACTAAGAAATAAAGAAACTCTAATTTATATATTTCTTTATATTCGATAATAAAGAGTCGTTCGTTTATAATTAGTCTTATAACGATATTGTTGGTATACCTTATTTTTAATCTGATATTTTTTATCAAAGAAACAGCTTCTAATCCTTTGATTTTTGACATCTCTTCATTATCAGATAAAATTTTGGAATTAAAAGAAACATTATTAAATACAAATCCAGCATCACAAGAGTACATAAACATTGTTTCTGATATAAACAAGTATGAAGTGATATTGGCTAAAGGTGGAAGTGATTATAGTTACAATAATTTCTTAATGGTTACTAGTAATTATGGTATTTACAATTTACTTATTAAAGGAACTGTTTTTTCTACGAGTGTATCTTACTTAGATTGTATGATTCCTTTAATAACGATATTAGTGAGTTTTTCATTCCTCATTACCATGAATAGCCTCATGGGAAAAGAAATGGAAAATGGATATTCAAATTTTGTTATTTCAAATTACTGTGAAAAATATTATTTTAAGCAAAAATTTATACAATCATTAATTGTCTTCTTTACATTTAGCCTTTTACTGTTTATTCCTACAATATGTTTTGCTTTAAGTTTCGATGATGCATCAACACTTGTTTTGTTTAACAACGAATCAGTTAAATGGTTTTGTTTGGATTTATCAGTAATTAAAGCGTATTATTTGATAACATATTGGCTTAACTCGTTATTATCTATTGTATTTATCCATTTGAATTTTGTGTTTTTTAAGAAAAATAAAATATCTATATTTATTAGTTCGATTTTTATTATTGCTATTAATTCGTGCGATTCTTTAATCACACAGTTTTTAACATTCTCTCAAATAAACATGATAATTTATTTTGTTGTTAAAATATTTATTGTCTTGTTTTTGCTTTTATCATTTATTTATATAAAATTTAATAAAAAAAAGTGGAACTATTGTTAAGTTTAGTAAAAATAATAAAAAACAGTGAAAAAACATTCTATTTTCCATTCTAGTAAACTTGACTTGCTTCCACTTATTTATATATAATATCTTCGCGTGAAAATTTTGTTATTTCACATGGAGGAAATATATTTATGAAAAGAACTTATCAACCAAGTAAACGTAAAAACCAATCCGTTAACGGTTTCAGAGCTCGTATGGCGACTCCAGGTGGCCGTAAGGTTATTGCCCGTCGTCGTCGTAAAGGCAGAAAAGTCTTAGCTGCCTAATCAACTGCAAGACAAAGATAACCACTAGAATTTACTTTCTAGTGGTTTTTTAAAAAGGAGAGTCTATGAAGAAAATGAATAGGCTTTTAAAGAACAATGATTTCAAGAGAGTAATGAATTATAATCATCGCGAAAAGACTCCTGAAATGCTTGTGTTTATTAAGCCAAATAATTTGTCTTATATGCGCGTTGGTCTCTCTGTAAGCAAGAAGATTGGAAAGGCGCATTTAAGAGTTAAAATAAGACGACAACTTAGAGCATGTTTTTCATTGATAAAAATGTATAATATATGTTGTGATGTTGTTGTAGTAATTCGTATCGGATATCTTTCTAAGTCTTTCGAGGAAAATAAAGAAATACTTAAAAAGAATTTAGATATTCTTATCAAAGGAGAAAAAATAGATGACTAAACTTACAAAAGGTTTGTTAACTGGCGCAGCTTTGTTTCTATCTCTTTTCGTAATTACAGGATGTACTAAGTCTTTCTGTTCTGTAACAGATAAAGCTTGCTTAATTGCAAATTACGAAAAATCAAATAAAGAAACTATTAATAAAGCAGCAGATACTGCTGGTGTAATTCTTCCAAGTACCGAGTACTGGCAATTTATTGACAATAAAGTCGATACTGCTTACGCAGATGTTGTTGCCAAAGGAAATGAAAAGAATTATGTAAACTCATATGTTCCAGCTTCTTATGCTGAATCACATATGAAATATTTAACTGCTTCAGAAGAAGAAAAGAAAGCATACGTTAACACAGATACAATTAAAGCAATTATTAAATTTGCTGGATTTAATTCTTCTAACACTCAGGAACTATGGCATAACTTTACAGTATGGACAAATGAAGCCAGTGTTTCTCCTGAATTAAAAGATGGCGTTCCAACCGCAGCATATGTAACTTATTATCAAAAACAAATTACTACTGGAATTGGTTCTGCTGTTACATGTTTAACACCTTCCTCTGGTTACTATGGCACAAGTGGTAATATTTACGTTGAGGGTAAAACATGGGGACAAGCGTTCTCTGAGTACGGCCCAATTGAAGGCTTACTTGTTTATCCAATAGGCTATTTATTACACACTTTCTCCACTGCGTTTGGTGTTCAAGGTGGTGGTCAAATCTTAGCTATTCTCTTAGTTACATTGATTGTTAGATTTATCATTGTTGCTATGTCGTTCCAATCTACTTTATCTCAATCGAGAATGTCATCATTACAACCACAACTTGCAATGATACAAGCAAAGTATCCAAATGCTCAAACTAACGATTATGAAAAGCAAAAGTTAGCACAAGAACAAATGGCACTATATAAAAAGAATAAGATTCATCCATTTAGACAAATACTTGTTCTTATCGTTCAATTCCCATTATTTATCGCTGTTTGGGGAGCTATGCAAGGAAGTGCTATCTTAACTCAAGGTAGTGTCTTCGGTCTCTCTTTATCAACAGTTACTTCTACCGCTATTATGGCGTGGAATGAAGAAACCCCATTTGCTATTATTTTATTCTTAATGATGGCAATCGCTCAATTCTTCGCAACTAAGATTCCTCTTTGGATTCAAGCATATCGTAAAGATCATGCTGTTGGAGCAAAGACTGTCAAAGTTCAAGAAGATAAGAGTCAACAAAGTATGATGAAGTGGATGCCATTAATTATGATGGTTATGATTATCTTCATGGGCTTAACTCTTCCTGCTGCTATGGGTATTTATTGGTTCTTCGGTGCTTTAATCTCCATCATTCAAACAGTATTAACGGAAATTTATCAATCTACTAGAAAAAATAAAAAACCAAAAGATAAAATTACCAAGATTAAAAAAGTCGATAATAAAAAAATGAAATTAAGGAGATAAGTAAATGAAAGAATACGAAGGAAAAACAATTGAAGAATGTTTAGAAAAAGCTAGTGCAGATCTTCAACAACCAGTCGAATCTATTAAATACGAAGTACTTGAAGAAGTTAAATCATTATTTAATAAGAAAGCTAAGATTGGTATTTATGAATTATCAGATGTTATTGAATATGGTGAAAACTATCTTAAGAACATCTTGAATACATTAGAGTTAAAATGTGATATTAAATCATCTTTAACCGACGATATCATTCACATTGATCTTACTTCTGAAGAAGATGCTCCAAAAATTATTGGACGTGGCGGTGAAACTTTAAAATCATTAAACGAATTAGTGCGCAGTGCAGTATATGCTAAATTCGGACATCACTATCGTTTACTTCTTAATATCAACAATTACAAAGATCAAAAGTATGAAAAGTTGATTGCAATGGCAAGAAGAATTGCGAGAGAAGTTAAAAATACTAGAGTTACCGTTGAACTTCAACCAATGACCTCAGATGAAAGAAGAGTTATTCATAACGCTTTATCAAATGATGTTCATTTAAAAACAGTTTCTGTTGGTGCTGGTAAAACCAGACATATTACAATTGAATATGTAAATTATGTTCCACCTGTTGAAACTAAAACCGAAACAGTTGAAGAAGTAATTAAAGAAGAACAAGAACAAAATTAACAAACTAAAAAGCCAGTTCAGGAATGAATTGGCTTTTTACATGTAAATAAATTATTAAATAACAGAGAAGATAATTAGACCGACCGATGAAACTACACTGGCTAAGAATAAAACTAAAGCGACGATTCTTATTGGCTTCTTATTTAATTTAAATTGATAACGAACTGAAAATCCACCGGAGATAAGTAAGAATAAAACGGATAATGCCCCGATCACAATACATAGCGCTCCTAATACAAGATTGAAGAGACTAATAGTTGTAGTATCGATGGCTTGATTGGCTAAATTCATAATAGACTTTGATGCAACACCGCATAAAATCAAACCATACATGGTTAATAGCGCAAATAAAACAGCGAAAACTGATTTAATAATTGCTCTAACTCCAAAGGTAACACTCGTTTCCTTTTTATCGCTTGCAGCAATACGATCGTATTTACAAGACATATTTAGGATGTTAGACAATAATTGACTGGCAGCCCCTCTAGACATATAGGTACCTCATTGTTAATCTTAAATAGATTACTTTCTTTATTTCACTATACATAATAAATAGATAAATGTAAATTCATAATTTTTTCGTTCTTCTTTTTTAATAATCGCATAGATGGTAAAATTAATATGGAAAGAGATAGATATATGATTGGATTTGACACGATATGTGCGGAATGCACCGCCCCTTATAAATCAGCACTAAGTATTGTTCGTTTATCGGGAAAAGATGCAAAAGAAATAGTAAGTCACATTGTAAAAAAAGATGTGAATTCTTTCGTTCCTTCAAAAGCTTATCATCTATCGCTTTATGAAAATATAGCAGATAATTCTTTGATCGATTCTGCGGTAGTAATTTTCTTTGAAGCCGAACATTCTTTTTGTGGTGAAGATACTTTCGAATTCTATACTCATGGCTCAAGAATAATTGTTAATCAGTTGCTTGAAGCCTTGATTAAATATGGTGCTAGAAGAGCGGAAGGTGGAGAATTTTCGTATAAGGCATATTTTAACGGAAAGATGGAACTTGTTGAATCTGAAGCGATTAACGATGTAATAAATGCTCGGACTAAAAGAAGTAAGGATTTTGCTTTAAAAACTTTGAATGGTGAAAATAGCAAGGTCTTAAATGAATTAAAAGAGAAGTTAAATTTATTAACGGCGGAGATTGAAGTTAATATTGATTACCCTGAATTTGATGAAGAAGAAGATTTAGAAAACAAGACTCGTCGATTACTTCCCGCAATAATTAAAATCGCTAAAGATTTAATGGTTGGTTCACATCAATCTGTTTATCTTTTTAACGGTGTAAAGATTGCAATAGTAGGTGAACCAAATGTTGGTAAATCGACTTTGTTAAATAAGATTTTAGGCTATGACAAAGCGATAGTTACTTCTGTTCCTGGAACAACTCGTGATGTTGTTGAAGGTGAAAAGGAAATTGATGGAATCATATATAAATTTTTAGATACCGCAGGAATAAGAGAACAAGCGGATGAAATTGAGAAAATAGGGATATCTAAAAGTATAAAGACAACTAAAGAAGCTGATATTATTTTAGTGCTTTCAGATAAAGGGAATTTTGATTCGGTAGATTTACTTGGAATTGAAGAAGAAATACGTACTAAACCGGTAATTTATGTTGGAAGTAAAAGAGATGTTGCTACCTTCAATTCTAAAGCGGATATATTGATATCTAAAGATGATTCTTCTTTAGATCAATTGTTCACTTTGATTAAATCGAAATTGGATTTAGTTGATGAAGATAAAATTGGCTTTACATCAAAACGTGATGTGGATAATTTAACTGATTTTGTTAATATATTAGATAGCATTGAAGAAGATTTGAACAATTACATTACAATTGATGTTATTGAGATAAAACTAGTGGAAGCTTCGAAGATACTTGATGAATTAATTGGAAGAGACAGCACGATGGAAGATATTTACGATACGATATTTAAAAACTTCTGTATAGGAAAATAACATGTATAAAATAATTGATACTCACACTCATTTAAACTCCGAACAACTATATCTTCTTAGAGAAGAAATATATAAGGATTGTCGTAACAAGGGAATAGAAAAAGTAATTAATAATGCAGATTCGATTGATTCATTTAGAGTAATAGATGAATTAGCTCAGGAATATCCAACCTTTTCATATTCCGCAATCGGAATTTTTCCATGCGAAGGAAAAGTATTAGAAAAAGATATTGCTTCTTTAAAGAAAGCCTTAAAAGAAGTACATAATGTTGTTGCGGTGGGCGAAATTGGATTAGATTACTATTATGGAAAAGATGATAAAGAAAAACAGCAAGCGTTATTTAAAGCTCAAATAGAAGTGGCGAAGGAGTTTGATTTACCTCTTATTATTCATTCACGTGACGCGGATGAAGATACTTTTAATATTCTTATGAACGCCGATTTTAAGAACGATATTACGCTTCATTGTTATTCGGGAAGTTATCAATTAGCTGAAAGATATATTCGTAATCATCCGAATACATTCTTTGGAATAGGCGGGGTTCTTACTTTTAAGAACGCCAGAAGATTGGTGGAGGTTGTTGAACATATTGATTTATCTCATTTACTTCTTGAAACTGACGCTCCTTATTTAGCTCCTGTCCCCTACCGTGGACAAATGAATAAACCGCAATATATTATTGAAGTATTGGCGAAGATTGCGGAAATAAAAAAACTTAATATTGATGAAGTCGCTTCTTCAATATATGAAACATCAAAGAGAGTTTATAAGTTATGAATAAATATCTCTATGTAGTTGAAGGAAATATGGATTTGGCTAAATTAAAATCTTTAGGTTGCCAGTATGTTTATAAAACCAATGGATATGGAATCAAAAGAGAAACTTATCGATTTTTAGAAGAAGCTGAGAAAGTAAGACCACTTGTTCTTTTATTAGATCCGGATATGAACGGACGAACAATTAGAGAGATGCTGAAACTTCATTTAAGTAATTACATTTCTCTTGATATTCCTTATGCTAAAGCTAAAGGAAAAAGGAAACTTGGAGTGGCAGAAACAAAGAACAAAGATCTGTTTGATATAATGAAAAAATACATTGAACAAGACAAACAAAATGACGAGTGCGATACGTTGTCTTTAGATGAATTTATCGACCTTAAACTAGCAGGTGATGATTCACATAAAAACAAAGAAATATTATTCGATAAATACAGTTTAAGAATTGGAACAAATAAAGCATTACTTACAGATATAAATATCTTAAGATTAACAAAAGAGCAACTTCAAAAGGATTTAGATAATGGAAAAAACAATCAATAAAATATTACGTTTATACAAAGAATACAACGTTGAAGCGCAAGAGAGATTCTCGCAGAATTTTTTAATTGATGATACGAAAATTGACGAAATAATTAATTCCTTACCTTTAAACGATATTGAACAGATTGTAGAGATAGGTCCGGGATTAGGATCTTTAACATCAAAACTAATTACCCTTGGTAAAGAGGTGGTAGCTATTGATGTTGATAGAGATATGATTAACGTTTTATCTAAGGAATTTAACGAAGCAAAAAATTTAAAAATAATTCAAGAAAACTTCTTAAACACTGATTTAAACGTGTTTCACGTGAAACATGTATCTTATATTGGCAACTTACCTTATTCAATAACTTCTAAGATTATTAAGAAGGTAGTATCAGATGATGAATTTGTCTCGTTTAATTTTATGGTTCAAAAAGAATTAGTAAGTAAACTCATATTTAAAGAAAGCTCGACAAATAATAACGCTCTTTCAACGTACATCGCTTTAAGAGGTGATTTACATATAGTTACTGAATTAAATCCGGGTATGTTTTATCCACCTCCAAAAGTATATTCAACATTTCTACGTTTTGATTTAAAAAATAATTTCTATAATTCTGATGCTTATAAAGTCATTGAAGATGTTTTTAAAACACCAAGAAAAAACATCATGAATAATATCAAGAATTCTTCTTTGAAAATTACCAAGGAAGATTTAGATAAATTGCATATTAGTTCTTTAAAAAGACCACACGAATTAACCCTTGAAGAGATTAAAAAAATCGTTGCTTTAAATGATGTTTATAACGTTGAAGTGAAGGAATAGTAATCTTTATAGATAATATACAAAATAACGTCTTTTTAAGTTGAGAAAAAAACTGTTCCGATATAGAATATGTATGAAGGTTATGACCTTGATATAAACGGAGAACTTATGATTTTTAAAGCTTTTGCAAAAATCAATTTAGCTATAGATGTTTTAGAAAAAAGAGACGATGGATATCACAACATCGATCTTATTTGTGTCCCATTAGAATTACATGATTTTCTTGAAATAGAAGAGTATGGAGAAAGATGCGGAACTTATGTTACTAGTGATGATACTAGTTTAATATGTGATGAATCTAATTTAGTATATGTTGCTTATCGTGCGGTAAAACATAAGTATAATTTACACGCTGGTTTTAGAATTAAAATTTATAAAAGAATTCCTACTGCGGCGGGATTAGCTGGCGGCAGTGCGGATGCGGCTTCAATCATTAATGGATTGATAAAAATGAAGAAACTAAATGTTTCTGATAAAGATAAAATTAATCTTGGTTTAGAAATTGGAAGTGATGTTCCATATTGCTTATTTAATAAGCCGTCGAGAATTCAAGGAAAAGGAGAAATAATCACTCCGATAAAAATAAAGAATCCATATTTTGTCTTGCTTATTAAGCCTCAACAAGGACTATCTACAAAAGATGTTTATGAACAAGCTGATATATGCTTAAGAGATAAGCCAGATATTGAAGGTGTTATTAAAGCGTTGGAAAAAGATGATGAAAAATTACTTGAGAAAAGTATGAAAAACGGTCTTCAACATGCTGCGATTGAATTATTACCAGAGATTGAAGAGATTATTAATGAATTAAAAGAAAACGATATGAATTTAAGTATGATGTCAGGGAGCGGATCAACAGTCTTTACTCTTTCGCACAATTTAAAGAAATTAAAATCTTTGAAGGCGATGTTTGAAGATGAAGGCTATCAAGCTTATTTGACTAAAATGATGATATAGATTATTCAAAATGGTAGAATTAATATATAGAAAAAGGAGGACTATAATATGTTAAAGAATGCTGTAATTTTCTCTCTATCTGCTAATCAAAAGTTAGCTGAAAACATCGCGTCAACTCTAGGAATGGAACTTGGTAAAAGATCTGTTAGAAAGTTCCCAAGCGGTGAGATTATTTGTGAACCAATAGATACAGTTAGAGGTAAAGATGTATTTATAGTTCAACCAACCTGTCCTCCAGTAAATGATAATCTTATGGAATTACTTATTTTTGTAGATGCATTAAAAAGAGCCTCTGCAAAAGAAATTAATGTCTTAATCCCTTATTTTGGTTATGCTAGACAAGATAGAAAAGCTAAACCAAGACAACCAATAACATCGAAGTTAGTAGCTGATTTATTAGTTACTGCTGGAGTTCATAGAGTAGTTACTGTTGATTTACATGCTTCTCAAATCCAAGGGTTCTTCTCTTGCTTAATCGATGATTTAACTGCTATTCCTTTACTTGGATATGCAATTATGGAAGATCGTAAAGACTTCTCTAATGTAGTAGTAGTTTCACCAGATCATGGTGGTGTAAATAGAGCAAGAAGAATTGCTGAGCAATTCAATACTCCAATGGCAATTATTGATAAGCGTCGTAATTCAAATAACGATCCAGAAGTTATGAATATCATCGGTGAAGTAAAGGGTAAAGAATGTTATATGGTCGATGATATGATTGATACTGGTGGTTCTGCAGTTACTGGATGTAGAGCATTAAAGGCAGCTGGTGCAACCAAAGTTTCCTTTGTTGCAACACACGGAGTATTATCTGATCCAGCTTTTGAAAGATTATCAGAAGATGATTTTGATCAAATAATTATTACTGATTCTATTCCTCTTTCTTCTAAGTTCGATTCATTAAATATTAAAGTTGTTTCTTTAGCTCCAATGCTTGCTGAAATAGTTGATAGAATTGAAAACAACAAACCTTTATCTGTCGTTTACGATAAATTTGCTTCAATGTAGTATATGAGTCGCAAGATTAATCATACCGTTAGAGGTAAACTAGATATTGTTAAATTGCGTTATGATAATTTTGTTGTGAATAAAAATAGAAATGTAAGAATATGGCTCCCTTTTTCGTATTCGGAAGAAGCGGAGCCTTTTAATGTGATTTATTGTTTTGATGGTCAAAATTTATTCGACGAGAAAACAGCAGCATTTCACAAGGAATGGCAGATAGATGAAACAATAGAAAAGTATTCTTCATCTATTCGTCCTTCAATAGTTGTTGGAATTGATTGCTCCACAAATAGAGATGATGAGTATACTCCTTCTTTCTCATCTTTAGCTTGTGGTAAGGTTGGATATAAAGCAGAGGACACCATTAAATTTTTATCGGAATTTGTAATGCCTTATGTAGAAGAACACTATAATGTTTCTTGTGTTAGAGAGGGGAGATCAATTCTTGGCTCTTCTTTAGGTGGGCTAATGGCATTATACGGGGCAATAGAACTAAGGGATTTATTTTCAACTGTATATGCTTATTCAATCGGATTTGTTCAGTATTCTGTTATTGGAAATATAAAAGAAAATATAGTAAATAAAGTTGCAAAGATATTTACTACGGAAGAATATCGAAATAGATTCAAGTTAATATTGTGTACCGGTGGAAATGATGAGTTAGAAAAAGCGATAAATAAAGATGTAGTTTTATTTTATCGATACTTGATCCAATATGGATACTCAAAAAAATTAATCATATTACAAAAAGATATGAGATTTAATCATGATGAATGTCAATGGGCTTTTTTCTTTAGGCAAGCTTATTTAAAAAATAACATTAATTAATTTTGCTACAATAAGTTGCGTGATTAATATTTTTTAGTGTTTTATTATTTACTTAGAAAGGAGAAAGGTATGATTGATTTTGTTAAAGTTGGTTTGAAGATAACAAAATATCGGAAAGAAAACAACTTTACCCAAGATGATTTAGCAGACAAACTATATGTTTCTCGCCAACTTGTTTCTAAGTGGGAGAACGGAACTGGTGTTCCTTCAATAGATACTATTCTAGATATGTGTAAATTATTCCAGATAACATTTGAAGAACTGCTATGTTTAGAAGAAGAAACATCCGAAGATATATTCAAAGGTAGAAATAGAGCATATGTAGTTCAGAACATTATCTCGGGGCGAATAGAAGTAGATTTACCAGAGGTGTTTTATATGTTTTCACCGATAGAGCGAATGGTTATTTTGAAAAAAATCAAAGATAAAAGTTTAAAGTGCAATATTGAAGAACTGTATCCTAAATTAACTATAGCAGAACAAAGATTTCTTAAAGAGGAGGAAAATTAACAATGATCTTAAAGAAAGTAATAATTAATGAAAATGAAGTGTTTGAACCGATTAGTTTCGAAGATGCTTTAGTATACGATGATAAGGATAACCTTGTTTTTACCGATGAAGATGAAAAAGAAAAGTTTGAAGATAGATTAGAAGATCCTGAGGATGACGATGAAGACGACGAAGAAGAAGAAGACAACGAAGAAGAAGACGATGATGAATATGATGAAGACGAGTTGTTTCTTGGAGGTTTATTAAACCACATATATCCATATAAAAAGAAGAGTAAAACTAGTCGAATAGTTTCGTCTTTACCTTTCTTAGATAAAGAAGATCTTCATGAAATTGTTGGAAAAATATTAAATGGAGATGAAGACTATAAAGATATTAGTCCAACTGTGTTATTTCCTTTTTTATCAAAAGATGATTGTGATGAATTGTTCTTGAACGTAATAAATAATGGGGAATATAAAAAGAAATTTTCTATTTCAACCTTAGTTCCTTTTGTATCAAAAGAAGCATTATCAAAGTTTGTTGATAAGTATATTGGAGGAGAATATCAAAATGTGAAGGTTGACTATCTCTTTCCATTTATGTCAAAAGCAGATGTAAAACGAATATTTAATTATTTTATATTAAAAGAGTCTAAATAAGTTGAGCATAAAAAAATGACCGGGATTATTCCTGGTCATTTTCATTAAAAGTTCAATGGTGGATCAAATAGGATTCGAACCTATAACGACCCGCTTATGAGACGGGGACTCTAACCATTGAGCTATTGATCCATTTTGGTAGCAGCGGGGGGATTCGAACCCTCGACATACCGGGTATGAGCCGATCGCTCTAACCAACTGAGCTACGCTGCCAAATCTGCTAAATGTTCTTTAAAAAAAAGCTGGTGGAGCTGACGAGGATCGAACTCGCTACCTCCTCCATGCCATGGAGGCGCTCTCCCAGATGAGCTACAGCCCCAGCAATAAATAGAATATCGTATATTTTTTTGTAAGTCAACTAAATACGGGCGGAAAAACAAACTTTTATTGATTTATATTCATTTTGTTGTATATTAATAGTGCTAGAACATATTCTAGAAAAAAGGAGAGTATATATTATGAAAATTAGTAAAGTATTGCCGATATTATTACTTCCAACAATGATTTTATCTTTATCATCCTGTACCAAAGAAAATTCAAAAGAAGATAAGGAAACAATAGATAATATTGTTAATAAATATAATAAAGGCGAGGTTACATTACCAGTAAATGCTGATGGTGTTTATGGATTAAGCAGTACAATTGCAGTTTCAGCCACAACTGAAGAATTAGGAGTTTTAAGTTTAAATGGTTCAGCTAATGTTAAAATGTCAGAAGAAAGACTATATGGAACGTTATCTGCTGCGGGTAGTCTTACCTCAACTGCCAAAGCTAAACAAGAATTAGCAGGAGAAGCTGAAGTTGAAATTAGCGATAAGATTTACTTAGGCGCTAAATTAACTAAGGTTCCTGATGAACTTTCTTTATTGCGTCCAATGTTAAAGATTAAAGGTAATGATGCCGATGTATCAATTGATGATATATTTGATAATTTTAACTTTGATGGATTCCCAACAGGTTCAACACTTCCAGGTCTTAATTTGTCTGAAAAGATCTTAACCGATATTGATACAGAACTTGCTCGTACTCAAGATGAATTAACATATAGCGTTACTAAAGAAAATGATAAAACTATTATTTCCTTTACATATAATACCAAAGGACTTACATCAGTATTAAATAAAGCAAGAGATGAAATTGAATCTTCTACATCTAACGAAATCGCAGTATCAAGTTATGTTGTCGGTGAAAATTCATCGCTTAATTTCACAATTAAATTAGACAGTGGATATTTCTTATCATCGTTATCTACTGATGCGAAAATAACTTCTCTTGATATTTCAACTACTCGTGCCGATACTACAACACAAATGAAGGTAACTGATATTTCTTCAACTACAAACTCATCACTTGTTCTTGGTGGAACTGTTGGTGAAATTAAAAATAAAGATACCGAATATAAAGAAGATATTGGTAAACAAATTGATTCGATAGTTGAGACGATTAAAGTTTTTATTAAATAAGTAAAAGGACTAACCTCGTGGTTAGTCCTTTTCATCTAGAATTGATTTGATTAATGTTATTAATATGTTTACCGCTTTTGATTCAGATTCGCTGGTTCCTTCATTATAAATTATTAGATCAGAGTAGACTTGGGTTGGTTCAATAAATGTTTCAAACATTGGTTTGACCGATGAAAAATACTGATTAATAATAAACTCGTATGGACGATTTGTTCTTTCAGTATGGTCACGAATTAATCTACGTAAAAATCTTCTTTCTGGTGAACAAGAGACAAAGATTTTAAGGTCGCCCATCTTTCTGATACGTTCATCTTGCAAAGCCATAATACCTTCAAAAATAATAACTTTGGTAGGTTTTATTTTTTCGACCTTATCAGAACGGGTAAGAATATTGAAGTCGTAAATTGGCTTTTCTATTTCTTTTCCATCTTTTAGCATTTGAATATGCTTTTTTAGTAAAGGCCAATCAAAGGCCGATGGATGATCGAAGTTTTCTTTTTTTCTTTCTTCGATTGACAAATTAGATATATCTTTATAATAGTCATCAAAACTGATGAAAGTTATTTCCGAACTATTGAGTGCTTTGATTGCTGCGGATGTTAAGTATGTTTTTCCTGATGAACTTCCTCCACCAATTAGTATTATTTTTGACATAATTAACCCCTCCAATTTTTCTCTATGATTAGTATAGTAAATATATCTAGTTGATTTAAAGTGTTAATCTATTTAATTGTTAGTTTTTCACTGTTTTTTAGCAACTCACCAAAATGAGAAATTGATATAACTGTTTTATCTTTGGCGTATTCATTTAATATACAAATTATTTGTTTTGCGGCTTGTGGGTCAATTTTAGAATTCATTTCATCTAAAAATATGATCTTTGAAGGAGAGAGAAGAACACGCGCAATATTAAATAAGGCTAGTTCTCCGGAAGAATATTCTTTTTCGTTCAGTTTTTTATCGAGGTCTTTTACCCTAGATAAACCAATGATATTTAATACGCTGATTATTTCTTCTTCTTTAACCGCTGTGTTTCGTAAGGTTAATTCATTTCTTATTGAATCAGATGAAAAGAAATAATCTTGGAATACAATTCCAAATATGTTCTTTCGTGTTTCTGGTGAAAGAAGATAAGTCGGAATTCCGTTACATGTTACTTCTCCTTTATCTGGTTTTATCAATCCATATGCTAGTTTAAATAGAGTTGATTTACCAACACCGGAAACACCTTCAAAGGTTATTTTTTGTCCTTGATTTACTATTAAGCAAAAATCATTAATTACATAATTAACCTTATCATACGAAAAATATACATGCTTGAATTCTAATGATAGATTATCCGTGTTACTGATAATCTCTTCTTTTGTTTCATCTTCTTTTTCTTTGAAAAAATCATTGATTCGGTTGATTGAAGCGTAACTTGATTGAATTGTTTGTATTTCCATTCCGATTGCTTCGATTGGAGTAAATAATGTTCCAATTAGGTCAATAAGAGAAGCTATTTGACCAATAGATAACGAAAAGATGGTTGGTGAATAACTTGATAAAACGATAAATAAAGTAATAACACCATATTTTAGTATCTGCATTACGGGAGAAAAGAATGAATCATAGAGACTTGATTTAATCGAAGAAGAAAAGAACAAAGATAAATTTGATTCGTACTTTTTAGTAACATACTCATAAGAAGAATAAGTTCTTATTAATTCAGAAGATGAGATATCTTCATACATTAATTTATTAATATTGCTTTCTGATTTTCTTCTTTCGTGTTGAGCGATATACATTTTCTTTCGGATGAATAATGTGAAAACAATTATTATTGGAAGAAGGAGTAAAGTAATTAATCCTACATTTGTAGAGAAACAGAAAAGCGAGATTATTACTCCAATCATCTTGAATAAGTCGATGGCCATAGATATGACTCCATCGCTAATAAGTGTGTTTATGGTGTCTACTTCATTAGTAAAATAGTTTTCAATAGTTCCGATATCATAAGATGTAAAAGTTAAATAAGATAAGCTTTGAACATGAGATAACAAACCCAATCTTATCTCCTTACATACTCCTTGTGAGATTTTAATAAGTAGGTAACCTTTTAAGAAATCAAATAATCCAAGTAAAAAATATGCGCCAACATAAATAAATACAAATGGAAGCAAGCGAGTAGTATCATCATTCATGATGATGTTATCAACTCCGTATTGAAGAAGGAGAGGAGGGACAAGAGCGAAAACAATGTCTAGGACAATAGCGATAAATGATATTGAAAAGAAGATTGGTTTTTTCTTGATATATTGAAAAATCAAAGATAATACATTCATTATTTATTACCTCCGATAAAACTTTTAAAAGAAGAATTACTCATTAATTCATCGACGGTTCCTTCGTATGAAATCCCATTATCAATATAAAGCAACTTATCACATCTTGATAAGATGTTTATCTGGTTAGATGTCAATATAACTACACTTTCAGTTAAATTTGTTTTGATGTTATTAATTATGTTTAGCGAGCATTTTTCATCAATACTATCAAACGGATTGTCCAATAAAATAACCTTTGGTTTTAGATAACAAGCTCGAGCAATCATCAGTCTTTTTGTTTGACCACCTGAAAGAGAAACTAGTGAGTTTGATAAGATAGTATTTTCTTTAAGGCTAAATGATTCTATCTCATCTTTTAATTCAACAAGTTTAATTGTTTCGTTAAAGTCTCCCTCTTTTGATAAGGTAACATTATTTCTTATTGTGTCGTTTAATATTTGTGGTGATGAACAATATCCAAACAAGTTGTTGTAATGATGGGCGGTGGATAATTTTTTTAAATCAGTATTGTTATAATTTATTTTCCCACTATATATTTCTTCATTTACTAAAGCACGTAATAAAGTTGATTTTCCCGAATGTATTTTCCCACACACTCCGAGAGTTTCGCCTTTGTTAATTGTAAATGAAATATCTTTTAATACACCGGTACTTAAATGTGAAGCGGATATAGTAACGAGATCTTCATTAATAGTTTCTTCTTTATATTCGACATTTTTTAAAAATGGTTTACATCTGTTCCAGGAAACTTTAAAGCCTTGGAAGGCATTAAAGACTTTTCCGACACGAGATATTTTTGTGCTTATTAACATGAATGTTGCCACGTATGTCGTAAAAGTACCAATAAGCCAAGTTGAATCAATTACTTTTAACGCACAATAGTAAACTACAAATATTAATGAAAACCAGGAAATAGTTTTATATAAAGGTTCTAGGCCTGATTTTAGCAACAAGGATTTAAAACTTTTGCTTTCCAACTCATCTAAGGTTTCATAGTATTGTGAATTGTAATTAGAATTTACTCCTAAACTACGATAATAGATTTCGTTTTGAATTAAGTATAATGTTTGATCTTTTTCACGTGAAAGGCATTTTTTATACGCCAAACTTGAAGAATAAACAGGTTTCTTAAATCCTTGTGAAAGGAAAACAACAAAAAGAGAAACAGCAATAACACCTAAAGTAATATAAGGATCTAAGACAAGCAAAGATATTAAATATCCGATAAGCAAGACAAATGTATCGAATATTTCAGTTGTTATTTTTCTTATTCCTTCGGCAGATTCCTGAATATCAGATACATTCTTATTTAATAAATCTCCTTTACTTTGAGTTTTATAAAATTCATCATTTTGACTTATTAAATAGGAAAAACTTACTTTTCGCATAGTAAGGATCATTCGATTAGAGAATATTCGAACAAGAAACCTTTTGAAGAATCTATTTACTTGAACAAAAACAACGAGAAGAATAAAGAATAATGAGTAATTAATTATTATTGATACATTTTCTTCCAATTTGAATTTGTTGATAAGTTCTCCGAGCATTAAAGGAATGAAGGTCATTAATCCGTCGAAGCATAATCCGGTTATACATAGAAAAATAACTAGTACTATATTTTGTTTATAGTAAGTTGATATTTTATCGTATTTCATTTTAGGTCCTTAAACTTATCGTGTCTCAATCTTTTAGATTCTTTATATATTTTTTCGATTATTTCGTAGAATTTTGTTTCTTCTTCTTCAGTTATCAACGTTGAAAGATATGTGTAGAATTTATCATCTAACTTTTCGTTTGAGTCTTTTAATTCTATTGCTTTTTCCGTAGGAAGTAATAATTTTTGTCTCTTATCTTCTTTGTTTACGTCGGTGGTAATATATTTTTCTTTTATTAATGAAGAAACTATTCTACTAACTAGGCCTTTATCTAAATCAATACGATCTGATAATTCTTTTGAAGTTATGCATGGATGTTTGACTATAATTCTTAAAACTTCATAGGTATTAGCTGACATGGTTGTATTACCAATCATGTTTTTGTAGTATTTTAGGTTTCGTGATATCTTTTCGATTCTTCTTAATTTATTCATACTTGTATATTAGAATTAATTAGTTGATAAGTCAACTAATTAATGACGCTATTTAACTTGTATATATTATGGTATTAGTTAAAAACCTTAAAAACTTTACTAAAATGTTCATAAGTGTTTTAATATTAACGTGAAAAAGGAGATTTATGATACATACACAACAACGTGAAGAGCATAAATTTTTACAGTTTAAAAAGAAAATACCACCATTGGTGTATATCTTTCTTTCTTTTGCGTGCGTAATAATTGTTGGCTCCTTGTTATTCATGCTTCCTATATCCACGACTGAAGGTAATAGATTATCCTTCATTAATTCTTTATTTGTATCGGTATCAGCAGTTTGTGTTACTGGTCTTTCTCCAATAAATTGTGCGGAGACGTTTACAGTATTTGGAAAGATAGTCTTAGCGTTACTTATTCAAATTGGTGGATTGGGTTTTGTTACCTTGTTTTCATTTTTAATATTAGCTATTTCTGGCAAATTAAGTTTTTCAAATAAAGTATTAGTAAAGGAAACTTTAAATCAAAACAATTTTAAAGATTTATTTAAGTTACTTAAGTTTATTATTATTTTTACCTTTTCAACTGAACTTATCGGAACGTTAATTAGTCTTATTGTATTCGCACAAGATTATGATTTCTTAACTGCGTTAGGAATTTCAGCCTTTCACGCAATAAGTTCGTTTAATAATGCTGGATTTGATATTATTGGAGCTTCTAGTTTAGCTAATTATACGGATAATATTCTTCTTAATCTAAATACATGTTTATTAATAATTGTTGGTGGCATTGGTTTCTTAGTTATTCAAGATATCTTTGTGCATCATTCATGGAAGAAATTCTCAATACAAACAAAAATAGTTTTATCCACAAATTTCTTTTTATTGATCTTTTCTTTTTTGATTGTTAAGTTGTTAGAAGGGAATCAAATTACCTGGCTTCAAGCTTTCTTCTATTCGGTGAATTTAAGAACTGCGGGATTTTCAACATTTGATAATGCAACAACATTAAATAATTCAACCGCAGCAATATCATTGATATTTATGTTGATCGGGGCTTCGCCTTTATCAACTGGTGGTGGTATTAAAACAACAACATTATATGTTATGATTAAATCACTAACATCCTTTGCTAAAGGAAAGAAGACTGTTGTTTATTGCAGAGAAATATCTGCGGAGACTAAAGTTAAAGCGTTTATGTTAGCAATATTTGCCAATACATTTATCAACTTCATCACAGCAATTATATTCTTGATTGAAGGTGATACATATTCTTATATACAAATTGTATATGAAGCTACCTCAGCATTTGGAACTGTTGGCTTATCGATGGGTATTACTTCATCTTTAAGAGGATGGTCGAAGTTATGTATTTGTTTCTTAATGTTCTTTGGTCGACTTGGTCCAGTATCGTTCCTAAATATATGGAACCCTCATATTAATAGACCAGTAAAAGAAAATGTGTCGTTTATACCGACTAATATTATGATTGGATAAGGAGATTGATTTATGAGAAAAACTATCGCAATAATTGGATTAGGAAGATTTGGTGTTGGTTTAGTAAAAGCCTTAGCAAATAAGAATGTTGATGTTATCGCTATTGATAAAGAAGCAAAAAATGTTGCCCGTGTCGGTGATTATATTCAAAATGCCATGGTCTGTGATTCAACAAAAGAAGATGCATTAATTGCGGCTGGCATTAATAATGCCGATAATGCAATCATAGCCTTTGGACAAGATAATGAAAGTAACATTGCAACAACAATATTAACCGCAATTGTATTAAAAAATATCGGGGTTAAAACAATCACCTGTCGTATTGATGATTCGTATTACGAACCGCTTTTACTCAAAATTGGTGTAGATAATTGTATCTCTCCATTTGATATTGCATCTGAAAGTCTTTCGTTAAAAGTTTCTTCTGATTCGGTTATGGATTATTACGATGTAACTGATGGATATAATGTCTTTGAACTTGAAGTTGAAGAAGATGTTAATCCAATATCACTTATTAAACTGGATTCACCAACACAGTTTGGAGTAAATATTATTTTAGTTAAAAGAGAAGGTAAGGTATTCTTACCAACAAAGAACTATATTATTAAGCCACAAGATCATATATTTATCTTCGGCTTAGAAAAAGCAGTATTCGAACTTGAAAAGTTCTTAAAATCAAACGGAAAAGAATAAAAAAATGAAGCGGAGACGCTTCATTTTATTTTTCGATAAAGATTTCAGCTGATGATAATAAATCTTTAATTAGAGTTAAAATGCTTGATTTAACTTGGACTTTTGAATAATCCTTAGGGTTTTTAATCATAACGTAAGTTATGTTTGATATACCGCCTAGAATAAAGGTCGCTATAATGTCGACAGGATATTTTGTAACTCGATCTTTAAATATCTGAGCGAACAATTTCGTCGAATATTCTATTGATACTTTTTGAATTAAGTAGTTTAAACTTGAGTTTTCTTGATTGCCAAACTTTAGAATCAAATCTTTTTTTGAATCGATTATATCAATAAGTTTTGTGGCGAAGTATTCGGTATATTCGATGATTATATCGTTATATTCTGTACTTTTATACTCGTAATTATCCGGTGGGACAATAGAGGTAGTGATATCTTTGATGCAGTCGGAAAATAACTCATATTTATCGCGATAATGAGAATAGAAGGTAACTCTATTAACATTGGCATTAGAGCAAATATTTGTAATGGAAATTTTTTCCATTGTATATGTTTTTAATAAATCTATCAAACTTATTTTTAATGCTTTTTTGGTCTTTGTTATTCGAATGTCTTCTTTCATAAAATCCTCCTTAATTTACACATGTATAGATATTAATATATTTGTAAATTAAAAGCAAATTATCGCTCAAGATATTCTTTTAGCAGCTCAAAATCATCAACTGGAAGAGGGCGGGAATAATAATAACCTTGAATGTTATGACAACCTGAAGAAGAAAGAAGATCTAATTGATCTTTTGTTTCTACTCCTTCGGCGATAGCGTGAATCTTCAACTCTTTGGCTAAAGCTATAACCGAAGAAACAATGGAACGAGCGCGTAAGGAAGAAGAAATATTATTGATAAAAACACGATCGAGTTTTAATACATCAACTGGTATTACATTTAATACATTAAGTGAAGAGAAACCTGAACCGAAATCATCCATTAAAATGACAAAACCAGCTTCTTTTAATTTAATTATAGATTCGTTAATTTCATTTAATTCATTGACGCAGGTTGATTCTGTAATTTCAATGTGAAGTAATGAGTGATCTATATCGTACTTTTTAACTGTGTCAATTATTGTTGTTACTATATAATCATAGAAGAAAGAAACTCGAGAAAGATTAAAGGAAATAGGTATTTGGAATAACCCTCTGTCTTTTCTGTCTTTGATATAAGTACATACGGCGTTTAACATATAAATATCAAGATCGATAATTAATCCGTCTTTTTCAAATATAGGAATAAATTCTCCTGGTGATAATAATTCTCCGGAAGAGGTCTTCCATCTTACTAAAGCTTCAGAGCAGATTAATTTATTTGATTCGCTATCGTAAATTGGTTGAAGATAGAAAACGAATTCATGGTTCTTAAAGGCATTCGGAGCTTTTTCTTCAAACAAGTCAGTTTTATTCATTACTTCATTTAATTTTGAATCAAATATCGTATATATTTCTTTTGAATTTTTGATTGATTTTAAAGCGAAATCAGCGTAATCAACCATTAATTCAACTGGAATAGAAACGTCTTTGATAATGTAGCATCCAAAATTAAAAGTAACACTAATATTTACATTTTCAGAAATACTAACATAGTCTATTTTTTTAACTGGACATTTTTTAAGCGTGCTTCTTTCCGCAAAGATAAGGAAATGATCACTATCAGACCTTGTACAGATAAATCCGTATTCTTCGCAAAATTTACTGATCATTTTTGAAGCGGATATAATTACAAAATCTCCGATTTTATATCCGAAACTTTCATTAATAAGTCTAAATCTTTGAATATTTGACTTGATCATGACATATTCTTCATCCGGCTTTTTCTTTGCAAGTAGTTCTCTGACTTTGTTGTGGAACACTCGACGATTAATTAAATTTGTTAATTGATCGTAATCCGATAAAGAAGTAATTTCGCTGTTCATTGATTCTATTTTTTCATAGGTTTTAATGCGTTCGGTCATATCTAAAATAATATATCCAAGTTTATTAGTTTCTTTGTTAATTACAAAACAACGAACTAAGCAATATAAAGTATCTTGAGTAAAGGTAATGATGCGGATATTCTGTTCACACGACTTGTTTTTATTTATAGCAGTTGAGGATATATTGTGAAATTTAGATATATCATCTGGATGAATGTTATAAGTAACCATGTTATTGGCTTTTGTTTTAAATTCATCTGGGGTTGTATGAATCAAATTATAAAATGACTTGTTAGCAAAAACTAAGTCGCATGTTTTACAATTACTTTCATAAACTATAATACCGCTTTTTAAATTATTCAATGTTAAATAAAGAGAAGTATTACTATCCAATAGTTTTCTTTCAACATTTTTTAAGTCTGTGATATTTGATAAGGAGGTTAAGATGAAATCAGAGTTTAATTTATCAACGTGAATTAACTCAGATTCGCCATAAATATAGATAATTTTCCCAACTATATTAACGCGATAATCACCGCACGATCTTGTGATTTTTTTAGTAACTAATTCATTGATTTTTTCCTTCATTGGAGGGATATCTTCTTTGACGACATACTTGTTAATTATTTTTTCAATATCATTTTCATTGTTGTTGGAAGAATCTGCAATCCTTTTGTTATTGCAAAAAACAACTTTAAATGTACCATTTGAATTTACTTGTATAAGTAAGATACCAATATTGATTTTATCGAGTATTGTATTTAGAGTGAGTTCTTTAGATAAAATTGAATCGATTGAGATATTCTTAGCTTTTAATAAATTAACCACGCGATTTTTTTGAGCATATTCGATGGTTTTTTTGGTGATGTACGGATCAAAAGGCTTAAGAAGAAGAGAATCAAAGCCCTTATTGATTGCTTCTTGTCTTAATTTAGGGTTCAAAGTGGATAATGAAGCAACAAGAGAAACATTGTAATCGTGCTTTATTTTACTTAACGTTTTTGATATTGTGACATCGTATGTTTTCATCATATAGTAATCAATTATTGCGATGGCCACTTTACCATTTGATGCATCTAAGATATTGATTAATTCCGGAATAGACGCAGCATATTTAAGTTCGTAATCATTATAAAAATAATTAGTTAGAATATCTTTGTTTATTTTACTGTATCCAGTTAATACTAATATTTCTTTCATAATATATTTTTCTCTTTTAAATGAATTTGAAATGAACGACAGTCCGACACTAGTATATTTAGGCAAGAATCAATTTTAATATAGTCTTTTTTCTTCTTTTCTAAAGCTGAGATTAAGGCTTCAACATCTTTAGAAATAAACGTTAGACCTAAAGCATTTGATTCATCATAGATAGTATCCGCAATAATTAAACAGCCTTCAGGATTATCTTTAATATGTTTTGAAATATGGTCGAGTTTTCGCGCGTTCATAAAAGTTCTAAAGCATTTTGAATAAAGAATTAAGTCATTATTGAATCTTTCTAACGCTTTTTCATAATTTACATTGTAGTCGTTGAAATCTTCTTTAAGTATTAAACTTATTTGGTGAGAGCCATCATTAGTCGGTGTATCGTTTTGATGAAGTGCTTTATTTTTATCGATGTACATTTGACTATCTATTGTACGGATAAATTCTTTTGGGGTGATAGCTTCCGATTTCGAAATAAATTCGTGTCCGATGGAAAAGTGAATATTATATGGAGCGTTGCTATTATTATTGAAGTTTTCTTCACATTCTAATAGAGATGCTTTGATTTTGCTTGGTAAATCTTTATCGCTACTTTCAACGATTGCGACAAATTCATCTCCAGCATAACGTGAAATAAAACTTCCTTTTGGGAAAGAATCAAGAAGAATTTTTGCAGCACTTTCAAGAGCTTCATCACCAACAATATGTCCAAAATTATCGTTGATAGACTTAAATCTATCAAGATCAAGCATGAAACCGTAGATATCTTTTCTATCACGAGACATTAAATATGAAGTGATATATTGATCTAATCTGGCACGATTTGGGAGCCCGGTTAATGTGTCCTTAGCCATGATAGTTGATTGAATAGAAACAAAGATAAACAAAATTGAAATAACCATTCCATACCAGGTTAAATCGAGAGAAGGATAATTTAAAGCAACTAAAATGAGTTGAATAACATACGCAATTAAAGGAATTAACCAAGACATAAGAAAAACTGTGGTGGCATTTTTAGGGGCGTATCTTCTTTCATGTAAGAATATCATAACTACATATATTGAATAAATGAAAACTGAAACAGATATTGCAACAAACAGTGGTCCATGTGAATAGACATTGTCTTTACTGACATAGAAAATACATGGAGTAAACAAAGATATAATGGAACAAATTACTGCAACTGCTAGTGGGAGAAAGGAAATAACATATTCCACCACGCGCATTTTTCTCATCATTAATTTGTTCATGTATATACACCATAAAAATGGTGGAAAAAATATTAAGACATAGTATAAGAAAATCGTTATCTTGGTTCCGATATAGGCATATTCATATGTTTGTTCAAAAAAGTAATATCCTAAAGTATCGTCAAGAAGAAGTACGATTAAAGATATTACTAAGTATTTTAAAATTTGTTGACCGTCGAAACGTTCAATTGATTTTCTGTTTGTAGATAAAAGAATATATGATAGAATTACAAGACTAAATACAGTTAATATTGCTGATACCCCAAATAAACTAAAATCTTTCATTTATTTCTCTCTTCTATTAATATTGTATAATAATCATTTGTATATTATCAAAAAAAAGAATGAAAAAAAGGAAAAAACTAGATATTTTTTTCCTTTTTTGTAATTTATTGCCAAAATATGAAGTTAATCTGCTAAATCATCCCAGTTATGGCACATTGTAACGGCTTTATGCCACTTAGAAAGATACTTTTCTCTTGTTTCTTCTAGCATATTTGGAATATATTCTTTATCTTTTGACCATGTTTTCTTGATGTCTTCTAAGGATGACCATATGCCAACTTGAAGACCTGCTAAATATGCAGCTCCAAGAGCCGTGGTTTCCATAATATGACTTCGTTGAACTCTAGTATGTGTAATATCAGATTGGAATTGCATAAGGAAGTTGTTTTTACTTGCTCCACCATCTACTTTTAAGCAGGAGAGACAAACTCCAGTATCCTTACTCATTGCTTCGATGACATCGTAGGATTGATAAGCGATAGATTCAAGAGCGGCTCTAATAATATGAGCACGAGAACTACCTCTAGTTAATCCGAATATAGTACCTCTTGCGTATGGATCCCAATATGGCGCTCCTAAACCGGTGAAGGCTGGAACGATATAGACTCCGTTATTTGTTTTGGCTTTAGTGGCAAAATATTCAGAATCAGAAGCATCAACGATAAATCTCAGTTCATCACGAAGCCACTGAACAACTGCCCCACCAACGAAGACTGAACCTTCAAGAGCATATTGAATTTTATGATTGTAACTTGCGGCAATAGTGGTAATTAATCCGTATTTTGAATGGCATAAATGATCTCCGGTATTCATAAGTAAGAAACAGCCAGTACCATAAGTGTTTTTAGCGTCACCTTTGTCAAAACAAGCTTGACCGAATAAAGCAGCTTGCTGATCTCCTGCTACTCCGGTAATTGGGACATCGTAGTCGAAAATGTTTACGGTACCAAACATCGAAGAAGAATCTTTTACTTCTGGGAGCATTGACATAGGAATTGAGAAGTATTCACATAGTTTTTCATCCCATTTCAAAGTTTTAATGTTAAATAACATTGTTCTTGAAGCGTTGGTATAATCGGTGGCGTATATTTTACCTTCGGTGAGTTTCCACATTAACCATGTATCGACAGTTCCAAATAGTAAATCACCATTTTTAGCTTTTTCTTTTGCGCCTTCAACATTATCGAGAATCCATTTGATTTTTGTTGCGGAGAAATATGGATCTAACACTAGTCCGGTATTTTCTCTAACATATTCTTCTAAGCCGTCTTTTTTAACTTGTTCACAGATTGGAGCGGTACGACGACATTGCCAGACAATGGCGTTGTAAATTGGCTTTCCTGTGTTTTTATCCCAAACGATAGTGGTTTCTCTTTGATTTGTGATTCCGATTGCGGCAATGTGATAAGGACGAATACCACATTTTGCAATTGCTTCAATTAAAACTGAGTATTGTGAAGCGTAGATTTCCATTGGATCATGTTCAACCCAACCTGGTTGAGGATAAAGTTGTTTAAATTCTTTTTGAGAGACAGCAACAACGTTTGATTCGTTGTCAAAGACAACCGCACGGGAAGAGGTTGTTCCTTGATCAAGAGCAATAATATATCTTCTTTTTTTAGCATCCATAATAGTAGTTCCTTCTATCACATGTCTTTGGTGATGATGATATTAACATCAGTTCCACAAACATTGTGAATAACTACATCTCCAGTTTTTACTGGAGAAGAGACGACTACTTTATTGAGTTCCTTCATAACATCGAAGATTTTACCTTTAGCAATAGGTTTATCTGTTTTAACTGGAACACGTGGATGAATGGCATTTGTAATTTTTACTGTAGAAGTAACAACTCGAGTTGGATTTGTGACTTCAGCAATACCGTAATCTTTACCTCTTGGGCATGAATTACCTTTAACTGTTAGATTTACTTCATCTACTTCTAGATGGCAGCCACGTGGGCAGCAAATACATATTAAGTTTTTCATATTTATTTCATCTCCCTTACTTCAACGCCGATTTCACCTTCGACATCTTTTAACATTTCTTTAGTTACTTTTAATGATTCCATTTCGCCCGGAGCAAGATGGAGTCTTACTGCAGAAGTTAATACTTTGTCTTTGTAAACAACAGCAAGGCGTTTATTCACATCTGGTTGACGAACACGGAAGAATATTTCGATGCTGTCATTCATGGTATCTTTACGAATAAATTGAGGTACGGTATAAGAAACACCATTTAAGTTATTAACTTTAATTACTTCTGATTTCTTATCGCCTTCAACGATATATTTAGCAGCGGAAACACCAGCTCTTTCAGATTCGAGAGAAACGTTATCAACTAAATCGTGAACGTGTAAAACATTACCGCAGGCGAAGATTCCTTCGATTGAAGTTTCCATATTATCGTAGACTAATGGTCCGTTTGTTCTTCTATCGATATTAATTCCGGCTTGGCGTGATAATTCATTTTCTGGAATTAAGCCAACAGAAAGAAGAAGCGTATCGCATTCGAATGTTTTTTCTGTTCCTGGAATTGGATTTTTATTTTGATCAACTTCAGATATGACAACTTTTTCTACTCTGTTGTCACCGATGATATCGGTGACTGTGTGAGAAAGGTAAAGTGGAATATTGTAGTCGTTTAAGCATTGAACAACGTTTCTATTTAAGCCGTTTGAATATGGCATTAATTCAACATCAGCTAAGACTTTAGCACCTTCTAATGTCATTCTTCTAGCCATAATAAGACCGATATCACCTGAACCTAAGATAACTACTCTTTTACCAACGAGCAAACCATCGATGTTACAGTATTTTTGAGCGGCCCCAGCGGTATAAACTCCAGCGGGTCTATCTCCTGGAATAGAGATAGCGCCTCTACTTCTTTCTCTACAGCCCATTGATAAGATAATCGCTTTAGCTTTGATAGTAATATAGCCATGGGAAGAAGAGATGGCGTGAATAATCTTATCTTTCGATAAATCCAAGACCATAGTATCTGAATAGACTATTGCAGGGGTTTCTTGAACCATTTTGATATATCTTCCGGCGTATTCAGGTCCGGTTAGTTCTTCTTTAAATCTATGAAGACCGAAACCATTATGAATACATTGGTTCAAAATACCACCAAGTTCATGATCTCTTTCGATAATTAATATATCTTTTACTCCAGCTTTGTAGGCTCCATAAGCAGCGGATAAACCTGATGGACCACCACCGATAATTACTAAATCATGTGTTTCGTTAATCATTTTATTTATCCTCCTTGGTATATGAATCAATTAAATAAGAACCGGCTTTATCCAAAGTAATTTCTTCTGGTTTGAGATTAAGTTCTTCTTCTAATATTTCTAGAATTTTTGGTCCGCAGAAACCACCTTGGCAACGACCCATTCCGCTGTTAGTTCTTCTTTTTACTCCATCTATTGTTGTAGCTGGAATAATACGATGAATCGCGTCTTTGATTTCACCTAAGGTGACTGTTTCGCAACGGCATATTATTTGACCATAATCTTTATTTGCGTTTATTTTCTTAATTTTTTCTTCTTCGCTCAAATCTTTTAAGTAAGTATTGAGTGGAGAAAGAACGAAAGAATCTTTTTTATTTAGTTCTAAACCACTTTGTTCAAGTAATTTAACCGCGTATGGTCCAAAAGAAGGAGCACATGATAAACCAGGGGATTTAATTCCGGCAAAGTTTATGAAATGAGGAACTTCTTTAGATTCTTCAATTAAGAAGTCATCACGTCCTTCAATCGTGGCACGGACGCCGGAGAAGTTTCTAATATTTTCTCTGAAGTTTATTTCTGGAACACTTAATACAGCGGTTTGACGAACATAGGAAATACTTTTAAGTGTTGTACAAACATCATCTTTTGATTTAACATCAAACATTGCGTTTGGTCCAACGATTAAATTGTTATGAACTGTTTTAGAAACTAAAACTCCTTTACCTAAAGCAGAAGGGGTTTGGAATATAACGTGATCAACTAAGTAACCTTGATTCTTATCTAGTAAGTAATACTCACCTTTGGAAGGAGAGATTGTAAATCCTTTACTTTTATCTTTTAGGACTAGATTATAGATATCGTCTGCATGGCAACCAGATGCATTGATAATGTATTTTGTTTCATACTTTTCTTCATTAGAAGTTATGATAAAACCATCTTTATTTTCTTCGATTGCATCAACCGGACTATTAAGTTTTAATGTTACTCCATTTTTAACAGCGGTTTCTGCCATGGCAATACACATTTCCCATGGGGCAATAATTCCGGCTGTTGGAGCATATAAAGCGATGTTTAAAGATGCTTCAAGATGTGGTTCCATTTTATGAAGTTCTTCTGAATTCAAGATTTGAAGTTTTTCGACACCAGCTTCAAGACCGCGTTTATATAATTCGTTAATTATTTTTTTATCGTCCTCGTTTCTTCCGACGACTAAACTACCAATTTGACGGTAGTGAACATTTAAATCTTTTGCGAGTTTAGCATAGTGTTTTGATCCATAAACATTAAGTTTGGACATTAATGTATCAGGTTTTGGATCATATCCGGCGTGAATAATTCCTGAATTAGCTTTGGTAGTACGAAGAGAAACATCATTTTCTTTTTCAAGAATAAGGACATTTAAATCGTATTTTGCTAGTTCGTAAGCGATGGAAGCTCCGGTGATTCCGCAGCCGATTATTGTAACATCATATTTCATAAGCGAACCTTCTTTCTGTATAGTTAAATTATATAATTAATCGTATTATATTGAAAGCGATTACAACTGCAAAATTGCACTTTTTTCATGCAATTAGCACGTTGTTTGTTAAGATAATATACTTAATTTACATTTTGCCAATAATGTTAATTAAATCAACCTTTCTTCAAAAGAAATTTCATCATATTTGAGTTAGTTAATTATTTGATTTTAAGAAAAGCGGGCATAAAAAAACCCCAGATTAACTGGGGCCCACGTCTCACTAATTGAATGTAAATAATTGGGGGTACATTAGATTCAATTTGATGATAGTATCTAGCGAACTAGATTCTCGATGCAGTTAGTTAAAGGAAGTTGTTTTTTTATTATATTCTAACTACATCTAGTGTGGCTTAGGTAAAACCAAAAGCGTAAACTTTTGAATTTTGCTACTAAGGGTCACCCCTTTTCACAAACTCATAGTAAAGGACGAACCTTAATTTAACTTAAAGTTTTATTAAAGTAATTAATATAATTTTTTATTTCTTCTTTTTTATTAGAAATGTAATAATTATCTTTTAGCAGTGTTTTTTGATAAATTTAATCAATTCTACTTGTGGTAAAGGCTTTGAATAGTAGTAACCTTGAATTTGATTAATTCCAATTCCATCTAAGAAATCAACTTGCTGTTTGGTTTCAACTCCTTCAGCAATAACTTCAATTCCAACTTCTTTGGCTAAATTTGCTAAGTGTTTTACGATTGATTGTTTCTTAATGATCTCTTTACCCATGAAGAATCTCATATCTAGTTTTATTAAATCAAAAGGAAAATCGCTAAAAGCGGCAAGAGAGGAGTAGCCACTGCCAAAATCATCCATTTCTAAATAAAATCCTTCGTTTTTCAACTTGGTTAATAAACTGTTAAATAAATCGAAGTTATTCATGATGGAAGATTCGGTAATTTCTAGTCTTAATAATTCACGTGGAATAGAATATGAATCAACTTGTGCAATTAAATCGTTAATGAATGTTGGATTTTCAAGTTCTACCTTAGAAATATTTACTGAGATTGGACGTACTACCATACCAAAATCGATTTTATTTCTAAGATATTGGCAGACTTTTTCTCTCACGTAGTAATCTAGTTTACTTATAAATCCGTTTTGCTCTAATAACGGGATAAAAATATCCGGGCGAACAAAGCCTAGTGTTGGAGAAATCCATCTTACTAAAGCTTCTGCTAAAAGAATTTTAGAATCTTTAGAGTTGATGATTGGTTGATAATATACTTCAAATTCATTGTTTTCAATTCCACTCATCAATAAAGGAATGATTGATTGGTTGGTAAGTGGTTGATCACAAAGACTAGTTTCATAAAAACCAACGGATAATCCTTTGGTGTTTTTTTGATTTTTGTTTGCTAAGTAGACATCTTCTAGATCAACTTCTAAGTCAGGTGTATTATGGTCGATTTCTTTTATTCCAATTGAAATATTAAAATTGAAGTTCTTATTAAATTCAGATAATTTTTTAGAACTTGAGCATAGTCTTTAATATTGAACTCGTTAAAAGGAATTAACAAGATAAAATTATCCGCGTTAGTTTGACCTATGACATATTTTGTTTTATATAACGAAAGAAGTTGATGATAAAATTCGACAAGTAATTTATCGCCTTCTTTTCGAGTGAACAAATGGTTATAGTCACAGAAGTCATCAATATCAACCCATAATAGATAAAATTTATCTTCCGGGTAGTCAATTAATAATTTTCTCATATCTATAAGTGCTTTTTCTTTTAAACACGCAGAGGTTACATGGTTTCTTTCTAATAAGATTCGATCGGTTATTTCAACTCTTGTGAAGACAATATAATCTTTTAATCCTTCATAAAGATAGTACTTGAATTTTTTGTAAGTGACATTTCCGTTTATCGTTTTGATTGGATAAATCAAAACGTATGTTTTTCCGTCTTTCGTCTCGTTAATTACAGTATCAAGATTCATTTCTATTGCAGCTTGTTCACGTTTTGATAAGACTATTATTTTATCTAAAAAGCATTCTAATTGTTCTTCGTATGTCGCAGGTCGATTTCTGATTAAATTATTGACGACATATTTATCAGGCGCACAAATAATATTAGTAATTCTTGTTTTTACATTAATGATGATAGTAAATTCAAATTCTTTTTTAACGATGTAATCAAATACATCTTGAATTGTGCGCTCCGTTTTATAGCTCCTTTATATGCAAGAATAGCGGATATAAGTCAATTTGATAATATCATATTTAAATATTTTACAATAGATTTATTTTTTATATGGGTAAGGTTGCGAACATAATATATATTTATTATTAATAAATCAACATAACAACGCCTTTGATAAGGCGTTGTTATACGGATTAAATAGTTTTTTATCTTGTATATTATTGAAAAAGGGAGGATAACGACTGACTAAATGCTTAGAATCCTCCGTGATGATTCCCACTGCCACTACCACCAATCCCGAAGCTACCATTTGTAACTATGTATTCAGTAGTGGTTAGAGTTGCAACATTTGTGGCGCCGGAAATTGTTCCGTTGTTAAGTGCGACATAATCGGTAAATGTTCCCGAATATGTTCCGTTTTTACTTACATTATAGGCGGTATTACCTTTGAGGTTTGGAGTACTGACGATTACTGAAGCGGAAGAATATGATTTAGGCATTTTAATCGCGAGAGAATAAGAACTATCGCCGAAATATACTATAGAACCTTTAGCTAAAGTGCCACTGATAACCGCACCTAAAACATATTGAGTTACATTGTTTGGTAATTGGGCCATTCCGCTTGCTCCGACTGCGACTAATGTTCCACCAGTAAGATAGAAGTTTCCATCGTAATCTAAAGCACCGTTTCCCGCGTCTGTTGGTCCAAAGACGTAAACTGTTCCTCCATCCATGGTGATTTTTCCATTAGCATCTAATCCGTCTCCAGAAGCATAAACTTTAACATAACATCCACCGCCCAAATGTAAATACATTGATTCCGTTATAGCGGTGGTGTTGCTTGCTCCACCGGCGGCGTTAATTCCGTCATCTAAGGAATTAATATCGATGTTTCCATCGTATATTTCTATTTTTTGTCCTTCAATACCTTCGTAACTTGAAGTGATATTTATTGAAAAGTTTGGGGTTAGAGAAGTGATTTCACTTCCACCAATTTGAGTTAAGTATTCTGCGTGTATTCCATCATCTTTAGTAGATAAAGTAAAGTTTCCGTTGTAGATTGCAACATCGCCGTTCGAATGAATTGAATCATCATCGGAGGTGATGTTAAATGTTCCGTTAGTAATGGATATAGTTGTATCGGATTTAATACCTTTTACACTTTGAGAAAGATAATAGCGGGAGGAATAACGGGAGAAATCGTCAGAGGATATACGCTTATAGGTGTTACCATCTTTAATGTATTTTGCGTCTTCTGATAAGGTTCAATCAGTATCATCAGAAGAAGAATAAAGGACGAATGTTCCGCTGGTAGTAATATCAATATCACCACCGGTAATATTTACGTTATTTCCGGCATCAATTCCATCGCCAAATGTAGTTATATTAATATCGCCGTAGCTGATATTTATTTCACCTTCTTTGGAGTGTAAGCCATCGCCTGCTGCGGAAGTGATGTTGATTGTTCCACCGCTAATATCTATTCCGATTTTGCCAGAGATGGCGTGATCGGCGTGGTTAATAATATTTATTGTACCTTCTTTAATTAAAATTGATTTGCTGTTATATATACCAACGCCGGATTCGATACTTTCTGTAACTAGGCCATTTGAGGTTAGGTTTATTTCACCTTGACCTTCGATTACTAAATTGGTTTTCTTAACTGTAATTACACCGTCCATTGTATTTGAGGAACTATCGCTTAAGTAGTTTGTAGTTCCGTTTCCAAGATGAAGAGTAAAAGAGGAAGCTGTGGTAACACTTAGGGGAGAAGAAGCGGAAGTGCTCGTTAAGTTCGCATTATTTAGAGCTAGCACGACGCTTCCTGTAGAATTTACAACGATGTTCCCGGAAACAGAAGTACCAGTTACAACATAATTTCCTTCTTCGTTAATGTTGTATGTTTGATTATTAGTGAAAGTATCTAAATCTATTTCGGTGTAAGAAGAAAAGTCTTCTGCTTCGATAGAGGTAGTTGGAGTAGAGGAGTCTTCACTGGTAGTTGGAGTTTGATTTCCAATTAGTGAAGAGTCATTAGTAGTTGATGAATTTAAAGATGTTGAATTTGATATATCGTTGCAGGAATTCAAAGTAAGTAGTGAGGTTGCCAGCAATGAAATTACTAATAAGTTTTTTTTCATATATTTATATCTCCTTGATAATTTTAGATTAATCTAAAAAACTTAAATCTACTTAAATCAACTTTAATTTAACTTAAAAATAAAAAATCCCTTAAATATTAAGAAATAATTAAGGGATTAATAATTAAATAAATTTGTTTAGTTGTAGTTCTTCTTTATTTTTACAATGAATGAAACTGACTTATTATCTTTAGTTTCAGCGTATATAGTGCCTTTTTGTTTTTCCACTAGTGATTTAGCAATGGAAAGACCAATACCAAAGCCAGATTTTTCTTTTGAGCGGGAGGTTTCTGCGCAGTAGAAACGATCGAAGACATGCGAGATAGTTTCTTTATCGATATATTTACAGGTGTTATATATTGTTAAAGTTATTTGTTTTTTATTTTCTATCAAACTTATTTTTATTTCGCCGTTATCATTTGTATAACGCGTGGCGTTATCAATAAGTATTGATAGGGTTTTTTCAAAGTTTTCTTCGTCTCCGTTTATCATAATGTTATCTTTGGTAATGATTTTATAGTCTATTTTCTTTTTCTCAGCGATAATTTTAAACGGAACTGCTACCTCATATAACGCTTCTGATATATTAAACTTAGCTATTGAAGGTTGAGAGGTGCCTTCGTCTAACTTAGTAAGTAAAACTAAATTATTAACTAATTCAGTTAATCTTTTTGTTTGTTTCTTTGTGCTGTCAATCCATTCGTTATCGGGTTGGTCAATGGTAAGAACATCGGAGTTTGCTTGAATAATTGCTAAAGGAGTCTTTAATTCGTGAGAAGCATCTGTAATGAAACGTTTTTCATTATTAATTGCTTCAGCGAAAGGTTGGACAGCTTTACTTGATACGATAGCGACGAAAAATGTTAATAAAACCCAAGTAATAGATGAAACAAGAGAAGAATATATAGTGATTGTTTTAATATTTTCATTTTGTAAAGTACAATCTAAAAAAATGTATCTAATATTAGAGTTTTCGAGAGTGTATTTTCCATAGGAATAATTTTTATTAGAGCCGTATTCCGCTGAATCATTTTGAGCGTAGTAGTAATATTCTTTTGCGGCGCTTGAATCGATAGCGGCAATATGGTTGGTATAGATTAGTTGAACTTCATCTTCGATATTTATTTCTACGATGAAATATCTAATTCTATAGTCGTTTTCAGGATCGGAATTTGGATATTCCATTTTGGCTTGTTTCAAAGCATATTGTACTTTTGAACCATTTAGGTTGTCGTTAGAGTTTATGTAGTCTAATGTTGACCGAATGGAACTAGATTGAGTTAAAAAAACAGAAAGAATTAAACCACCACAAACAAGAAGCAAGACAAAAAGTGATGTTAAAGCCACGATTAGAATAAACTTATACTGCAACTTTTTATGCATTTTTAATCTCGATTGTGTAACCAACACCACGGTTAGAACGTATTTCGACATTAGCATTTATTTGTGCTAATTTTTTTCTTAATCCTGAGATAAATACCCATACAACATTTAACTCGGCTTCAGTATCATAATCCCAGGCTTTGTCCATTATTCTTTCGGTTGAAATAACATTTCCTGGTTTTAACATAAGTAATTCAATAATTTGGAACTCTTTGTTGGATAATTTAACTCGAGAATCTCCGACAAAAATTTCATAGGTTGAAATATCTAATGAAAGGTTTCCTAAGGTAAGAACATTTGTGGTTGTTGAACTATTACGACGTAAAATGACTCTTAGTCTTGCGAGTAATTCTTTTACTTCAAAAGGTTTAGGAAGATAATCGTCCGCACCTAAATCTAAGCCTTTTACTTTATCGTCTATATCACTTTTAGCGGTAAGCATCATAATAGGTGTGGTATTTCCTGCTTTTCTTAATGTTTCTAAAACTTTATAGCCATCAACTTTTGGCATCATTACATCAAGAATTAAAGCATCATAGGTTCCATTTTCAATATAATAAAGAGCATCTTCGCCATTATAAACACAATCAACTGAATAGTTGTTGTGCTTTAATATTGCGCTTAATGCGTTGGTAAGTTCTTTTTCATCATCAGCGATTAAAACTTTCATGCTCTTATGTACTCCTAACTAATATTTTATCTTATCTTTTCTAAGATTACATTTATAATATATCTTTTTTACTTTAAATGTACTTAAAGTGAATAAGTAAAAAAAGCTGAACAGATGTTGTTCAGCTTCATGTAGTTAGATGTTATAGGAAATAACGATTGAAGAGTTTTTACTGGCAAAACCGACTTCGTCTCTAAGAATAAAGTACTGATAGTCTCCTTCAACGTTGTAGGTATATACGCCCTCTGTAGCAACTGGAGTGATTTTAGTAGTTAAATCATATTTTGAGTTCCCAACATATAAAGATAAGACTCCATAATATTGATCATCAGTACCGCTATCTTTAGTTATTACAATCGATTTTAATGAAGTAAATGCTGTGTCGTTTTGTAAATAACTCACTCCTTTTTTAAATTGAATGTAATTAGCGTTCATGATGTAATTGTAAGAGTAAGTAACACCTTCTTTGGTTAGTGTTTCTTCTGCAGTTGGGTAAGAGGATGAAAAGTCAGCGGCGGTAAGAGAGACGTTATTATCTCCTTCGGTTGGAGCAACATAAGCAGATATAATAGAGTCTAAATATACTGTGCCGTCATCATTCTCAAGGGAATAAAACACAATTGATAATCCGACTGTACTATTTAAAGCATAATAGGAGCCTTCATCTTCTTCGACAACATAACCAGCTGCTTCTAAAGCGGAAGAATATGTTGATAAATAGGATGTGGAAGAAATAAAACCACTAACGAGGAATTTGTTGTCGTAAGGAGCGGATTGATATGTTCCTCCACTAACAACTTCAAAGGATGGAAGAGTAGTATTATTGACATTTAAAGTGAAAAAGTCGTTTATTTTGTCGTAAGGGTAAGAAGAGGTAATATATTGACCGCCATCAGCGCTGTACCAGGCGAAGATTTCAAATTCTTCAAAATCTTCATTGTAGCCAAATTGAACGATATATGCTTCTAAAGAATTTTCAACGAATTTGGCATAACCTAAAACGCCATCTTCATCAAAATAGAAACTGTAATCAGCAGCGATAAGTTGAGTTTCATAGCTATCGGTTATATCCCCACATTCAGAGTCATAGACATAGAAACAATAATCACCATCTAATTCTTGGGAAGCATTAACGTACGAAGTTGTGAATCCAGTTGGTACTGGAATATCAATTGATTCGTTATCATTAAAAGCTTTTTTGATATTAGCTTTATCCTCAGCACTCCATTCGCTTAATGCACTTACAGGAAGAGAAGTGGAATTTGAAGTAGAGGTGTTAGATGTAGAATCTGAAGTAGACGATGAAGCGGAAGTAGTAGACGAATCACAAGATGCTAAGATGCAAACGCAAGAAAGCACTGTTAATAATTTTAAACATTTTTCCATAAAAAATATAAATCCCCCAATGTTATTGAATTAATTGTATCAAATTTTGTTGGATTTTCAATAATATTATTCTTTAATTTTGAATATTTCTTTTGTTGTAGTTTTTCTTAGTAATATTGCTCCAAATAAAATACTAAGAGCAATAATAAATAGTGTTAAGACGCCTAGTACAATAGCGTGAGTAAAAGAGGGATAAAAATAATCCATAGGCATTCCAGTATTTGTTAAAAATGAATTGATTAGCGAACTTACTCCTTCGCTAAAACACAAACCAATACATACTAATGAATCTGCAATTAGAATAAGAATTGTATCAATGTTTACTAGCGTTGTAGAAATTAATCTTTTTACACCTTTTAAATCTAGTAGACCTATTATATTTTTTCTTGTTCGTACTTTGTTTCTTATTAAATATGCAGCGGAAAATATCAATACAGCATTCATAACAATATAGAGTGCTACTTGAATTACTGTTAATGCGTGTAAGCCGCTATCGGCGCCGGAATTAAGGATATAATAACTTAAACGGTTACTAGATTTATCTTTATATATATTATAGTTAACCTGTAGATCATTATCGTAAATAAAATCAATAACTTTATCTTTGTCGTTATAAATAACATAATAAAAGAGGCTTGTTATTTTTAAACAGCCTCTTTTGTAACATCAACTTCTTTTTGATCTTTTTTATTTTCTTCTACTTCTTCAACTTTATTTTCTTTTTCTTTCTTATTTTTTTTAAAACGCTTTTTCTTAACTTTATCAACTACGTCTTTGTTTTCATCTGCGCTTGTAACTTTCTCAGAAACGTATTTAGTAATAATTACTTGAGCAATTATTCCAAGAACGAAACTGGCGTAGAAAGCACCACAAGCAATATAGGAACCAACTGAGGTAAGAATCGCCGCTCCGATTAATGAAGAAATTATTGTGACAAATGGAAGAAATGAATTATATTTCCGATATTTCTTTGAAAAGAAAATGATAAGTGCAATTAAGGAAGAAATGATAGTAAGAAGAGAGAACGGAATAAGTGCAAGTGAGGTACCAAATCCAATCTTGTAGTTCATGTAAGAAAATATATTGCACATTCTTGCTGCACCATCGACATTTATTACTAGAACAGGAGCAAGAAGAGATGCGGCCACAAATATTCCTCCGATAATAAGTAGAAGGTTACCAATTCTTTTTGCGTTTTGTCTTTCCATATACATATTCTTCTTTCTTTTTGATCATTATAACATGCGAAAGAAGAAAATTAGAAATCTACAAAAATACTATTCTTGCGGAATAACAAAATTTATCGCTTTTTCAACAATATCTATCTTAACTTTTTGTTTGCGATATACTTCACCATCGATGGCGTATGCCACAGGACGAGAAGATTCAACAACAACATGTTTACATTTACGATAATCGATAAGATTTCCCATCTTGTCGTTATGAATATGTTCGCCTTTTTTATAAACTTTCATAAGTCCAGCAGCTTTGAATTTAGATATTCTTTTTACTAAGCACACATCTATAAGACCATCATCTACTTTAGCTTCAGGAGCACAGTGATATCCACCGCCGTAACAATAAACATTAGCAACTGCAACTAGTAGTCCTTTTCTATCGAAAATAACTTCATTATCTTCAGTTAACTTAAGATATTGATTCATTTTGAATAAAAGAGAAGTAATAGCAGCAAGATTATATGCCATTGTACCGGTAATTAGTGGCCATCTTTTGAATTTAAGCATAGCAAAAGTTACTTCACCATCAAAACCATAGTTAAAGATATTAACACTGTATTGATCATCGACTTTAAGTAAATCAATCGGATGAGCTTTTCCTTTGATGGTTTTATCGAGATTTCTAAATCCTTCTGGATTAGAAAAATTCTTTACAAAATCATTTCCACTTCCCGAAGCGTAGCATGCAACTTCAGCGTTTGAATGATTTACAGCTCCATTTACGACATCGTGGAGGGTTCCGTCCCCTCCACAAGCGTAAAAACGATAAATTTCATCTTTTGGATGGCTATCTAAGAAATCACGGACGTATTCTCTAGCGTCACCACGACATTTTGTAACGTAGATAGAGATGTCATAATCTTTCTTATATTTTTCTAGATCATTAGTGATTTCTTCCACTCGGTCAACTTTTCCTGCTCTGGGGTTTACGATAAATATATGTTTCATTTTGTTATGTCCTTTATATGAGCAACGGTTAGTTTAACTTTTGATCTTTAGCAATCTTCTCATTTTCCTTTAAGTCTAATCCTAATGTCCCACCTGGATTCATTAAGTATTCTGGGTCAAAGTGGTTCTTTAGTACTTTGAAGATTTCATATTCATTTTTGCCTAATGAGCCTTCAAGCCATGGTGCAAAAGCTTTACCAATACCGTGGTGATGTGACATAGCAGCACCGGATTTTTGAATTGCGTCAAGAATTCCATCTTGATATTTCTTATATTCATCTAAATCATTCATCTTAGCGATGAAGATAAAGTAGAGGTTAGCTCCTTGTGGATAAGCGTGTGACATATGGGTCATACAGATGGTGTTTGGACGTGATTTACAGAAAGCACGCACAAATTCATGGACCTTGCCCATGTTGGACCAGTTAACGGTACATTCAAGAGTGTCGGTCATAATACCGAAATCTTGCATGGAGTCACGAAGATATGGATCGTTGAAACGTCCTTTTTCCCAGGAGGCTGTAACAAACCCGGTTAAATTCATTCCGTGGTATTTTCTTGCAATACGTTTAATATTCTTTGCAACGTTCTTTGAGAAACCTTTTTCTCCATCGGAGAAGCCTAAGAATAAACATTTTTCATTATCTTTCATGCCACGAAGTGCAAATAATTTTGTTAATGGAGTTTCATCAATTCCATATAATCGCATCATTATTGATGTTTCTTCTGGATCGGATAATCTAAAGACGGAAGAGAAACCACCTTCGCATTGCATCATTTCTCTTGCGGCTTCTTGGGCGGTAGCCCAATCTTTAAACATAAATGAATAACGTTTACGATTTTCTGGCATATAACGGAAGACTCTTAAAGTAACTTCGGTTAAGACGCCGAATGTACCTTCACTACCCATCATTATTTGGTTAATAGATGGACCTGTAGCTTCACGTGGATAATGGGAGGTAATTATCTTACCAACTGGAGTTACATATTCTTGACCGATGACAATATCTTCAATCTTGCCATAGTAAGTGGAGTTTTGACCCGCTCCTCTAGTAACGACCCAGCCACCAACGGAAGAGTATTCGAAAGATTGTGGGAAGTGTCCACAGGTGTAGGCACGTTTAGCGTTGAAGTTTTTAACAGCTTCATTTAATGTTTTTTCAAGTTTTGGACCGCTCATACCCGTTTGAACGGTGATGGTTTGATCAACTTCATTAAACTTAATTACTTTGTTGAAACGTAAGCGCATATCTAAAGAGACACCGCCTTTCATACATTCAACGCCTCTAGTAACGGAACTTCCCCCGCCATAGATGTAGAGTGGAATATGATGCTTAACACAGTAATTTACTATTTTTTCAATTTGATCTTTATCATCAGGATAGATGACTGCGTCTGGAATATTTTCAACTTTTTTTTGTCTTAAACGAAGAAGGTCGTACATGGTTTTACCATAAGCGACGGAAAGACGAGAATAATCATCATCTTTAACGAATTCATCTCCGACGACTGATTTGAAATATTTGATATCTTCTGGTTTTAATACTTTAGGAGAGATATCGAATTTTACATCTTCTAAGCCAAGATCAGCAGTGTAAGATTTAAAGTCATCATCGGTCATTCCGAATGTTTCTTTAATCATTTTGTAGAGAGTTTCTTTTGGATATTTTACAAAAGAAGGGTCTCCCCATTTAAAAATTGAGCGGTAGGATTTTGGTGAAAACTTCTTTAAATACCAACTAGGTTCGAAATCTTTATAAGGTTTAGACATATGTTTTAATCTCCTTTCTTCATCGGAGTTGTTGTTATTATATTTACTCCGGTGTTTAAAACATTTTTAATTACGATAGAATTGATTGGAAGATAGTCATGTATTTCTATTTTGTTTATTTCTTTCATGACAATGAAGATTAACTTTTTTTCTACTTCACCATCAGTTCTAACACTGATAACAGGGTATTCTTTTAATGTTGTTTTGGCGGTTGAACAGATAGTTCGATGTGGACATTTAAATTCGTTTTCAGCGTATTTTGCTCCACGTGGACATTTATTACCGGTACAGGTGTTTGTCTTCTCATCATATGATAAGAGACAGCCGTTTGGACAGACGATACAAGTATATTGTTTCATATCTATTTATCCTCCAATATCAAACTAATTTCTTCTTTCTTATCGACGGTTAGTTTAATTTTTTCCATTTCCGGTGGTTTTAAGAATTGATAGGCTTTATGGAATATTTCTTTATCTCCTTGCATAATGCGTAAAACTTTATTCTTGTAGTCCGCATTACTTCTGAAATAGAAGATCATATCTTTAGTGTTTTTATTGAAGTCAATGTGACTTGGAACGACATAAAGGAAGTGATTATCTTTTTTAACTTCTTTTAGATTACGTTCGGATGTTTTATCTTCGACCGCATGTTGACCTGCAATTTCACCAGATTCAGAAACATAATCAGCTAAATCGTTGACATGCATGGCGTTTCCGCAAGCATAGACTCCGTTTACTAAGGTTTCAAATGTTTGATCAACAAAAGGGCCTTTAGTGAATGGAGAAAGAGGAATATTTAGTGATTTAGTTAGTTCATTCTCTGGAATTAAGCCAACGCTAAGAATGAGAGAATCACATTTGATAATTCGTTTGGTGTTTTCAATTGGATTCATCTTTTTATCAACTTCAGCAACTTCAACGGCTTCAAGACGATCTTGACCGAAAACTTTGGTGACCGTATGAGAAAGATGAAGTGGAATATCAAAGTCAGTTAAGCATTGTGCAATATTTCTTGAGAGTCCGGATGGATTGCTTTTTACTTCGTAGACTCCTTCAACTTTTCCGCCTTCAAGAGTTATTCTTCTAGCCATGATTAATCCGATATCTCCTGAGCCGAGAATTACGCAGTTTTTAACTGGCATAACTCCCATGATATTAATGTAGTATTGCGCTTGACCTGCGGTCATAACGCCACAAGGAGATGTACCTTGAATTAAAACTTGCTTTGAAGTTCTTTCACGACAACCAGTAGCAAGTATTAATTTCTTTGAAGTAATAATATGAACACCGGTAGAGTTAACTACAGTAATTGAGAAAATATCATTTTCTTTTTCTATTTTAGTAACGAAGGTTAATAAGGATACGTCAATAGTAGTATCTTGTAATTTATCAATTTCGCGGGTGGCATATTCAGGGCCGGAGAGTTTTTCTTTAAATCTTGTGACTCCAAATCCATCGTGGATGCATTGTTTTAAGATTCCACCAAGTTTTCCTTCACGTTCAATGATTAAGACCTCAGCGGAAGAAGAGAAAGCTTGATAAGCGGAAGAGAGTCCGGCTGGACCTCCACCAATAACGACAACATCATAATTATTTTTCATTGGTGTTTTCTCCTTCCTTTGTATTTATAAATAAGATTTTACCTTCACCTTTTTTGCAGATATCTAACATGTCTTTATTCTCTTCTTCCGCTAGTATTTTTGTAACTAACATCTGACAGAATCCCCCTTGACATCTTCCCATACCTGCTCGTACTCTTCTTTTAATTCCATCAACGGTAGTTGGTGGAATAAGAGAATGAATACATGCTCTTATTTCTCCTTCTGAGATTTCTTCACACCGACAAACGATATGACCATAAGAAGGATCTTTTTTAATTAATTCATCACGCTTTTTTAATGGTAAGTTTCGTGAAGCAACAACACCTTTACGATAAGGATTAAAGGAATCTTTTCGAGTTACATTACCTAGTTCTTCTACTGCGTATTTGGCAATATCTTCTGCAATAGCAGAAGCGGCGGTAAGTCCAGGAGACTGAATTCCAGCAGCGTGGACGATGTTTTTAGTCCACTTTCCTTTTTGAACGATGAAGTCTTCTTCATAGGTAGCTGCACGGATACCGGAGAAATAGGTGATGATATCTCTTTTATTTAGTTCATCAATAGTTTGATGATGTTTTTTGAATATTGTATTAATCGATGAAATATCAGTAGAGAAATCTTCTCTTTCGATTTGTTCAACTGCGTCTGGTCCAACCAAGATGTTTCGATCGATAGTAGGAATTATTCCGCCTCCTTTGGAATGAGATATTTTTCTTTCTTGTGGGGTGGCATAGATGGTGATTCCAGTTTTAGAAAGATATGGAGTCATGGATTTATCCATGATCGTATCTGTTCCTTTTCGTGGATGAATGGAGAAGAATTTATCTTCAGCCATATCTGCGATTTGATCGGAGAAAACGCCAGCGGCGTTTACTACTACTTTTGGTCTTATTGTTCCGCGGTTAGTTTTAACAGATATGATTTCATGATTCTTAACTTCCATGTCTTCTACTATGGTGTTAAGACATACTTTTGCACCGTTAATTACCGCGGATTCAGCTAAGGCAATTGTAAAGTTATATGGGCAAATACAAGCGGCACTTGGCATAAATACACCGAATTTAATATCATCAGCGAGATTTGGTTCAACACTCAATAATTTCTTTCGATTTAATACTTGAATACCTTTTATTTTATTTTCTTTGGCCTTTATGTTCATATAGATAGCGGCGATTGGTTTCATTAATAATGATTTGAAACCAATGGTTTGTCCGTCTTCTCGATAGTCGATATCTAATTGAGAGCAGAGAGAAGGAAGAATAGTACGGGCCCGTTGTAAGTAGTGAAGTTTTAAAGAATTTTTCTTTAAATCTATTCCAACGTGAATACAGCCATCGTTTCTAGAAGAAGCGTGCATAGCAAGATCTTCTTCTTTATCAATTAGTAAACAGGAGAGGTTGTATTTTGATAATTCTCTTAATATAGCAGAACCAACTACTCCACCACCGATAACTAAGACATCAACTTCGGTCTTATCTAAAGTTTTATCGTTTATCGAGGATCTCTTAGTTTTTGGTCTTACATATCCCTTTAAGGTTATATTATTAACAACGTGGGTGAATAACTTAGTAGAGGCTACATCTTTTCCACAGGAAACAATGGAGTTATAGTCTTTTAATTCACCTTCGAGAAATACGATGTCATCTTTTGCATTAGCTTTTATTCCGGGGTATTTCTTATTGAGTATCTTTTGTATTTTACTAATAGAGTTCATTATTTCGTTCCTTTCTCGATTAATTTAACTAATCGATCATCTAAGTCTGAGTTATCTTCAAGGACTTCTCGCACGGTAAGTCCATCAATAATAAGCATTAACATATAAGACAAAGCTTCTTTGTCTTCTTCATCTTTAAATACTTGGGCAACGCCTTCTTGAAGTTTGCTTTGCCAAGTCTTCCATAGATTGTTATAAGTTTTCTTTAATTCATCGTTATCTCTTACGCATTCATTAATGATATAAATATGAATCTTAGCGCGGTTAAATAACTTAACACCTTTATAGAAGATAACATTGAGGAATCTTTCTTTGGAGATTACGTCATCTTTATGTCTTACTAGCCAGTCTTCATATTCATCTTCTAGTTCGGTGATGTGTTTATCCATGATTGCGAGAAGAATTTCATCTTTAGTTTTGTAGTGGTAATACAACGTTCCTTTTGAAATGTATAATTCATCTGCAATATCTTGCAGGGAAAAGGAATTAACTCCTCTGGTCGAAATCAAATCTTCGACGGCGGAAATGATTTTTTCTTTCATTAAACTTGTTTTAGGTCTGCCCATATAGTTCTCTTTTCTCGGTCAGTTGACCGACTTATATATTTCAATGTAGCATTATGAAAGCGGTTTCTCAACCTTAAAAGCCTTATTTTTTTGTCGGTCAATGGAAGAAAAAGTAAAATAGTTTATTTTGTTTATCAATAATGCTTAATGAGTTGGAGCTGGTTTTGTGCTATTGAGTAGTAAAAATTACTCTTTTTAAGAGGCTATAGAGTATTACAAAATTGAAAAAGTTATTATTATTTTATTGATAAGTATTCATTTTTTATATTGTTCACAAGAAAAAATAATCATGTAAACTCTTTCATGATTATTTGTTGTTGTTTTTAAGATATAGTAAAAATGGAACAATAAAGGGGGGGGTAATATTATGGCAAGAAAAAATGTTATCAATTATATTGATTCTAATATGAAACCGGTAGATTTATTTATCAAGTTAAAAACTACAAAACTTGATGCTAAACATCAGTTTGTTGAGCATATTTCTGAAGTCTATGGCACTACAGAATATATTTGGTCTGGATATCTTAGAAATGGTTTATCTTTTCGTTTTGTAACTTCAGAAGGTAAAGTTGTTCCGTTTGATGATTCTGTTTCTTATAAAGGCGGGCCAGGTTTTACTTTTGATGATGAAAAGACTTGTGAAGAATTATGTGTACGTAACGCTTTAGTTATTAAAGATGAATCGAAAGATAATGTTATTTATAACTATTCTAAAGAAGATACATATGTTCAATATGCGGGAAAGTTTAGAAAAGTTACTATTTTTATTAGAGTATCTGATAACAACGAAGGTGAATCTAATTCACGTTGGTTGAATGTCAACATTAAATAAGTTATTATTAGTTTCGTAATAACCGCTAAACGAATATTTCAGTTATTACTTTTAAGGAAGCGAGGTTTTAACCTTCCTCGTTTCTTTTTTTTATTCCATGAGCTTATTGATTTCAGTATTTATTTCTAATAAGAAAGATTTATCTAGTTTAAGTACTTGTCTATCAAATGTATATATTCCGTTGCATTCTGTTTCGCAGTCGGTGAGACCGGTGTAGATACTTCCAACGAGATTGCCATTTTTAAGTTGAGGAATAACGACGTTTCTATAGAGCTTTTCGTATCGTTTGGTTAAGTTCTCTTTGGTTTTACTAATTCCGTGTCCATAGACTTTATTGAAGTAGAAGTGCTTATCTATTTTTAATGAAGCACCTCCAATTTCGGTAAGTATATATGGTCTTCTTCCCATCTTATCTTTTCTTTTCATGCCTGGGAATGAATAGGAGTGAATAGAATAGAAGTCTGAGTTTTCTGAGTCGTACCAACCAGAAGCGGTGTCGTATAAACGAGACGGATCAATATTTTTTAATTTGGTATAGAAATATGAAGGATTAAATTCACCCCAACCTTCGTTGAAGATGGTGTAGACAACTATAGAAGGATAGTTATGTAAGACTTCGAGGTAGTGTTCGCTTTCGCGTTCAAATTCCTTGCGTCCAGCTTCGTCTTCACGTGACATTTTTTTATAAGTCATTTTGTTTTCGTGGTTCATGAAGTTGAAGAAACGGGGAATTACAACATGGAAGAATTTATAAGGCTTTCCTCCACAAGGAAAGTCTTGAATTACTAAAATTCCGTATTTATCGCAGGTGTAATAAAATAAATCACATTCAATTTTAATGTGTTTACGTAAGGTGTTATATCCTAATTCTTTGACTCTTTTTATATCTTCATCAAAATCGCTGTATTTCATTGGTGTAAGATTACCTAAGAAGAAGTATCCTTGATCTAATAAGCCGTTTAAGATAACAAGTTTGTTATTTAAGTAAACGTGTTTGTAACCATCTTTTCCTTCTTTGATTTCAATTTTTCTCATACCAAAATAGGAAGTGATTTCATCTTGTCCCATTTTTAGAGTTACAAAATAAAGATTTGGAGAAGAAGGCGACCATAGTTTTGGATTTTCAATAAGTAGTTCTTGTTCCTTGTTGGTTTGTACCGTGTATTTTTTATTTTCAATTGTAATATCAACTTTTCTATCGTAGGAAGATCTTACTAAGATCTTTACTCCTGTAAGCGAAGAATTAGGAGTGAAAAGAACAGAGTCAATATATTCTTCTGGGGTTGATTCTAACCAAACTGGTTTATAGATACCTGAAGAGGAGGAGTAGAACCATCCGGTTGGATGAAGTCTTTGTTTACCACGGGAGTGGTAAGAATAATCCGAAATATCATTTACTTTTACTATTAAGTCTAAGGAGTTATTTTCGAAGTATGGAGTGACATCTATCTTGAACTTTTCATAACCACTGACGTGGTTATAAACTTTTTTCTTGTTGATATAAATTGTCGCTTCTTGATCCACTCCGTCAAAATTAATGAATACTTTACCTTTATTGAAGGATGAATCAATAGTTATAACACGATGATAATAGATATACTCATTTATTTCGAGGTTGTGATTTATTCCACTTGGAATAGATTCCACAGCGTATGGAACGATGATTGAGGCATCATATGAAGCAGGTAATTCTTCTTCTTTAGTTATTTTTACATCCCATTTTCCGTTGAGACATAAGTATGAATTTCGAACGAAGTTTGGGCGTGGGTATTGTGATAAAGGAACGGAAGAATAATTGACATCGTATTTTACTTTGTCGTTATAGAGTAATCCTTCGTTTTTTGTATTTTCCTTTTTTTGTAATCTTAAGAAATAGAAGATTGGGATAAGGGCGAGAAGTAATATGGCGGCGGCAACGAGATAACCGTATTCAGATGGAATGATACTAGTAACACCAAATTCACCTTCATAGGTGCTGCCATAGGCGTGATTTAAGGCATCTCCAATAAAAGGTCCAATACACATAGGAGCAGCGACAACAAAAATCATTCTTACTCCCATAAATGTTCCTTCTTTGCCTTTAGGAACATATTGACGAACTAGGGAGTTAATGACAGTAGGAACTCCAACGTAGCCAAAGATCATAATAAATCCAGCGATGGAACAGAAAACTGTTCGGGCTAAATCGTTTTTAGTAGATGGGACGAAATAGAGAAGAATGAGTCCAAGGAATAAAATGGCAAAAGCAGGAATAATTATTTTATTTTTGCCAAACTTATCGGATAAGAAACCTAATAAAACGGAGGCGACTGAACCTAAAAGTAACGAAACTGCCATAACAATGGCAAATGGAGTTAAGAATCCACCTCCCGAGTTAGCAACAGCGCAAGTTTTTTCAATGTAGACCATTAAATATGGAAAGTATATTTGACACGCAACTCCATAAATGAAGTAAATGAGTAATATGATATAAAGCTTTTTATTTCTTTTAATAACAGAGGGTTTAAATCCTTCTGCCATAAGTTTGACATATGGTTCGTTGGATTTATGTTCATCTTTTTCTTTTGGAATTAAGAATATTGAAGTTAGTCCGACAAGAATGACTAAACCACCGACGATATAAAAGAACAAATCCCATCTATATCCGGCATCTTTAGTGGTTAATCCGTTTAGACCGACGAAGATAATTAACATTGCTACTAAAGGTAGAACGGAGAGAACTCCTTCAACCTTTCCTCTATTTGCGTCGGAGGTTGAGGTCGTAACATAGGAGTTAAAGGCGGCATCGTTAGCGGCGGAACCAAAGAAGGTCATTATTCCGTCTATTACTATAACCATAATTGCGGCGGAGAAGGCGGTCATAGATATTGGAATTATTGCGTAATTACTATTAACATTACATAATCCGAATGAGGCAGTAGCGACGCCCCAAACGAGATAACCTATAGTAATAAATAATTTTCTTTTTCCTATTTTATCGGTAAGTCCACCCATTAATAAAGTAGTAAGAGTGGCAATTACTGCAGAGACAGCGGTTGTAATTGCAATCAACTGACTGTAGTTGAAACCGATACCGGAAGGATCGGTAAAGTTTAGATAAGTTATATATGTATTTAAATACATATTTTCAATAGCCCAAGCAAATTGTCCTGCTAAACCAATGAGTATAAACACTATCCACATTCTTTTTGATAGTCTTTTTGTTTTGTCCATATAAATACCTTTCTTTAAATAGACTTGTTAATTTAATTATAGAACAAATGATGGATTAATGATAACTACATTAAGTTTAAGGTTAAGTACGTTTAATATCGCTGTATTAAAAGAAATGTTAATAATGAAAATGTTGGCGTTAGATATTAATCAAGTAAGACAAGATGTTGCTAGATTCATTTCTAGATAAGAAGATTTATTTTTTTATTCAGTGAATTTTTTTAAGAATGGTGGATATCATTTAATTTTTGTAAAACTAAAAAACATGATAAGATTCTTACATTTCGATAAAAAAGTCCATAATTTATAAAATATTTGAAAAATAGATTGTTTTATGCCGATTTTCAATTAAATATATCATTTTGGGAACATTTCTTAGTTTAGTTCAATATAAAAAAATAAATTTGTATATTGTTTTAAGTATAAACATTAATAGGGTTTTATTTTAACGTACTTAGGAATTGATTCATTACGTAAATAGGTTTTAATTCCAATATTTTATCATGTGCTAAATCGTTTTGTGAAAATAGTATTCTTCGAGAAATAACCGATGGGGTATTTTTCTGAAAATACATTGATTGATGATTATTTACATTAGAAGATTTTATTTCAATAGGAATGATTTTTACTCCATCAGATAATAAGAAATCTATTCCGTATGAATGAGATTTATTTTCATTTCTTCAGATGGAATCACGCTTCCATTTATACTCTTATTAATAATAATTAATGAACCTGTTTCAATATAATCATATCTACTATTTTTAACTAAATATTTAATAGCTTGTCTTACTTTTGGTGCTAATTAAATTTCATCAAAAACAATAACTGATTTTCGTTCGATTAGTTGTTCTGTTACTTTTCTTCTAAACATATAAGTACCTCTCTTCAATCATGATATATGGCTGCTTTGGACTTTTCGCAATGCTTTTCATAATTAAATCAATAATTGTATCCATATTTTATGATGTATTTTACGTTTTAAAATAATTAAAAAACTTCTTCTTGATTTAACAGGAAGAAGTTTAGTTAATTAGTTTTTTAGATATCTTTTTGTATTTGATCTAAGGGAATTTAGTATTGCTAGGAAAGATACTCCGACATCTGCAAAGACAGCAAGCCACATTGAGGCTAAACCGAAGATGCTGAGAATTAAAATTAATAATTTAATACCTAGTGCAAAGTAGATATTTTCTTTTACTAAGGTCATTACTTTTCTAGATATTTTTTTAGTGGTTTTTAATGATGTTAAGTCATCGTGCATTAAGATGATATCACTGGCTTCTATAGCTGAGTCTTGTCCAACTCCTCCCATAGCAATTCCGATATCAGCTTGCATTAATACTGGAGCATCGTTTATTCCATCTCCGATAAAGCAAAGGACATCTTTTTTATCTTTGCTTTTAAGTAATTTACTTACTTCTTTGACCTTATCTTGTGGAAGTAAGTGGGCTTTGTATTCGGAGATTCCGATTTTGTTAGCGACGGAGGAAGCGATAGCTTCATTGTCTCCGGTTAACATTATGGTTTTAGCTCCGATTGAATTTAAGTATTTGATAGCGGAAGCAGAATTATCTTTAATTTCGTCTGAAATTATAATACTTCCGATATATTTGTTGTTTTTTGCAACATATATAATTGTTCCAATATCATTTTCTTTTGTAATTTCGATATTGTGTTCTTTTAATAAGTCTTCGTTACCACATAAGATGGTTTCATCATCTTTTGTGGCAATTATTCCTTTTCCACTGATATCTTGAATTTCATAATTCTCGTTATTTTTCTTACCATAGGCTTTAACGATTGATAATGCGATTGGGTGGTTAGAGTTACTTTCAGCTATCGCAGCTAAGCGGAGAATTTCATCTTTGTTTTCGGAAGGGGAAATTTTGCATACGGCGAAGTTTCCTTTAGTTAAGGTTCCGGTTTTATCAAAGACGAAGATATTTGCGGAGGCAAATTTCTCCATATAGTTTGAGCCTTTGATTAGAATTCCGTTTTTGGAAGCAACTCCAATTCCAGCGAAGAAAGAAAGTGGAACGGATATTACTAAAGCACATGGGCAGGAAATTACTAAGAAGTTAAGTGAACGTTTGACCCAGATAAGCCATTCTCCACTAGCAGCTCCGCCAATTAAAGCTAAGAGAAGTGCGGATATAACTACACTTGGAGTGTACCATTTAGCAAATTTAGTAATGAAGTTTTCTGCAGGGGATTTTTTAGTTACAGCGTTTTCTACTAAATCTAAGATCTTCGATACAGTAGAATCACGATAGGCTTTTGTAGCTGCTATTTCAATTGTTCCGTTTATATTGATGCTGCCACTTAATACTTCATCTTTTTTTTTGACTTCTCGTGGTAAGGATTCTCCGGTTAGTGAGGCTGTATCAAGAGAAGAGCTACCTTTGATAATTATTCCGTCTAGCGGTATTCTTTCTCCTGGTTTAACCAGAATTTTATCTCCGATTTTTACTATTGAAGGAGATACTTTTACTATTTCTTTATTACTCTTTATTAAATTGGCATATGTTGGACGTATATCCATAAGTTCAGAAATGGATTTACGTGATTTGTTTACAGCGTAATTTTGGAAGAATTCTCCAATTTGATAAAAGAGAATTACTGCTACTCCTTCAGCGTATTCTTGAATGGCAAAAGCGCCGATTGCGGCAATACACATAAGGAAGTTTTCATCAAAGACTTGTCCTCTTAAGATATTACGAAACGATTTATGTATAATATCGTATCCGATGAATAAGAAGATAAATAAATATAAGGAAAGAGGGAAAGTAAAGGCGTAGGAAGATGGAGCAAAGACAGAACTTAAATCGATAATTTTATCAGTGATAAACACTGAGAAAAACATGATTAAAGCAATGATAATTCTTATAAGATTTTTAAAATTGGTTTTACTCATAAAGACTATCTTTCTATAAATTCTAAGTCCGGTTCAGTTTTATGGGCGGTTTTAATTACTTCTTCCATTATTTCTTGTTCTCTGCTTTCATCAATGTCGAGATCAAGACGAAGTGTCATAAATGTTACTACAGCGGAGTTAACACCAGCTATTTTATTGAGATTTCTTTCAATCTTGGCGGCGCAGTTAGCGCAGTCGAGATTTTCTAATTTAAATACTTTTTTCATATGAGTTTTACTTCCTTTCTTTTATGTGCTCTAAGCCACATTCATATATTTTTGTAACGTGATCATCATCGAGAGAATAATAGACTTCTTTACCATCTTTTCTTGTTTTTACAAGTTTGGCTTGTCTTAAGGTATGTAGTTGATGAGATACGGCAGATTTTGTCATGTTGAGACAAGTGCAGATATCTTGTACACATAGTTCGGATTCTTCTAAGCAAGATAAAATCTTTGTTCGAGTGGAATCTCCAAGAATTTTGAATAGATCTGAAAGGTCGTATATTGTTGTTTCATCTGGCAGACGAGACTTTATTTGTTGAAGAGTAAGAGCCATAAATATTCTCCTTTAATAGTTGAATACTTGTTCAACTATTCATATTGTAAGACTCCTTTAATATTATGTCAACATGAATTGCTATTTTTCTTCTAAATTATTTTTGTTTGTTTATTATTTGTTGTTGAAAAGGTGATTTGTTTTTTAATATATTTAGTTCTTATAAATGTATACCCGAAAAGGGGAAATAATCCATATATATAACGTATTACTGAATAAATGGTTGATAGGAGTTTAACTTTTAAATAATAAAATTATGACTTTTGAAAAATCCATTAAACAACAAAGAAAATTATATGGATTAGCCCAAAGAGATTTTGCTCTCTGAAAAATCAGTATTTAGAATTAATTCAAGCATCTTTTCTTTCTGATGAGGAGAAAAAAATTTACTAATATGATGTGTGAAAGAATATCAAGGCTAGTTACTTCTAATATTTAGTTTATTATCTGTTGTCGAAGTCAATATTTTTTTGTTCTGAACTTTCGGTATTTATTTGACAAATTTCAAAATTAATATTTTTGGTGTATTTTATAAAGCCGTACAATTTTAGCATTAATTTGCACGTTGTTAAAAAATATATTACTTAGAGGTGTATCTTTAAATCCTTCGATACAAAAGGCATACGAGTCTTTTTTGTAGTCTGGTGTTAGATTTGATATTACATCATTTATATGGATATTTTCGATCTTTGTATTTTCGTGTCCTTCTATTTTTTTAATTAGTTTTTTGTAGTGATCAAAAATTTCTCCTTTGTAAGTTAAAGGTATTTTGCATTGGTTATATAAAGGATTCCAGTTGGCGTATAAATGAAATGGGTATTTAACATTTTCCATATATGGGTTAGATAAGTATATATTTTTAATATATCCTTTTCTTTCTTTTGTGGATTTAATTCTAAAACCGCAATCTGTTTGAGAATAATTAATATGATCAATATGGATGTTGTATATTCCGCCGCTTACTTCACTACCGATGGTTATCCCATATCCTTTTAAGATGTTACAGTGACTGATAGTTATATCATGGCTTGGAATATTGACTTTTAATCCATCGGCGTCTCGCCCGGACTTAATGCAGATTGAGTCATCGTTTGTGGAGGTTATACAGTTCTTAATAATAATATGATGAGAAGAATCAATATCGATACCATCGGTAGATGGGCCGGTATTTTTATCGATAATTATATGATCAAGAGTTATGTTACTAGAATATAGAACATGAAGATTCCAAAACCCTGATTGGAGTAAGGTTATGTCTTTAAATACTATGTTTTAACTTTGTGAGATATAGATGTTTCGAACGCGTTTGCAGTCATAATCACAGGCAAAACGTAAGCCTTCAGCATCGTATTTTTGACGCATACCACTTTTTTCATCTTTTCCCCAGTATTTTTCCCACCAATAGGGGTCGTTTCCATTAATAGTGCCATAGCCGTTTATTATTACATTTTCAGCATTAATGATGTTTAGTATACCGGGATACCATTTCATTTCAATTCCAGCAACTCTTGTTTCAATATCTGTGTATTTTGATTCATCAGTAGTGGCTAATAAAATGGTATCTTTATTAAAATGAACAGTTGTATTACTTTTTACAAATAGTGGTCCAGTTAAATATGTCCCACTTGGAATATTTACGACGCCATTTATAGGATTATTAAGTAATTCTTGTAAGAAATTTGTTTGTTCCATAATAGTTAGTCTCCTTTGATAAATTACTTTGACTAATTATATTATATCTAATTTTAAGTAATATAAAATTTCAAGTCTTTAGTCTTCTTCTTCTTTTTTTTTATTATCAAAGTCTTGTTAAATTGTTAATAATTAACTAACTAAAATCTATCAAGTTAATTATTATGTTTTTCTTTTAATTTTAAAATGGTAATATAGATTCAAGGAGATTAACAATATGAAAACAGAATTTTGTATTATTAAAGCTAGTTTTAATTAAAGTCCAAAAACTTTAAATCGATTATTTATTATTGATTCAAAGTATTCATTGCTTGCACTAGGAAATATCCTATGTTCTATTCTTAATACGCAGTTTAGTCATTATTTTATGTTTAAGGATAAAGTAAATGAATATGTGGCTGCGTCTTGGTTAGCTGATTCATTAAATCAAGAAACTACTAAAGATTATCGTGATGTAAAAATTAAAGATGTTGTATTAGATGAAGAAAACAAGTTTACTTTTATTTATGATACTGGAGAAGATTACATCTTTGATTTAGAGATTCAAGGAGTTGTATCATTAGATTATTCTAAAAAGGTTTGTGTATTAGAGGCTAATGGAAAACAGATATTTGAAGATAATATCACTGATTTCTATGATTTTATTGAAGGTAAAAAAGTTGATAGTTCATCTTTATGGGATTATGAATGTTCGTTAAATGGGTTCTTTAAGCCAATTAACTTAAATAAGATGAATAGTAAAATCCACGATGATTTATGTGAAGGTTATGTAAAGAATGGAAAAGAACAAGCGTATTTAGACGACTTTGTTGATAAAGATTCTTTAGAAATAATTAACAATAAGTAATTAACTAAATAAGAATGATAGGACAATACCAACATTCTTTATTTAGAGGAATGAGTTCTTTTTGTAGCACGGATAATTAATCCTGGATTAATCTTCATTTTAATTTTGTTAACACGTTGAAGTTCTTAGCAGCGTTATTTGGTAATGCTGCTTTTTTCTTTTGCTTAGGAAATTGTATTTTTTAGATTTTAAAAAAATTAGGTATGCATAAAAGATAACCATTCTTGAATAAAGGTACCTACGTGGTATCCTTTTTTTGAAAGGTACGAAATATACATGGTACAACATATGAGTTATTCAGTTGAATTTAAGATAGAAATGGTCAAATCTTTTAATTTAGAAAAGTGTTAAAAGTTACAAAAATCTAAAAAAGAGATTTCGAACAACTTATTTATATCTTTATTTATTAATGAAGATTGTCAATAAATGTTTAATTGCTCCTATTCTGAAAGAAATTCTCCTAAAAAACATTAAAAATAGGAGAAAATTATTTTTTATAGTAGAATGTTGATTTACTTTGCCCTGATTTGATGATATATCCTTGATCGACTAATTTCTTAACGGATGACTCAATAGTTGATTTCGCAAGTGAAGGGCATTTTTCCTGAATCATTACTTTAGTAAATTTTCCAAGAATACTGTCAACAGCTTTCTTTACAATATCAAAAGAAGATGTTGAGCTCTCACATATTTCAATTCGACTTTCAAATTCTTTATAGGCATAAAGAATAGTTTTTAGAAGATATTTAATAAATGGAACAGGATTACTATTATTGTCAATCCATCCATCCTCTGTTTGTCTTAAAGCCTCATAATATAAATCTTTATTCTTTTCAATAATAGTTTCTAAAGAAATGTATTTACTGTTAATCTAAATTGATAAAGCAACATATAATTAGCGTGATTGTTGCGATACGAATTAGTATCATGTTTTTTTCTGTTTCTAAATTCACAAATCGAAAGTTATCATATAATTGGCCATTCATTGGACAGTTATTTTTGAACCACACATACATTGTTTGAAGGTCTACTTTCCCACCAGCTTTAACTTGTTTGATGATTTTACCCATCTTTTTTGTTTTAGCTGCTAGTGAAGTATCTTTACAAAACCAATCATACCAACCAGCTTTAATATGAGTGTTACGGTCAATGGAATTGAAGGCTCCGTTATTGAAGCCCTCTATCCATTGTTGAAGTGTTAATTGTTCCATCTTCTTATTCCTCCACATTATCTAGGTTATCTTCAGCATCTTGAAGTGAACTTACTGTTTCTTCGATAGTGCTTGCTGTGTTATCCAACCATTCTTGTCTTTGTTCTTGAAGTTCAGTCAATTCCGACTTTCCTTCGTAGTGTTCAATCTCTCCTGATTCGCTTTCAATATTGCTTTGTAGATCTTCAAACTCTAGTCTGATGTCACTTAATCGATCCTTTAATTCTTCTAGCTTTTTCTTGATTTGTGTTTTTGTGATGTTTGCCATTTTGCTACCTCTTTCTACCTATCGGTACCATATACATCACTCTGAAAGGTCACTATAGCAAGTTATATTTTCTTACTATTGCACACTTATTTGACAGCAAAGAAAAAGCCCGCAGAATTTACTGTGAGCTTTGAATAATTAAGCATATTGAATTTTCATAATATAAAAATTTGCCTAACGCATTACGGAAGTTGGGGCGAACGGTACTGAGCCAAATAATTAAATTGCTAGATGGTGGATGGTTACCTTTTATCAACATTCTCCTCAGTATCAAATGTTATTCTTTCTTGTCGTTGAATCTTTCATAATAATAAAGCTCCTTTATTTTATATAAAAAAGGTTATAGCACTTGTAGCTATAACCAATAGAAATTTTGTAAATAATTAAATTTCCATCTATTAATCAATAATTAAAGTTCCATTTAGATATGATTCAATATCTTTATCAACCAATACAATAACACCATTTGGCAAAATAAAACTTCCATTAATTGTTATTTGATTAACACTAAACGAATTCCTATTCCATTGAACAAATCCCATTTCTGCAAGGCCTCCACATATCAAACACGTAGCATATTTTTGTCCGTTATTAAATGCATTACTTGATACAGCGTGTCCTTGATAAACCTTAGCTCCACATTTGCTACAATTTTCGCTATGTTGTCTATAATTTGCCCATTCATAATTACTATCATAATCATGTGGCAACGTCGTAGAATATCCACATTTACTACAATTTGCTATATGACCCGAAGATGTTATCGTATATGTATATGAATGTTGATGTAGTTTATAGTATTTTACATACGCTGTTGTTCCACCATATGAAGTTGTATATGGGCATTGATCTCCTCTATGTTCATATAATCCGCATGAGCCCCATTTAGACCTGACAACAAACGAATTGGAATTTCCACAAATCCCATTAGAAGTTTGTCCTTTTCTACCGATTATTCTTTTCTATATTAAATAATGAGAGTTCATCTCTCACCAATACTTCTACAGCCGTTCCCCGTGGAGTATAAACATATTGAGTTGAATAAGCTCTTGATTGAACCATAAAAAAACTAGAGAAAACGTCATTTTGATTTAAATTGGTATTCATCGTTAAATTATCATTAGAGAAATTTACTCTTTTTGCGTTTTGATTATCATTAACAAAACTAATTTCATGGCCTTCACTCGCTGAGGCAGAAACATTTAAGTTAAAGCATAGAAAAAGCGAAAGAGAAAGTATACAAAGCAAAACAAGTTTTTTAATTATTCAGTTCCTCCCATATTAATAATTTTGGCTTTAAAGACTTCATATTCAATAACATCAGGATTAGAATAAGCCAATGTTATTTTTCTATTATCTAAAAAACAAACAGTTCCATTTTCTAGAACATAAAAATGAACAATGGCATCGTTTGTATTCTTACTTTGGTTACTATATTTGTAGCCTACTTCAATGTCAATACCTTTTACAATTTGGTTAGATAGCTCATCATATTTTGAATCATTCTTATCAATACATATTTTTAAAGGTATATTATTAAAAAACGAAATCAAATTATATGTTTGTCTACTATCAAAAGTGTAAACATAGCTGTCAGTACTTTGAAGTGAAATAATTCAATAATTGGGATTGGCGTAATCAAAAGTCATGTTTGAAAATAAATCAATTAAATCTCGATAATAAACATCTTCTTTTTGATTAACCGAACATTCCGTAATCGTTAACATACTAAGTGTTAATAATCCTAAGGCCGTTAATTTTTTCATTGAAATTCACCTCCGCATCAATTAATAAACTACAGTGTATTCCTTATACCATTATTATACTGCGTATTTTTCAAAATGCGGGAGTTTAATAGTTACTAATTAATGTAGCTTGATTAAAATCTTGACTTCAAAACTAATAGGTTTCAAAACTTAACTGCAAAAGTTATAATTTTCATAGTTAGTACTCGAGAATTTAATAGTTACTAATTAATGTACAACAGATTATAGGACAAAATTAATGAGTTTATATACAAGTTAATGTTTCCTTTTTATTACAGTCCTATTTAGTAATTTACTTAATTTGACCTTTGAATTTGACTTTGACAAACTCGAAGATTACATCGACAGATTCGGCTATACCAATAGAGGAGTTGATACAGAGATCGTAACAGTAGGCATGACTCCACTTTCTATCGGTGAAGTAGTTATAGTATCCCGCTCTTTTCTTATCCATCTTTTTAATGATGTTATCTGCTTTATCTTCTGGTATGTTGTAGTACTTTACTGCACGAGCAATTCTATCTTCTACTGGGGCGGTAATAAATACACTTGCGAGGTTTTTGTAGTCTTTTAAAACGTAATCGGCGCAGCGTCCAACGAAGATACATGATTCTCCTTTTTCAGCAATCTTTTTTATTGCTTGAAATTGAGCGATGGATACTCGTTGTGAGGCAGTTAAAAAGTTAGATCCTTCGGTAAGACCAACGTAGGCGAAGATACTATCTTTCTTTTCTTCGTTGTCTTTGATGTAGTCGGCACATAAGCCTGATTCTTTTGAGACTTCATCAATTAATTCGCTATCATAAAAGGCGATGCCTAATCGTTTAGCTAGTTCTTGAGCGACGTATCTGCCACCTGAACCAAATTGTCTTCCGATTGTAATAATGTAGGCCATATCACTATTTCCTCCAGTTTCTTTTCTATCTATATTATAAAGTAATATTCTTCTTTTTGTTAAGTTTTATTGATTTTAGCTAATTATTATTCGATGTAAAACTTGTTTTTACCGGTACTTTTTGCGAGGTAAAGTAACTTGTCTGTCTTTTTATAAATGGCTTTTTGGTCATCTAATGTTGAGCACATTTTAGCTCCACAGGATATAGAATAGGCGATATTTTCATTGTTGAATTTTACTGAGGATAGTTTTACTTTGGAGTATAGTTCATTTATTTTGTTTGTGGCTTTTTCTTTATTACCAAAAATAAAGGCAACGAATTATTCTCCACCAGTACGAGCAACATATTCACTCCCGAAGGTGGAAGAAAGATGTGAGGACAAGTCTTGAAGGACGAGATCTCCCGCTACATGACCATAGGTATCGTTGATTAGTTTAAAATCATCGATATCTAAAAATAACAAGCATTCTTCTTGTTCTGGGATTGTGAGGAATTTTGTCAGAAGTTGTTTTAATCCATGGCGGTTTAAAGTTTGAGTTAATTCATCAATTGTTGAATTGCTAAGAATGGTTTTATAGCTTTTTATGTTGGCTAAAGTAACGGAAAGAGAGTCTGTTACTAATTCCATTACTTGTTCCATTTCGTTTAGCTCTACATTTATAACTTCTTTTGATTTTAGTATTAAAGCTCCGATTATTTCGTTATTGTCTTTTTTAAGTGGGAAGAGGATAGTTTGGTTTTTATCAACATTGGTTATTTCTAATAGATGTAAATCATTATCAGTAAGCTTTAATGAGAAGTCTTTACATTTTAAAATCTTCTTAATTAATGAACAGGAGTAATTAAGTGGAGTAGATAACTCACTACTTAGTAAATATGAAGTATGACAACTTTGATTTATATCAATTATTAAGTAGGAAGAAGACGGGAATACATTAGAAAGGTGCCTTTCTAATGTATTTGGTAGTTGCTTTATTGACATAGCAAAAGATAAGTCGTTATTTAAGGAAAGTAAGTCTTTAACGGTTAAGAATAATTTCTTATAGATTAAAGTCGTACTTTTTTCTTGAGCATCTTCGTTGTTTTTGATTTTTTGTAAGATGCCACGACCAATGTTGTAGTATTCTTTTTCTTCTTGGTAGATCTTTACGGCGTTTTTATAGTCTTCTGTTTCAATGTAGAGATGTTCCATAACGCTGAAGATTAAACATAAAGAAGATTGTAAAAACCTTGAGTTTTCGTATACTTGTTCTAAGATTTCTTTGGCTTTTACATAGTCTTTGATGTAGAGATAGTAGCGCCCAACAGTAAGAAGAATTAAGTAACGATCGTTATTAACACTTTCAACTATTGGTTTACCTATTTTGATTATGTCTTTGAAGTATTTATCTGCTTCTTCTTTATCGTCGTTTTCTATTGCGACTATAAGTAATGCTCGTAAAAAGAGAGCAGGGTTAAAAACATGACATATCTCATTTTCTTTTAATGCAATTGCTACTTGTTCTTTAACTTCATCGTATTTTTTAAGTAGTAATAATTGATTTATATATAAAAATCTAGTGGATAAAAGATTGGTAATAGATACGTAATCTTTGAAGGTAAAGACTTCTCTAAGGTTTCTTAGAGCTTCTTCATATAAGCCGACGGAGTTAAGAATGTTGGTTGAGTTGTTGGAGAAAGCAACAAAGTAACTTACTTGGTTACTTTTCTTTGCTAATTCAATATTCGCTTCCAAAAGAGCGTATGATTTATCAATTTGTCCGAGGGAGTTATAGATAATGAAGTAATTGTTAATAATGGAAAGGTAACCAACTCGATATTCGTAATTATCGAGTGTTTTAAATATATTAAAAGCTTTATCATTAATTTCTAATGATTTATCGATATCTTGTGGAAGTGTGTACCACACTTCCATGACATAGGAAAGTGCTTCGCCTTGTACGCTATTTGCCTGTTTGGCTTTCTTACGAAAATAAGAAACATACGAAGGAAATTCTTCGTCTTTTCCAATCAAAGACAACCCTTGAAGTCTTATTTCTTCTAAGATGTGTTCATTTGAAGGCGATAAAGAAAATTTTTCTACTAAGTTCTTAAATTGTGTATTCATTTTGAAATCCATGTAGAAATTATATCATTATTTGTTTTGTTAATATAATATGTTTCGTATGATGAAAATAAGATGTAAAAGACTTGATTTGTTATTTATTTTCTATAAATTTGTAATATATACCGAAATATTGAGCTTTTTTACATGTTACATTTAGGTGTATTTATCATTATTTTCATAATATTTAATGACTTTTTTCATGTGTTTTTAATAAAATTATGTCTTGACAACGTTTAATCATTGTTAATTTATCTTAATCCATCATTGATGTATGAAGAGATATGATAGAATGTATCTATGAAGAAAAAAATTGATAAAAGAGAATTAACTCCAGAAGAAAAGAAGAAAAAAGAGGAAACTAAAAAAATGATAATTAAGCTTGTAGTTTCAAGTGTAATTATTGTTGGTTTGGTTTTAGCAATATATTTTACGATGAAGCATTTTGGTCTTACTAGTATCTCGCGTGAACGAATTCAGAATTACATTAAAGGACTTGGGGTCTGGGGACCTTTAGCCTTTATATTTATTTCTTTTTTACAAGTTACTTTTGTTCCGATCCCTGGTGCTATAACGATTATTGCGGGAACGTTCCTCTTTGATGTTTGGCTTTCTTTTTTATATTCGTATATTGGAATGATGACAGGATCTTTATTAGCTTTCTTTTTAGGCAGATGGATTGGTAGACCTTTTGTTAATTGGGTAGCGGGAGACAAAGAAACAGTAGATGAATACCTAAATAAACTTAAAGGTAAAGAGAACGTCGTATTGTTCTTTATGTTCTTATTTCCATTTTTCCCCGATGATCTTCTTTGTGCGGTGTCGGGTATTTTACCTTTAAGTTGGTTTGGTTTTGCATTGATGCAGGTGGTAACACGTGCAACTTCTATTCTAGGTACAATTTTATTTATGTCTGGAACCTTTATTCCGTATCATGGATGGGGGTTAGCAGTTATCATTGTTCTTTGTATTCTTGCTATTATTGCCTTCCTTATTTCTTATAAGTATTCTACGGAAATTAATAACTGGTTTACTAAATTTACGTCGCGCTTTGTCAGAAAGAAAAAAGAAGATAATACAACTTTAAATAATGAAGTCATAAAAACTGAATCATCTGTGACAGATGATTCAAATAATAATGTCGATAAGAAGGAGTGATAAGCTCCTTTTTTGAATATCATTAATATATATTTAATTTTAGTCAATTAAAAAAATTCGTAATAGTGAGATTACGAATTTAATTGATTTGTTATTACTTTACTAATGAATTGAATGAAGATAAGGCTTTATCTAAATCATTTTCTTTAACTGATAAAACAACGGAGTTGAATATTGCTAAATCATAACCAACGGAGGATTGGTTATTGATTGGATGATAAAGCTCAAGAGCTTTATCATTTTGTCTTTTAGCAAATTCGACATCGATTGAAAGAATGGCTGCAGCTTCTAAGGCATAAGATAAGGCTTCAGCTTCTTTGTATTTAAGAGAAAGTGATCTTTCTCTTAAGTACTTAATGTTCTTAATGAAGTCTTTATCAGCTAGAATAGTTTCCCCAAGTACTTCTATTTCTTTTAATGTGTTTTGATTGTTGTTTTCTAATTTGTTAACTAATTCAATAAACTTGATATCCATATTTTTTATTTCCTTTTCTTATTTTCTATTATTGTTAAATACATATCTTCCATTTGTTTCATGCAGTTGTCGAAGTTGAAACGTGCGGTAAAACCCGTGTATTTTTGTCTGCATTCTTCTTTTTCTTCTGGGTGTTCAATCCAGTAGTCAATCTTTTTAGCGAGATCTTTTGGGGCATCATCTTTAAAAAGATTGTTTGGTGTTAAGGCGAATTCGGAAACGCCACTGCGTTTCGAATCGTTAACAATTGGAACAAGTCCACAACTAATTGCTTCCATACAGGAGATTGGTTCAATATCAATCTTAGCTGGGTGAACATATAAGTCACAGGCGTTAATTAGTTTTACCATTGTTTCTCTATCGTAGAAACCAATGACTGGTGGATTTGGTAATGTTGAACCTTCTTCAATTATTTTTTCTTTTAATGGTCCGTCACCGGCGAAGAAGAGTTGAATGTCATTTTTATATTTGGAGTATCTAATAGCGTTAATTAAGATATCATGCGATTTTTCTTTTGATAAACGTCCGGTGAAGAGTATTAAGATTTTATCTTTATACTTTTCTTCTCGTTCGGTGTTTTCTAAATGGTGAAAGTTACTTTTAACTCCGTTTGAAATAACATGTCCTGGAGTTGGCCCGACAATTTTTTCAAATGTGGTACGGATGAACTGTGAAGGATAATGAATTCCATCGCAGTAGCGATAGAGTTTCTTATAGAAGTTTTTATATAACATCTTATTGGCGAACTTTAAGTTCATAATAAAGAAGTGGTTAGAAACATTTTCTGCTTGGCAATGGAATCCCGCGGTAAGTGGAATGTGATGTTTATGGGCGTATTTAGCACAGTACTTTCCTAACATTAACGGCATCATAATATGACAAACATCAATATCTTTAAAGGCGGCTTCTACTACTTTTTTATCCGCTCTTGCAAGTGAGACTCCGTTTTTAGCAACATAGTTATTAAAAGGACCGACGTTTATTGTTGGACAAACATAGAAGCCTTCTTCTCCTATCTTATCTTTATCGCAGCAGAGGACTCGTACTTCGTGTCCTTGTTGTTTTAAATAGTTCATTACATTCATGGCAGCGATTGTTGTGCCGTTATTTGCTTTGCCTAAAACATCGCAAACAAATAGTATTTTCATTTTTTGTTAGTCTCCTTTTCTTTTTGTTAATTAGTAGTAAGTAGTAATACGTCATTACTTTTTTAGAAAAAGTATTGTAAGTTATTCTTCTATTCGAATGAAGAACTCACGCGTAAACTAATTTTAGCATAAGAAGAATGTAGTTGAAAGAGAATAAAATAGTTTAATTTTTGAACTATTTAGTTAGTAAACTATTTTATCGGACAATATATGATATATGAGCATAATTTTGTAAAAAAAGTGGACATAACCATAGATATAATAATAAGCTTTACTGATTTATTCAAATAAGTTATGAATATTACAATTTTTTGAATTGTATTATTTTTGTTTTATGTAGTAGAATAAATAAACAAAGGAAACCCTTTTGTGCTTTTTTTGTATTAAATTCAACGGAGGATTTTTATGGCAGAAAATAACGAAGAGAAAAAACAAGTGGTCTATCTTACTCCAGTCGAAGATGATGATGATAATAATAAAAAAGAAGGTGGAATCACTTTCGGTGATATTGGCCATCATATATGGAAATATAAATATTGGGTTTTAGGTGTTACTTTACTTGGCACGGTTGCTGGTGCTGTATTTGGTGTTTTGTCTAACAAAAGTAAAACATCATTTTCTTCTACCTTTACATATAATATTCCATTAGTTCAAACTTCGAATGGTTATTCTTTCTTAGATGGTAGTTCTTATAATTATGAAAAATTAATTTCAGAAGAAACATTTAAGATGGTTAAGGATGTAAATCCTACAAAATATAAAGAAGTTGATATTGAAAAAATATTTACAAAATCAACTGATGATATTTCTATTACTCAGTTTAAGCAAAAAGAAACTGTGGATGGTAAGGAAGTAGAAACTGTTGTTCCATTTAAATATACAATTACTTCGAAACTTAGTTATTTTAATGGAGACAGTGTTTTGGCTAAAAACTTTATTGTTGATCTTGTTGGAACAGCATTAACTATCTCTAATAATGCGGTTGATAATATGTCAACAAATTCCTATCTTGCCTCTTATCAATATGCTAAATCATATTATGAAAGAATAAATTCGTTAAATTCACAATATAATTATATTGTCGACTCATACGCCGGAATTATTGATGCTTATGGTAGTTCACTTAAATATGAAACAAAACTTGTTTCAACATATTTAAGTGAATTTAAGAGCTGTTTTAATGATAAAATTAATTATTTCTATAACACTGTAGATTCTAAGGGTTATACAATTTATAATCCTACTTTATTATCTTATTTAACAAATCAAAAAACCGCATATGAATTAGATTTAAAACAAAATAATGATTTAATTACAGATTTAACAAAGTTAAGAGATGAAACATTACAAAAGATTAATGATGCTGGTATTACTTCTGTTCAAAGCGAATTATTAACTAGCATTAATAATCAAATTGCTAGTCTTGTTACTTCTAATAATGATTTAACTTATAAAATTAAAGCAATTGATTTAAAAATTGCGAATATTAATGTTAATAAAACATCTGAACAAAATGAGTTTGATGCTTTGATGTCTGAAGTAAAAACCGATTTAGAAACATATTCAAATACATTTAAACAAGTTGCTTCCTATGTTTATAAAGATAATTCAAATATAAGTTATGTATATCCATCAAAGATATTAGTAACTTCAGGAGCTAACTGGATTTTATATACCGGTGTAGGTTTACTTGTTGGTTTTGTTGTATCAGCCTTTGTAGTTAGCTGTGTTGGTCAATCAAAGAAAAAGGAAGCAAAATAATTTATTATTTTTAGAAAGTAAATGTAAAAATGGCTAAAAAAAAGAAAGTATATAAAGATATCAATGATATCATGCAAGATGATAAAATTGAGTTCGATACAACTGTTGAGCTTAATCTTTTGCAACTCACAAGAAAAGATTTGCAAAAAAGATACTTTTATAGATTTTTTAAAAGATCATTTGATATTATTTTTTCCTTAACAGTTTTAATTATCATGTCTTTACCGATGTCAATCATTGCAGTTTGTATCAAGTGCACTGATGGTGGTTCTGTTTTCTTTAAACAAGATAGAGTAGGTGGGCATGGTGAAATATTTAAAATGATTAAGTTTAGAAGCATGTGTGTTGATGCTGAACAAAAGCTTGAAGAACTTAAGGATTTAAACGAAGCCCAAGGTTTGTTATTCAAAATGAAGAACGACCCAAGAGTAACAAAAATAGGTAAGTTTATTAGAAAAACATCTTTGGATGAATTTCCTCAGTTCTTTAACGTTTTAACTGGACATATGTCTGTAGTTGGTCCACGACCACCACTTGTGTCTGAAGTTAAGTTATACAATTTATACCAAAAACAAAGACTTATTGTGAATCCAGGAATTACTTGTTACTGGCAAGTATCAGGAAGATCAAATATAGGATTTAATGAAATGGTTAAACTTGATATTCAATATATTAAAGAACGTGGATTGTGGACGGATTTTAAAGTGATTTGTAAGACAATTCCAGCGGTTCTATCACATAAAGGAGCGGAGTAAATTTTTTATGTCGGATTTATGTGTTCTAATAATGGCTGGTGGTTCAGGGGAAAGATTTTGGCCATTATCTACTAAACAAAAGCCTAAGCAATTACTACATATTTTTTCTGAAAAATCTTTACTAAGAAAAACTTATGAAAGGGTCTTACCTATTGTGAGCAAAGGCAATATTTTTATATGCACAAATGAAATGCAAGTTCCTGAACTAAAGAATGATTTACCTGAAATTAATGATAAAAATATAATCATCGAGCCTATGTTTAAAGATACAGCAGCTGCAATAGGATATGGGTCTTTAATTATAAATAAATATTTTGAGAATCCTACAATTGTGGTTTTGGCATCTGATCATTTAATTAAAGATGAAGATGAGTTTAGAAAAGTAATCTTAATAGCGGAATCTGAGGCAAATAAAGGAAATATAATTACATTAGGAATAACGCCAACTTACCCAGAGACAGGATATGGATATATTCAAGTAGATAATAACGAATTAAATATTCTAACTAAGTCATTAGGTTTTAAGGAAAAGCCGAAATTTGATTTGGCAAAAGAATACTTTGAATCAAAAAAATATTTGTGGAACAGCGGGATGTTTATATTTAATTACTCAACAATTATGAAGTCTTTTGAAGAATATGCTTATTCACATTATAAAGTTTTTAAAGAAATTGATGAAGTTATTGATAAAAACGAAGGACTAGTTACTACAAATAAAGTAAAACAATATTTTGATAAATTTGAAAAAAAATCAATTGATTTTGCAGTTATGGAAAAAGCAAATAATATTTACGTTATTCCTTCTTCTTTTGGCTGGAACGATGTTGGAAGCTATGAGGCTTTTGATGAATTATTTGATAAAGATGAATGCGGAAATGTTGTTGTAAATTCTAAAGTCTGTTATGTAGATTCAAGAAACAATATAATTATTTCACAAGGCAATAAATTAAATGTTAATCTTTTAGGAATATCAAATAAAGTTGTCGCTATTACATCTGATAATATTTTGATATGTGATAAGAACAAGGTTCAAGAGATAAAAGAACTATTAAAGAAGGTGAAATAATATGTTACTTTTTTTAAAACCATATTTTGAAAAGAAACCATGGGCAGGTGATACTTTGTGTGATATATATGATTGTGCACAAGGAACGGGCGAAGCGTGGATAGTATCCGGATATAAAGGAAAATCATCAACAGTTATTGGTGGTAAGTATGATGGTTGTGATTTGTTTGATCTTTGGAATAATCATAGAGAATTGTTTTCTAATTTTAAAGGAAAAGAATTTCCTGTTCTTATTAAGTTAATTGATTCAAAAGAAGACTTATCAGTTCAAGTTCATCCTAATGATAACTATGCATTAAAAACTAAAAATTCTTTAGGAAAATATGAATGTTGGTACATACTTGACGGAACTACAGCTAAAAATATTGTTGTAGGTGTTAATGCAAGAAATTCTAAAGAGTTAAAAGATATTATCGATGAAGGAAAAATAGAAGATTATTTAAATCTACTTCCTATAAAAAAACATGATTTAATTGTAATCGAACCTGGAACAGTACATGCAATAAAAGGCGGAACATTTCTTTTAGAAACGCAGGAATCATCTGATATTACCTATCGTTTGTATGACTATAATAGAGAGCCAAAGAGAGAACTTCATATTGAAGATTCACTTAATGTAATTGATTACAATAATAGAAAGTATCCTATATTTTCTTTTGATAAAGAAGATTCATTAAAAGCAGATTTTTTTAATATTCATAAACTTTTAGTTGATGGACCTGTTATTTATCAAAATAAAGGATTTGAAATTTTTTATGTTGAGTCAGGTAATGGTTATATTGAGGATAAACCTGTAAAGAAGGGTGATACATTTATTCTTTCTAACGAAGATAATAAATTTGTTGCAAAAGGGAATATGGTTTTAATTGCGATTGTTCCAAAGGAAAGAAATCATAAAAAAAATGTTAGAAAAGTTGCGTTAGTTACTGGAATTACTGGACAAGATGGAACATATTTAACTGAATTATTACTTTCAAAAGGTTACGAGGTACATGGACTTGTCAGAAGATTAAATATTCAATCTGATAATGTTATTTCTCAGTTAATGAATAATCCTGAAATTGGTAATAAAAATTTATTCTTACATTATGGAGATATGACTGATTCTTCATCGGTTAATAAGGTAATTGAAGATACAAAGCCTGACGAAATTTATAATTTGGCTGCTCAATCTCATGTTGATTTATCATTCGATATGCCAGAATATACAGGAAATGTTAATGGATTAGGTACTATTAGATTGTTAGAAGCTATTAGACAAAGCGGAATACACACAAAATTTTTCCAGGCTTCTTCTTGTAAAATGTATTCTGGATATATTGATAATAGAATTATTGATGAAAATACGCCAACTAATCCAGTTGACCCGTATGGATTATCAAAAGCATATGCACATCAAGCGTGTAAATTTTATCGAAATACTTATCATATGTTTGTATCGTGTGGTATTATGTTTGCGCATGACTCACCAAGAAGAGAAGAAACATATGTTTATAAAAAAATAACCGAAGCAGTAAATAGAATTTCAAAAGGCAGCAATGAAGTATTGTGTCTAGGTAATCTTGATGCTGTACGAGAATGGGGTAAATCAAAAGATTATGCTAAAGCAATGTACGAATTACTTCAAGAAGACAAACCATGTGACAAAATAATTTCACTAGGGAAACTTAAAAGTGTAAGAGAATTTACAAAAGATTCGTTTGCTCAGAAAGGTATTCATCTTGAATGGTTTGGTGAAGGATTTAATGAAACTGGCAAGGATGATACAAATAATACTAGAGTTGTTGTTTCAAAACAAAATTATAGAAAATAAAAGGAGAAATATATGAAAAAAGCATTAATTACAGGTATAACTGGACAAGATGGTAGCTATTTAGCAGAGTTTTTATTAGAAAAAGGATATGAAGTTCACGGAATAATTCGTCGTGCTTCTATAAGTACAACAGCTAGAATTGATCATCTTATTGAAAAAAATCTAATTACTCTTCATGAAGGTGATTTATCAGATTCATCAAGTATTATTAAAATTATTAAAAATGTTGAACCGGATGAGATTTATAATCTTGCGGCTCAATCACACGTTGGCATTTCTTTTGATGCTGCAGAATATACAGGTGATGTTGATGCAATAGGAGTTTTAAGGATTTTGGAGGCAGTTCATTTACTTGGACTTGAAAGAAAGACTAGAATTTATCAAGCTTCTACTTCAGAATTGTATGGTAAGGTTGAAGAATGTCCTCAAAATGAAAATACTCCATTTCACCCTTTTTCGCCGTACGCTGTTGCTAAGCAATATGGATATTGGATGATTAGAGAATATAGAGAAGCTTATAATATGTTTGCGTGTAATGGAATTTTGTTTAATCACGAATCTGAAAGAAGAGGTGAAAATTTTGTTACTAGAAAAATAACTTTAGCCGCCGGTAGAATAGCGTGCGGATTACAAGATCATTTAGAGTTAGGTAATCTAGATTCGCTGAGAGATTGGGGATATGCAAAAGATTATGTTGAATGTATGTGGCTTATATTACAACAAAACACTCCAGATGATTTTGTTATTGCTACTGGTGTACAACATACTGTAAGAGAATTTACAACCTTGGCATTTAAATATGTTGGTATAGACGTTGAGTGGAGAGGCGCTGGAATTGATGAAAAAGGATATGATAAAAAAACAGGTAAGATGATTGTTTCAGTAAATAAACAATGGTTCAGACCTACAGATGTTGTTAATTTATGGGGAAATCCTACAAAAGCAAAAACGGTTTTAGGGTGGAATCCACAAAAAACAAGTTATGAAGAATTATGTGAAATTATGGCCAAACATGATTTAGAATTAGCTAAAAGAGAATTAAAAAATCTATAAATATGAAAAAAGTATTAATTATTGGTGTTGGTGGATTTGTAGGACCATATTTAGTTCATGAATTTTCCATAAATAATTATGAAGTATACGGAACAAAAATTGAATCCGAGAATATTAATGTTGATAATTGCAAAATATACAATCTAAATATTTGTAACAAAGATGAAATAACTAGTTTATTAAAACAAATTAATCCAGATTATATAGTTCATCTTGCCGCTCAAAGTTCTGTCGCTTTGTCATGGAAAAAACCTCAAATGACGTTTGAAATCAATGTTATAGGAACAATAAACTTACTTGAATCTATAAAAGAAATATGTCCTAAATCAAGAATATTACTTGTTGGATCAAGCGAAGAATATGGAAAAGTTGAGTCTGGTCGACCTGTTAATGAGCAGCACACATGTAACCCGACTAATATTTATGCTTTATCTAAATATACTCAGGAACAAATTGGAAGATTATATTTCGATGCATATGGAATTAATGTCATGTTTACACGTTCTTTTAATCATATCGGTCCAGGTCAATCATCAACGTTTGTTGTTTCAGATTTTTGTAATCAAGTGGTAAATATAGAAAATGGCATTCAAGAATATATTTCAGTCGGAAATTTAGACGCATATAGAGATTTTACTGATGTTAGAGATGTGGTTAATGCATATCGTGTTATTATTGAAAAAGGTAATATTGGTGAATCTTATAATGTTGGTAGCGGTAAAGCTATAAAGATTAAAGAAATATTAAATTCTATTATTGAATTATCAAATGTTAAAATTAATATAGTTGTTGATAAATCTAGATTTAGACCTATAGATGTTGAAAAAATTGAATGTGATAATAGCAAACTTGTTAAGTTAGGATGGAATATTTCTTACACTATTGATAATTCCTTGAAGGATATTATTGGTTATTTTAGGAAACATTTTTATGAAATTGGTAGAGAAAAACTACTTAATTTTACATTTAATAATTATACAATGGATGAAGCAATTTCAAAAATTGATTTGTTTATTAAAAATAAATACAAGGGATATGTTGTTACCCCTAATACGGACCACGCTGTTATTTTAGATAAAAGTACGGAGTTTCAAAAAATTTATGATGATGCTTCGTTTGTATTTATTGATGGAAAGCCATTAATCTGGATAGCAAGAAAACACGGAATTAAAGTAAAAGAAAAATTATCTGGTTCTGATTTATTTCCTAAAGTGTGTGAATTATGTTCTATAAAAGGATATTCGATGTTTTTTCTTGGCGCAAAAGATGGCATTGCAAAATTAGCAGCAGATAAATTAAAGAAAAAATATAATGGATTGATTATTAAAAACACGTTTTCACCAAAATATGGTTTTGAAAGTGACAAGAAATATGACGAAAATATTTTATCAATGATTAATGGTGAAAATATTAATGTGTTAATTCTTGGTCTAGGATCACCAAAACAAGAGAAGTGGGCATATAAACATATAAACGAACTAAATGTAAATTTAATATTGTGTATTGGTGCATCTTTAGATTTTGAAGCAGGGAATATTAAAAGGGCTCCAAAATTTATGCAAAATATTGGCCTTGAATGGTTTTATCGGTTTATAAAAGAGCCAAGAAGATTGTTTAAACGATACTTTATTGACGATATTAAAATCTTATCGATAATGAGGAAATATAAAAAATGAAAAACATTGCTATTGATTTAACATCGTTAGAAGATAATTTCTCTGGGATTGAAAGAGTTTGTCTTAATATAACCAAAGAATTAATTAAGAGTAACTCATTCAATTTTCATTTGTTTTTCAGAAAAGAAATTAAGTGTTTTAGCACAGAAGAACTGTCTAAAAGTAACATCTTTACTCATATAATTAATAAAAATAGATTTATTTCTTTATTGTTTTGGCTACCTAAGGATATCAATAAACTAAATCCAGATATTGCTTTTTTTATAGGTTTTCCACCGTCACCACTTATTAAATATAATAAAAGTATTAAAGTGATACCTTTAATATATGATTTAGTATGTTTTGATTGTCCAAAAACAATGAAAACATTTTCAAAATTTTATTTTCAATTCGGAATAAAAAAAGCACTAACAAAATCGCAACTAATATTTACAATTTCTGAGTTTTCCAAAGAAAGAATTATTGATAGATTGAAATATTCAGGTAAAATTGTTGTTTTACCAATGGGGGTTACTTCAAATAAAAAAGAGTCAATTAATTTTGATTTAATTCAAAAAAGATATAATTTGCCAGATGAATATTTATTTTCCTTATCAACGCTTGAGCCAAGAAAAAACTTTTTATGGATGATTAAAGCTTTGAATGAATTGTATTCAACCGATCATAATATTCCGGATATAGTCATTGGCGGAAGATACGGATGGAAAAACAAGGAAATATTTACAATTATTTCAAATGAAAATAGAGAGAAATTTCATTTTATTGGATTTGTCGATGACAATGATTTAAGTGGAATATATGAGAATTCAAAGTTGTTTATTTTTCCATCAAAATATGAAGGCTTTGGTTTACCTGTGTTGGAAAGTTTGTTTTATGATGCACTACCTATTGTTTCAAATATACCAACTAATGTGGAAATATTAGGAAAAGATTATAATTTTATTTTTGATTTAGATGATGAAAATGAATTTTACAATAAATTATTGTTTCTTTGTTCTTTGTCAAATTATGATAGACTTAATATGACTAAAAATCAAAAGAATAAATGTAATTTTGAATGGAGCGAAACTACGAAAGTTATTATTAAAAACTTTCTTGAAAAGTAATTATTATTGGAGATTTAATTTGTGGCAAGAAAAAAAATACTTCGTAAATTTAAGAATGTTGATTTATATAGTTTTTATTTTTTTATACTATATTTTTTGTCGTTGACAGATATTTCTGTTTTTTCGATAAAACTTTTTTATTTTATTTCTCTACCATTATTGATTAAAACTTTAATTCAACTGTTTACAAATGATCATAAGCGATTTGATAAATGCATTATTTATTTGTTTATATGGATTGTGTCTTACTTTTTAGCTTGGCCAAACATTTTTTCAATTACAGATTTTATTAAAACAACACTTGGACAGTGTGTTTTGATAGTATATCTTTTATATTTTTACTTTAATATTCCTATTTGCAAAATAAAGCAACATTTAAATATTTTTTTATACGCAATATTTATTTTTGCGATTATTGGAATAATACAAGTTGCTGTATTCTATTTATTTGATATTAATTTAGGCGTATCACATATGGATCATGGATCATTATTACCAAGACCAAGATCTTTTGCATCAGAACCAGATTGGTATGGATTAATTTGTGGGTTAGGAGTCGTTATTTCTATTACGTTTTATATTATGAATAAATCAAATAAAAAATTAATGCTACTAATTTTTTTTACATCTTTTACCGGATTACTTATTAGTTTAACACGTGCTTCTTGGGTCGCTGTTGGAGTAGCGTTAGTGTTTATGTATTTGTTTTTGATTACTCAATCCGAAAAGAAAAAAATAAATATGGTAATAAAACAATTCCTTGTTTTTGGGTTTATAGTTTTTGTTGCATTACTTATTATTAATCCAAGCGTTCTTAATAAATTATTCACTAGACTTAATATCTTTGGCTGGCTGTCAAATGATGGTGGGGCAAGTGATTCACGAATGAGCGCAATTCAAGTAATGATTATATATATAAAACAGAATCCTTTTTTTGGCAATGGGGTTGGTTCAATGAATACTATTTCATTAGATACAGAATTATTATCTTCATTAGGATTTTATTATGAAATTAATAAAGGCTCTGGAAATGCAAATATATTTATTACAAATTTATTTGACTGTGGAATTTTCGGAACGATTTTCTTAATTGCGTTCTTATTTAGATATTTTTCAAAGACTTATTTAACAATAAAAAAAAGAAACATATATCGTGAGGATAATATTGTTTCAATGGCTTGTTTTCTTGTAAGTATTGTTGAATTGATTGATTTCCAATTTAATAACGGGCTTCGTTTACCTTTTGTATGGATAATCTTTGGAATGGCGTGTTCGTTTATTAATAGTGAAAAAAAGAACTTTTTTTCTAAAAAAAATATATCAAAAAAGTTACTATAGAAAATGATTTATAGAAAATATTAATTAAATAGTAAAAAGGAGGATTAATAATGATTATAGGAATTGATGCTAGACCATTATCAGAAACTAGACCAACTGGAATAACAAAATATTTGAAAGAAACACTTACAAATTACGTTGACAAAGATAATAAGTATATTTTATATTCAAACAAGCCAATTTGTGAGAAGTTACATTTTAAATTTGATTATTCAGTAAAAATCATTAAACAAAGAAGTGGCACTTATTTTATATATTGGTATTTATATAATGTTCTAAAAAAAGATTGTGTTGATGTTTTTTGGGGAACAGAACATATATTACCGAAAAGAAAAAAGGGAATTAGAATGGTGCTTACTATTCACGATCTTGCTTTATTACATAATTATAGGTGGGGGAAGATTAGAAATGTAATTGTTCAAAATATATTCACGAGAAAATCTATAAACAATGCTGATTCTATTATTGCTATATCAGAAAGTACAAAAAACGATATTATAAATGTACTTAAAATTGATAAGAGTAAGATAAATACAATTTATCTTGGATTTAGCAAAGTGAAAGAAAAAACACTTTTTGAAGATAGTTTGATAAAAAATAAGTATTTCTTGTTTGTTGGATCTATGGATAAGAGAAAAAACATATTGAATATTGTAAAGTCTTTTATTGAGTTTAAAAAAAGAAACCACGATTCAAGTTATAAATTAGTAATTGCCGGTTCTGGAGGAAACGAACAAAGCAAAGTAATGGGACTTATAAATAAATCTATGTATAAAGACGATATAATCATCACTGGATATGTAGACGATAACCAAATTAGTAACTTGTATTATTATTCAAGCTTTATATTATATCCTTCTTTGTATGAGGGTTTTGGTTTGCCTATATTAGAAGGATATTCATATAATAAAATTGTTTTAATTTCAAATAATTCATCGCTTAGAGAAATTGGAGGAGAAGACGCTCCATTTGTAAACGATGCTAATGATTATTTTGAAATTTGTGATAAAATTGAACAAATAATTGCTTTTTCCAACGATAAACAAAATAACATAATAAATAAAAATAAAGAACAACTGCTTAAATTTTCGTGGAAGAAAAGTGCTTTGCTAACTAGAGAGGTTGTTATAAATGGAAAAAGAAAGTAAATTGTTGACTATATATGTTCCAACATATAACAGAGCGAGTTTATTAGAAAAGAATCTTAAGGCCTTAGTTCCGCAAGTAGAGAAGTATTCTAAGTATTGTAGATTAATTGTATCTGATAATTGTTCGCTAGATAGTACAGAATCGATTTGTTCAAAATTCTTGAATAAAATAGAATATATTAAGAGAGATAAAAATAACGGATCTGCGAGTAACTTTGTTTTTGCTTTTGAATTGAAAGACGTGTCGTATTTATGGATATTGGGAGATGATGATATAGTAACCGATAATTGTTTAGATAGCATTATTACTAAGATATTGAAAAATAGTTATCCGTTTATTTATTTAAATTTTTCGACACTAAGAAAAGGACTTTTTTATACTAAAATTAAAAGTAAAGATGATATAATTGTTCGCGACAAAGATAAATTATATTCTTTAATTGGTTGCGATTTGACGTTTATTTCATCTTCAATAATTAACATGAAATATTTTACTAATAGGCAAGTTTTAATTGATAAAAAGCACGACCCTTTTTTACAGTCATATATTTATTCTTGTTGTATTAATAATAACGAAGATAAATTAATTGTTTCTGAAACGTGTTTTATTATTGAAAATAATATTAATACTGATTATAGTATGTACAAGGTATTTGGAAAAGATTTATATAATCTAACTAGATTTCAAATAAATGAATTAGAGTTTAATAAAAAAATTGTTGATAAAACATATACCAAATATTTAAGAAAAGTTGTAATGCCTGGATTACTAGGTGCTAAAGCCAATAACAATAAGGTCATGTTAAACAATTTTAATGATTTTTATTCTTCAACAAAAAAATATTTGATTTCATGGATAGTGTTTTATCCATTATTGATCATACCAAATTGTTTATATGGATTTGCTAAACGACTCAAACAATTTATTGATAGAATTATTAAAAATTAATAGAGGAGATAGTATATGAAAGTATTAATTTTAGCTGGTGGATTTGGAACAAGGATTAGCGAAGAATCACATTTAAAACCAAAACCAATGATTGAAATTGGTGATATGCCAATAATGTGGCATATAATGAAGTTATATTCAAATTATGGATACAATGATTTTATTATTTTAGCAGGCTATAAGCAATATGTGATAAAAGAGTATTTTAATAATTATTTTTTACATCATTCTGATGTTACTTTTGATATGAAAGATAATAAAATTGTAGTTCATGAAAAGCATTCTGAGCCATGGACTGTAACAGTTGTTGATACAGGACTTAATACTATGACTGGTGGGAGAATAAAAAGAGTAAAACAATATATTGACAACGAACCATTTTTACTTACTTATGGTGACGGAGTTGCAAATATTGAAATAGATAAAGTTGTTTCTTTACACAAACACACTAATAAAATTGTTACGTTATCAACAGTTAGTGTCGGACAAAAATTTGGAGTTTTAGATATAGAAAAAGATGGTTCAATTAGCGCTTTTAGAGAAAAAGATGATTCTGATGGTGCGATGATTAATTGTGGATTTATGGTATGTGAACCTGAAGTTATTGACTATATTAGTGGAGATAATTCAGTCTTTGAAAAAGATGTGCTTAATAAACTTGCTGGGATTGGGCAAGTTAATGCTTATAAGCATGATGGGTTCTGGCATTGTATGGATACAAAGCGAGATATGGATCAATTAAACGAAATGTGGAATAGTGGTAAAGCTCCTTGGAAAGTTTGGAAAGATTAATATGTTAGATTTATCTTTTTATAAAAACAAAACTGTTTTAGTTACAGGGCATACTGGTTTTAAAGGAACTTGGCTATGTAAAATACTTATTAATGCAGGTGCAAAAGTAGTTGGATACTCTTTAAAATCTCCAACTAATCCAAATCTTTTCTCATTATCAAAAATAGAATCACATATGATATCTATTATTGGTGATATTAGAGATTATGATTATTTAAAAAAAGTCTTTGATGAATATAAACCAGAAATAGTGATACATCTAGCAGCTCAACCTATCGTAAGAGATTCATATAAAGAACCAAAATATACATATGAAACAAATGTTTTGGGGACTGTAAATGTTTTGGAGTGCATTAGATTAACCCCATCAGTAAAATCTTTTTTAAATGTTACTACTGATAAAGTTTATTTAAATGATGATATTCCAAATCATCCTTTTAAAGAAGATGAACCTTTAGATGGATATGACCCATATTCTAACAGTAAATCATGTAGTGAGTTGGTAACACATAGTTATAAAAAATCATTCTTTTCTGAAAGAGATTGCTCAATATCTACTGCTAGAGCAGGTAATGTTATTGGTGGCGGAGATTTTTCAAATGACAGAATTATTCCAGATTGTGTTAGAGCAATTGAAAGAAATGAAGATATAATTGTCAGGAATCCAGCATCAACAAGACCTTATCAGCATGTATTAGAACCATTATATATTTATTTAGAAATATGTGAAATGCAATATGGAAACAAATCATATGAAGGATATTATAATGTTGGCCCAGATGACTGTGATTGTGTTACTACAGGTGATTTAGTTGATAAATTTTGTAAATTTTTGGGGAGTGGCGCGAAGTGGATTAATAAATCAGATGATGGTCCACACGAAGCGGCTTTCTTAAAACTCGATAATACTAAAATTAAAAAAGTGTTTGGATGGCAACCAAGATGGCATATTGACGCGACAATAAATAAAATTGTTGAATGGACTAAAATTTATTTTAATAATTTAGACAATGTTCCAAGTGAGATGGACAAAGAAATAGAAGAGTTTATTGATTGTGGGAAATAATAAACAACCTAGTTTGAAGAAAAACTATTTTTATAATTTTATTAACCAAATATTAGTTTTAATTATTCCTTTGATTACAACACCTTATTTAGCTAGAGTTCTTGGAGAAGAAGGAAACGGACAATATAGTTTTTCTTTTTCGATTATTACTTATTTCATATTATTTGCAAATTTAGGATTTAACACATATGGTCAAAGAGAAATAGCAAAAAACAGAGATGATAAGGCTAAAAAAAGTCAAACTTTCTGGGAAATTGTTATATTGCGTGCTTTTTTTACCTTTTCCTCGTTAATTATTCTATATTCAATTGGTTTCACAATTGGATATGGTATTGTATACACAAAACTAATATTGATATTGTCTATTCATGTTATTGCAGTTGTTTTTGATATCCAATTTTTGTACCAAGGAGAAGAAGATTTCAAATCAATCAGTATAAGAACTATTATCTTAAAACTGATAGGTATGGTATGTATTTTTATTTTTGTTAAAGAAAGAGATGATACATGGATATATGCACTGTGTTTATCCATTGCAACGCTTTTTTCAAATGTTATTATGTGGCCAGGAATAATTGATAGAATTGAAAAAGTGAAAATATCAGACTTGTGTTTAAGAAAGCATTTTTTGCCTGCTTTTGTTATTTTTTTACCGACTTTAGCAGTAACAATATACTCTGTTTTAGACAAAACAATGATTGGATTATTATCTTCTGGTAATTCAGATTATGAAAACGGATGTTATGATCAAGCGTATAAAATAAATAGTATTGCACTTCTTCTTGTAACTGTTATTTCTCCAATAATGATTCCAAGAAATTCAAGTGATTACTCTAAAGGGAATATGGAAGAAATAAAAAAGCATATTGAGTTTAGTTGTAATTATGTGTGGCTATTATCTATACCTCTTCTTTTGGGCTTTTTCGTTTTATCAAAAAATTTATCAACTTGGTTTTTAGGAGATGGATATGATGAAGTTCCAATATTACTTCAAATTATGGCTATTAGATTTATCGCCTCTGGTTTTATAGAAGTTTTTGGATATCAATATTTTATTGTGATTGGAAAAGAAAAAATAACAACAATTGCAACAATTGTTGCTGCAATTGTTAATTTTTCTTTGAACTTTTTGTTAATTCCTGTATATGGAGCAATAGGTGCCGCAATTACAACAGCGATTTCCGAGGTTTTAGTTTTTTTGGTTTTATCTTTCTTTTTCTTCAAACAAAAAATTATAAGTTTTAGATTTTTTTTGATTAGAAGTGTAAAGAATATACTGGCGGCAATTATTATGTTTATATCCATATTTTTTATGCAAAAAAATATGGATTTATCTTTGTTATCATTTGTTTTGATTACATTAGTAGGTGGAACAATTTATTTTTTAATGTTATGGATACTGAGGGATTCATTTTTTATATCATTAAAGGATAAAGTAATATATTCAATAAAAAGCAAAATTAAAAAATAAAAATGATTGTTTTAGAAGCTGTATAATTACGATATAATAATAAAGGATGGTAAAAATATGAATAGTATTAGTTTGGCACATAATATTAGAATTGATGTATTAAATATGATACACAATTCTCACGCATCACATATAGGATCGGCATATTCAGTAACGGATATACTTTCTGTTTTATATGCGGATGTAGCGAAATATGATATAAACAACCCTAAAAATGATGATAGAGATAGAATTGTTTTAAGTAAAGGGCATGCTGGATCGGCTTTATATGCCGCTTTGGCGGAAGTTGGATTCTACAGCAAAGAAAAATTGAAAGATTATTATGCAAATGGTAGTTTTTTTTCAGGACATATATCTCATAAAAATGTTCCCGGTGTTGAGTTTTCCACCGGTTCATTGGGGCATGGTGTTTGTGTTGCGACAGGACTTGCATTAAGAGGCAAAATAGATAAAAAATCTTATCATGTTTATGCAATTGTTGGAGATGGGGAGTGTGATGAAGGTTCTCTTTGGGAAACTGTTTTATTTGCTCATCAGTATAAATTGAGCAATTATACAATAATTATAGATAGAAATAGAATGCAAGCACTTGGATTTTGTGATGAAATAATGGATACTAATATTCTTTATGATAAATTTAAATCGTTTGGATGGAATGTTATTGAAATTGATGGTCATAATCACGAAGAAATAAAAAGAGCTTTACTTACTCATTTTGATAATGATTATCCAATATGTATTATTGCTAATACAATAAAAGGTAAAGGTGTTTCATTTATGGAAAACCAATTGTTGTGGCATTATAGAGATCCTCAAGGAGAGTATTACATAAAAGCTCTTGAAGAATTGGAGAAAGAAAATGAGAAATAATCTTGTTAAAACAATTTGCGAAGAAGCTGCTAACAATAAAAATATTATTTTTGTTACAGGAGATTTAGGTTACAATGTTTTAAATCCTTTTTATGAAAGGTTTCCAGATAGATTTATTAATGCTGGGATAAGTGAACAAAATATGACATCTGTTGCAGCTGGATTAGCTTTGTCTGGGAAATGCGTTTTTACTTATTCAATCGGATCTTTTTCAACACTAAGATGTATTGAACAAATAAGAAATGATATTTGCTATCATAATGCTAATGTTAAAGTGGTAGCTTTAGCTGCTGGGTTTGCGTATGGACAATTGGGGATGTCACATCACGCTACAGAAGACATCGCTTGTATGCGTTCGCTTCCAAATATCACTGTTTTTTCTCCATGCGATCCATATGAAACTGTAGCAATAACAAAAGAAGCAATTAAATTAAACACTCCTTGTTATATAAGACTTGGCAGAGGCGGAGAGCCTAATTTATGGAGTGAATATCATCCAATAAAAATTGGAAAAGCATATGAGATGTTTCATGGAAAAGATATTATTATTTTTGGAACTGGTTCTATTGTTAAAGAGGCAATAAATGCAATTAACGAACTGAAAAAATCGAATATAGATGTTGGCTTAGCAACGTTTCCAACTATTAAACCGATAGACAAAGAATATGTTACAAAATGTTCAAAAGAATACGCTGTTATTATTTCGTTAGAAGAGCATAATATTGTTGGTGGATTTGGTAGCGCCGTTGCAGAAGTTCTTTCTGAGATCCAAGAAAAACACGCTGTATTGAAAAGAATAGGCTTAAAAGATGAATTTACAAGTATTGTAGGCGACACAGAGTACTTACGACATTATTATCATATGGATTCGAGTGAATTAATTAAAGTGATAATGGAGTATTATGAAAACAACTAATATCTTAATATCTGGAGCATCGAGTTTTATTGGTGAAAAATTAATAGAAATTCTTTTAAATGATTCATCAAATCGAATATTTGCCTTGGTACGTCCTAAATCAGCTTCTAATAGTATTTTGGATAAATTTAAAGGTAGGATTAGTATCATTGAACTTGATATGATTGATTATAGTAATTTATCAGATGTTCTAGATTCAAATATAGATGTCTTATATCATTTATCATGGAGTGGAACACGTTCAATTAATAGATTAGATGAAAAATTACAGTATAGTAATTATATAAATTCGATAAACCTTTTAAATGAAGCAGTTAAATTAGGTGTTAAAAAAATCATTAGTGTTGGTTCACAAGCAGAATACGGAATATGTTTTGACAAAGTTGATGAACTACACAAAACACTCCCAAATACAGCTTACGGAAAGTATAAATTAAAATTATTGGAATATATTCAACGAGAGTTAGGTAACAAAACGCAATATATTTGGTTTAGATTGTTTAGTTCTTATGGTGTTGGAGATTTTAAAAATACTTTGATAATGTATTGTATAGATAATATGATAAAAAATTGTGATGTAAATCTTTCTTCTTGCAAACAACAGTGGAATTATATTAATGTTGCTGATGTTGTAAAAGTTTTATCATTAGCAATCGATTATGGATTTGATAGCGGTGTATATAATTTATCATCAAATGACACCAGAAAATTAAAGTTCTTTGTTGAAGAAATAAAAAAAATAACACATTCAAAAAGTACTATTAATTATTCAAATGATTCAGATAAAAATATAGTTAATTTAGACCCAGATAACACGAAATTAAGAAAACAAATTAATTTTGAGTTTAAACAATTTAGTGATGGGATAATCGAACTTTTGCAGCATCTTCAAAAGTAGATAAATCTTCTTTTCTAAGAACATTGATAAGCAAGTAATTTCTTTCGATAATTACATTATTATTTGTGCGATAAATAATTAACTACGATGTGATAATTTTTTTATAGTAGAATGTGTGGAGTGGGAAGTATCATATAGATTACGAATTAATTTATACTAGAATTATACGCTATCTTTATTGAATTATTGAAAATTAATCATCTGAATACACCTGGTAAAGAACACTGAATCTTAAATCGAATAGTATTGAAGAATTTTAGTAAGTTATCATTTAAAGTTTTTACAAATTTATTTTTTTCTTAAAAAAGATGATTAATTTAAGTAATTGATTAATAGATACTATATATTTTATATAATTTTCAAATTAACGATTTAATTAACGACATAGATAAAAATCATATATTCGTTGCTTTTTTGATATAATAATATCAACGACAAATTATTATTAAATTTTTTATAAAAGGGGATAAATATATGCAAGGATTTATATTATTTACTTTATTTTCAGAAGACGCATCGTCTAATGCTAATTGGTGGAATAATTATTGGTGGAATAATTTCATTAGTTTAGGCTTTGGTGTTCTTCAAGCAATAATTATTTGTTGGTTATCATATAGATTATTAAACAAAGTTTTTGTTAATCAAAGAAAAATAGGACAAAGACTTAGCGATAGAGGAATAACATCTGTTACTGCAGCAAAACAAGGCGGTCTTACAAATAATCATAAAAAGATACTTTTTGGAGAAGGAGGTAATCCTTATCCATATGAAGTAGATTTGTGCTTTATTTCCGGATGTGATTTTTTTAGAGATTATCAATATAAACTTGAGGGTCTCGTTAAACAATGAACAAAGATAAGAGTACTTCTTGCTAACCCTACTAACAGTAAATTTAGTAATTTGAATCCAAAGAGGATAACAGAAAAGGATGTTGATGAACTAGTTAAATATTATATAAACTTAATGAAAGACTCAAATGGGAAACCATTAAACTTTTAGAAAGAGAATGTTTGATGTTAGACGAAAACAAATTAAAAGATAAGAATGGTATATATTTAGAAGGAACAAAGAAAGAAGAAGCTTTAAGAGATATATTTAAAGAAGACGGAGATCAAACATATCAAGTTATAAGAAGCTCCATGATACTTAAAGATATAAACGAAAGATGTAAAGTTAAAGAACTAAATCTTCCAGATATTGATTTAAGATATTACGAAGATGAATATCAAATGCCAATTATGATGGCGAAGGTAATAAAAGAATCAAACAAAAGGTCTCTATTTAAGAAGAAAGAGAAGACTGACCATACATATTTATGGACAAACATGAATTCACCAGTAAAAGAAGCTAGAGCATCTATTAACGTGTTTTGTGAAGTAGAAGGAGATTTATTAGATGCATCTGAAGATAACTATGTTAAAGATGTAATAATTTCTTTGAATATATATTTAATAGGTATAGTAGAAGAGATGAGAAAAGTAGATAAAATATATTTGTTTCGAAAAATATGCAATTGCGAATAAAAAACACATAGAAAAAAATGAAACTTAAAATCAGCACACTTTTTTCAATAAATTGTGTCTATTTATTATGTGTTATTTAATAAAAAATTGTTCAACTTGTGAAAAAATAATATATATTTTAGTGATTCTTTCTCATGTGTAATAAACATAATAAAGAAATACATGAATAATTACTCTGATGTAAAAATTATCAAAAGCTTACATCTAAATCTATTGAGTAGAAACACTACGCTGTACTGTATCGATTACTTAGTGAACAATTTATCAATCAAACTGAATATGATAATTTATCATAAATTTACTCAAAAGATAAGGTAAAACAACTTGGTTTTGACACAAGTTTATATCAACCACGAAAAACTAAAACAAAATATACAGTAGGCAGCTATATTGAGTTAACTAATCGTCTTAAATCAAAAGGTAAAATATCCAATGCTATGTTTGAAGAATTGATGCTTGATGCATATAAAGAAGACATCGTGTATGGGAAAACCGATGTTGATATAATTAACGACTAATTGTTTTTGGGATACTGATATTTTGTCCTCTTTTTTATGGATTGATGAAGAAGATTTATTTTTAAAAGTAGTTAAGAATTAAGTTTTGATACCGGAAGATGTTTATGATGAATTGGACAAAGTATCAAGACTTAATCTTATAATTAATAATTTGATAAAAACATATAAAGTAAAAGTAGTATCTATTATAGAATGTTCAAAAGAGCCTTCGATATTTGATGAATTCACATATTTTCCAAAGAAAGGAAAAAGATATATAGGTAAAGGCGAAGCAGCTTGTTTAGCTTTGGCAATATCAATAAAAGGTTGTATTTGACGCAACAATTTACGAGATGAAAAAGAATATTGTGAAGAGTATAATCTAAAACTAATAACAACTGTAGATATATAGATGAATGCATACAAATCAGATTTAATTAATGAAGATAAAGGAAATCAGATATGGCTAGACATGCTTAATGCTAATAGAAAATTACCATATTCTTCTTTCTCTAAGTCTATTAAAAAAAATTAATTATAATATTCATTTAGTTTTTTTTGAATGAATAAATTTATATAACTGTAAAATGAATTCATATCTAAAAAGGAAATAAAAATAAAAATTTTTAAAATAAATAAATGTCATTTTTACGTCTTGTCCCGTAAAAAAGGCCGTTCGTCCTTCCCGTATTGCACTACATATCTCTTTCTTCTAGAATCCATATTGTAGTCAGTTAAGCGCTTACATTTTTATTATTGTGCACAAAATTATAATTATAGTAAAAGAAATAAGCTAACTACACAAAGGAAGGAAATAATGAAAACTAAGAACAAAGTGTTAACCATTTGTGGTTCCGCTTTAATCGCTGTTTGTTTAGGTGGCTGTGTTGCTCTTGACGCTTTAAGCGCAAGATATAGTACAGTTATAACCCGTTGGTGGTCTGGAACATTCAGTACTGCAACAACCGATAAAGGTGACACACAATTAAAAGCTGCTGATGCAGCTGCAGATTTGACTGAAACTGTCGAAGAAGAAGGTGCTGTTCTCTTAAAAAACAAAAATAATGTTTTACCAATGAAAGTATCTGCTTCAACCAAGAATATTGCATTACTTGGTTATGCTTCTTATTCGCCTACATACGTTGGTGTTGGTTCCGTTTCTCAATCAGGATCATACTTATCAAATGACTTTATCGATTTCTATGACGCATTCGAAACCGCTGGTTTCAAATGCAACAAGAATATGAAAGAATACTACAAGAAATATGGTGTTAATACATCGGCTTCAGGTTCAATGGACGGAAGCGGATGGACACAAGCTAATGGTATATCCGATGGTCCTATTGAAGGAACAAGTGAAGCATGTGTTGCTTATAAAAGTGCTCTTGAAGCTGCAAAAACATATTCAACAACCGCCGTATTAGTCTTCTCTAGAGTTGGTGCCGAAGGTGGTGACTGTGCTCTTGATATGACAGGGAAAGCTAATTCAGATTAGAAATATTTTTATCGTATTTTTATTGTGCGGGTTATGGCATGGTGCAAAATGGACTTATGTCTTATGGGGGGGGGCATATGCGGCAGTGTTTTTTTCTCTTGAAAGTTTGATTTTCAAAAAAGGTGACAAATTATCGATATTAACAAAAGAATATAAATCAGTAAGAATAATTAGAATAATTATGATGATGCTTTTATTTATTCCCGCTTCTTTAATTTTTAGGAGTCAAGACTTGAATCAAATGGTGTTGGATTTTAATCGTTTATTTACCGCGTTTAATCCTACAAATTCATTTAAAATTCTTGGGATGAATTACATTGGCGCTTTGTATATTATTCTTTCATTAACTGCGATGTTTGTCACCTCAAAGTATGTATATAAAGAAGAAATTATCAGCATTAAAAATATGAGTGTTAATGAATTTATCACTAAATTTGTTGCGTATACTTTAATAATTGTTATTATTGGCTATTCCTGGACTTATTTATTATCGTTAGATGATTTAGCAGGTTTTGCGTATTTCCAGTTTTAATAAAAGCTTTAATAAAAACTATAAACGGATTTTGTGTTTATAGATGCTAAAAAAATCGAATAAAATGTATAAACTTAAGTAAGTGAATATGAAAATACATTTTAACAGGAGATAAAGATATGAAAATCATTCAAATTAAAGTTGAAGGATTACCACTTAAAAAGAAAATTACATAGATTTTATTACTACTCAAAGAGTATCAGAAGAATGTTCTTTGAAATTGTTTAAAATGGCTGATACAAAGAATACAGCGATATATCAAAATAATCCACCAAACACGACCCAAATAATATTACCTAATGTTTTCATATTTTTCCTTCGTAAATATATTTATCATCTGATGTACATAAAAAAGTAGCGCATAGAAAGGTAAAAGCGCTACTTTTCAATAAGAAAATTAAGTTAATAATTTAGTTTGGCTGCATTACACCAAATAAAACTAACCAAGCTAGGATTGATTTAGCCACAAGACTTAAAGTTATATATGTTCTTTCTCCGTATAAGTAGTCCTTCCACTTACCAATCCTTTTATACTGTAAGACCATGTTAACAGGGAAAAGATTAAAGAAGACTAAATACGTAAAGAATATAGCGAATACGAACCAAGGAATCTCCGCAAGATTAGATCTTGTAAAACCGACGACAAAGATTACAATCCAAGGAATAATTCCTGCAAAAGAGCCAAAGATAAATGGAGACCAATCGACCTTATCATTAGCTTTATTCATAGATTCCATCAATAAACCAAATAGATTCATTGAAGCATTTAATCCAAAAATAAGAATTAGCATGAAGATATCAGTAATTCCGAATAACACAGCGATAAGAACAATCATTAACGAAGAAGACAAAGCATATTCAATCCAACGAAAACGATTCATATGGTTCTTTAAATCCCGGTTATACATATCATTTACTTTTGGAAATAAGCTGATAATAAAATGGAAGAAAGCCGAGAGAAATAAGAAACAAGAGACTAAGACACCGAAAGGTAAATTAAACAACTTAATCTGTTCATTCATCAAGACATTAAGCGTTTCATTATAACCTAGAAATGTTCCATATATTGTTGGTGTAAACTCAACAATCTTATCAAATACGAAAGACAAAATTAGCATCATTAGACCTTGAATAAAATGGAAACAACCCATAATTAAGTTAAACCGACGGAGTTTACAAAACACGGCAGCATCTGGAGTCGAGTTGATATTTGTCATTGATAAATACCTCCAACAACTTTATATAGTATGTTTTTTATTTTCGCAAGGTTGAAAGATAAATTATTATTTTCGTATTAAAAAAAGACTATTAGTCCATAGAATAACAATATTCTATGTTTTATAGTCCTTTTAACCAGGCGTTTAGAGTTGCTAAATCATTTGGTTGTGGATACTACAGCATCTCTATCACGTGAATAGGAGAATAAGGAGTCATCAGTGGCGTATGTCGAATCGTTAAAGCCAAGTAGATGACCCATCTCATGAATTAAAGTGGATTTTATATGGTTTAGATAAACCATATATGTATCTGAATTAACATAAATAGCGAATGAATTAGATGTCTTATTATACGTGCATAAACCAGCGTAATCATCTGGAACAATACCATAACTAATTGTGTTTTTTGTTAGGGTTTTGTCCGTGACTTCTGTGATCTTAGCGTTAATTGAATAAGATTTAAAACTTTCGTTAAATACTTCGATACATTCTTCTAGATTTGCTCTCCATACCGCGTAATTTGTTATATCTTTTGGAATTGAATCATAGAATTTCATATCGGTGAAGGAGTTACGAACCCCGAACATATTCTTTAGTCTGTTGTAGTAGGGATTGTAGCGGATATTTTGAGTGACGACGAAAATCTTTTCAAAATTTGATGGTGATAATCCATCAAGCGTTAATCTGCTGGTAGATTTTGGTCGCAAGGCTAGATAGAAATTCTCTGTATATCCGTTTTTAGTAACACGACTAAACTTTTTATAGTTTGTTATTTTTACCGCATCATTAATATTAATAAGCATATCTGCGATGGTAGCGGAAGGAGAAAGTATTCGACATAGTCACCTAAAGTAGCTTTAATACGATAACTATCAAGTTCGAATGTTGGAGTTCCTTCTAATTTAGTTACTTTTTCATCGTAGTATGCTTTGAGTTTTACCGAAGGAAATATTCCTTTTAAGTAATTACTTGTACCTTCATCCGGTAGTTCAAACATACAAGCGGAAGAAGTGAACGAATTAAAATCTTCTAACTTTATTTATTTCCATACTCCACTATTGTCTAATTCGACAAACATCTTTTTAATTTTGAAATCTACATCATAGTAAGCGGTGTAATAATAAAGTGGTGCGGTAATAAATCCATCTTTTACTGGCGTGATAATTTCGTATTTTTCTTCTAAATCAATATTCTTAATTGTTACTTTTATTGTTTTGCTTATAGTTTCGTTGATGGTTATAGTTATTTTAGATTCTAAATCTTCATAGTTTAAAGGAAGATGAGTAGAAGTAATAGTAACTGTTTGTTCAGCGCGATTATTAGAAGTAAAAGTCAAATTAGATGAAGATAAAGAAATACAGTCTTTATCAGTTTTTAATGAGACGGAAATTGAATCTAGAATAGTACCTGAAACATTAACTTTAATAGATGAAGTCGAATTTTCATCCAATTCAAGAGATGTAAGAGAAGCAGCGATCTCATTTGGAACGTATATATCGGTGTTCTTAATAGTAATAGAAGAGGATACGCTGTCAATATTAAAAGAAGAAAGTAACAATGTTGAAGTTTTATCTACAAACTCTGAATTTTTATTAGCGGTAATTATTACTTTTTGAACTTGATCATAATTGGTTTTGGTAAATAATAATGAAGTTGTATTTACTGATACTTCATTATTACTACAGGTAATATTTACATAGGTATCTTTCTTAGGCATGTATTTTAATGACACATCAAAAGTGTATTGTCCTTTTTCTTTAATTGTTAAAGAAGATTCTAAGGTACTGATTATTTCGTTTTTGATTTCTTTTTCCTTAAATCCTCTAAAAGTATAAGAAAGAGAAGAAGAGGTAAGAGAGGCTTTAGATAAATGATAATTTACCGTTAAGGTATTTAGATTTTCATCAGATGAAAGTAATAAATTAATTTGATACAGACTTGAATTGTAGTTATTGACAATTATATCCGAGGGTTTAATATCTGATATATATTTATTCTCAAGATCATTAATACTTAAAGTTATTAAACGCACTGCCGCTTCTATATTATATTTTTCTTATGGAGTTGAAACACTGTATGAAAAAGAGGAAGAAGATGAAGGTGGAGTCGATGAAGTTGGTGAAGTGGTAGTAGTTGGATTAGATGTTGTATGGTTTTCAGTAGTTGGAATTGATGTTGTATGAGGAGTTTCAGTATTAGAAGAAACTGTATTTGTCGGTGAAGAAGTAATGTTTGAGGACGTTGAAGAAGGACCAACAATCGAGGTCATCGGGGATATTTCACATGCACACAAAAGTAATGATGTAAGCATTAAATTTGAAATAAGATATTTTTTCTTCATTAACAAGTCCTCCTAGTCAACAAATTATGCCATATGAATGAAGAGGTAGCAAGAAAAGTGTATGTTTTTTGAAATAATTGAAAAAAATCGGCTGTCAGCCGTTAAATGGATCAACTAACAAAAAAAGCAATTAATTATTTTTACGCCATATTTTTACAAAACTTATTGACAACTGAAAGAAAAAATGATTAAATAACACGTGGTTAGTCATAACAAACTTAAAGACTAACCATTTATATTAATTAAGTTGTTAGTTATAACTAACTTAGTAAGGAGAACTATATGCCACTCGCAATAGCACCAGAAAACAAAGAAGTTAGAATTCTGAAAATTCTAACAGACGATAAAACAAAGAAACATCTAGAATCGCTAGGTGTTTCAGTCAATTCCACACTAACTATATTAGATGGTAGTAATGGAAATGTAATCTTGTTAGTTAAAGAAGGAAGATTAGCTTTAGATAAATCATTAGCGATGAAAATTGTCGTTATTTAGATAAATGAAAGGATATAGATATGAAAGAGATGAAACTCAATGAAGTAAAAATCGGAGACAAAGGAATAATTACTAATGTTCTTGGTGAAGGAAGAATTCGTAGAAGATTATTCGATATGGGTGTTACACCTGGAGCGGAGATTTACTTAAGAAAGAAAGCCCCTTTAGGCGACCCGATTGAAATAACCATTCGTGGATACGAATTAACTTTAAGATTAAACGAAGCTCGTTTAATCATTTGCAATATAGAAGGAGAATAACATATGAAAAGTTTTGCGTTAGCAGGAAACCCAAACTCGGGTAAGACAACTTTATTTAACTCGTTAACTGGTTCGACTGCACATGTGGGGAACTGGCCAGGAGTTACAGTTGAGAAAAAAGAAGGCGTATATAAGAAATGTAAGGAACCGGTAAGCATTATTGATTTACCAGGTATTTACTCTTTAAGCCCATATACTTCTGAAGAAGTTATTTCTCGTAATTTTATTTTGGAAGAAAAACCAGATTGCATAATTAATGTCGTCGATGCCACAAATCTTGAAAGAAATCTATATCTAACTACACAGTTGTTAGAAATTGATATTCCATTTGTTATTGCGTTGAACATGATGGATATAGTTAAAAAGACAGGAGACTCAATCGATCCTTTATTATTAGAGAAAGAGATTGGAGTTCCAGTTATATGTATTTCTGCTCAAAAAGAAGAAAATCTTGATGAATTAATGAATAGAGCTTATAACGAATCATTAATAAAAAGAAAAGGAACAACTGTTTTAGATAAGACGGTTGTAAGTCCGCTTCTTCATGAGGTTGAAACTGCATTCATTGGATTAGAAGTAGATAATCCTTTATTCCACGCAGTGAAATTAGTGGAAAATGATGAACTAGAAGTTAAGATGCATAAAGATCTTCTTAATATAGTTAATGAATTTAAGAAGAATATGAAAGACGAAACTTTCGGAATGGACTTAGAAGCGATTATCGCCGATTCACGTTATAAATATATTGCAAAAAACTTTTCTGCTTCAAAAACAAAAAAAGTAAAAGATATAACTAAAGTAGTAACTAAATCCGATAAAGCGGATAGAATACTTACTAATAAATGGTTTGGTATACCGATTTTCCTCGTTATTTTATTCTTTGTTTTCCATTTAACATTTAGTTCTAACTTCTTATTCTTAGGAGGACTATTTGGTGAAAATGCTCCAATATGTTTTGAAGGAAGTATCTTTGAAGGATTGTTTTGGACGGCGGATGGTATTAATTCACCCGGAGTTATCCTTCAATCATTCTTAACAAATATTACTGATTGGCTGTCTTCTTTAGCGGGCGAAAGTTTAGCTTCCTCGCCGCAGTGGGTTAGTGGATTACTTGTCGATGGTATTTTAGGTGGCTTATTTGCTGTTTTATCTTTCTTACCTCAAATTTTACTTTTATTCTTATTCTTTTCAATCTTAGAAGATTCTGGATATATGGCACGTGTAGCATTTATCTTAGATCGCGTGTTTAGAAAATTTGGTCTTTCCGGTCGTGCTTTTATGCCGATGATTATGGGATTTGGTTGTAGCATTCCTGCGATGATTAATACTCGAACATTAGCGGATGAAAATGAAAGAGTCGCCTCTATCAGAGTTATTCCTTTCTTCTCATGTGGCGCTAAACTACCAATTCTTACTGCTATTGCTGGGGGAATTGTGACTTATTTTGGAATTGGTAATGCGGATATAATAACGTATTCAATGTATTTATTAGGTATGGTAACAGCTTTAGGCGCAGTACTTGTAATGCGTAATACATCACTTAGAGGAGAAGTTCCGCCGTTTATCATGGAGCTCCCTTCTTACCATATGCCACAAGCAAAAGCTTTAATGCTTCATTTAGGTGATAAATTAAAACACTTTATTAAGAAAGCATTCACGATTATCTTAGCCTCAACAATTCTCATTTGGTTTGTTTCTCACTTTTCCTTTAACTGGACTTTCTTAGGCGACGAACAAATGAATCAATCAATCCTAGCTGGCATCGGTCAATTAATTTCACCTTTATTCACACCTTTAGGTTTTGGTTCACAACTTAATTCGTTCGGGTGGGTCTTTGTGGTTGCAGCTATTACAGGCTTAATTGCTAAAGAAAATGTTATTGCAACATTCGGCACTTTAGCAGCGTGTATTGTGGGAACAATAATCGATGTTGAAGCAGATGGTGGAGTTAGCGCAGCGGTCACGATGATTCAAGGAACAGGAATTACTATTCCTGGACTTATCTCATTTGTCGCTTTCAATATGACAACCATTCCGTGTTTTGCCGCAGTCGCAACAGCTAAAGCGGAACTCCCAAATAAGAAATATGGATCAACTATCTTATTCTGGATTGCGACTTCTTATTTAGTTTCCACAATGATCTATGTTATCGGTTCGTGGTGGTGGACTTCATTTATCTTTGCTGCAGTTATTATTTCTTCAATAATTGGGATTGCTCTTTACAACAAATCAAAAGACAAGATTATAGTAGGAGAATAGTAATGGAACCGATTGAAATAATAGTTATTATTGCGTGTATTCTAGTAGTACTAAGTGTAATAGGAACATATGTTTACAAAAAAATAACTCATAAACCTACTGGAGAATGTGCTTGTTGTTCACATTATAAAGGGAACTTACAAAAAATGTATAACAAGAAGTATAAGAAGTGCTGCTCAAAAAATAAGAGCCACTGAAATTATTTATTGAATAAATAAGATCTTTAGTTTGTCGAGTGTTAATAACGCTTGGCAAACTTTTTTATTGATTTTTTTCAACAAAATAAAGCATTGAGTTTTTACGAAAATGATATGATATTTATAAGAAGAAGCAGGAGAGAAAAATGATTCTATGTATTGGTGAAATCTTAATTGATATGATAGAGAAAGAAAATGATGACTCTTTCTCCTCTGAACGTTTTGTTGGTGGCGCTCCGTTTAATGTTGCAACCAATCTTTCATATTTAAATAATGAAGTTGGTTTTATCGGAGCGATAGGAAGAGACGAAAATGGTGAATTTTTATATAAAGAAACCAAAAAGTTAAATTTTAATTATCTTTGTTTAGAACGGAAAGATAGCGCTACAACAACAGTGGCGTTAGTAAAACTTAAGAATGGTGAACGTTCTTTTACTTTTTTAAGAGACAATGGAGCGGATTATCAGATTGATATTAATAAGATTGATGATGCGTTATTAAGTCGCTGTTCAATAATTCATCTTGGTTCTTTGATGTTATCAAAAGAAGAAGGAAGAAGAAATGCTTTTCTTTTAATTGAAAGATTAAAGAAGTACAACGTAAAGCTAAGTTTTGATGTTAATTATCGTGAAGATATATTCGATGGAAATGAAGAAGCCTTTAACGCTATAAAAAAGATAGTATCTAACGCGGATATTGTGAAGTTTTCGGAAGATGAATTAAATTATTTTTCTTCTTTAAAAACCATGGATGATAAAGTAAAGGAAATTGCTAAACCGACTCAATTAGTGTTAGTAAGTTTAGGAGAAAAGGGAAGTTGCTGTTATTTTAACAATGTGAAATATGTTGCTGGTACTATTCGAATACGAGTTGTCGATACAACTGGAGCTGGAGATGCCTTTATGTCAGGAGTCTTATCGATGATTGATAAAAATGGAATTAAGAATATGGATAAGATGAATTTTGTATCAATGTTAAAGTTTGGAAATGTTTGTGGCGCAATTACCGCGAGTGAAAGAGGAGCAACCACTGCAAGTTTAAAAGATGTTGAATAAAAAAACATTTTAGGACTAAGAATAAAGCGATATAATGTATTTATTAAGCGAGGAAAAAATTATGAGCTCAGAATACTTAAGTAAAGTATATTTAGATATTGAATCTAAATATCCATATCAAAAAGAATATCTTCAAGTGGTTAGAGAATTAATCGACTCATTAGGAGATGTTATTGAAAGCAACGAGAAAATCAAGTCGTTAAAAATATTTGAAAGATTGATTGAACCAGATAGATTAGTATCTTTTAAGGTCGCATGGGTTGATGATAAAGGCATCGTTCAAATAAATAAAGGATATAGAGTTCAATTTAATAACGCTATTGGACCTTATAAAGGTGGATTGAGATTTACTCCATCGGTGAATGAATCTATCATTAAGTTTTTGGGTTTGGAACAATGCTTTAAAAATGCTTTAACCGGTTTACCTTTAGGCGGCGGAAAAGGCGGATCTGACTTTGATCCAAAAGGAAAATCCGATCATGAAATTATGAGTTTCTGTCAAGCGTTTATGAATGAATTATATAACTACATTGGCGCTAGCATTGATGTTCCAGCGGGGGACATTGGAGTCGGTGGAAGAGAAATAGGTTTCTTATATGGACAATATAAGAAATTAACTCACGCGAACGAAAGTGTCTTAACTGGAAAACCTATTGTTTTAGGTGGCTCTTATGTGAGAAAAGAAGCAACAGGTTATGGCTTATGTTATTTTACTGCAAAAGCTTTAGAAGTTATTAAGAACACCTCATTTAAAGATAAGATTGTTGTAGTATCAGGTTCGGGAAATGTTGCAATTTATGCCGCGGAAAAATCATATCAATTAGGCGCAAAAGTCGTTGCTATGTCTGATTCTAATGGTGTTATTTATGATAAAGACGGAATTGATTTAGATGTAATTAAAGAAATTAAAGAAGTAAAAAGGGGACGTATTAAAGAATATCTAGAATTAAAGAAAAGAGGAGAATTCTTTGTTTCACCTGCTTCTATTTGGAAAATAAAATGTGATATTGCCCTTCCATGCGCAACTCAAAACGAACTAAATTTAGATGACGCCAAAGTATTGGTGGATAATGGTGTTATTGCTGTTTGTGAAGGAGCAAATATGCCGTGTACTTTAGAAGCTTCTAATTACTTTATTTCTCATTCTGTATTATATGGTCCAGGTAAAGCCAGCAATGCCGGTGGAGTTGCTACTTCCGGATTAGAAATGTCTCAAAATGCTATAAGACTTCATTGGACGCCAAAAGAAGTTGATGAAAAATTAAAGACAATTATGGAAGACATATTCTTTAATATCTACAATATAGCAAAAAAATACGATTTGAATAATAATCTCTTAGCTGGTGCTAATATCTTCGCCTTTGAAATGATTGCAGAAGCGATGATAGATCAAGGAGTATAATCTATTTGCAATTTAAAAAAAATGAACACGAATTATCGTGTTCAATTTTTTATTCCGCTTGAATATCAATAATATTATCGACGCTTAAATCGTCAATGTTAACTACAATTGTTGATGCTAATTTATCATGGAAAGATTGATTTGTAGAAGTAAGAACTTTTGCTAAGAAATCTCCAGCTAGGAACAAAACAGCAATAATAGTTAAGAACACATATTGAGAAACGACTGCAGCAAGTAAAGCAAGAGTGATAATTAAGTAGTGAAAAACGATTTGCCATTTTGTTGCTTTATTTTTATCTTTACTAATTACTGCAGTATGGACAACTAATTTACCAATTGTTTGACCATATGGAGTAAATAGCGGAACGATAAAGAAGAAACCGAGAATTGAGAAAGCGGTAAATGGTGCGTAAGAAATGAAGTTGATGTAGCTTATTTTTGCTGTTTCATTAACATAGTAAGATTGATTTAAGAAATCCGATAAAGCGGTGACATATAAGCCAGTTTTTGGAGTAGTGTAATAACTCAATAAATCCTTAAGCCCTGTTTCATCTAACTTATTTACTTTTTCTTTATAGACTGCATTAAGTACGGGTTTAGAAGTAAAATCATATTCACCGTCTTTAGTTGCTAACATATAGTAAGTTGAAGATGGATTTGACTTAGTTAATTTATAAAGATTGGTAATTACCCATTCTTGAGCTTGGGCTTGTGTTTCTAGTGTGGTAGTAGCGTTCGTGTTTGTTTGTAAGAATTCAGTGTAGTATGTCCAAACTTTATTTTCTAATACTTCATATCCGTAGCAGGTAGAAGAAGGATCGGTATCTTTTACTTCATAAGGCGCGATGTTAATGTAACTAGATAAAGAAGAAGATGAATTCGCATAATAGAGTGAACTATCTACTGCAAATTGTTTAATTAAACTATATATTTCATCTTTTTTCATTGAAGAAGAAATCAAAGAAGAAAAAGAGAATGTTAAAATAACTGAAAGAACAGCGCAGATTATCGAATCTAGAATAAATCCTAGTATTGTTCTTCCGTATGAAGTTATATTGGCATCTTCTAATTTGTATTTTCTCATGTTGTAATTCCTTCTTTAAACTAAAACTAGAATAGCACAAAACAAGGTAATTATTAATAGTGCTAGAAAACAATATGAAGTAGTTAATTAATAAAATCGAGAATTATTTCAGTTGCTTTAAGCATCATATCCAATGTGAAATCTTCACTGATTTCAGGTAAGTGAACAAAGAGTGAATTATACGAAGAAGAAAGACCGTTAAAATACACTTTATTGCATATAAAAGCGCCAGCATCTTCCGAGATTGCACAAGGGATATTATTACTATTAAGTAAGGTGTTTAGCGTAGTTAGATTTACTTTTGTTTCGTATCTATTATCTTTGTTTTCGTTTATTTTTCTTTTTGTTATTAATTCTCCGTCTTCATCTTTAATCGAAGCGCCTTCTTCGTTTTTAGCATAACGTTCAAGTGTAATTGTTTTTCTCTTTTGAGCTAAGCCAAAAGAAAGGATAAATGAGAAGTTATTTTTTTCTAGAATCTCATTTACAATTTTACATGAAGAAGAATAAGTAACAGGAAGGACGACTTTATATATATCATCGGTATTTAGTCTTTCTACTACTTCTTCTGATGGATTAATTTTGTTTGAATAGAATGGTTTAAATCCTGTAATTAATATCATAATTTTCCTCGCTTTTTATTAAATGAATTGTCTTTTAATTGTTATCAGATTTTAAGCAAAATATGGCGTATAACGGAATAGATTTAATGTTGTTTTCGAATCCAAAATTTTTACTAGAGACACGAAGAGAATATGTATGATTGTATTTTGAAATAAACAAATTTAAACTTTCGGCTTTTCATTATTTGATGATTTTACTTCAAGTGGCACAACAACGTTGCTATATTGAATTACATAATCAACTTTTGAAGTATTGTTAGATTTTCAAAAATACTTTGTCTAGTGCAATCGGCTAATTCTTTAATTATGCGAGCGTGATTCAAGTCTTTCTTAAAAATGTTGTGTAATTTTTCTTTATCACTTTCAAAATTCAAATATATAACATTCGTATAGAACTTTTTACCAAATTCAATAATTGTGTAAGTTTTTCCAACTTGACGAGCACATTAATAAGCAGCGGTTTCCTCGGGGTGGAATACTTCCATTTTAATAAATAATTTTTTATTAATCGTTCTATAAATACCACCTCTATAATTATCTATAGAATATCATCGTTTTATAAAAATATAAACGCTACAACACTTATTCATATAAAAATATGATTATTATCAACATTTGTGTTACTGAATAATCTCTACGTGTTTTCTGAAAAAAAACAGAGGGTTTTGATTTTTCTTTTATCATTTGGTATTATTACTCTTGTAGTAAAAATAAGAACCGTTAGATCGTTGTCTAAAAGGCTTAATTCATTTATCGAAAGATAGGAGGAAAAGCCCCATGGATATTACGTTACGGCTTGATGTAAATGAAAAAGACGCAGAAAAAATGATATTGTGGTTAAGTAACCAAAATATCACGAAATATTTAAATGAAGATATAAATTCAATCGAAGCGATTGAAAAAGTTATAGAGAAAAATCAAACGGAGTTATTTACCTATTATCTAAATCAAGATGGTAGATTCTTTTTAATAGACTTAGATGAAGAATGTATCGGCTTTGTAAATCTTTTTACTATAAGAAGTGGAAAAGAATACGAAGTGGTAATTGCGATTGGTGATCAAGAGAACTGGGGTAAACATTACGCCAAGAAAGCTTTAGAATCTATCATGCGTAAAGTTTTTATCACCTGGCGTATCGACAGATTAAAAGCTAAAATCTGTTTAGAAAACAACAGATCTATCGGCCTTTTTGATCATTTGAATTTCCGTAAAATAAAAATATCAGAAAAATTCATCTCGTATGAGATTACGATGGATGGATATATTGAATTGTTAAAGAGTAGAAGATAATTGTTGTCTAGTTATTTCTAACACTTTTTAGCATGCTTTAATTTATTGATATTTTTAATTTGACAGGGCTTACATCTTTTGCTAGACTAAAAATGATAGATAGTCTATCAATTTGATATTGAGACTATCATTTATTAAAAAGGAGTCTAATAATGGTAAAAGATAAGCAGAAGGAATTCATTGTAGCAGAAGCTGCCAAGATGCTTTTAGAAAAGCCAATTGAAAGTGTCACCATCAGTGATATTGCACATTCGGTTGGTGTAGGAGAAGCGACAATCTATCGTTACTTTGGAAAGAAAGAAAATTTGGTTGTTCTTGTCGCTAATTATTTATGGGGTCAAATCAATTCACGGTTTTTTGAAAAGAAAGAATTATTTGAAAAAAAGAATGGCTTAGAAAAAATAAAAACAATTCTCTCTTTATTCCGTACTATGTACGAAAAACAGGAGAATTATTTATCGTTCATCGATGATTTTGATAGCTTTGTACTTCAAAAGAAAATAAGAACGGAAGAATTAAACGAATATAACGCGGTCTTATTAAAGAACAAGGTTATTTTTGATAAGTTCTTTGAAGAAGGTCAAAAAGATGGTTCGATTAATCCGTTAATTAACGGGGACGCTTTCTATTTTACTATCACTCACTCCTTACTTTCTTTGTGCGAAAAGTTAACAAGAGAAATTATTGTTGAGTCAGATTTAACAATCGATGCATCATTACAGATTCAAATTCTTATCGACATAGCTGTTATGTATATTGAAAATAATAAATAATAAAGGAAAAAGGAATAAACATATGAAAAAAGTAACAAAGAAGACCATGTGGATTTTTGCTCTTGGTCAATTAGGTTGGTCGATTCTTGCCGGTATTATTTCGAATTTACTTGTTAACTTCTATCAACCAGATGCGGGGTCTGGCTTAAGTACATTTGTCGTTCAAGGAAGTATATTCTTAGGCTTAACTGTAATTGGTATTATTACTGCGATTGGTCGAGTCTTTGACGCGGTTACAGATCCACTTATTGCCAATGCTTCGGATCGAAGCAAGAATAAACTTGGAAAAAGAATTCCTTTCTTACGTTATTCTGCAGTACCGTTTGCTTTAGTTACAGTCTTAGTTTTCTGCGCTCCGGTAAATGGTGAATCATGGGTTAATATCTTATGGTTATTTATTACACTTATGGTTTTCTATATTTCAATGACCGCGTATTGTACTCCGTATAATGCTTTGATTCCAGTTTTAGGCAAAGAACAAAAAGATCGTATGGATATTTCGACATATATTTCTATTACTTATTTACTTGGTACTGGTATCGCCTTCTCAGCTAAAATGCTATGGAGTGCGTTAAGTACTTCGACCGGATTAGAATATTATTTATCCGCGCGTATTGTTCTTGCTCTTCTAGCTGTTATCGCTTTAATTTGTATGTTAATTCCAGCTTTTTTAATCAATGAAAAAGATTATGAAAGCAATGAGGCTGTAAGCGTTCAAGAAAATGCCTTTAAGTCTTTAGGAAAGACATTCAAGAATAAACACTTTAGATTATTTGTTCTTTCAGATATTCTCTATTGGGTTGGTATTACTATTTTCAACACAGGGTTCTTGTACTATGTTGAGAACTTACTAAATATCCCTGATATGTATATGATTTTGTTTATCTTTATGACTCTTCTTTCTTTCCTTTGCTATATTCCAGTTAATATCTTAACGAAGAAAATTGGAAAGAAACCGATGGTTATTACAGGATTTATTTTATTTGCTTTCGCTTTCTTAATTACCGGTATCTTTGCGGGAAGAACTGAACCGGTTATTTCAAACAAAATATTTGGCTTTATCGTTTCTGCTTTAGTTGGTATTCCACTTTCAATCTTAGGAGTCGTACCTCAGGCAATTGTTGCTGATATTGCTGAAGAAGATAGTATTGCTACAAATGAAAATCACGATGGAATGTTCTTTGCAGCTCGTACCTTTGCGTTCAAAATGGGTCAAGGTGTTGCGATGTTAGTTTTTACTTCTCTAGCTATTGTTGGAAATGTTGTTAATGAAGAAGGAACGGTTGTTAGTAATGATGGAACGGGATATCGATTAAGTTTATACGTTGCAATGGCAATGAGTATCTTGGCGGCAATCACCTTACTTTTCTACAATGAGAAGAAGGTTATGAAGCAAATTAATGATAATCATTCACTGAAAGCGTCTGATGATATATCTAAATAATGAAATCATCAATTTGATTAATGTCGTAAAATTTAAGTAAGTATATTATTTCTCTTAAAAAAACAAAGGAGTAATTAAAATGGATAGATCACAAGTTATTTTCGGAAATGTAATCGATAAAAAAACAATTCGAAAAGGAAATAAAAGCAAGGCTAAGTACATCGATAAATTTGGTGATGAGACAGGAAAAGTTTTTCATCTTCAAGCAACAAATAACGCTACGTTATTCGATGCGATGAACATTAAAGATTTATCGCTTGGTACGAAAAAAATGAAGTTTGATGACAAAGCGATTATCATCGGTAATATTCGTATGGGCTTTGGTCATTATCGTATTTCTATTGCAATGGCAAGTTGTGCACATGCCTTAGGTTATACTCCGTATTGGTTAGACTACAATAGTTTTGATACTACCGGTGGTAAGATGATTAGACATCAGAATGATCTCTATTCATTCGGATCACGCCTTTCACAAAAGAGCAAACTATTTAACAAGTTCTTCTGGGAACCGATGAATTCCGAAGGATTTAGAAAACTAACGTACAATTCGATCGATCAAAAGAATGCGGAATTACTTGCACCTTTATGTCAAGATTTACCACGAGATATTCCTTATATTGCCACTCATGTTTGGCCTTCTCAAGCCGCGGTGCACGAAGGACTTACACATGTTGTAAATGCTATTCCAGACAATTGGCCAATGGCCCTTCATCTTTCTGAAGGAGCGATTCATACTGTTCAAACCCCGTTTGCATTCTTAGGATATAAGAAACTAAATGGAATGGCTAAAAATGAACTTAAGCCAATGCCAGATGGAGTGTTATATGAAGTTGGTCATTATATCGATCACGAGATTGTTTCAACTTTGAAAGAAGATACGAAAGCTAGACTAGATCGTTTACATAATTCTTCACCTCTTCGTTTCTTGATGACTGTCGGTGGAGCGGGAGCGCAATATAACATCTTTAAAGAAATAATTCTCTTCCTTATTCCGTATATCAAAGAAAACAAAGTTGTCTTATTTATCAACTTTGGTGATCATAAAAATGTTTATGAACAACTTAATAATGAAATTAAAGAGTATGCTTTGTTATCCACTAATTATTTTGATTCATGGAGTGAATTTAAAGCTTTAGCCAGTTCATTAGAATCTATTAAAGGTATTTATTCCATCTATCATAAAGATATATTTGAAGCGGTGTATTCTACGAATATCTTGATGCCTAAATGTGACTTGATGTTAACTAAACCAAGTGAGTTAGCCTATTATCCTATTCCAAAACTTATGATTCAAAGAGTTGGTGGACATGAAGCTTATGGTGCTATTCACGCATCTGAGATAGGAGACGGAACCTTTGAATGTGATTCTTCTTCTGAAATTAATTCGATGATTAAATTAATTCTTTCCAGCAATGAAGTCTTAGAAGAAATGAATCATCGTATTTTGAAACTTAATGAAGAAGGGATGTATAACGGAGCTTATCGCTGCGTTGAACTTGCTGTTAATAAGAAAATTACAACTAAATAATTTTAAGCCGCTTTTGCGGCTTTTAAATTTATTAAAATCTTGCGTGATTATCTAATTTTTTGTAATGAAATTCTTTTTGTATTTAATAATCCTTAAATTTGATGTTATTAGTTCCGTTTTTTCATAAAACTCGCAAAAAACTAGATAATAAGTTCTTAGAAACCACATATAGAAACTACGCTTTCTTCTCGATGATATTGAAGAAATAAATTAAACATGATATACTTTTAATAATATATTAGGGGGGATAAAAATGAAAAAAATAACATTACGCAAATACACTTTAATACAATATATTGCCTTGTTTATTTTTATTGTAGTATGGGTGATTTGTTTCACTTATAAAAACATTTTAGTTATAGATTATTTTCCGATTGTTATGTATAGTTTATCTATTGCCGCGACTATAGTAGAGGCGATAATATACAAAGAAAAACCAAAACCAGTAGCTAGATTAATTGTCTTTGGTTTTGGTTTGTTATTTTTCTTAGCAATGGCTTATCTACCAACTGATACGACTTTCAATTATTCTAATTGGACTATCGCATCTTTTTGCTTATTTATTTTCTTGCTAGTTCACTTCTTTGTTTTACTTTTTTATTATTTTATCGGTGCTAAAAAATACGATGAGAAATACATGGAAGGTGAAGTGCTTAAAGAAGGTATTAGCAATAAAGCTTTTGTTATAAATAATACTCATCGTTATATTCCAGTTGGCTTTTATTCAAAGAAAGAATATTTCCTTGTTTATCTAATTAGTTTTGCTACTATGTTGGTATTTGCTGGAGTTGCTTTAGTGATTATGTTGACTATAAAAAAATATGCTTTAGGCGCAGGTCTTTTTGTTTTAGGTGTTGTTCTTGATTTTGTTTTACTCATTGTGTTAACTTTAAAGTTTTCTACTTCAGACTTTAAGAAATATTCAATGGATTTAGATGCTTCCAAGTTAGAAAATAAGTATAACGAACACTTAAAAGAAGATTTGCATCCTGAAACAAGAAACTTCTTAAAAATCTTCTTAGCAGCAATCTATTATGATATCGACGATAATAAGTATGAAGAGTATATGAAAGATACTTTTAGACCAACGCATGTTCCCTATCTCTTATCCTATGATAATTTGAAATTATCAACATTGCTTTATGAAGAAAAATACGAAGAATTTGATAAGCAAATCGATGAAATACTACGCGATCCACGTTACATTAAGAACAAATCTTTATATGCGAAAATTAGCAACCTTGCCAAGATAAAAAAAGCGGTAAGTGAAGGAACAATTGAAGGCTCAATTGATCTTCTTTTACCGATTAATCTAAAATCAAAATATGAAAACTTAGGTTCGTGCTTTTATCGAATTAAATACTACAAGTTAATAAGAAATGAAGAAAATTTCAACAAGATGAAAGACTACTATCTTACAAATGGCGAAAGATTAGTTAAAACATATAATTTAGTTAACTCTATTACTTTCAATTAGTTTTCGTATACTTTAATTATTTCTGCAATATAGAGATCGTGGAAGTCTTTTTGCGGATAACATTTATCCATGACTTTTTGGTCAAGAAAATTCTTTTCTTCGATTTTATCTTGATATAATTTTCGACATACAAACGTGTATTTAGCCTCTTTGAAACCAACAGTGTTGTTAATTTCAATAGCGGTAAGAGAAGTTTTACTTAGTTTATTTTCATCTCTTCCACTGTGAGAACCAAGATAAGCAAGATCTTTCTTATATTTGGAATCGAAGACTGATAAGGTAAATATATCGTTCTCATCAACGAACTTTTTTGTGTAACGTTGTGGTCTAACGTAAACAACAACAGTTGGAAGATTCCATAAGCACCCAAAGTGACCCCAGGATATAGTCATGGTATTGAAGTTAGTTATATTACCACTAGTAATTAACATCCAGTCGTTATTTAAGGTGTTGTAGGGGTTTAATGACAATGTATTAAATTTTATTTCGTTCATTTTTATTTGTCTCCTTATATTCTTTAATATATATCATTTTTAGAAACTTATATATGTTAATGCATTGACCGATAATATAGAATATAGTTAGAAATGAGGAAAATACTATGTGGAAAAAATTGATTCTTGTTTGCTCTCCTCCCGCTAGTGGAAAAACATATATTTCTCGACAATTAGCGACTAATTTACATCACGTTGTATATTTGGATAAAGACACGTTAGTTCCTTTATCAAATGTGGCTTTTGATGTTTGTAATTTACCGCGTATGCGTGAAGGTGGTTTCTTTGAAAAGAATCTTCGCAATGTTGAATATGATGTAATACTTGATTTTGCTTTCGAGGCTTTAAAATATGACGATATTGTTCTTATTAACGCTCCGTTTACTCAAGAAATCAGAGATACGGAATATATAAATTCCTTGCGTCAAAAGTTAAAGGATAATTTCAACGCTAAACTCGTTGTTATTTGGGTTGAAACATCTCCAGAAATAATTAAAAAAAGAATGATTGAGCGTAATTCTCCTCGTGATAAATATAAGTTGCTGGATTGGGATAAATATAACGCCTCTGTAGATTATTCAATTCCAGAAAATTTGAATAATCCTGAAGTGAAAGATGATTTGTTAATATTCCATAATGATACAGAGGAAGAATACAATAAATCCATGACTGATATTCTTCATATTCTTGAAGAAGAATAAGTATTATTATTTATTTTATTAAGATTATTACCCTCGAAGTTTGACTGAAGTAACAGAAAACAGGAAGGTTTTTAGCATAAAATTATTATTATTTTTATATTAAAAATTATTATAATATTGGCGTTTTATTCGTAAGATTGAACTTTGTATATTCTTTTTGCAATAATTTATACATAGAGTATTAACTATAGGTATTAAAGGTGGTTTTATGATTGAAGTAAAGCATGTATGTAAGTATTTTTCAAAACCTTATAGAGAGCCGGGGTTTAAAGGCGCTATAAGAACGTTATTCTCACATAAAAAAATAATAACAAAAGCGGTAGATGATATCTCTTTTTCGGTTAATGACGGAGAGATAGTTGGTTATATTGGCTCAAACGGAGCGGGTAAATCCACTACGATAAAAATGATGACAGGAATTTTAACTCCTACTTCTGGAGAAGTTCTTTTTGATAATCTAAGACCATATGATAGCAAAGATAGAAAAAAGATATTGAAAGAGATCGGTGTTGTTTTTGGTCAAAGAACGCAGTTATGGTGGGATCTTCCATTACGTGATTCTTTCGAATTATATCGCGATATTTATGAAATGTCGGATGAAGAATACAATGCGAGAATTAAGTATTTAAGTGAGTTATTAAATCTTGAACCGATAATGATGTCGCAAGTAAGAACTTTATCTTTGGGTCAAAGAATGAGAGCGGATTTAGCTGCGGCGTTAATTCATAATCCTAAAGTATTGTTTTTAGATGAACCAACAATCGGACTTGATGTTTTAGTAAAAGAAAAGATTTTACAAGCAATTAAAGAAATAAATAAAGAACTTCATACGACTATTATTCTTACTACTCATGATATGAAAGATATTCAAACGTTATGTAATCGAGTAGTTATTATCGATGAAGGTCATATTCTTTACGATGGAAGTCTTGTCGGTATTAAAAAGAGATTTGGAGATCTGAGACATGTTTATATACGTACTGACTCAGTTGTTGATGATCAAAAAGTTAAAGTAGACTTAGATGATAAAGTTTTAAGTCAGCTAAAACCAGATGGTTCTTATGAATTCACATACGATGCGGATAAGATTGATGCACAAAAAGTTTATAGCTATATTACATCTAATTATGTTATCAAGGATTTGAAAGTTGATTCCACTTCCTTATCAACTATAGTAAAGAAAATATATGAAGCGAAATCCATTTAGAAAGCTGACATCGTATCGAGGCTTTTTCAAAGGCTCGATACTTAATGTTTTTGCTTTTAGACTTGAGATATATGGCTGGATTGCTCAACAGATTTGTGCGCTAATCCTGATGGTTTTCTTGTGGTTTGCAATCTATTCTTCCACGGGGAATGTAACCACCTCGATAAACGGAATGACTTATTATCAAATGATTTATTATCAAGCGATGGTAATAGTTACAACGCAGTGGACTAATCAATCAGCGTCGTTTGATATATTAACGGATGATATAAGAGAAGGAAATGTTTCAATTTCTCTTACTAAACCGGTATCGTATCGTGGAAGATGTCTTTCTTGTACTTTAGGTAGAGAAGTCGCAAACTTCGTTCTTTTCGCTTTACCGATGTTTATTGTTATTTCGTTGATATTTACTTTTGGTTTAGGTATGGAATTTCCAAGTATCTGGAATTTGCTTATGTATTTAGTAGCGGGAATACTAGCGATAATCTTATTTGATTCGTTTGATTTCCTTCTTGGTCAATTTGGCTTTGTTACTAATTCCCTATTTGGAATTTACATAATTAAGAACACGTTAATTATGTTCTTATCCGGCGGAATGATTCCATTCTCTTTCTTCCCGGAAAGTATCCAACCATTATTAAACTATTTACCATTTAGCGGTATTGCTTCTACTCCGATAAATATCTATTTAGGTAATTATTCATATTCTGAATCATTAATTAAACTTGCGATTAGTCTTTCTTGGACGGTGGGTTTATATGTGCTTACCGTACTGGTAAATCGAAGAATGATTAGACATGTTGAAGTGGCAGGAGGATAAACAAATGAAAAAGTATTTTAAAATATATCCTCGCTATTTAGGAATGGCGATTAAGTCAAAGATGATATATCGAGCGGACTGGTTTATTGGTCTTGCTTCTTTAATCGTCTCTAATTTTGCTTCTTTTGTTACTTTATACTTAGCTACTCTTCCAATTAGCGAAATAAACAATTGGACTTTCTTACATATAGTATATTTATACGGCTTCCTTCTTATTCCAATGGGAATTGATCACATGCTTACAGATAAGTTATGGAATTACTCAGGTGGCCTTATTAACTCAGGTGAACTTGATCGTATATTGATGAAACCTTTAAATCCATTATTTCAAATGTGTGCGGAATACTTCCAGGAAGGTGGCTTGGGTGAAATTGTTCTTGGTGTTGTATTTATGTGTGTTTCCGGTCCGTTTATTCCGATTGATTTCTCCTTTAATGTAGTTTTCCCAATTGCGGTTGGGATGTTATTTAGCCCACTAATCTATTTTGCAATAAAGCTTTTTGGTACAACTATCGCTTTATATACTAAACGTTCGATATCTATTACCAGCGGAATATATAATATGAAGTCTTTTGGACAATATCCAGGAAGTATCTATTTTCAAAATGGTGTTGTCGGTAAAATCTTATATAATTTGTTGTTATTTGTTTTACCTTTTGGCCTTGTTGGTTATTTGCCTCTTTCCGCTCAGTTATTCCCAAATAGTTCAATTCCGTTCTTATGGTTTTATATAGAACCGAATAGTTATTTAATTATGCTTATTATTATTTTAGTCTCATCAATTCTTTTCGCTCTTACTTATTTATTCTTTGTTAAGTCTCTAAAAAGATATAATTCTTCAGGCTCGTAACAACAAATAACGTTACAAAAGTGGACTAAATATGTTAATACATTAAAGGATTTTCAATTTAAAATCATAAATATATAGAAAGCATGTTTAGTGAGGCGATTGATTTACGGTTAAGGAAATAATTTCGTGAAATTATTTTACTTTAGTTTCAATCATTTTTTCGTTTGTTATTTTCATTAAAAATGGAGCTTTTTTACGTCGTACAAGTCATTTATTATTTATATCGACCTTTGTATTTTTGATTCTAACCATCGCAGAATGTTGCGATTATTATTTATCTTCGTTTGAGACTTTAAATAACGCTAGATAATTTACATCTATTGTTTGTTATTCTTTGTGTCCGTTTGCTGCACTTATTATTGTCTTTATTCAACTTAGAGACGATGTAAAGAAAAAAGAATATTTGATATTAAGTATTCTTCTTATCGTTTCTTGCTTAATGGTGTTGCAGTTCTTTCAGTAGTATTTTACTATTTGTTCTCTTTAACTAGAAGTTATCAAAGAGATGAATTAACCAGCTTACTTAATCGTAATAAGTTCTTCGTTGATTCAAAGAAAATCAGAGGAAGAACTGGAAACATCTTTATATATATGAACAATCTTAAATTCATCAATGATAATAAAGGACATGTTGAATGAGATAGAGCCTTAAGTTAGGCTTCACAATGCATCATATCTTCTATTTCATATCGCGATAGAGCTTATCGTGTTGGTGGGTATGAGTTTACTCTTTTAATCAATGATAAGGTTACTGAAGATTTATTAATAAGCATTACAGAAGATATTCAAAATATACTAAAATCTCTGGGTTATACCGCTGCCTGTGGATACGAGATCATCAATGATGTTAATAATTTTGAACAAGCGTATATGTTAACTGATAAAAAATGTACGCCTGCAAATCAACTATGAAGCATCGTGAAAATTAATTTTCTAACTAACAGTTAGCATTATTTTTATTTTTGTTTAAATACATTGACGTATTGTTAATATTTCTTATATTTATAGTCATTTAAAGACTGTTTTTTATTTTTTTATAGTATAATGTTGATATATCGAGGGGATACATTGGATGAGAGGACATAAATTTTTAATAACTATAACATCTATATCATTGTTGGTTTTAACTGGTTGTGTTGAGACCTCATCTTTTTCTAGTACCTCTTCTGTTGATCCCTCTGTTTTAGACTACGATCAAGAAGATACATATATCAATGATTCGAGTGATCCAAATATGAATAAGGTTCTTATTCCAGGCGGAACATATGAATATATTTCGGGTCGAAGAATGCCGTTACCGGTAAATAAAGAGAATATGATTCTTGCTAGTCCGCAAGAAGAACCGAGTATGTATCAATTCAACGATAAATTACCGGCGGGTTTTAGAGCAATATACGGAAATAATTTCTACGCTGGCGATTATTACGCTACCGGTGAATTGAAGTTTGGCTCAGCTACTACTTCACGTAAAGGATTCCAAACTCCTTTCTTCAATACTTATCCAAACTTAGTTCTTAGTTTATGTATCGGACAAATGACAAAGAATTCTCAAGGAAGTAAGATTAATACAGCTCTTCCTGTCATCGCGATTTACTCGATAAATCGAAAAGGTGTCATCTTACATACAGATACTATTGATAAAGTAAATGAATCTAACTCCAATCGAGAAATCTCCATTAGACTAGATGGAACGAATGTATCTTATATCGAAGTAAGAGTTGTTCAGTCTCCATATAACAATACCACCGCTTATAACTTTGGAATGCGCGGTATATATTTATACGGAATTTAAGTCAAGTAACTATCTTTGCCACGGTAAAACGTGGTTTTTTTAATGCAATAAAAAGAGAATGCTACTCATCTACTCGTATAGATTTTCGCATTCTTGTTTTAAAAGATAGGGAGGTATCTGTTAAATGATAGTTTGTTCGCTGTCTTTATCAAAGATATGAATCTTATTAAGATTGATGCATACTTTGATCTTATCACCAGCGGAGATAAGTTCTTTAGCTTCGAGTTTACAAACTAAGTCTTTGTTAGCAAAATCGGAGTGGACATAATATTCGGAACCAAGAAGTTCAGCGGAGTGGACATTGAGTTCAATGGTACTGCCTTTTTCTTCTTTTTCATGTTCAATGTTTCCAGCGTGAATATCTTCTGGACGAATACCAATAATAACATTAGCAGGTATTTCTTTGCCCTTTACTAATTCACTTGGAAGAGTGAACTTAATTCCGTTGTTTAATTCAACGACGCCTTTGTTATACTTAGCATCTAAGAAGTTCATTGCTGGACTACCGATAAATCCGGCTACGAACATATTGACTGGATGTTGATAGATTTCAATTGGGGTACCAACTTGTTGGATACGTCCTAATTTCATAATGACAATACGGGTTGCCATGGTCATAGCTTCGGTTTGATCGTGAGTAACATAGATGGTTGTTGCATTTAAACTTTGATGTAATCTGACAATTTCAGTTCTCATTTGAACTCTGAGTTTGGCATCGAGGTTTGATAATGGTTCATCCATTAAGAATACTTTTGGATTTCTTACGATTGCTCGACCTAAAGCGACACGTTGTCTTTGTCCACCGGACAAAGCTTTTGGTTTACGATCGAGATATTCTTCAATCTGTAAAATCTTTGCAGCTTCATGAATACGACGATTGATTTCGTCTTTAGGAACATGGACATATTTTACTACTGGTACTTCAGTAGTCTTGGCTTCGTTAAGTTTAGCTTCTAATTCATCGATATGCGATAAGTCGTTGCTTTCACGACATTTCTTAATTTTATCTTCGTAAAATTTAACTTTCTTTTCATCGATAGCAAGTAAATATTTTGCTCTTTCTTTAGCAGCAGTAAGAGTTTTAGTTTCTTCTTCTATCTTCGCTTTATATTCTTGATAGGAAGCGTAAACTGCATCGTAATCTTTTAACTTAGCTGCTAGTTTATCTACTTTGACTTTGAAACGTTTTGCTTTGTTTTCATCAGTGATATTTCCTAAGTCTCTTAAAGCGTATTTGTAATCTGTTTTAAAAACGGTGAGTTCATCCATTCTCTTATTAGTCTTATGATAAGATTTATAAAGGTTATTCAATTTTTTTTGACATACATCGATCTCCGCTTGAGATTCAGGAGTGTATTGTTTCATTTGAATCTTATTAATTTTTAAAGAGAAGGCCATGTTATTGAAAACGGTCATATGCGGATAAAGAGCATAGCTTTGGAAAACCATTGCAATGTTACGATCTTTTGGGGAACAATCATTAACATATTCTCCATCGATAAATAAATTACCTGCGGATATTTCTTCTAGTCCGGCAATCATTCTTAATGTGGTAGATTTACCACAACCAGAAGGACCAACAAAGACAATAAATTCGTGCTTTTTGATATCAAGATTGAAATCAAAGACAGCTTGGACACCATTGTCGTAAATCTTATCAATATGTTGTAAATTGACGAAAGAATCACGAGGACATGTTAGTTTAATTTTGTTTTCCATTTTATTTTTCTCCTTAAATATTTACTTCGACGTTTATTATCTTTGAAGTGGAAGGAATTACGATGTTTCCTTCAATTTCTTTTCCATCTACTTTAATCTTTGATTTATTATGTAGATTATTAATTACTATCTTATAGGTAGTTCCACGGAAGCAACGTGAGATTTCAACTTTTTTAATTGAATTTGGTAGGCTTGGATCAATCTTCAATCCTTCAAAGGTTGGGATAATGCCAAGTATTCCTTGGCTTACCGCAACAAATGACCACGAGGCGGTACCGGTTAACCAAGAGTTTCTTGCTCTTCCATAGTGGGCGGCGCTACGACCAGCAATAGTTTGAGAATAGACATATGGCTCGGTAAGATGTAAGTAAGAATTATCTTCAATGTAGGAAGGAGCGTTCTTCTTATAAATTTCAAAGGCTTTATTTCCGTTATGTTGTAAGCAATAAGCTAAGACTATCCACGGATTAGTATGACAGAAGACGGAGCCATTCTCTTTGTACCCTGGTGGATAAGAAGATATTTCACCGAGTTCAAGATGGTAAGAAGAATATGGTGGATAAAGAAGTTCAACTCCATAATCATTTTCAAGATATTTCTCGACTGACTTTAAAGCTTTCTCTGGATATTTCTTATTGTTTCCAATAAGTGCTAACGAACACATTCCTTGGGATTCAATGAAGATTTTTCCTTCTTCGCAAGAAGAAGAACCAATCTTATGGCTGAAGGAATCGTAGGCGCGGAGATACCATTCCCCGTCCCAACCATGTTTTATAACATTTTCAGATATTTTATCGATGTTGCTTTGAATTAACAAAGCATCGTCAATTTTATTTAAATGTTTTGCAATAGTAACGAAGTCTTTACCATAAAGAACGAACATACCAGCGATAAAGACTGATTCAGCTACATTACCTTCTTTGTTTTCAACTGTTTGGAAAGATTCTCCAGGAGTTGAACTAAAGCAATTGAGATTTAAGCAGTCATTCCAGTCAGCTCTTCCAATTAGTGGAAGACCATGAGGACCAAGATGTTCAATGGTATACTTAAGTGAAATTAATAAGTGATTATATAATGATTGTTCACTGCCTTTAACGTTATTAAATGGAACTTGTTCATATAAGATGGAGAAGTCACCGGTTTCTTTTATATATGAAGAAACGGCAGCAACTAACCATAATGGATCATCGTTAAATCCGGAGCCAACATCGGCGTTACCACGTTTAGTTAATGGTTGATATTGATGGTAAGTTGAACCATTTTCAAATTGAATTGAAGCAATATCGATAATTCTACTTCTAGCTAATGAAGGTATTTGATGAACAAAGCCGAATAAATCTTGACATGAATCTCTAAATCCCATGCCTCTTCCAGTTCCGCTTTCGTAATAGGAAGCACTTCGTGACATACAATAGGTAATCATGCATTGATATTGATTCCAAATATTCACCATACGATCTAATTTATTATCATCGGATTTTATCGTGTAGATAGATAATAAGTCTTTCCAAGTATCATTTAGTTCGTTGAAGAGCTTATCAACTTTAGTTGCAGAAGAGATTGCGTCCGCTAATAAATAAGCCTTTTCTTTATTGATTATATTTGGAGCGATAAATTTGTTTTCATCGTTTTCGATATAGCCTAAAGCAAAGATGATAATTTTCTCTTCACCTGGTTTCAGTTCTATATCGAAACGATGAACACCGAGAGGTTCCCCACCTGAACATATCGAGTTTTTGGAAATATTTTGATTAATTAATTCTGGATTTTCGTAACCGTTTTGGTCACCTAAGAACACATCACGATCGGTATCGAAACCATCGTGTTTACAGGATGAATAGAAGAATGAATAATGATTTCTTCTTTCACGATATTCAGTTTTGTGGAAGATAAAGTTATCTTCGACTTCGACTTCAGCGATATTTAAATTTCTTTGGAAGTTTGTTGAGTCATCGACAGCGTTATAAAAACAAAATTCTACCATGGAGTATAAAGTAAATTTTTTATTTGATTTTGTTTCGTTCTTTAAGACTAATTTATTAACTTCAATATTTAATTTGTTAGGAACAAAGCATAAAAGATCAGCTTTAATACCATTCTTACTTGATAAAAGACGAGTGTAACCAAGTCCATGATGACATTCATATGTATCTAATTTTGTTTTGGTTGGAAGATAGCCAATATTCCAAATACACGAGTTATCATTAATATAATATAAACGCCCGGATATATCGGATGGAACGTTGTTATATCTGAATCTTGTAAGTCTTCTTAACTTGGCATCTTTATAGAAAGAATAGCCTCCAAGGGTATTGGAAATAAGCGAAAAAAAGTTATCGTGACCAAGATAATTTATCCAAGGTGAAGGAGTAACAGGATTTGTTATTACATATTCTTTACTTATATCATCAAAATGGCCATAATTCATATAATTCACCAATAAAAGCCCTTTCTTTTTCAAAAATAGTATACTTAATCGTTTTCGTAATTACAAGGATTTTTCTAAAAAAATTATATTATGCAAAAAGTTAAAAAATTTTTAATATTATTAGAATAATAATATTAATTGCACTAAAAAGCACTAAAAAAATAAAAAGCCGTTGACACGTGAAAACCCTTACATTATAATGTTTACGTAATCGATTAAGTAGATTTTACGGAGGGGTTATGCCAACAATAAAAGAGATAGCTGTTAAGTGTAATGTATCAACTGCAACTGTTAGTAAAGCTTTACACAATTCATCAGAGCTTAAGCAGGAGACGATAGATTATATCTGTAAAACCGCTAAGAAGATGGGTTATATACCAAACGCTATCGCACGTTCTTTAAAGAATAATAGAACACATTCAATTGGTATTCTCTATGTTGATCATACTTCGTGGGGCTTAAAGCATGAGTACTTCTCTACTATCTTAGATTCAATTAAGGTAGAAGCAGAAAGTAAAGGTTACGACGTAACCTTTATCTCTCATAATTACGGTGGCGAAACCATTTCTTATCTTGAACACACAAGATATAGAAGATTAGATGGAGTCGTAATTGTCTCCGTGGATTTCACTGATAAAGAAGTACAAGAATTAGTTAATAGTGAGATTCCATGTGTAACTATCGATTATGTATATAACAGCGCAACCGCAGTCTTAAGTAACAATGCCTCAGGACTTGAAAGTCTTACGGATTACATCATTGATTCAGGGCATAAAAAAATAGCCTTTATTCATGGTGAAAATACTGAAGTTACTAAAAAGAGACTTGCAGGTTTCTATCACTCGATGTCAAAACATAATATTGAAGTTGATGAAAGCTTATTATTCACCGGTGCTTACCACGATCCAAAGTCTTCAGGTAAGATTACCAAAGAATTATTAGCTAGTGAAAACATTCCTTCTTGCATCATCTATCCAGACGATGTCTCGATGATTGGCGGAATATCCGCTATTACAAACGCAGGATACAAAGTTCCAGAGGATATCTCTTGTGCGGGCTTTGATGGAGTTAACATCTCACGTATTATGCGTCCAATCTTCACTACTTTTGTTCAAGCAGCAGATGAACTTGGAAAAGTAAGTGCAAATGAACTTATCGGTAGAATTGAACATAAAGAAATGTTCGTTCCAAAAGTAATTGTAGTTGATGGTGAAGTCCAAACGGGCGGAACTGTTAAAGTCGTGTCTTCTAAATAACGGTTATAAAATGCGGACTGCATTTATGACATATATGCTTTATTCAAAAATTGAAATTCAGGAGGGTAATTAAAATGAATTCAAAGAAAAGAATTGCGAGCGGTCTATTATCAGTTTTAATGATTTGTGGCTTAACTAGCTGTGACAACGGCGGTAGTCAACATGTCTTAAACATTCGTGTATGGAATGATGAATTCCAGAATAGATTCAGAGACTATTGCACTGATTGGGTTAAAACCAATGAAGATGGTACTGAATTATTAAGAGATGGCACTATTGTAAAATGGAATGTCACACCAAACGATGGTGGCGCATATCAAACCTCTCTTGATGAAGCCTTAGCTGCTAATGCAAAAGCTGCACCAAATGATAAAGTAGATTTATTCTTGTTTGAAGCTGATGCTGCAAAGAAGTATGCTTCTCCATCCTATGCTTTACCTTTACAAGATAAAGATGCTGATCACAAAGATGGTTTAGGTTTCAGTGATAGTGAACTCGCAGATCAATACAAATATACAAAAGATGTTGTTACTGCTAGCGATGGAAGAGTTTATGGTACTTCCTGGCAAGCGACTCCAGGACTTTATGCCTATAGAGCTGACTATGCTCAAGAAGTCTTTGGTACATCTGATCCAGCTGAAGTTCAAAAATTATTATCATCTTGGGAAAAGTTTGATGCTGCTGCAGTAAAAGCTAAAGAGAAAAACTTATATATGCTCTCTGGTTATGATGATTCCTATCGTGTCTTCTCCAACAATTCAACTGCACCATGGGTTAAGGATGGTGTAATAACAGTTGATACTGCCATTATGGATTGGGTTAGACAAACCAAGAAATATACCGACAATGAATATTCACATAAGACCATTCTCTGGGATACAACCTGGGGCAATGACCAAAGTATCAATGGTAAAGTTATGGGCTTCTTCTATTCAACATGGGGTATTAATTTCACATTAAAAGGCCACGCTGAAGTTAAGAATGCTGCCGGTAAAGATTTACTCAATGGTGGATATAAAGTTTGCCAAGGTCCAGCTTCATGGTATTGGGGTGGTACATGGCTTGCTGCTGCAAAAGATACTGATGATTCAATCTTAGTTAAATCAATCATGAGAGACTTAACCACAAATAAAACTCAAATGAAGAAGATTACTAATGAATGTGAAGACTATACAAATACAGTTTCCGGTATGCACGAAATTGCTTCTGATACTACTTATAAATCAGCTTTCTTACAACAAAACCATGTTGCATTATTCGAAAAGAGTGCATCAACAATCGATATGAAGAATATGTCTGCATACGATCAAGGTTGTAATGAAAAGTTCCAAGAAGCAATGCATGATTACTTCTCTGGAAAAGTTACATTCGATGCTGCATTTGCAAACTTCGAAACAAAGATTAAATCTTATTATCCAGATATCGTAAAGGTTAATAAGCCAACTCTTTAATAGATTAAGAAGTTATTAATTGATTCATAACCCTAGGATTATTCTTAGGGTTATCTATCATTTTTTTAGAAATTATAAGGAAAGGAACAATCATTATGTCAGGAAGCTCTGTAAAAAACGATGAAATTGTCATAGAAGTTGACAAAAGTAAAAAACATCACTTTAAAACGGACTATTGGGGTCTTATTTTCATTATTCCATTCTTTATAGTTTTTATTGTCTTTCAGTTTTATCCATTAACTCAAACCTTCTATTATTCATTCTTTGAATATTTCAAAAGTGGATCTGGAGCTTGGATCGGTCCTAATTTTGTAGGCATTGATAATTTTGCTCAAATATTTAGCGGATACAATGGAGCCTTCTTTAAGTATCTTGTTAACACGATTCTTTTATGGATCTTAGGAGCTATTCCTCAATTTGTTATTGCTCTTCTTTTAGCGGTATGGTTTACAGATTCGAGATTAAAGATCAAAGGTCAACCTTTCTTCAAAGCGGTTATATATATGCCTAACTTAGTTATGGCTAGTGCCTTAGGTTATTTACTTCTTGCTTTCTCTTCTTCCGATGTTGGTCCGATTTGGTTTTTATTAAAACAAATTGGTACGGTTACTGGTACGGATAGATTGATGGATAGTGAAATTTACGTTCGTGTTATTGTTGTCTTTATGAATGTCTTATTGTGGTTTGGTAATACTACTCTCTTACTCATGTCAGGTATTATGGGAATCGATGAATCGGTTTTTGAAAGTGCAAGACTAGATGGTGCTTCTTCTTGGAGAACATTTAGATCTATTACTTTCCCACTTCTTCTTCCAATCTTTATTTATGTTTTTATTACTTCGATGATTGGTGGTATCCAGCTCTTTGATACGGTTTATATCTTTACTCAAGGTAGCGGTGGATTAAATGAATCTTCATATACATTGATGATGTGGTTACGTAGCCTTATTGCTACTTCTAAGAACTATGGTATGTCTGGAGCATTAAGTGTTGTCTTATTCGTTATTACCGGAATATTATCATTCTTTGTCTTTAGAACAATGACTCCTCACGGAGATGCAAGAAAACAAGAAATTAGATCACGTAAGCGTCGTAAATTATGGCTTAATTTTTCTAAGAATTACGGGGAGGTAGAATCATATGAAGCAGCAAATGACAATCGATAATTCATTAAAATTTGGAAAGTCTTCATCCGTTACTCTTAAAATTAATCGAACTGTAGCATATATCGTTCTTATTCTAATTAGTATTATTTGTATTGCTCCTTTCTACAGCATGCTAGTTAATGCAACACATTCAAATGCGGAAATATCCTCTGGAGTTAATTTCTGGTTTGGTACTTCTTTAGGTGATAATCTCAAATGGGTCTTTACCAATGTTAATATTCCTACTCTTGTCGCATTACGCAACTCGGTAATAGTTTCGCTCTTATGTGCGGTATTTACAATTTATTTTTCCGCTTTAACAGCATATTCAACTTACATCTATAATTTTAAGTTTAAGAAAGCTATTACTACTTTCATCATTGCAATTATGATGATTCCGACTCAAGTATCTTCTTTAGGTTTAGTTATGCTTTGTACTAAATGGAACTTAACAGATTCATTTATTCCGATTGTTCTTCCAGCAATCGCTTCTCCAGTCACCTACTTCTACATGAAGCAGTACCTTGAAAGTGTTCTTCCACTTGCCGTTATTGAAGCGGCTAGAGCGGATGGAGCTTCAGAATTTAGAATCTTCCATCAAATTGCATTACCAATGATTAAGCCAGCCTTAGCACTACAATTTATCTTCGCTTTCGTTGGTAGTTGGAATAATTTCTTCGTTCCATCACTTCTTATTAATGCGGGTGGTGATCATTCTCTTTTACCACTTATTATTTCTTTACTTAAAAATTCATCCCCAGAAACTTTCAATATGGGTGGCGTCTACTGTATTATGACTGTGGCAATTTTACCTTTACTTATAGTCTTCTTTATTTTCTCTAGAAGCATTATTAAAGGCTTAACTGTTGGCGCAGTTAAAGGATAAAAATTTTATGACTTTGACATCGTATTTATCTCGAGATGAACAAATTACTTCGTTAAAACTAGCAAAAGAAAAATTTGCTATTTTTAATATTATCGATTCGTGTTATTTAGATTCTACTGTGAGGTCAGTTTTAGCTGTGGTTAGTAGCAACGATACGCATTATGTTCCGTATTGTTATGCATTACTGAAATCATCTTTCTTTATTAATCAACTAAATAAACGTCAGTCATATGTATTAATTATAAAAAATAAAGAGTATGAATTAATCGATGAAAAGAATAATGCATATATCTTAGGCGATAACATTAAAAAACAGATCAAAGATAATATTAATCTTTTATTGTCATCATACGGTTCCTTAAATGAAAAAGGCGAACAAATATTAACTCCGTCTTATTTTGAAATTGGACCGCATTTTGACGTTAATCTTTTATTGGGAAATAGATTTAAAAGTGATGAACCATTACTTACCACCCCTAAAGCTGTAGTAAATTCTAAAGGTGGTGGATCATTTAGAGGAAAAGCTAATTTTCAAGTCCTTGCAACTAGGTGGGATATTCAAGCGGAAGAAAATGGAAACCCATTTAATCGCCAGTTCTATCTCGTTGAGAATGGAAAGATCATCTTTTACAGTGGAAGTAAAAATGCCACAAAATGCATTCATAAAAATAACAGATCAGAATTTTACTATGATGAAGATGATTTGAATATTAAAAGAACGATATTTATTCTTCCTCAAAAAAAGGGATTACCAGAGGCGATTGAAGCACAACTTATCGATATAACAAATAAACTTGATACTGCTCGTAATCTTTCGCTTGTTTATACTGGTATGTTTGGTTCTCCTTCTCCGGATGCGCAGAAAGAAGATGTCGTATATCAAAGTATTATTACGGAAAGCAGAGTATTAAGAGATGAGAAACATAACATCGTTGCTGTCTCTCCTTCTTATAAACTTCAAAAATTAAATGAAGAAGCTCGCTTTGCTTCCTTGAGAAACGAAGAAGGTTTTGCATCTAGTTATTCTTCCTCTTATGCTTCCTTTATTGGTAGAGGAACAATTGAAAATCCAGAAGGAATTAATTCGTTTTATTCGGAACCATGTAAGTCCGCTGCGTCTTTCTTTGCCTTAAGAAAAGACATCAATTTAAAAGAAAAAGCAACAACGTATATCGATACGTTTGTTGGAGCGGTTTATAAAGACGAAGATAAATCTATCAATGAAACTTTGAATACTAAAGTTGAAGCTTTATTTGATTTATGTAAAGACCGTTCATCAGCCTTAGTTTTATTAAATGAAGTAATAAACTCATTTAAAAAATATTCTTCTTTCTACAAAGTCGAATGTGAAGATAAAAATTTTGAATCGTATATTAACAACAATTTACCTTTCCAAGTTTTATATCAAAGCTTTGTCTCTCGTAGTTTTGCGCAGACGCAGAAAGGTTATCGGGAAATCGGCTTTAGAGAGATTCAAGATCTCTATGCTTCAATTCCGTATTTAGCTTCTTGCGGAAATATTAAACTAAGTAAATCACTTTTAAAAAAGTGGATTGAGAATGTTTATGAGTTTGGCTATGTTAATCATAATTTTTATTACGTAGGTAAAGAAGCCGGCATGTGTTCTGATGATGGCTTGTGGTTATTACACGCGGTATATACATATATTAAGAATACTAACGATTCAAACATCTTATATTCTAAGTTTAAAATTGCTTCAAATAATAAATCACGAATGTTAATAGATACTTTAAAAGCGATTGTAACTTATTCTTCGAAGATATCCGTCGGTGTTCATCATCTTCCACTTTTAGATACAGCGGATTGGAATGATTGTTTGCGTGTTGATTCTTCGCCTTTAAGTGGTGGTGATAAAGAAAAAATCTACAAGAAATTAATTAAGAAAAATAACTTAGAATTTGGATCGACAATTCCATTTGATAAACCTGAATCGGTTATGAATGCTTTCTTATTAGTTATTGCGTTAAAAGAATTTATCTCCTTTTTAGATGATAAGAAAGAGAAAGATGAATGGAATAATGTTCTTAAAGATCTTTCTTCCAATATTAAAACATACGCTTATAAGTATGATTATTTTGCTCGTGTTCTCCTTCCTCTCTTATATAAAAATAAGATCGATTATATCGGAAGTAAAGGAGATGGATTATCTTCAAAAGATGAAATTGATGGAACATATTATCTTAATAGTTTCTCCTGGTCTTTACTTAGCGATATTGCGAGTGAAGAAGAAATCAAGAAGATGCTTAATACAGTAGATAAATATCTACGAACAAAAGAAGGCTATATTCTTTGTTCTCCTTCGGACTTATCAAAAGTTGGTACCACTTCTTCTTCTACCGATCATTATTATGAAGGAGATAGGGAGAATGGAGGTGTGTTTAAACACGCAACCATGATGTTTGTTGTTGCGTTATTAAAACGTAGTAAAACAATTAAGGATATTGAACTTCGAACTAAAATGTTAGATGATGCTTTCTTTATGGTTAACAAAGTTTTACCATACAAAGTTTTAGATAACGTCTTTATTAATAAAGGCAATCCAAGATTCTGCACTCAGTATATCAATTCAAAAACCGGTGAACATATTGGACCAATTCTTTCAGGAACTGCAACATGGTTAACTTTAGCGGTGTTTGAAATGTTCGGAATTAATAATTCACTTGCTAACATTACTCCAGTATTAGATAAAGAAATAGACAAGATTACTCTTAATACTTTTGTAGATAAGAAGAAAGTCGAATTAACTATTTTAAAGAACAAGGGCTCGTATATCGATTACTCGAAGAAAAAAGAAATAATAAAAAACGATAATGGTATTACCAAGGTGGTAATAGATTATCGTTAATAAATTATTTTTCTAATGGATGATATTCTTCTTCAACAATATATGTAGGTCTTCCTTGAATATTGATAACAATGTTTTTGATATATAAGCAAGGAATGAATAAAAGCAATGAAATAATAGCTACAGCAACTAAGATAGTGGTAATTATTAACCATGTCTCCGTGTTTTGTAAGAAGATAAGACCATATTGTTCTATATTGTTTAACGCAAGTATATATAACACTAAAGTTGCAATCCAACCGAGACCAGATACAGCACCAAAGCCAATTCCAAATAACAAAGGCCAATCTAAGATGGCATCTGTAGTTGAAGCGATGGTATGACCAGCAAGATTAAAAATCTTTTTGTAGTTGTATTTAGTTTTACCAGCACCTCTATTTTGTCTTTCAAATGGAATATAGCAGGTTTTAAATCCAACATATGGAACTTCTGAACGAAGTAATCTAATCTTTTCTGGCATGCTTAATATTTTGTTTAACGCACGACGAGAAATAAGTCTAAATTGCGAAACGTTTTCCGGAATAACTTCACGACCAGAAATCTTGTTAATAAAGCGATAGAACATACCTGATGTAGTTTTCTTCATAAAGTTATCGCCATCTCTTTTGATTCTTCTTGGATTAACTACATCGTATCCTTCTTCGTATTTCTTAAGCATTTGTGGAATAAGTGAAGGTGGATCTTGTAAATCGCAATCCATAGGAATTACAACATCGCCCTTAGCTGCTCTAAGTCCAGCTTCTAAGGCTGCATCTTGTCCAAAGTTACGAGAGAAAGAAAGATAGGATACATTAGGATGGTCATTAACTATCTTGTGTAACAACTCTAATGTTTTGTCTTTCGATCCATCATTTACGAATGTAATGTCAAAAACATATTTGTCATTAGATACAAATATATCTTTTGATTTCTCCATAAATAGTGGAAGCATTTCTTCTTCGTTGTATAACGGAACTACTATTGATACTCTTGTCATCTTTTATACCTTTTCTAGGAATCAAATAATTTTATCTCGTGATTCCATTCCCCAAAATATGTTACGAGATTTGATTTGTGTTTTTAGTATAGCACAACAAGAATAGATTTTTTATTCTATTCATAAAAATAAATATAGTGAAGCAATAAATCAAAATAATTATTTTTTGTCGCAAAAAAATAGTAATATTTGCGATAAGATTGCAATATAGTATTCAATTCCTTAACTTCGTTTTCTTTGTGATTTGTTTAATCTAGTCATATATGTTATTAAAACATAATAAAATCAATCTATTTATTTGAAAAGTAATTCCATAAAGTAATTTTTCTTTATGTATTGTTTAAACTAACGTATTTTACTTAAAAATATTAAATTGATTTTAGAAATTTGGTTTATTTAATCTTTCGTAAACTTGAATGTAATTTTTGATATCGCTAAAAATATATTTCATTGCGGATAAATAAGAATTAGCTAAGGCGATACGTTGATTATTTAATATTTCTTTTTTCTCTGCTGGTAAAGATACCGATTCGTAATAAAGTCCGGAAGATATTAAATAATACGTCTGGGCTATATCTGCTAAAACCGGTCCTTTACAAAGATGACTAAAATTAATAACAAATTGTTTGCTTTTATTAACGATAATATTGCATAGATGAAAATCTCCATGAAGGAGATAATTTCCATCTGGAAGTTCATCGATCATTTTTTTACTTCAGGATTACTTGTTCGTTGGTATAGTCTAGTTTTAAACGATATCACTTCTTCTCTTAATTTATTTTTTAGTATTTTTTGATGGAGTTTTGCCATCTTGTTAATAATTAATGAAGGGGTTTTCGCCGTAAGTAGAGCATCAATTAGCATTGAACCTCCTATTTTGTCAAAGATGATGCTGAGATTATCTTTATATGTTGTTACTAAGTGCGCACGAGGTGAATTATGACTGATGCAGTAGTACATGAGTGGTGAGTTATCATATTCACTATAGATTTTTTCTTTAGGATAGGAGGATGAAAAAGATTTAATTATGACCCCTTTGTCTTCATATATAGTTGTAGTATCACGTTTACTTATTATTTTCACACCCTTAGTCCTCTATTTCAATGTTGTTGAGGTTTAACTCGTTGTCTAAATTTTCTAGGATGAAGTCTTTTATTTTTATTTAAAAAGTTTTTTCTATTTTATCTAAAATAGAATAGATAGTTTTGTTATGAATGGTTTTTATTTCATGACAAATGTATTTAAAAAGTAAGTGATTCATTTCGTTAACGTTTGTATTAGTAAGTTTTAGATAGTACGCTTTATGAAAGATGTTACCAAGATAGACGAGAGCTATGGTTCATACTGGAAGTAATTCAGTTTCTTTATCTAATAATTTTTTATATAATTCGACATCTTTTATTTGATTAAAAATATAGTAATCTAGGCAGTTTGATAAACTTAAAAGATAGAACATGATGTTGTATCGAAAATCAATATCTAGTATTTGATTTGATAAGTCTGCTAAATTATATAAAGAAGAATCAGCAAAGAGCAGATTAAGACGCATATATTGATTAAGAACGATTTTTGTACTTAAGTCATCGTATTTTTTTACTAATGGTAAGCATGAAGAAAGATATTCTTCTGTAGATATCTCTTCTAAATTAAAACGATATGTTTGTTTATATACATAGTAAGAATCTTTTTCAATATCACTATAGAAAGTGTATTTTTAATCGATAATCTATTTTTTGAGGAATATGTGGAGACTTTTGAAATATATCAGTATAGGACGCTAATTGACCGTAGTTTATATTCAATCTATCTAGCAACAGTGAAAGAGTGCTTAATGATATATTTTGAATGTTATTAATATATCTAAAATATGTACGAGTAGAGATTATTCCATCGCAGAGTTCATCTACCGAAATATCATTAGTAATACGTAAGTGATCAATTATTTTGTTAAAATCATTAATTGTTTCCATGGTTAATTAATCCTCCAAAATAAATTTTCTTATCTTGAACTAAATCTTCTGATATAGTTGATTTAAACATTTTTCTCGATTTTCGAACATTTTTTATTTTTCGACTGCAATTTTACGTGTTATCAGCAGTTTTATTAAAATGAGACAACTAGTAACATTTTGAATTTTTCAATTCCAAATACAGAGTGAGATATACCTTTTGGCATTACTAAAGTTTCTCCACTATTAAGAATGAAGGTTTGATCTCCGACGATGAATCTTCCTGTTCCTTCTAGAACAGTAACCATTGCATCTCCAGAAGATGAATGTGAAGATATCTCTTCACCTTTAGAGAAGGAGAAGACTGTTACACTTACTGATTCGTTTTGAACTAATGTTTTACTAATTACTTGACCTTCTTGATAAGTCACTAAGTTTTTAAGTTCTAGTTTGGTTTGTTTTTCAATATTTTTATACATAAGTTTTTTTCTCTCTTTCTTAATCTATTATTTTTCCATCGATAGAAATTGTAATTACTTGCCACGGAATTAATTTACCACTTTTAATAAGGGCATTCTTTACTGCGTTTTCTAATCCGCAACAGCAAGGTACTTCCATTTTTAATACTGTGATATTTTTAATGTTATTTAGTTTGATGATTTCTGCGAGTTTATCGGAGTAGTCGGTATTATCTAGTTTTGGACATCCGATTAAGGTTATTTTATCTTTCATGAAATCCTCGTGGATATTACTATAAGCGTAAGCTGTACAATCAGCTGCGATTAATAACTTGGCGTTATTAAAGTATGAAGCGTTAAGTGGAGAAAGTTTGATTTGACATGGCCATTGTTCTAAAGATGAACCAGGTCTAATATCTTTGATATTGGATGGATTAATTTTTAGCTTTTTTGGTGCTACTCCTGGGCAGGAGTTATGACATTCTTTCTTACTTTTAGCTTCTAGTACGGCTTGTTCGTTATATTCTAAAGTATCTTTTTCAATAAAAGTAATAGCTCCTTGTGGACAGGAAGGTAAACAATCTCCGAGTCCATCGCAGTAATCTTCTCTTGTTAAAGTAGCTTTACCATCTATTATTTCAATAGCTCCTTCATGGCAAGCGGAAGCACATATCCCGCAACCGTTACATTTTTCTTTGTCGATATTAATTATTCTTCTAAGCATTTTATTTTCCTCCTTCTTTTAAGAATTCTTCTAAGATGTTGTCTTCTATGTCATATCCGAAATAGGCTAAACCTTGATAGATTAACTCGATGTGAGTTAAGGTCTTATTCTTTAAATCTTCTTGGGCGTAGTCTGTTGTTTTGGTTATTATTTTTTCTTTTAGTTCTTTATTTTTTTACTAGATCTATAAAATCTATTTATGTCGTATCTTGAGGTGTTACCACAAGGAGAAGTACAGGTTTCACAGTTTGGAGCAATAAGATGTTTTTCTTTTCTTATTAACTCTAAGGATTCAGCAGTAGGATTTGTTAAAGCTTTTAAGATAATTAAGTCAGTATTTGGAGTCTTTCCGTTGTTTCCTGTTGCTCCAACTAGACCAATTAATTCACATATTACTTCTATCTTATTCATTCTTTCTCCTTTTCTCCCATTTATATGATACTATTATATTTGAAAGAAATAAGTGGTTAAAACCACGAAAAGGTACTATCTATGAATACTGATTTAATATTAAATTCTCATTTGTTTAAAGGATGTAATAAAGATGAATTAGATAATATCTTTAATCATCTAGATTTTAAAATTAAAACTTATATAAAAAGTGATGTTATTTTATCTCAAGGTAATACTACTTCTGAATTAGGTTTTGTTATGTCAGGTAGTGTCAGAATAGAAAATGTTGATTTTTCTGGAAATATGACAGTTTTAAGCATAGTTTCAAAAGGTGGTGTGTTTGCTGAATCATACGCTTTAGTAAAAAACGAACCATTATTAATTAATGCGATTGCAAATGAAAATTGTGAAGTAATATTTATCGATGTAAATAAGTTGTTTTGTCCATGTACACATTGTACTAGTCGTCATATTATCATTGAGAATTTACTTCATATATCCGCAAAGAAAAATATGGAGCTTTCAAAAAGAAATCTCCACATTGGATATAAGACAATAAGAGAAAGATTGTTGTCTTATTTGTCGTATCAGTCTTTGGTTAATAAGTCATTATCTTTTACTATTCCTTTTAATCGTCAGCAGTTAGCAGATTATCTTAATCTTGATCGCAGTGCGTTATCTAAGGAATTAGGTAAGATGAAAAGAGATGGAATCTTAGAGTATAAGAAGAATTATTTTAATCTAAGTAATAACGTAATACGATAATATAAACAAAGGAAAATAATTATGGACAGAAACATTAAATATTACGAAGATAACGCTGATTCATTTATTGATCATACTTTCAAATGCGATATGTCAGTTCAATATGACTTTTTTGAAAAAGAATTAGTAAATAAAAGTACTATCTTAGATTTAGGTTTTGGTTCAGGAAGAGACTCCTTGTATTTCTTATCTAAAGGATATAAAGTATACGCTTTAGATCCAGTGGAAAAGTTTTGTAAGATAGCAAAAGAACTTGGAATTAAAAATGTATATCAAAGAGAAGCACAAGATATTGATTTTGTGAATATTTTTGATGGTATCTGGGCTTGTGCTTCTCTTTTACATATTCCTTCTTCTGAATTAAAAGATGTATTTAAAAGATGTTATGCAGCGTTGAAAAAAGATGGACTAATGTATGTGTCTTTTAGATATGGTGATTTTGAAGGGGTGAGAACTGATAGATGTTTTGTAGATCTTACTGAAGAATCATTAAAAGAGTTAATAAATGATACTGGTTTTGTCTTAGATAAGTCTATGATTTCTATAGATGTAAGGCCGGATAATCAGACTAAGTGGTTAAATGCGGTTTTGAAGAAAAGATAAGGTGTTTCCTGCATTTTATATTTCAAAGTGTAATTATTAATACTTATTATGTGTTTTAAAAGTCTCATTTTTGTGCTATTCTGGTCTCATGAATAAATTTCTTACAAATACCTCTAAAACACGTTTTATTGATGAAATTAAGAAGAGTTTAAAAACTTGCAATAGTTTTAGTTTTTCTGTTTCGTTTATTAAGAAAGCGGGCTTAGATTTAATAAGTAGTTCTTTAGAATCGGCTTTAAGTAGAGGAGCTAAAGGAAGAATAATATGTTCTACATATCAAAACTTCACCGATATTAGATCTCTAGAATTATTTTTATCTTGGCAAAATAAATACTCTAACTTTGAATGTAGATTAGAAGATAAATGTTTTGCTGATAATGGATTTCACACCAAAGGATATTTATTTGAATTTGAAGATGAATATGAAGTAATAATTGGTTCTTCAAATATTACTCGTTTTGCATTGCTTAAAAATTTCGAGTGGGATATTTCCCACGTATCTAAAGATAAAAAAGAGCTATTTGAAGAAGTAATTTCAGAATTTGATTTAATCTTTAATGAAGTTTATCCTTTAACATCGAAGCTTATTCAACAATATAGCATGAAATTACAATATGCCATCAATAGATGGGATATGGATTATTTTATCGATGGAAATGATTTAATCAGGCCGAATAAAATGCAACAATCAGCTTTAAAAGAACTTAGTAATTCAAGAGACAGAGGAATTGATAAGTGTTTAATTATTGCTGCAACAGCTACAGGTAAAACTTATCTTGCGGCTTTTGATGCATTAAACTTCAATGCCAAAAGATTATTATTTATAGTACATAACGATTTTATTCTTATAGAAGCTTTAAAAACTTTTCAAAAGATTTTCGGTGGGGAAAGAACATACGGATTATTCAATGGAGATAATTTTGAGACAGACAGAGACTTTATATTCTCTACAAACTTAATGATGTCTTCTCATTTGGATATTTTTGCTAAAGATGAATTTGATTACATAATTATTGATGAAGTTCATCACGCAACAGAATCAACATATAAAGCAATTTTATCTTACTTTAAACCACAGTTTTTATTAGGATTAACCGCTACTCCAGATCGTATGGATAATAAAGATGTTTTAAGTTTGTTTGACTATAACGTTCCTTATGAATTAAATCTAAGAGATGCCTTAGTTAACAATCTTATAGTTCCTTTTAAATACTACGGTATTGATGATGATCTTATTGATTATCGATCTGATGCACCTGACGTATTAATTAAGTCAATTTCACACAATTTACATTGTGATTTTATTCGTGAGCAGATTGAAAAGTATAGACCAAAAGGCAAATTAAAAGCATTAGCTTTCTGTGTAAATAGACAGCATGCTAGAACAATGGCTGAAAAAATGAATATGTTAGGTTATCATACTTTAGCTTTAACAGGAGAAGACAATACAGGTGAAAGAATTAGAGCCTATTCATCTCTTCAAGATGATGAAGATCCATTAGAAATAATCTTCACAATCAATATAGCTAATGAAGGAGTTGATATTCCTGCAATTAATACAGTTTTATTTTTAAGACCTACTGAATCCTCAACAATCTTTATTCAACAATTGGGACGTGGGTTAAGAAAATATAACAACAAGGATTATTTAACCGTACTAGATTTCATCGCAAATTCATATTCTCGTAGCGTTCAAATTGCGTTGGCTTTGGGGTCTTTAAAAAAGAGATCTTTTGAAGTTGATAAGGTGTCGTTGCAAAGTATGGTTATAAGTGATTTTAAAACACTAAATCTTCCAATTGAAATTCACATAGATGAAATTGCCAAAGAAAAGATATTAAAATCAATTGAAAACACAAAGTTTAATACTAGAAAGGTATTGGCTGCAGAATATCATTCGTTTAAGAAATACTTAGATCTAAATGAAGCACCAACTCATATGGACTTTTTAGATAATCACGCTTCAGATATGTTGGTTAAATATATACGAATATACAAATCTTATTATAAGTTTTTATCAGCTGTAAATGATAACTACTATGTTTTTGACAATGAGCAATTAAAGATAATTGATCACTTATCTTTCTTCATTCCTCTTATAAGACCATACGAATTTTTCATAGTTCGTTATTTAATATTAAATGGCAGTTCGTCAATATCAAAACTAATGGAAGAATTAAGTGTTTATGAAATAAATAACGAAGAAAGTTTTAATCATGCGCTAAAAATGCTTCAAGCAAATAGTGAATTGTATAATCAAAATAAAAGAGATAAGTATCCACCACTTATTGTTCAAAATGAAAATGATATATCGTTATCTTTTGATATTTCTTCTGAATTATTTAAAGATTTTTTACTTGATTTATTAAATTTTGGCTTGGGAAAATTCGACTTGGATTTTAACGATGCTACAGATAACTTGCTTCTATTTAAAGAGTATACTAGAGAACAAGCTTTTATTGCGTTAAATAATAAATCTTTATTCTCAATGAGTGGTATAGAAAACATCAATGGTAATTATTGTTTCTTTATTGATTTAAATAAAGATTTACAAAAGAAGGATAGCTTAAAGTATAAAGATCGTTTCTTGTCCGATAGTATTCTTCAATGGGAATCACAGACTGCGACAACCATGGAAAATGGTAAAGGAAAGAAACTTGTTCAACATAAGAAAGTTAAGTTATTTGTTAGAAAAATCAAGAAGGAAGATGGTGTTGATAAACCGTATATATATCTTGGAGAAGGAACTTTAACAAATCTTAGAAATGATCCGGATAATATTAATAAAATTGAACAAACTAAAACAGTTTTATCCGATATAGTATTAGATAATAAAATACCTAGTGAGTATTTATATGAATTTGGAGTAATAGATGATGAAAAAACATTATAACGTTGTAGCTGCAGTAATTATTATTAATGATTTGGTGTTTTGCGCTCAAAGAGGATACGGATCTCTAAAAGATAAATGGGAATTTCCGGGTGGCAAAATAGAGCAAGGTGAAACAGAGCAAGAAGCTTTAGCAAGAGAAATTAAAGAAGAACTAGATACAGATATAGATGTTAAAGAACATCTTATAACTACTAGTTATGAATATGATGATTTTTCAATAACTCTCCATGCTTATAGATGTGAAGTTATTAAAGGTAATTTACTTAGTAATGAACACGAAGATGAAACTTGGTGTGCAAAAGAAAATCTAATGAATAAAGATTGGTGTCCTGCCGATATTGCTATAGTAGAAAAGATACTTAATAGCTTCTAAACTAAAATTATTTTATAGAAATCATATAGTAAATCTAAATATCTTTTACTAATTTCCATTTGCTTTTCGTTGAACTTTCTACGATAAAATAAGTAATGTAGAAGTTTACATTTTATGTTGTAAAAAGTTAAAGCATCATCACAAAGAAATAAATCAAAATAACTTGGAGAAATAAATGGTTCATATCTATTTAATGTTTGAATATTTTTTATGGCAATCGCTATTTTTTTATCATCATAATCAAGAATTGTTTGTAGATAATATTTGAATCTTTGAATTTGTTTATCTCTAAAATAATCACACACTTCTTTATTTTCAGCACCGGGTGTGCGTTTAATAATTAATTTACATTTATTCACATCCATATCGTAGAATTTTAGCAAGTCTAAAATAATCCAAAACGAGTGTAAAGCGGTAGTGTTAATATTTATCATTATTTCGTCATTTATTGGATAGTGATTAATTAGCGAAGAATCTTTATGAACAAATAATTTTGCTTTGCTCCAATCTCTTTTATATGCTAATAATTCTTCATTACTTTTTGGTTTCAGTTCATTTAAACTTAATATTGTCTGTCTAACAAGATTCACCCAAGAGGTTTCAAATAATTCAATTTCATTATCTTCAATAGTAAATAAATATGGAGAAGTGTACTCTAAAGAATAATCTCTTTCTTTGAGATTTTCTTTGTAATATCTTTTGTTGTTTATGTATATAATTCCATATTTATTTTTGATAGTAGACATTATTCACCACCAATAATCGATTTTACTATTTTGGTAATATTACTTCCGTACAATTTGATTTTTGTATTTGGTTTTACTTTAATGCATCCAAACATTAATAACTGTTCAGTGGTTGTTGGCTTAAACTTACTGATGTTGTCTATTTCTTTATTGTTAAGAATCTCTTGAGGTTTAATACCAAGTCCATCCGCCGTTAATTTTCTAAACTCAGTTAGTTTTACAGCAATCTTTGATGCTATTTCATCTACTATTTCGTCCTCATCATTACTAATAATATCTTTGCTAAGAGCCTTTTGCAGCAATTCATTTGTAACGTCATCGTCCTCTTCAGAACATTCGTAAAAGTAATTTCCAATAACTAGAGACCATTTACTACTTAGATTATTGAAATCATAGAAGTCATTGTAAACATTAGGGATAATTAATGTCTGGTAGTTTTTATCTACTTTCGTGAAATTAGAGTAGCTTAGATCGGGTTTAAAGTTTTTAGCGCTATTAAAGGCTTTGACAATATAGAAATCATATATTGCATTAAACAAAGAGAATAAATCGTCCTCGAGATCATCAAAGTTCTTATTGAAAATACGATGGTTATATAGCATTTGTGATATAAGATAGATTCCTTTTTCAGAGTTAATGCCATAGGTGTCTACATCATCTTTTAATTCTACGCAGAACTTTAATTTTGTGATTAAACCAATAATTGCATAGAAGAAAGTAGCTGAGTTTTTAACGAGGCCAACTTTTACAGGATCTTCGCTTGTTTTTACAACATCTTTTTTCCATTTATCATAATATGAACGAATATATAAGAGATCTTTCAACATATAAGGTGAATATGCTTTATCCTTAAATATTAAATTATATTTTTTCTCAACTGAAAATAACTTGTTAGCGGAGTTTCGTGCATAACCGGGGCCTTGGTATACGAAAGAATAAAGCAATTGAGCGATTTCAACGTTCTTTGAACGGCTCCACATATTTGGATAATTTATCTTTAGATTTGCTGCAGTACTGTCTCCACGTTTTGTTGAAACAAATACACCAACCTTAGACATTTCAAGTTTTAAATTACGTTGCTCAGATCTATTCGCAATTAAATCTTCTGATTTAATAGGTTTTTGGTTATTACTAGCTTCAGCAATTGCAGCAACAAAATCACTATTATCATTGTCATTATTATTTTTAGCTTTTATTATTTTACAAGAAATCGCAAAATCATTTGCAAAAGGGACTTCTCCGATCATTCGTGTGGTTTGGCCACCATTTACAATTGAAAAATTTGTTAGATTTATTTTCCCATCTTCAATTTTATAATCATCACAAACAATAATAATTCCATTATTTAAATACCAAAAGTTCTCTGGATGATTTCTTATTGAGTCTTCAATTCCTGGATCAACTTTTTTATCACTGATGTAGAAACGAAGATTCATTGCAAATAGTCCTGATTTTTTATATTTAGAATAGTTTTCTTTTAAAGATAAAGCACTAATATTTACAATTAAAGATTGTTCTTGACCATATGCTAAATAATTATTTCCAATCAATTTGATGGTGCTAGAAGATACGTATGGTTTATCATTTGTTATTTCTTTAACATCATCTATTATTTCATCACCAAAGATTAATTCGACATTTATTTTTGTAATTTCTAAATCTTGGCTTTCAAAAGTGTTTCTCAATTTTTTCTTTTCGTCATATAAAGGAATGTAATTTGTTATTAATTTTATTACGCCAATAGCTTCCGAGCCGGCATCCCAATAATCTTTTATTTTACTTTGTGCGGCATCAGCTGAATAGTAACCTGTTTTCTTAATTTGTGTTAATAATGCTTCAACAGATTTTTTTCTAGTCATTAGTTTAAGCTTATCAAAGGTTTCGTTATCATCGACATAATATGGGACAATAATATCTATTTGTTCACCATCTGTTGTTTCTTCTCGGAAGAAAGCTTGGGCATAATTATCTTTTGAACTATTATTGTAGTCACAACCTTCTCTTACTTCTAATAGGTAGTCTTCATCGCCATTATAATAGTGGTAGAAATAATATAAGAAAAGCATTTTCTTCTCTTTTACAACACTAGATAAATCACTCATGTGATTTTTTTCAAAAAGTTTTGTAATGTCAGCTAAATATTTATCCATATATAACCCCTTAATTTTTTTTAACTATATTAATTAGATCATATTTTTTAATGCGATACTAGTCTGATGATAAAATATGTTAAATTTGTGATGATTTATCTAGATTGATTATTCTCATGCTTTATTAATATAAATCTATACGTTTTGATTAGTTTTATCAAAAAAAACGAAAAACTTGTTGTTAATGTTCATTAGTTGATAAAATACATATATTCATAGTTTTATAGAAATCGAGGTGCGTTATGACCGATAAAAATAACGAAAGTAATAAATGGCAAAAAATAATTTTTGCGGTGATAACGATAGTTGGTTTTTTTTATTTTTAAGTGGAATAGTTACTGATAAAATTAATTATTGGCTAATTACATTCGGTATAATAATTCTATTATTTTGTGGAGTCGCATCAATTTATATTGATCGTAAAGAGAAAAAAGCCACAGAAATAAATAAGATAAGAAAACAATACGAAGAAGATAAAAGAATTAAAGAGCAAATAAAAGTGGAAAACTTAAATAGATATAATCAATTGATAAAAGGCGATTACGAATTAAATAATAAAAGTAATTTTGAGTGTTCTTTATTAATAAAAAATTTATACGAAATAAAAAATAACGAACTATATAAACAAGAAGATCTTCCTTTTAATATTGATGAAAGAATCAATGAATTAAATACATTAGGAAGAAGTAAGTTCTTGAATTCAAAATACAAGAGTTTTATTTCATTAGATTTAGAAACAACAGGATTAAGTAGAGAAAACGATAGAATAATTCAGATTGCAATGATAAAAGTAATTAATGGAAATATTGTTGATAAATACGATTCCTATGTAAATCCAAAGAAGCATATTTCAGAATCCGCCAGTGAAGTAAATCATATTTATGATTACGATGTTTGTAATGAAAGAACTATAAAAGAAATATTTCCTGAAATATTATCCTTTATTGATGGACTACCTATAATAGCTCATAACGCTAGTTTCGATATTGGCTTTTTAGAATGTGAATACTTTAGAAGCTTTAAAGAAACGATTCCAGAACTTAATAGTATTTGCACAATGAAATTGTGGAAAAAAAGATTTAATCAAATATATAACGAAGCCCCATTTTCAGCAAAGTTATGTACATTAGTTGATGCCTTACTATATGAAGAAGATATAAAAGAGTATAGAAGCAATATTCATGATGCCTATTGTGATGCTTTAGCAACTGCTAAAGTATTCGTGAAAATGCAGTGATTTATATAATTAACAAGTCTTAAATAAGTCTAATAAAATTACAAATTAATCTCGCATTAGTTCAATATTTGTATCACAAAGGTATCGAATTGGTCCCGCTTTTGTGTCGAATTCATCTCAAACATGTCTAAGTTAATTACTATTTAAGTCTTAAATATGTGTCATTTTAGTCCCAAATATGTCCACTAAGAATATCAATAATGATTCATTTAAGTATCATATAAGTCCAGGATTGTTTTGACATTTTCTCATTTAAGGCTCAAATTAGTCTTATATTTATATCGATAAAGTATCGGATAAGTCTCGTGTCAGTCTCAAAAAGGTGTCACCTAGCTCTCTCTTTTGTGTCATATTTATCTAAAATCAGTCTTAGATAAGTATCGTTATTGTTTCAGTTATATCTCGATTAAGTCTCAAACCAGTCTATTAAGAGTCTCGTAAGTGATTCATTTTAGTATTGGATAAGTCTCACTTAAGTCGCGGAAATGCGTCACATAAGTCTCACTTCCATGTCAGATTCATCTCAATTCAGTCTTATATAAGTATCAGTATCGTCTTGATTTAATCTCGATTAAGTCTTAAACCAGTCCGTTAAGAATCTCACAAATGATTCGTTTCAGTATCGTTTTAATCTTAATTTAGTCTTAAATAAGTTGCGCTTTTTTCTCAATTTAGTCTCAGCGGTTTTTATTGAAAATAGTATTTTATCCTTATCTTAACGTTGCTAGTTGATGAAAAATGATCATATCCATGCTAAAATTTAGATATAAAGTATATTTATTAATTAATTGTGGAAAAGAGTAATATATGGAATTAGTTAAAAAGAAAAGAAATACTAATATTGAGATTTTACGTGTTATTGGCATGCTGATGATCTTTTTTCATCATATGTATTATCATGGCGGCGTTAGTGGATATGGTGGAGAAACCTTTAATGGGTTTGTTCAACATCTTATGTTTAATGGTGGTAAGGTTGGAATTACCATTTTTGTTTTTATTTCTGGCTATTATTTAATTGATGCTACTTTCTCTTGGAAGAGAGTAGTAAGGTTCTTAATTGAATTGCTTATTTTTTCTCTTGCGTTTTTTATTATGCATATGTGCTTAACTCCTGAGGAAGTTACTGTAAAACTAATCTACCAACAATTCACTCCGTTTCTTTCTGATACGTATTGGTTTGTAACAACATATATCTTGTTATATGTTTTATCTCCGATACTTAATGCGGGATTAAAACATATTAGTAAATACACTCATTTATCTATTGCAATATTCTTGCTTGTTGTCTTTTCTGTCTTTCCATCATTCTTTTTGAAAGGCACTAACTTTTCTACCTTTGCGTGGTTTATTGTAGTTTATATTATTGCTAGTTACTTTAAACTTTATTCGGTTTCGTTTTTTAAGAAGCATAATTACATCAATTTAATTATTAGTGTTTCATTATATGTAGGAGTATCTTTAATTACTTTCTACGCTTATAAGCTTCCGTTTTTAAAAGATTATCCTTTAAACTTAACTGGTATGAATGCGACCTTTATGGTTTTATTTACAATTTTTAGTTTTGAATTCTTTGTTAATCTTCCAAGTTTTTCTTCAAAATGGTTAAACCTTTTGTTCTCTGGAGTATTAGAAGTATATCTAATACATGAAAACCCATATTTCAGAGATGTTCTTTATCATAAGATTATGTTCTCTAATAAAATCCCATTAGATGCTTATTGGTGGATTAAATACTTCGGTTTAGGATTACTGTCCTTTATTGTTATTTTACTTTGTGGTTCGTTAATTAGTTATGCTTTAAATAAATCTGTTTTTAGATTGGTGGATTATTGCTCTTTAAAAATAAGTGATAAAATAAATGAAAGAAGAAAAATAACGGTTGAGACTAAGGAGGAATAATAATGAAAGTTAAGAAAGCGTTAATATCATTATTAGTATTGTCATTAATGCCAATGATGAATTCTTGTGAAAAATACGAAGTTGCATATTTAAACGCTAAATACGTATTTGGTAGTAATTATTGGTTTAAGGATGAATCTACTTCTGTGCCTGTAGCGGCTTTAACATATGATGAATCATATTTATGCGATGGATTTGAAAATATAAAAGAACAAAAGACTAATATAATTGCCGGTGATGTCTTAAAAATAACTTATAGCGGTGAATTAAACGTTGCTACTTCTTATCCAGGACAAATGTCACTTAAAGGAACTTTAAAATCCTATACTTATTATCCTTCTACAATCTATCCAATAAGTAATGTGTTAGGAGATAAAGAAGAATCCAATACACTTCTTTATATTAAGAACTTGTTTACTTCATGTCATAACAAAGTAATTATAAATGATAAGTTAGAATATCAGTCGATTGATGACTACTACGCTGCTAACAAGGTGGATAACTTATATTATTCGGTATATTATGAACCTCCGGTATACACCGAAACTCCACCAAGTTTATATCCTTATGGTCAACTTTACGCGTATAATCCACGAGAAGTAAAATAAACAACTTAAGAAATGTCTGAGTTGGAGATAAATTAATAAAGTGTTCTAAAGTGAATATTTTTATCTTAGTAGACTTGTCTTATTATTTTTTAAGCTTTAAACTTTTAGTAGGAATCTTAACAATTCCTAGAGATTTAATAAACTCTTCAGAGAATAAAGAAGTAATTACTTCATACGGAGTCTTAAAGCCTAATATTTTTCTAGGATAAGAATTAATATTAGAGAAGATAAAGTTCAATTTCTCTTGAGTCATATCATCTAGCGATATACCTTTTTTAACGATATATCTAAAGAATTCATGATTCTTCTCGCATGAACCTTTATCACCTGAACAATATGGTATTGTATAGAATACATTACCTATTAGTTCACCCGTTTCTTCATCTACTTCTAAATCTGGTAGAGCATCAAATTCTATGCCGTTATCACACAGCATATAACGGAAGAAATTAAAGTATTCTTGCTTGTTATCTTCGCTTCTAAATTCCCGGATTTATTGATTTACAAGATGGGTATCTAATTTATCTAAAAGAATACCGATTTGGAATTTGGAATATGGATGATGTATTGTTAAAATACATTTCTGATCAGTTCGCTTACCGTGAACTGTATCAAGCTGAAGGATTTCTTCTAATTTATGTGATTTAATAAATTCTTGGTAACAAGAGAACGTCCTCCCAGCTTTAATTAACAGTTTATTTTTTTGCCTAAGCACTTAATTTGTATATATCAAGAATGCAAGGTAAGATTTAGTTATGGATATCATATATCTAGCGGGAGGTTGCTTCTGGGGAATGGAAAAACTATTCTCCTCAATATACGGAGTAACAAATACAGAGGTCGGATACGCTAACGGAAAAACAATTAATCCAACCTATCAAGAAGTATGTAAGGGCGACACGGGTTTTAGAGAAACCATTAAAGTTACTTATGATTCTTCTATTGTGTCTTTAGAAACTATTTTAGACGTGTACTTCTATATTATTGATCCAACAGTACATAACAACCAAGGCAACGATTACGGGCCGCAGTATCAGACTGGAATATACTATGTTTCAGACGAAGAGAAAAAAATAGTGGATAAAGTAGTTAGCAATGTTAAGAAAGGATATAAAGTCTTTGCTACTGAAGTTCTTCCATTAGTTAATTTTTACAAAGCTGAAGAATATCATCAAAAATACTTAGATAAGAATCCTTCGGGTTATTGTCATATTTCACCTCAGAAGATTAAAGAAGCGATTAATAAATTTAACTTAAGACCGAACTACGTTAATCCAGATGAAATAGAAATAAAAAACAAATTATCCGAACTTCAATATGATGTTACGCGTAACAAAGCGACTGAAGCTCCCTTTACTAGTGAGTACTATGACTCAAATGAAAAGGGAATCTATGTTGATGTAATTACTGGCGAACCATTATTTTCTTCTTCTGATAAATACTTATCTTCCTGTGGATGGCCAAGTTTTGATAAAGGAATACTTGGAGACAAAATGTTCAAAGCCAATACTGACTACAATGTTGGCTATGCACGAACAGAGATTGAAAGTAGTGCGGGAAATCATTTAGGTCATCGTTTTGAAGGTGATTATGAATCTCCAAATGGAACAAGATACTGTATCAACGGCGCCTCAATTAAATTCATCCCATTTGAAAAAATGGATGAATTAGGATATTCGAAATATAAAAAATACGTTAAATAGAAAACATATCAAATGAGATATAAATTATGATAAAAGTAAAAAATTTAGTTATTGGATTTGGTAAAGCTGGAAAGTCTCTTGCTTCATTTCTTTCAAAAAAGAACGAAGAAGTAGTTCTAATAGAAAAAGATTCTCAGATGTATGGTGGAACATGTATTAATGTTGCTTGTATTCCATCTAAAAGTTTAGAAACAAATGCTAGATTATCTAATAAGATTGGAGGAAGTTTTGAAGAAAAAGCTCTTCGTTATACTTCCTATATTGAAGAAAAGTCAGCATTAACCTCTCTTTTAAGAAACAAGAACTATAAAATGCTTATTGATGCTCGAGTTAAAGTAGTTGATGGTACTGCTTCTTTCCTTTCATCAAATGAAGTTAAAGTGGTTAATTCTGAAAACAAAGAAGAAATCTACCAAGCTGAAAGAATATTTATCAATACTGGTAGTCGTCCTTTCCTTCCTCCAATTCCAGGTTTAAAAGAAGCTAAGAACGTATATGTAAGCGAAACAATGATGGGAAATAAAACATTACCTCAACACTTGTTAGTTTTAGGTGGAGGTTATATTGGTCTTGAATTCGCTTCATATTATTCAAACTTCGGTTCCAAAGTAACAGTTATTCAAGATGGACACGACTTTATTCCACGCGAAGACAAAGAAATTGCAGAAGAAGTTGAAAAATCTTTTGTTAAACGCGGTATTAATATTATTCGCGACGCTAAAGTAAGTAAAGTTACTTCTAAAGATGATGAACTTACTCTTGAATTAACAATTGATGGAAAAGAAGAAACAATAACAGGCGACTGTTTATTAGTCGCAACTGGAAGACGACCAAACACGCAAGATTTAAATCTAGATAAAGCTGGCATTATGTTAAACGACAGAGGTGCAATCGACACGGATGAACATAAGCGAACAAATGTTAAAAACATCTGGGCTATGGGCGATGTAAGTGGTGGGTTACAATTCACTTATATTTCTTTCGATGACTTTAGAGTAGTAAGTAATGACCTCTACGGAGATGGCTCAGCTACGACAGAAAACCGTGGAGCAATTCCATATACATTTTTTATTGATCCACCGCTATCAAGAGTTGGTCTAAGTGAAGAAGAAGCGAAGAGAAAAGGAATTCATGTTGGAGTAGGTATTTTACCAGTAGGAGCAATTCCAAAGGCAAGAGTCTTAAACGAAACAACCGGATTATTTAAAGTTATTATAGACTTAGAAAGCAATGTTATAGTTGGCGCTCATCTATTCGGAGCGGAATCACACGAATTAATCAATCTAATTAAATTCGCTATGGATCAACAAATCTCTTATAAAGTATTAAGAGATAATATCTATAATCATCCAACTATGACCGAATCATTTAACGATTTATTTAAAAACATCATCGAACGATAGTCTATTAACCAATTTAGTGCATAAATCATTAAATTGGTTTTTTTATGCGTGAAATCATTTTTTGATGCTTAATTTTGCGCATAAATATTTAAAAATGATAGTTTATGCGATAAATTGAGCCACTAACCGAGGTATTTTACCTTTTATCTTATTGAATGAAAGCGCTTTATTATTTATAATAAAATAATGAAAAGTATAGTAATTGCATTAGCGGGAAAGGGCGGAGTCGGAAAGACTTCAATTTCTGCCGCGATTGTAAGAGAATTGGTTAAAAAACATAAAGACAAAAGAATTTTAGCCATTGATGCTGATCCAGCTGTCGGTTTAGCTACAGCTTTAGGTATTAAAGATGTCGGTCAGACTGTCGATGATATTCGTAAATCTATCACCGATGCTGGTGAAGGAGACAAGACAAAAAAGAAAGCTATTGAGCTCTTGGGAGAAGCGCGTTTTCAATTGTTAGATGCTATGATTGAAACAAATGGTTTTGCTTTTTTAGCTGTTGGTCGACCAGAAGCTGCAGGGTGTTATTGCAGTGTTAATTCATATTTAAAACAAGTCATATCCGCAGTCAGTGATGAATTTGATTATGTTGTCATTGATGGAGAAGCTGGAATTGAACAAGTAAACCGCCGTGTTATGGAAAAAGTCACACACCTTATTTTAGTAACAGATCCAAGTAAAAAAGGAACGGATGTTATTAAAGTAATTAAAGAAGTTGCGGATGAACTTACTATGTATTCTAAAGTTGGCGTAATTGTTAACCGTTATAACGATGAGAGAATAGGCGCTTTCTTAAATGTTGGAGATATGCCTATTATTGCTAAAATACCTGATGATCCAGATCTTGCTTTAAGCGATGTGATGGGAAAGAGTGTTTTGGACTTAAGTGATGATTCGTCTTTAGTTAGGGGAGCACAGATAGCTCTAACTAAATTAGGAATATAAGGAGGACCACATTTTGAAAGATTTAAAACATCTGTACTACTTTGAAAAACTGTTGGACGACGCTAACAACGAGCTTGTTAGAGAAGCCCAAAAGAATGGAAGGTTAGCAATAGGTTACACTTGCTACCACATGCCTGAGGTTTTATTGAACCTTGGAAATTGTTTTTCTGTTCGTCTTCGTGCTCCACGAACTGGTTCAATGGAGTTAGCAAGTTACTATATGTCTTCTGGTAGCTGTGAGTATTCACGCGCTTTGCTTGAAAGAGGACTTGAAGGTGGCTATCGTTTTCTTGACGCTTTAGCAGGAGTAGATGCTTGTGAAGCGATGAATAGAGCGATGGAAAACATGGAACTATTACAAGTTAATTCACCTGACAAGAAAAACTTTTTCTATACAAATTTAGATATACCATGCACGGATGATGAAGATGCTGTTCAACACGTTAAAGAACAAGTTTCACGTAAGGTCTTAAAAAACCTTCATGAAAAATACGGTGTTGATATCTCTGATTCCGCAATAAGAAAAGCTGTAGAAGAACATAATGTTATTTGTCGACTTTTTAAAGAGATGGATGTCTACCGTCATTTAGATAATCCGACAATTACCGGTTATGAGTTTGCAGTTTTTGTTTTGGCTAGTTATGTCTGTCCAAAAGATTTGTTAATTGATAAATTACAAGAAACTGTTGAAGAATTAAAAACAAGAGAAGCTGACAAGAAAAAGACTTTTAGAATTAAAGCTGTCGTTGTTGGTTCTGAAATAGATGATCCAGATTTGATCAAACTCTTTGAAGAAAATGGAGTACGTGTTGTCTGTGATCGTTTCTGTTATGGAAGTCTCCCAGGGCGTCAAGAAATAATTCTTAACGATAAAGAAGATGTGCTCACTCAAGTAGTAAGAAATTATATTCTTACTACAGAATGTCCTCGTCAATGTATTCCACATAAAGTTAAATATCGCCAACAACATGCGAATGATTTAGTAAAAGAATACAATGCTGATGGTATCATTTATGAACAAATGAAATTCTGTACTTATTGGTCATACGAAAGAACTTTAGCTAGTCATGTTTTACGTGATGAATATAATGTTCCGACTCTTTCTATCGATAGACCATATCGCTCTGGTAACAGTGGTCAATTAAGAACTAGAGTTCAAGCATTTGTTGAAAATGTTGAAATTAAAAAAATCAAAGCCGAACGTGAAAAAAAGGCTGCAGCAAAGGAGGCTAAATAATTATGGAAAAAAAGATGAATAAAGGCCTCGGAAGATTCTATCGTGGAGACAGAAGAGCATTCACTGCTCGTGAATGGAAAGGCTTCAAAGACACGATGTATGACTATTTCCGTTGGCTAAAACTTTATGGCTTTATGGCTGTAAAACTTGGTGTTCACCCAATCCTTATGATTAAAGCCCTACTTCGTTATCGTTGGATGGCTTCTTACCTTACTGCGGCTAACATGGTTGACCGTCATACATTAGGTTTAAGAGGAAAAGAACTTCGTTATACTCACGAACAATTCTTCTCCTTAATGTATTATTCAGTTTTAAGAATTAAAGATATTATTGTTAGAGATAAAAACTTAAGACCAAGAAGTAAGAGAGCTGCTAAACTTCGTGAAAAAACCTTGATGTTTGATGAAATGACTCCATCAATTATCATGGCAGGTTTTCCAAAAGTTAAATGGTTAGATATCGCAATGTTCACTATCGGTGAACCTGGTGAAGTTGACCAAAACGCTAATGTTTTCTATATCGATGCCATTGAACACTTTGGTATGGCTAGTGATGTATGTCCTTTACCAGAAGCTGAAGTTGGTTGTGCGGTTGTTGATGATTATCCAATTGTTGGTAAAGCTTATATTACAAGTTCCATGCCATGTGATGGCTCGATTGGTCAAACCAGTTTCTTAACCAGATTCATGGAAAAACGTGGAATTAATATTTTCCAAATTATTCCACCACAACGTTTTAATGAAGAAGAAGTTCAAGATTTTGCTGTTAAGAACTTAGAGCACTGTATTGAATTCATTGAAAAAGAGTTTAATACTAAGTGGGATTGGGATGCTTTCTGGAAGGGTGCAGAAATGTACAATACTTCCACAAAGATGATGATTAATAAGTGGGATATTAATACCACTCCATATCCACAAGTATGTGGTGCAGCTTTAGCACTTCAACGTGAATATGAATATCAAGAAGTCGCTTGTTTAGACCCATATTTTATTAAGACTGATATCAAAGTCGATAAGATGATGCAAAAAGGTTATCTTGAAGATAAGAAGAACGATTCCAATAAACCAAAGTATCGTGCAATTGTTTGGGCTTGTCCCGCTCACTACTACACCAACTTCACATATTGGACTCAACATTGTTGGGGCGTAAAATGCGTCGTCGATATGGAGTGCATGTTGTCTCACCACTTTTTCCATATTGGTGATAAGAAACAAGCTATGATTGACATGGCTAAGAGTTATGAAAGAATGATGATGCGTTCACATACTAATGGTGGATATATCAATTCCTTAGATGAATGCTGGAAGATGTGCGAAAAGTTTAAAGCTGATATTGTTATTATGTATGACCACGTTTCATGTAAGAATGTAGCTGGGTTGCATGGCTTATATGAAGAACAAGCCAGAAAAAGAGGAATTCATCTAGTTTGGGTTTCACACGACTTAATGGATCCGAGAACAGTATCAAGAAAAGCCATGCGTGCTTCATTTAATCAATATATGCAAAATATCTTCCACGCTAAGCCATTAGACCCAAGTCTATTAGACTATGAAGATGCGTTAACTTGGTAAGAAAGAAAAAGGAGAATATAAAAATGAAATACTTTTGTGGATGTGACGTTGGTTCAACATATACCAAATGTGTAATTCTTAATGAAGATGGTAAGATTGTTGCACATGAGACTATTCCAAGTGATATTAATAGTGAGGTTAGTGCACATGAAGTTTTAGAAAAAATTATCAAACAAGTTCCTGAGTTAAAAACAATTAAAGATATTACTTATCTTATTGGTACAGGATATGGAAGAAATAAAGTTCCTCAAGCGGTAGAAAATATCTCTGAAATTTCTTGTCACGCGATGGGTGTTCATGTAACTAACCCAGAAGTTAAAGCTATCATCGATATTGGTGGACAAGATGTTAAAGGTATCGCAATTGACTCTGATGGAACTGTTAAAGAATTCGCAATGAATGATAAGTGTGCAGCTGGTACTGGACGTTTCTTTGAAACTATGGCCCGTGCATTTAAATTATCCTTAGATGAATTCTCAGACCTTTCTTTGAAGGCTAAAAACGTTATACCTATTACTGCTCAATGTACAGTTTTTGCTGAATCCGAAGTTATTACTTTAGTCGGTGAAGGAAAACCACGTGAAGAAATTGCTGCTGGTATTGAACAAGCTGTTGCTAAACGTTGCTTCATTATGGCTAAAAAAGCCGGCGCAACAGATCAAATTGCTTTAACTGGTGGCTGCGCAAAGAACCACGGTTTAAAGCAAGCAATTGAAAATGTTTTACGTATTAAGGTTATTGATCTTAATACTGATCCTCAATTAATGGGTGCTTTAGGTGCGGCGGAATTTGCTCGTCAGAAAGGACTCGAATAATTATGGCTTGGTACTGGATACTTTTAATAGTTCTTGGTTCATTAGTTGTTCTTTTCTTTGTAGGAACATTTCTTCTTTATATTACTAACGGAGATATGAAGTTGGTTGAAAAAATTTATAACGCACTTATCAAACATCATGACAAGCGTCATAACAAAGAGGAAATTTAGTGAAAGCGTTCGATGATTTAATTGCTTTAACTGATAAGGTTTTGTCTTCTTACGAAGGTAAATCTTTCTCATATAACGAACATTTTTTTCCACTTCTTAGTGATCCAAACGAACTTATTCTTCAAAAAGAACAAGCCTATGAATTAGGAGCGGGATCTTATGACAGTTTTTCTTTCATGGCTGTAACGCAGTCTGAGGAACTAGTTAAGAAAGATGAAGTTGTTCTTTATGGACCTGATATCAGTGAAATTAAGAACGATACTTCTTATGGAAGAATTGTCTTTCTTCTTGTCGATGATGTGGAATCTTCAGGACCGGATGCTTTTTATGAAATATTGAAAGATATTGAGATAAGTAAGTATAATTTAGGTGTTAAAGGATTTATGCTTCGCGCCAGTGCCCTTACAAATCGCGAACAAATACGTGTAAGTAAGGAAGCGGTAAAAAATAAATTAAGCTTTGAACAAGTCGGTAATCTTATGATTAATGAATTGCATAAGAATCCTCATGTTATCAAAGCCAAGATAATTTTTATTTCTTTACCAGAAGGACCATATAACGAATTAGATAATATTGCAGAAAAGTCTGAAAAAAGATCCGAAGCTTATAATCACATGTTAAAAGATTCTGTGATGAATTGCCGACATTGTGAATGGAAACCTGTTTGTGCTGAAATTGGTGAGATGAAAGAATTCCATAAGAAAATGGTTGGAAAAAAATAATTTGTTAAGTATATCTTAGAAAGGATAGAAAAGAATGGAAAATAAATATGAAGCTTTGTTTACCCCATTTAAAATTGGCAATGTCGAAATAAAAAATCGTATTGTTATGTTGCCAATGGGAGGAACATGTATCTTTGGTTTTAGTGAACCAAATCACTTTGACAAAGAAGCCGCTAAACTTCTTTTAGAAGTAGCACAAAATGACTGTGGTCTTATCTTCCCAGGAATTGCACCAGTGCACGATATGGTTGGACCAAAATGGCTTTACCAAGGAAAAGGCAAGTTTAGAGAATTGAAAAAATTTATGGATGAAATCCATAAGACTGGCGCTAAAATGTTCGTTCAGTTAACCGCTGGATTTGGTAGATCATTTGCCGTTAGTCAACCGATTGAAGCTATCGGTAGTAATCCAATAATTAGATATTTAGCTAAGCCTATATTAAACGTTGATAATTTAACTGCCGCTCCATCCGCTTCACCAAACAGGTGGAGTGATAAGATTCCGAGTAAAGAAATTACCATTAAAAGAATACATAAATTAGTTGATGCGTTTGCTCGTGTTGCTAAATTATGTCAAGAAGCTGGAGTCGATGGCGTCGAAGTTCACGCAGTCCACGAAGGTTATTTAATCGATCAATTTACGATGAAATATACCAATCATCGTACTGATGAATATGGTGGTTCATTTGAAAATCGTTACCGTTTCCCAGTTGAAATTGTTCAAGCTATTAAAAAGACTTGTGGTAAAGATTATCCTGTTTCCTTACGTTACTCAGTAGTAAGTAAGACAAAGGGTTACCGTGAAGGCGCTTTACCAGGTGAATCATATGTTGAAGGTGGTAGAGATTTAGAGGAAGGTATTAAAGCCGCTAAATATCTCCAAGATGCTGGATATGATATGTTAAGTTGCGATAACGGAACATATGACAGCTGGTACTGGAACCATCCACCGATGTACATGCCACAAAATTGTAACTATTTTGAAGCAGAAGAAGTTAAAAAGAATGTTAGTATTCCAGTTATAGTTGGTGGAAGAAATGAACCAGAGTATGGTGCTAACGCCATCAAAGAAGGTCGTGTTGATGCTATGGGTGTTGGGCGTCAATTTTTAGCAGATCCAGCCTGGGTTCATAAACTTATAAATGAAAAAGAAGATGAAATTAGACCGTGTATTTGTTGTCATAGTGGTTGCTTTAATCTATGCCACTATAAAGGGGTTGGAAACGATCAAACTTTGACTGATACTAAGGGAATGTGTCATTGTGCGGTAAATCCTTCTTCTATGAATAGCAAGAAGTATCATATTGCTCAAACTAAGAAACCAAAAACTGTCGCAGTTATTGGTGGTGGTATTGCTGGTATGGAAGCCTGTCGTATCTTAGCTCTTAGAGGTCATAAACCAACCTTATATGAAAAGAGTTCCGTCTTAGGTGGTGTCTTTATTCCAGCTTCTAGTTTCTCATTCAAAGAAAAAGATCGTGCTCTTATCGCCTGGTATAAGAAACAATTAGTTGATTTAAATATTCCAGTAAAATTAAATACTGAAATAAAAGATATTTCTTCCTTAAAAGAAGATAAGGTTATCGTTGCGACAGGTGCTAAGGCTCGTGTTATTAGAGTTCCAGGCTATGAAAAAGCTCTTTCCGCAGTTGATTATCTAAATGGTAAGGAAGTTGGTGAAACCGTTCTTATTGTTGGTGGTTCTTTAACTGGATGTGAAATTGCTTATGATTTAGCATTAAAAGGCAAGAAACCTATCATTGTTGAAATGAAAGATGATCTTATTTCTGTTCATGGTGTCTGTTTAGCTAACTCTAGTTACTTACGTGATTACTTCGCCTTACATCAAACACCTGTTTATCTTGAAAGTAAGATTAAAGCTATCAAAGATAAAGAAGCGGTTATCGTCGGTAAAGAAGGCAAGGAAATTAATCTTAAATGCGATAATGTAATTATGTGTGTTGGTTATGTTTCTGCGCCTCTTGAAGATAAGAAAGCTTACTTAATCGGAGATTGTGAAAAAGTTGGTAATGTCATGAGCGCTGTTTGGAGTGCTTGGGACGTTGCTATGAAAATAAGATAAAAAAATAATCCTACGAACTAAGAAAATGTTCATAGGATTTTTCAATGCTTTTTCTTATTTATTCGAAGGAGACTTTGACATTTCCATCTAACTGAGTAGTACTTAAGGCTGTAGTAATTGAAGAAAGAATACTATCGAATCTTATTTTATTTGGTTCGTAGACTTCAAGTGAAGAAGTAGTTTCACTTCCACAGATGATTTCATAATTATTTACATATGGAAAATAAGCAACAAATTTCCCATGATCTATCCCATATGTACAAGAAGAATTAACATCAACGAGATTACCGTTATCAAGTCTAGCAATTACTTCGCCGTTTCTTTTAACTATAAAGGAAGAATTTATATCGGAACTGGAGAAACGATAGTATTTACCGCTCATATCCGAGGTAATCGGATTCGAGTTGTAATTTGGATCTCTTGCTTGTAAATGCGCTAAAGATAATTCTGGAAAGTGCGAAGAAGCAACAGCGCTGATATTAGAAGTACTGATGAAAGAAATAATTATACTTGGATTATATAAGAACATTTCTACTATCGCATTTAATAGATTGCTTAAATCTTTTAATAAGACGGAGATATCGATAGATATATTCGAATCATCCAAGATACGTTTAATTAATGGAACAAGATCGGAAGCGAAGTATTTTGGGTTGTGAAGTAAGTCATCCATAAGGACTTCTATCTCATCTCCAGATAAGATTTCCTTCACAAGATTGATCGCATATTCTGTCATCGATCCACCCGGAGCACCGTTTTTATAAAGAAGAGTAAAGACATCGCGTAGTCCCGCTTGATAGTTCTCGGCGTATAAGTCTCGTGAGCAGACACCTTTCGCCGCTAAAGCGTAGACAGCTTCTTCTAAGAATAGACCTTGTCTCCAGTTAATATGGTAAGTATCATCTCCAAAAAGATCTTTATTATCCTCTAGCGAGATGCTGCGATAAGCGAAATTATCAATAAGATATTCACCACCAAGCGCCCCGTAGTTTTCTATTTTGAATAATAATCTTTGACTACTTCGATATTCTTCTTATACGAAGGATCGATTAAAGAATCGGTTACAAAGATATCGTTTCCGAATCTAGTAAAATCATAGACATTCATCGCTACTTTAGGAACAGCATCATTCATATTTATAACATTGAAGATATTCGAATAATTATCACCCTTGACCTCAACGTTTTCTTGTAAAGGATCATAACACGCCCCTTGTGGAGCCTCAAAATAATATGAATACAAATCTTCCTTAGCAAAATGAACATTATTACCTAAGATATGTGTTTCTTCAACCAGTGACTTATCAATAAGTCCGCTCGCGATATTAGCGGTCGCACCAGCGCGCGAATAACCGGTAATCCATAGTTTTATCTTTCCGGTAATATTTTGAGTAGTAATGTATGATTTAAGTCCGTCAATTAACTTGTATGCAGCGGAAGAGAAACCTTCGTGATAATAGGTCTCGCTAAATTTACCTAAGGTAAAATTAGACGCCCACTCTGCTCAGTAGTTTTCTCCACTAATTCCGACAGCTATCATCGTGCTGTCTTCAATTTGCTTTTTAGCATACAGCAAACCGATGGTATCGGTTTCTGGTTACTTTAAGTAATCTTCATTTACTTCTAAGTTGGTGTAACCAAAAGAAGTAAGTAAAGCATCAGCGTTTTGATAACGATGAGTATAGGTTGTTTTATGTGTATATGCATTAGTAGCAAAAGATGCCATAGCAAAGCAAATGGAAGTTGTTGCTAAAGACGGATTATACGTAGTTGATGGAGCGGAAAAGTAATCATCGGTATAATAAGTATATGAAGTGTAGTCCCTAGTCATGGAAGAGGAAGAACAATAAGAGAAGTTATATTTTGGAATATTTGTCCCTGAATCGTATGAAAAAAGAGTGAATAATAGCAGCATTGGAGACAAGTTACGTAAAAGATTAATGCGTTTCATGATGTGCTTATTATATAATAAACATATTAGAAAAGAAATAATTATGGAATACTTAATGGAAGATAAATTAACAAGTTATAATTTGTATCTTTATAATCTTAGAATAAGCAAAAATATGAAACGAAGAGAATTCGCTAAGTATTTATCTATAAATTTTTTAATCTATTCGCTTATTGAAAATGGTTATATCAAACCAACGAAGAAGCAAGTAGCGAAGATTTCAAAAGCTTTAAATATCGATTTTTCAAAATATATGGAAGGAGATTACTCCTATCCTTTTCCACTAGAAGGTAAAATGAATTCTCGAATTACTACATGGGCCTATTCGATGTGTGGTAATTTAATTGTTCGGATTACTTTAATTATTCTAACCTTAGGATTTGTTGGAGTCTTAGGAGCGGGATTATATTACAGTGCGGAGTATTACAACCACTCGAGTAATTGCTACTCGGAGAAATACTTGGAGTTTTATAAGGAAGTTCAAGATAAAGGCTTAAAATCAATCACGATAAACAGCGAACTTATTCGTCCAGAAATATTCTATGTTGCAGAGGATGGTGATGTTTTTTATTTGATTAAAGGTTCATATGATACCACCGATGTATCCTTGATGTCAGCCTCAGCAACTTATCATACGTCTTCTTATCGTGTGTCATACATATATAGTCTTTCAACCTCGCCTTTATCATTAAGTGTTACTTATGTTTCTTATGACGCTGGCTTTAGAGTTAATTATTCTTTTAATGAAGTCGAAGAAGATAAATACGAATTAAATTATTACTATATTAATAAAAATATGGCGGATGAAAGTCCGAAAGATAAAACGAGAAAAGAAACGATAGTTGATCCGATTATCAACTCGACTTTACCTGTTCTAAATAAAAACTTCACCAAACTTATTAAGGATTCAGTTAATCTCGATTACAATTTCTATACCGAATTTGCAGCTGACTTTTACGCTGGGTATAAAATTTTAAATACGTACGATAATTACGCCTCGTTATTTATTATATTAGGTGCGGTTGGCGCAGCAACTTTCTTATTTGCCACTATATATTGCTTTATATATGGAACTAATAAGGATTCCGTTCCATTTTACAATATTAAGTATGACCAACAATGTGTGGGTAAAGGACGAACTGCTAAAAAAGATTTCTTCTTCTCACCATTTATACCAGAGACGATCTTTGAACTTGCTGGTATTGCTTTAGTATTTTTCGGTTCGTTAAGATTAATTTATTATTTCCTTATTTTCATTGGAGCCTTAACTATCTCGGGGGCGGAATTTACTGAGATTCCTTCTTCGTTCTTCTATTTCTTTATGATAGGTATGTTCCTTCTTTACTTTATCGATTTTGATGTTTTCTTAGATGGTAAGAGATTATTTAGAAACATCTTCATGTATTTAATTATGTTCTTCTGCGTTTACGCTTTTTAGGTAGTACTTATTAATACTTTGATTGAAACTAAAATGTTAATTGTGGAGCAGATAGCAAATAGGGTGACGTTGCCGAATAACTTTGGAACGATTTTCTGCTATTTCGTGATGATGCTGACGTTGTTTTATACGCCAAAACGAGTTAACACTAAAGTTAAAGTAATATGTTATCGGTTGCTAACTATTATTCCAGTGACATTGATTATTACAAATACTTTGATTTTCCATTATGCTATTTCGACTTGGGGTTGGAAATTACCAACTTACGTTCTTTATTTATTCGCTAGTGAAAAGACACAAATATCCTTGCTATGTGTTATTTATTTGTTAGGCTTATTTGTGTTAAAGACCTTTTACGAAGTAAAGTATGGAAAAGAAAAAGCGAAGATACTTATTAACGGTAATAAATTTACTTTATATAAAAATACTTTGGCAGCAGTGACTGTTTTGTCTATCGGCTTATTAGAAATGGGTTTACAGTACAATAGAAGTGCAAACAAACTAGGAATAGGATTATATCCATATATAACTCTTTTGTCACCGTTCTTATTGTCTATCAACCTCATAAAGGAAAGAGAAGTTTCGCTCTTGATATGACCACTACTGGATTGTACTTCTTAGCTTTTGCTGGTGGATATATCATTATTCTTGCTCCAATTATCATTATGTTTTTACTAGGTTTGTAATTTTAATAAAGACAAATTCTTATTGTTTTTGACAAGAAATAATTTCTTAATAGAACTAAACTAATTGTGTAAGGAAGGAAAGTAAATGGAGTGGATCACTGCAATAAAAGAATCGATAAATTATATTGAAGAAAACATTCTAACACTCAGCAACATCGAAGATGTAGCTGAACATGTCAGTATTTCTCCGATGTATCTTCAAAAAGGATTTCAAATTATTACCTCTTATACATTAGGTGAATATATTCGGAATCGAAGGATGTATCTCGCGGCCAAAGATATTGTTGAAGGTAAAGATAAAATCATCGATGTTGCGTATAAGTACGGATATGAAACACCGGAAAGCTTTTCTAAAGCTTTTACGCGTTTTCATAATTCGACTCCCTCTGAAATACGTTCTAAACCGTATTTAATTAAAACGTTTCTTCCATTACGAATCAACATAGTTGTTCAAGGAGGAGCAGATATGGAATACACAGTGTCTAAGATGAAGTCGTTTAAAGTTATTGGTTTTTCAAAAGAGTTTTCTTTCGATACTTCCTATAAGGAAATTCCACAGTTTTGGGATGAGGTTTTTAAGAAACACGTCTCAGTATTTAGCGGTAAAAAACCAGCTAACGCAATTGAAAAAGCGATAGTTGATAATTCAATCGGTGAATACGGCGTATGTATTGACGATTTAAATACTGGCGATAAATTCCGCTATATTATTGCGGGAGAATACAAGGGTGGAGAAGTTCCAGAAGGCATGATTGTCTATGAAATCCCTTCGCTTTTATGGGCTAAGTTTAATGCGGTTGGACCAATGCCAGACTCTTTACAAAGTGTGAATACTAAAGTCTGGAATGAATGGTTACCTGGAAATCCAACTTATGAATTAGCGGGAAAATTCAATATTGAATGGTACAGTAATAAAATGCCAACAAACGCTGCTAATTACGAAAGTGCGGTGTGGTTACCAGTTAAAGAGAAGTAATTAAATTTTACGTATAACTTGTGAAGAAAGGATAAAACCACTTCACAAGTTTTTTGGTGAAATAAATAGTCTTGACTACCTACCGAACGGTAGATAAAATATATTTTGAGTGAGGAAGTAATATGAACACAAAAGAGAAGATAATTCAGGCGACGATTGAACTAGCTGCTAAAAAAGGTTTGTCTAAAACATCGATGAACGATATCGCCGAAAAAGTTGGAATTAAGAAAGCATCGTTATACTACTACTACAAATCCAAAGATGAAATGATTGAAGATATGTATCATTCAATCAGACAAAAAAATGTAGAGTACTTTACAATTGATACTTCAATCCCTTTTAAAAAATTCTTGCATGATTCATTTACGGCTTATTTAAAATTATGTACGTCATCTGAGATGAAAAAAGTATTTGTAATTATCGAATCTGAAAAATATGTCAACCCATCTGCGGCAGAACTATATCTAGAAGAAACAACCTACATGTTAAATTTAACTAAAAGAGTAATTAGTAAATATGTTGAAGAAGAGAAGATCGAAGTAGAAGATATTGACTTTGCATCTACTTCTTATGCCTTCTACGCACATGAATTAATAATTATTATGATGCTAGAAAATAAAGTTAATGAAGAAGAGATTAATATGTTTATCGATAAGTTTATTAAAACGTTTATCAAAGAAGTAAAGTAATATGAATCAACTTAGTAAAGAAAAAAGATTGAATTTATTTAGAAAGATCTTGATATTTTGGACCTTGTTTATCGGTCTTGGTGCAATAGCAGGTGGAATCGGTATGGAAGTGGATCCTAGTGGTAAAGTACTTGGTATGGATCAAATGCTACCATATTTTAAAGTGCTTCCTTTTGCTTCTTCTTTATTTCAAGATTTAGTTTTTCCTGGTATTGCGTTAATTATTGTTAACGGAATATCTAATCTCACTGCATCTGTATTCTTGTTTTTAAAAAAGAAAACAGGATACATTTTAGGTTTGATATTTGGAATTACTTTAATGATGTGGATATGTATTCAGTTTGTGATTTTACCGGTAAATTTTTTATCTACCATATACTTCTTCTTTGGCCTTTTCCAAGCGATAACTGGAGTTGCTTGTTTAATTTTCTTAAAGCAAACTAAATTTGTATTTAATAAAGAAGATTATAAAAATATTAAGGAAGACTCTAAAACAATCGTATTATATTTTTCTCGTATGGGGTACGTAAGGAAAAAAGCTTATGAAATTGCGGATAGTCTTTCATCTAGCATCGAAGAAATTTTCACTCCGGAAAATACTTCAAACACTTTAGGTTTTTAATGGTGTGGAAGATTCGGCATGCATAGATGGCCAATGAAAATTAACAAACTTAATCACGATTTAAATAACTATTCAAAGATTGTTATTGTTTCTCCTATTTGGGTCTTTCATATGTGTTCTCCAATTCGAGAATTGTTAATTGAAAACAACGAATTATTAAGAAGCAGAGAAGTTGAGATACATTTAATTCATTTTAATTCGTGTTTACCAAATTGTGCGGAGAAAGAGATTATAGAAATATTTCCTGCTACTAAGATATATTCCTATTCTTCACATTATGGAAAGATAAAATAATTCACGCGTTTTAACACTATATCTTTTATTCTATATGTATAATGATTAAAAGGAGAAATTAAATATGTTAGGAAATTTTGAATACTCGAATCCAACAAGACTGTATTTTGGAGAAAACTCATTGAAGTTTTTAAAAGATGAATTAAGTAAATACGGACCAAACATCGTATTGATATATGGTGGTGGATCAATAAAGAAAAATGGAATCTATGATCAAGTAATAAGTATCTTAAAAGAATGTGGTAAAAATATTTTTGAAGATGCGGGAGTAATGCCAAATCCGACGATAGAAAAAGTCTATGAAGGATGTAAGATTGCAAAAGAAGCCAAAGCTGATTTATTATTAGCTGTTGGTGGTGGTAGTGTAGTTGATTACGCTAAAGCAATCTCTGCTTCAACTTATTCTAAAGAAGATCCATGGCAAAAATACTTTGTCGAATTTAAAGATGTCGATAATAAGATAATCCCTGTTGGTTCAATTCTTACTATGGTTGGAACTGGTTCAGAGATGAATGGCGGTTCAGTTATTACTAATCACCAAACAAATATCAAAGCTGGTCATGTTTTTGGTGATAATGTTTTTCCGAAATTTTCAATCTTAAATCCAATATTTACATATACCGTTCCAAAATATCAGATGGTTGCTGGTATCTTTGATATTATGAGCCATATTTTTGAACAGTATTTTTCCGGAAGTGATGATAATACTTCTGACTATATAATGGAAGGATTAATGAGAAGTCTCATTCATTCTTCATTAATTGCAATTAAAGACTGTGAAAATTATGAAGCTCGCAGCAATATTATGTGGACAGCAACTTGGGCTTTAAATACTTTAGTAGCAAAAGGCAAGAGTACCGATTGGATGGTACATATGATTGGTCAAGCGATAGGAGCTTATACCAATGCCACACACGGAATGACATTAAGTGCGGTATCCTTAGCGTATTATCGACATATCCTTCCATATGGCTTACATCAGTTTAAGAAACTTGCGATAAATGTTTTTAATGTAGATTCAAAAAATAAATCCGATGAAGAAATAGCGTTAGAAGGATTAAAAGCATTAGAGATGTGGATGAAAGAAATCGGTTTAGTGATGAATATTACTGAATTAGGCGTGACAGAAAAAATGATAAACGGAATCGCTGATTCGACATTTATTATGACAGGTGGTTATAAAGTATTAGACAAAAAAGAAATAATTAATATATTAAAAGAAAGTCTTTAATTTTTTCTTTGTAAGATATTGGTATATGTTATTGATTTAAATTAAAAGATGAGTAAGTTTCAAATTTACTCATCTTTTATAATGCATAAATTGTTTAATTAGATATCACCTAGATAATACTGAACATAGGTTTCGTTGTAGTAATATAAACTTAAACGATAGACATAATTATCATCTTCGAAATAGCAGTGGAGACTATATGCTTCATCTTGCTTATCTTTGCTGTTAAATATTCCGTTAAACATGTAATACATAGTGAAAGAATTATATGTTGTTTGTGAGTATTTATCATTGGTTTTATAATTTGTGATTTCATTAATTATCGGGGATTTTTTTGAGTATGATTCATATTCAAATCCACTATAATTAATAAAAGGAATTGAAGTGGAAGTATGTTCTAAAAAAGTTGAAATAAGAATGGTTTGACTTATTATTGAATCGTTTTTTCTCTCTGCGTAGAAATTCTTAATTCTTTTGTAATATGGTGAGCGGTCATATGATATTCCGTTTTTATCTGTATATGTTAACTCCGGATCTATGAATGATGTCGAAATAATTATATCTACCTTTGTGTTAGTGTACCATGTTGTATCAGTGCTACTATAGCTATAGGATGTAATATTATTAATTACTTCCGATGATGAATAGTTTATATACGGTCCATCGGAAGCAGAAACACGAGTCACGCTATTTAACATAGTCTTGAACTCAGTAAACTCATTTATCTTTTCAAGAGAGTAATATGAAGTGTGTGGATAAGTTAACACTTCGCTAGTAGTGGTGGAAGTGCTTAGTGAACTAGAAGTAGAATCACAACTTGAGACCAAAATAACTACAATTAATAATGAGTATTTTTTATTCATGATTATCCTCATTAAATTGAATAATATTTATTTTCTAACGGACAAAAAAAGTAGTTTGATTTATCTTTAACTGCAAAAGACGTTGAACATACTTAATCGCAAAAAATAGTTACCTTCATTCTCTTAGTTTATTATATAAAAACAAAAAGAAAACGACCGTTAATTGATATTAATTTTGTGCATAGAAAACAAACAAAAAATTAATGTATTAATATTTATATTATTTTAAAAATAAAAAAGTGTTCAGCCAAATTGAACACTCGAAATACCTTTAATCTTAAATTATTAAATAAGCGATAAGAAATTGTTGTAAAGAGAAGAAGAAGTGAAGAACGTGTACACTGTACACGAATACTGATTAGAGGAAGAAGTATTTGCTAATTTCGCATATTTATTGGTCTCAAATGAAGCATAGTAAGCATTATTAATTCCTAATGATGCGTCAGTATATTTTGCGTCTTTAAATAACGCAAAGTTAAATATGTCAGACCCATAGGTGAATCTTACCGCTGGTTTAACACCGACTTGAATAACTTCACTAATATATGTGGTAGATGACTCAATTATCTTAGTTACTGAGTCACATAAAGACGAAAAAAGACTTCTAAGTTATTGCATAAGCTCTTGTATCACTTTGAGTTTCGACTTTTGTCGCTACTTCAGGTAGGTTAATATGAACATCAAATTTTGTTAAAGCAAATGTATCGCTTATGTTTGATGAGAAAGATGTAAGTAGTAAAAGTGGTAGTAAAAATAAAATCTTTTTCATTTTTGTCCCCTACATAATCACATGTCCAAATGTCATCATATTTATCAATATCGCTTACGTTATTTTGAATAATCATGTGAAACATGTATTTAACCAAATATAAATATTTATTCATAGACTACATAGTTTTATATCAAAGAAGAAAGTCAGTGATTTTTTTATAGATATAAGTAAAAATAAATCTAAAATACATGTTTCATGTTAAAATATAGAGTAAGGTGGATTTATATATGGAAAAAGATAAAATTGAGATTATAGGTGCGAGAGAGAACAATTTAAAAAATATATCTGTTTCGTTTCCAAAGAATAAATTAGTTGTTTTTACTGGTGTTTCTGGCTCGGGTAAATCTACTTTAGCTTTTGATACTATTTTTGCTGAAGGCCAAAGAAGATATATTGAATCTTTATCTTCTTATGCTCGTCAGTTTTTAGGTAGTTTTGAAAAGCCTGATGTTGACTCCATTGATGGTCTTTCTCCCGCTATATCTATCGATCAAAAAACCACTTCACATAACCCACGTTCTACCGTTGGCACGGTGACAGAAATTTATGATTACTTAAGATTATTATATGGTCGTATTGGAAAAGCTTATTGTCCAACCCATCATATTGAAATAAAACCATATACTCCCGAACAAATGGCAAAGATCGTATTAAAAGAGAATCCAGTCGGAACAAAAATCAGCGTTTGTGCTCCTTTAGTAAGAAATGAAAAAGGTTCTCATTATGATACGATGGAAAAATTCTTTAAAGCGGGTTTTTCGCGAGTGAAAATCGACTCTGAAGCGGAAACAAGATATCCTTCAGTTCCTTTATTAGACAAGAATAAAAAACATGATATTGAAATTGTTGTTGATCGTCTTATTTTAAGAGAAGACGATTTCGATAGAGTGCTTGAAGCGATTAAAGCAGCGTTAAATATTGCTAATGGCTATGTTAATATTGTTACTCCTTCTTCTTCTCGCTTATTCTCCGAACATCATTCATGTCCAATCTGTGGTTTCTCAGTTCCGGAGATTGAACCACGTATTTTCTCCTTTAATAATCCGTTAGGTTGTTGCCCGGATTGTAATGGACTTGGGGTAAAGATCGAAGCTTCTCCTAAATTATTAGTTCCAAATGATAATCTTTCTATTGAACAAGGGGCTTTGAAGTATTATGCCGCTAAAGGCGATTTTACCATTGAAAAATATGAACTAAACGCAATTTGCGAACATTTTAAGATTCCAACCAAAGTAGCGTATAAAAAATTAAGTGAAAAGCATAAGAATATTTTGATGTACGGACCTGATGAACCTTTTACTTACACTTATGAAGCTGTCAGTGGCTCGATATATAAGAAAACTGTTGATGAAGGATTGAAAACTAAGATTGATCGTTTATATCAATCAACAACTTCACCAATGATGAAAGATTATTATTCTACCTTTATGGCTACAAGAGTTTGTCCTTCGTGCCATGGAGCTCGATTAAATGAAAAAGTATTATCGATATTAGTCGGTGGAAAGAATATCTTTGAATTATGCAGTATGTCATTTGATAAATTATCAGTGTTCTTCAATGAATTATGTTTATCTCCAGAAGATACTAAAATATCTGAATTAGTTGTTTCCGAAATAAAGAACAGATTGAAATTCTTATGTGATGTTGGACTAGAATATTTGACTTTAGCACGTCCAGCGATGACTTTATCTGGAGGTGAAGCTCAACGTATACGTTTAGCGACACAAATTGGATCAAAGTTATCAGGAGTTTTATATGTTTTAGATGAACCTTCGATAGGTTTACATCAAAGAGATAATGATAAACTTATTTTAACTTTGAAAGAAATGAGAGATTTAGGTAATTCGCTTATTGTTGTTGAACATGATGAAGATACGATGCGCGCCGCGGATTTTATCGTTGATGTAGGTCCAGGAGCGGGTGAACATGGTGGAGAGATAGTATTTGCTGGAACGCCAAGCGAAATTGTTAATTGTGAACGTTCAGTTACGGGACAGTATTTATCCGGAAAGAAAAAAATTGAAGTTCCGGCCTTTAGAAGACCTGGAATTCATGACATCAGTATAAAAGGCGCTAGATGTCATAACTTAAAAAACATCAATGTGACTTTTAAAACTGGATGCTTAAACTTAGTTACCGGAGTCTCTGGTTCAGGCAAATCATCTTTAGTTACAGAAATACTATATAAAAAGACTAAGCAGATGCTTGGAATTGGTAAAGATGAACCGGGAGAATGCGATGAAATCGATGGACTTCAATATATTGATAAAGTTATCAACGTCTCGCAAGAACCGATTGGTAAGACCCCACGTAGCAACCCAGCTACATATATAAAAGTCTTTGATGATATTCGTTATTTATTCGCTCTTACTAAAGAGGCAAGAATGAAAGGTTTTGATAAGTCGATGTTTTCGTTTAATAACAAGGGTGGTCGATGTGAAGCGTGTCAAGGAGACGGAGTAAAACGTATCTCGATGAACTTCTTACCAGATGTCTTTGTTGAATGTGATGTCTGTCATGGAAAACGTTATACCGATGAAATACTCGAAGTTAAATACAAAGGGAAGAATATTTATGATGTTTTGAATATGCGTGTAGAGGAAGCATATGAGTTCTTTATTAACATTCCTTCAATCACACGTAAACTTAAAACTTTGATGGATGTTGGTTTAGGATATATAAAACTTGGGCAATCTTCAACTACCTTATCGGGTGGTGAAGCACAAAGAGTAAAATTAGCTTTTGAACTAGAAAGACCTGCGACTTCATCAACGTTATATATTTTAGATGAACCAACAACTGGACTTCATGTAGCGGATATCGTTCATTTGATGATCGTATTGAATCGCTTGGTTGAAGAAGGTAATACGGTTGTAGTTATTGAACATAATCTTGATGTTATTAAGTGTGCGGATTATATTGTTGACTTAGGTCCAGAAGGTGGAGACAAGGGCGGAAACGTTGTTACCGAAGGTACTCCAGAAGAAGTTGCTAAGGTTTCTTCTTCCTATACCGGCCAATATTTAAAACGTTACTTGAAATAATATATTTGTTATAAACGAATATATGTTGTATGATTTTTTTAGGAGAAAGATATGTGCACTATTTATAAACTAGCTAATCACTTTGGACTTAAACAGTTCTATATTTCAAAAACCTCAATCAAACGTTCTATAAATGTTATAGAAGTTGATAGGCCGGGTTTAGAAATGACTGGATTCTTTGAGTACCATCAAAAAGATCGTCTTATTCTTCTTGGAAGAAAAGAAGAAGCTTATTTAAAGAACATGTCTTATGAAGAAGCGAGAAAAGTATTTCTAGAAATTATCAATGAAGAAACTCCAGGCGTTATTATCTGTCACGGTGTCAATTGCCCTGAAGTTATTTATGAAGTTGCAAAACTTCATGACTGCGCAATCTATGGTACTGAACTTGGAACTTCAGAATTTGAAGCGGATGCACTCACGTATCTCAGTGAGCAATTGGCTCCTAAAACATCAATACATGGAAACTTACTTGAGGTCTTTGGGGAAGGAGTTCTTCTTATTGGCCCTTCTGGCATTGGTAAATCTGAAGTATGTTTAGACCTTATTAAAAAAGGGCATCGTTTAGTTAGCGATGATAAAGTAGAGGTGAGATTTATCCGTGATAAATTAGTCGGCTCCGCTCCTTCAATAATATACGGAATGATGGAAGTACGAGGCATCGGTTTTATCGATGTACCACGTATGTTCGGTATCAATTCTTTAGAGAAGAGAACCAAGATAAAATATTGCGTTAAGTTAGTTCCTTATGATGCGAAACTACCGATTGATCGACTTGGTCTTTCAACGGAGTGTTACGAAATATTAGGAACGAAGATTCCTTTAGTTACCTTACCGGTATCTCCAGCTCGTTCAATGTCTGAAATTATTGAAGTTGCAGTAACAAATTTCAAACTAAAAGAATACGGATATGATACTGCAGCCAACTTTGAAAGAAGATTATCTGAATTTAGAAATAATGATGATGATCAAGAAACGGAAGATTAATTTATGAATATATTTGCTAGTACAACAAAGCCTTTATTTGGTTTATTTACCACTGAAGGAACAAACTTACCAAACGGGTTTTATTTCTTCGGAATGGAAGTAAGATTCTATGCGATATTTATTCTTGTTGGAGCGCTAACTGCGTTGTTTTTAGCTTCGTATCGCGCTCATAAAAAAGGTTATCCATGGGAAACATACGACGTGGTATTTATTACCGCTTTTCCAGCGGGAATAATCGGTGCAAGAATTTGGTATGTCATTGCAGAATGGAATACTAAGTTTGGTCCTAATTTTAGTTCTGATCCATTCGCGATGTTTCGCACATGGGATGGTGGTCTTGCAATCCAAGGAGGGGTCATCGGTGGCATTCTTATTGGTGTCTTGATGGTTATGTGGAGAAGAAAAGGAATGTCAGTCTTTAAAGCGGCTGATTTTGCTGTTCCAACCATCTTAATTGCTCAAGCTATCGGTAGATGGGGAAACTTCATGAATGGTGAAGTTTATGGTCAATTTGTTACAACTGATGCTTGGAATTTCTTGCCAAGTTTCATAATTAATAATCTTCATACGGAAGGAGGACTAATCGGTGCTCCGTTATTCTTCGTTGAAGGACTTATTAATATCGGTGGTTATTTCTTTTTAACTCATGGTATTGATATGTTATTTGGCAAATTCTATGAAGATGGAGATGCAGTATGCTGCTATTTCGTTTGGTATGGAGTAGTGCGTGCAGTTCTTGAACCACTACGTAATCCAAAATACATTATGGGCGGTGGTGAAAGCATGAAGTCTGTTTCAATGGCAATTGCCTTTGTTGTTGTTGGTCTTATCGCTCTTGTTGCAAACCATGTTATCCGTTATCAATTAAGAAAAAAGAAGCAAGAAACAATTAAGTAAGAATGAAGAAATATAAAGCGATAATTTTCGATCTAGACGGAACAACCTTAAACACTGATTTATATGTTGTTGCTAACTACCTTCGATTGTTTTTAAAATACGATGTAAAGCCAATTCCATCTTTAGATGAGTTTGTTTATTTTTCTGGACCACCACTTTTAGATACTTTAAGAAAATACTACCCGAATACCGATATTGATGTCTTAAGAAAAGATTTTGTGGAGTGGGGCGAAAACAATGTTAATTCACTTTCGTCTTTGTATAAGGATGAAATAGAAGTCTTAACTAAACTAAAAGAAAAAGGATATAAACTAGGAATAGTTACTAATAAAGTTAGCAGCGCCACGGAAAAATGTTTAACTTATTTTGACATAAAGAAATATTTTGAGTCGATTATTACCATCGATATGTGCGTTAATCCTAAACCTAACCCAGATGGTTTAAATAAGTGCTTAAAGGAATTAGGTATTAAGAAAGAAGACGCGATTTACATCGGAGACAGCGTCGGCGATATGGAAACTGGAAAAAATGGTAAAATGGATATAGGGTTAGTAACGTGGTCTTTAAAAGAAGGTCAAGACGTGATTAAACCTGATTATTATTTTTCAAGTTTTAAAGATATTGAAAGGAGTTTTATCGATGAATAACATGAATGATGTTGCTGTAATAGGTATGGGACCGGCTGGAATCAGTGCGGCGATATATTTGAAAAGATTCGGCTATGAGCCAATCTGTTTTGAAAGCAAAAAAGTTGGTGGAAAATTAAACGAAATAAAAGAGATAGAAAACTATCCAGGTTTTATTGGTGAAGGCAAAGATTTAGCTTTGCTACTTTCAAAACAAGTTGAACATTTTAATTTAAATGTAAAAAATGAGTTTGTTACTAAAATTGAAAGAGATTACGACAATGGTACCTTCATCATTAAATCCGATTCAACTTCTTATAATTTTAAAGCGGTAGTAATTACTACCGGTATTAGAGAAAAGCCATTTGAAATACCTGGTTCTTCCTCCTATTCGAACAATGGTATATCCCGTTGTGCAACATGTGACGGACCTTTCTATCGTAATAAGACAGTTTCTTTAATCGGAACTTCATCTTCCGCATATGAAGACGCAGCATATTTAGCTAATATTTGTGAAAAAGTATATTTGATCAATGATGGCAGCGAAGTTAAAGCCAATGAAGAACTTCAAAAAGAAATTGGTGAAAATTCTAAAATTGAAGTCTTATCACCATATAAAATTATTTCTTCCTCCGGCACTAATCATTTGGAAAAATTAGTTTTGAAGAATAATGAAAACGGAAAAGAAAAGACAATTGATACTTCCGCCTTATTTATTCTTATTGGAGCAACTCCAATCACCGAATTTATCGACTATATGGATATTTTATCCCCACAAGGTTTTATCATCTCAAACGACAAAATGGAGACCAGTGTTAAAGGTGTTTTTGTTGCGGGAGATGCCCGAGTAACTCCACTTCGTCAAGTAGTAACAGCAACCTCTGATGGTAGTTTAGCAGCTTTATCCGCTAAAAATTATCTTAAAGGACTTAAATAATTAAGAATGACTAAAGGAGCGGAATTAACTTTTTCAAAGCAGATAAAATCTGAACTAGCTTTATCTTCATATAACAACGAAGAGAAAAAAGGTGTTTTATCCGGCTTTATTCGTTATGGTGGTACGGTCTCGATTGGAAGAGGTCGTTCTTTAACCATGTCTTCTTCTTCCGCCTCTATCGCTAAACTTATTTTTAATTTTCTAAAAGATATCTATAATGTTAAGCCTCGTTTCACATATGAAAAACAACTGAGATTAGGTAAGAATATTATTTATTATATTGTTGTAGAAGAAAAGGTCGATGATATTTTATTAGATCTAGAAATCATGAGCGGCTTTGAACATATTAAACTTCACAATATGTTGAAGAAAGAATACTTCCGTGGCTTTGTGGTTGGCACTTTCTTAGCGAGTGGTCAGATCTCCGATCCTTCGAAAGGACATTACTTCTGTGAAATGTGCTTTAACGAAGAAAATGATGCTCGCGCCGTCTTATCTAAACTTTCATCGTATAAAGGCAATGATGAGATGAGCTTTAAAGTTACAACTAGAAGAGAGAAGTACATCTTGTACTTAAAAAAGGGGGATCAAATCAGTATTTTCCTATCTTTTTTAGGTGCGGTATCGATGATGCTGGATTTTGAAAATCAACGTTTAACTAGAGACTTTTTTAACAACGAGAATCGTTTGACTATCTGTCTACAAGCAAACTATGGACGAACATTAAAAACCGGAGAAAAAAATCTTGAAGATATTGCCGTTATTGAAAATAAAATTGGTCCGGTATATTTCGACTCAAAAGTAAAAGAATTGGTTAATTTACGTAAGGAAAATAAAGATGCTTCATATCAGGAGTTAGCAGATATGTTGTGCTCCAAGGGAATACAGATTACTAAATCTGGGGTTGTCCATATTTTCAAGAAAATTTCCGATGACGCCGCAAAACTAAAATAACAAATTATTAAAATGTTCAATTGCACGTTTTTTGCGCATTTTAACATATTCAATTATCATATAGCGCGATAGTACGCATGAACATATTCACCATTCGCTTATAATGACTCACAAGTGAGAATGTAAGCGTTTTCAAATACTAATTGCAATTGTCAACATTGGTTGCATATAATATAATAAGTATGTATATAAGGAGGACATAGAATGTCTGTTAAAATTGCTATCAATGGTTTCGGCCGTATTGGTCGTTTAGCCTTCCGTCGTTGCGTCGAAGAAGGTATGGAAGTCGTTGCAATCAACGATTTAGCTTCTGCTGATAATTTAGCATACTTACTCAAGTATGATTCAGCTCAAGGTACTTGGAATGCTGATAAGATCACTTTCAAGCCAGGTAATAAGGAAACCGGAGACTTAGGTTATATCGTCTTTGACGGTAGAGATATCAAAGTCTTAGGTCAAAAAGATCCAACCAAGTTAAATTGGAAAGATTATGGTGTTGATATCGTTCTTGAATGTACAGGTAGATTCAAGGGCTTAAATGATGCAAGAGTTCATATTGATTGTGGTGGTGCTAAAGGTGTTGTTATCTCTGCTCCATCCGATAAAGATACTCCAACATTTGTCTACGGTGTTAACTCCGATAAATTAACAAAAGATGAAATCGTTATTTCCGGTGCATCTTGTACAACAAACTGCTTAGCTCCAGTTTGTAAAGTATTAGAAGATAAATGGGGAATCCAAGGTGGATACATGACAACAGTTCATGCTTTCACAAATGACCAAGGTGGTCTTGATGTTGTTAAAGGCGACTTCCGTAGAGGTAGAGCTGCTTCCCAAAACATCGTTCCAACCTCAACTGGTGCTGCAAAGGCTATCAATCTTGTCTTACCATCCTTAAAGGGTAGATTACAAGGTGGAGCTATCCGTGTCCCAGTACTTGATGGTTCCTTAGTTGACTTATCTTTATTATTAAAGAAGCCAGCCACTGTTGAAGAAATCAATGCTGCCATGAAAGAAGCTTCCAAAGGCGAATTAAAGTGCGTCTTAGGTTATACTGAAGATCCAATCGTTTCACGTGATATCATCGGTAGAACCGAAGGTTCAATCTTTGATGCAACTGGTACAGTTATTTTCACTGATCCAGAAGGTGCACAACACGTTAAGATTGTTTCCTGGTACGATAACGAATATTCATATACATGTCAATTCGTTCGTTTAGCCAAACACTTTGCTGAAGTTCTCGGCGTTAAGTAATTAACTAAATAAATATGGCACCCGAGTAATTAATCATTATTCGGGTGCTTTTTTCTAAATATATCATTAACAAAGGAGAAATTATTAAAATGAAAAAACATGTTAAAGATTTAAATTGCGAAGGCAAAAGAGTAATTGTCAGAGTTGATTTCAACGTCCCACTTAAAGATGGTGCAATCAGAGATGATAATAGAATTGTTCAAGCTTTACCAACAATAAAAGAACTTATTAACAAAGGTGCAAAAGTTATCCTTATGTCTCACCTTGGTAAAATTAGTTTCAAAGATGGCGATGAAAAACTTGCAGCTGATATGAAGAAGAATAATATGGCTCCAGTTGCTAAGAGATTAGCTGAACTCTTAGGTCAAGAAGTCGTCTTCTGTCCTGCTACAAGAGGCGAAGAATTAAAGAATGCTGTTAATGCTTTAAAGAATGGTCAAGTTCTCTTAATGCAAAACACCAGATATGAAAAGGGCGAAACAAAGAACAATCCTGAATTAGCTCAAGAATGGGCTTCTTTAGGTGATGCATTCGTTATGGATGCTTTCGGTTCTGCTCACCGTGCTCACTGTTCAACAGTTGGCGTTCCAGAAATTTTAAAGAATGAAGGAAAAGAAACTGCGATTGGTTATTTAATCGAAAAAGAAATCAATGGTTTAGGCCGTTGTGTCGATTGTAAGAAGAATGAACGTCCTTATATCGCTATTTTAGGCGGTGCAAAGATTTCTGATAAGATTCAAGTTATCGATTCATTATTAAAGAAATGCGATAAGGTTATTATCGGTGGTGGTATGTCATATACCTTCAAGTATGCTTTAGGCAAGAAGATTGGTAAATCACTTTGTGAACCAGATCAAGCTGATTACGCTAAGAAGTGTCTTGAAAGTGGAAAGATTCTCTTACCAGTTGATACAGTTATTGCTAATGACTTTTCAAATCCAACAGATATTAAGATGATCGACACTAATATGGATAGCAATCATCCAGGAATACCTGATGATTATGAAGGTTTAGATATCGGTGATCAAACAATCGAACTCTTCAAGAAAGAAATCTTAGGAGCTAAAACAATTTTCTGGAATGGACCAATGGGTGTTTTCGAAAATGAAAAGTTCCAAAAAGGTACAATCGCTATTTGTGAAGCTTGCGCTGAAGCTACAAAGAACGGTGCTTTCTCAGTAATTGGTGGTGGAGATTCCGCTGCTGCTGCAAAACAATTTGGCTATGCTGAAAAGTTCTCCCACGTTTCTACCGGTGGTGGTGCTTCTCTCGAAATGATTCAATTCGATGGAAAATTACCTGGTATTGATGTAATAGAAGAAAGCAAGTAATATGGCAAGAAAAAAAATATTAGTTGGTAACTGGAAGATGAATAACACCATTGCTGAAAGCAAGGTGTTCTGTGAAAAAGCCGCCCTTCTCGCTGCTTCTGCTAAAGAAAAAGGCGTTGAAGTTGGTGTTGCTCCTTCCTATCTTTCAATTCAATACGTTAAAGATCATGTAAACGGGATTGAAATATATGCTCAAGATTCTCATTTTAAGGATCATGGTGCTTATACTTCATGTGTATCCGTTCCAATGATTAAAGAACTTGGACTTGATGGAAGTATTATTGGTCACTCTGAAAGAAGAGCGTATCAAGCTGAAACAAGTGAAGTTTGTAACCTTAAAGTTAAAGCTTTAATCGCTGCAGGTATGAAAGCAATCTACTGCGTTGGAGAAACTGAAGCCGAATTTGATAAGGGAATTACAAAAGATGTAATTAAAGCCCAAGTTGAAGAAGGTTTAAAAGATGTTGCTCACGATGATTTAGATAAGATTGTTATTGCATACGAACCAGTTTGGGCTATTGGTACTGGTAAAAGTGCTTCTTCCGAAATTGCGGAAAATATTTGCAAATATATCCGTGATCTCTTAGGAGAACTCTACTGTCCAAAATGTGCTGCTAAAGTTCAAATTATGTATGGTGGTTCAGTTAAACCAAATAACATTCATGAATATCTTTCTCAAGAAGATGTTGATGGTGCTTTAGTTGGTGGAGCTTCTTTAACCGCTGATTCATTTGCTGAATTAATCAAAAACATTTAAGTAAACAAATTAAGCACTTAACGTTGAAGTTAGGTGCTTTTTTAGTTGGTTAGAATTCAGTATCGATCAATATATCTTTAGCTACTTTATTTTGGTAATCGATATAGTAACGTTTTTCATTATTTTCGTCGCTATAGACATTTACATAGTCTCCTACTTGTAAGGTGACAGGACTATATATATTAAAGCTCTTATATGTTTTACCATTCTTATCTTTACAAATTACTACCATTGGATGCATATGACTAACTGAAATAGCTAAATTTAGTTTAACATCTATTACTTCACACTTGGTGGCGTGACCAGTTTCTTTTAATTTACTTAATCGTAAGATTCTAATATTTACACCAAGTTCAATGGCAGAGACAAAAGTGAATATCGCTCCTATAGCCAACATGATGATTACGCCAATGTTCATGGAGTCAACGTAGAAAATCTTGTTTGGATCACCGTCGATTAAATATATCTTTATTACTTCTCCGACATACATTGAAGAATCGAAAGATCCAAGGTCTCTTTGATATTTGATTCCATTAACAAAATACTCGACAATAACTCTATCGGAAGAAGAACTGCTAGTATCGTAGATTATATTTATTATTGTTGCATCTAAAAGTGTTCCATTTGCAACAATGCTTCTCGTGTAAAAATAATATATAATTGCACCGATAATTAATCCAATACCAATTAAAAGGAAGATGATGGTTGTTGTAAGCACTGATTTTCTTGTCATGATATGTTCCTCAGTTATATTTTTTCATCTAATTCTAACACAAATAACTTATAGTGTATTTTTGTTTAGAAAAAAGCATAACAAAAAAAGATACAAATTTAGTATTTATTAATCATTTTTATGGGATTTGTAAATCATAACCTTAAGTAAAGTTTAAAACTCTTGACTATTTTATTGTATAATATATATTGTTAGTAATCCAAAGGAGGAAACAAAAATGGAGATTTATAGTAATCAACAAGTTGCAGAAGAATACAAAGATAGATCAGCGATTTTTTCTCTTGCTAAAGTCTATATGTATTTTGCCTTAGGTTTAGTCTTAACAGGACTTACCGCATTTGGCTTCCCTTATTTAATTAAGGCGTTGGGCTTAAGAATGGAAGATTATTATATTGCAATAACGGTTAGTGCTATTGTTTTATTACCATTATCATTAGCAGTATCGTTCTCAGGAATATTCTCAAGAAAGAACGCAATACTAATTACTACATTATATGTATTGTATTCGATAGTTATGGGATGCTTATTATCGTCTATTTTCTTAGTTTATGATATTCAAAGTATCTGGTACTCTTTATTTGTTACAGCGGGTGCTTTTGTAATCATGTCGTTAATTGGCTTTATTACTAAAGGGAGAATGAACGGAGTAGCGACATTCTTAATCAGTGCTGCTATCACCTGTTTAGTCTTAACCATGGTTAATATCTTTATGCGTTCTGCAATGATATATTGGATTGTTTCATTCGTTATGTTATTCGTAGTGTTATTATTTGTCGCTATTGATACAAATAGAGTAAGAAGAATGGCAGAGACTAAAATGTTAAGTAATTCAAATATTCTTTCAGTATACTGTGCTTATTGCTTATATTCAGACTTTATTACTTTATTCATGTATGTATTGAGATTTATTGGAGTTGCCAAAAGGGACTAATATGCTCAACGTTTTATTATTTTTAACTCCTAAAAAAGATGTTGCTTATTTAGAAAAAGATTTTACTATTCGTCAAGCACTAGAAAAAATGGAACATTACCGTTACACATCAATGCCAATTATTAATGATAACGGAAAATACATCGGTTCTTTATCTGAAGGTGATTTATTGTATTATGTAAAAAACGAATATGATTTAAACCTAAAAGATGCGGAAGATACTCCAATTTTAAATATTCACAGACACAAAGATTATGAAACGATTTCCGCAGAATGCGAATTGGCGGATGTATATGATAAAGCGATGAACCAAAACTTTATTCCAGTTGAAGATGATCGAAAACATTTCATTGGAATTATCACTCGTAAAAATATTCTCAATTACTTTAAAGGTAAAGTAATAAAAGAAATTTAGTTAAAACAATAAAAGTATTTGCTCTTAAAATAAGTACAAATACTTTTTTTAAAAGTAGATGTTTAATATAATTAATATAGGAGATAAGAAATATGGATTCACAAAACAGTGTTATCGCATTTGTGGAAGAGGAAGCTAATCTTGCTGGGCAAGAAAGACTTGCTGTTTCAAATGATAAATTAATACAAGAATTAGTTGAAAAGTCAAAAGCTATTAACGATGAGAATGGAGATAAAAAAGGTGCGTTAGATTTCGTAGAAAAAAATCTTCCTTCCCTTATATCAATAGCTCCACATTTAGCCTTGCAAATATATTTAAATCTGTTAGCGGTCAGCGGACTCCAATATGAACTAGTGGATAAAATGACCAGTTTACTTTCACGTGAAGACATTCCCGCTAAAGCTTATGGATTAATTCAAAGATACGTCTCGATATTTAAGCAAAAAGAGACAGTCTCACCGCAAGAAGTATCTAGCGACAAGAATATTATCGAAGCAATAGATAGTTGTGATATAAGAAGAATTCCACGTGTTTTATTCTATATTGAATTACGTTTAAAAACCGATTCCAATATGGATTATATGATTGATTTAATTTCACCATTTATGGCATCGAATAAAGATTCGTTATTTAAAATATCATTACTTCGTCAACTCGTTACCTTGGCAACCAGATATCCAGCGACCAAACCTTTAACGATGACATTCAAGAATAGAAGTTACACTATTACTCTCAACGGCAAATTCAAAGATAATGAAGATCCGTTTTTAATGACAGTTAATTATTTCTTATCTATTTGTAAGGATAAATTCATCGAAGATAAAAATGTAAGAGAATTAATATTATCATTATCTATTATATATAGAGTCCTTCATTTGAATGAAGAGAAGGTATTAAACAACGAAGTAGATTTAAAGTCGTTCTGCTATTGTATTGCGAGCGCTTATTATCACAATCTAGGAGATAATCCATATTTGTATATGGAATATCCTTCTTCTTACAAATCCGCTAAAGGATGGAAAGAAGCAGATGATTTTTTACACGATGTCTATTTTACAACCGGTTATTAATTATGGAGAAAAAGATTTATCAAATAATACTAGGCATCCTATATATTTCTTTGATAGTCTTTTTTTCATATTCGTGTTTACAAAACGGAGATAGTTCAGGAAACTTTAGTGTTCAAGTATCGAAGGGAATTGCGAACGTTCTTAATTCAATATTTAAGACCTCCTATGTCGTTGATGATAACTTTGTTCATCTAGTTAGAAAACTGATAGGTCATTATGGCTATTTTGTTTTACTTGGAATTGTTTCTTCACTATTTTATTATTCGTTTAATAACCTTGGGTTAGTTAAGAAAATAATTATCAATTTTTTATCAGCGTTAGTATTTGCACTTGTTTCTGAATTTATTTTTCAATTAATTACCAGTGGAAGAGCAGCATCTATCATCGATGTCTTGATTGATTATTCAGGATTTATTACATCAGCAATAATTATTTCTACTATATATATAGTAAGAAATAAGAATAAAACTTCTGAAATGGCGCATAAATAAGGTCTTTTTAGAAATAAATTAGCTGACTTAAGGCCCGGAGCGGCCTTTTTAAAACTTTTTTTAAAAAAATGTTAAAAAGTACTTTACAACCGCTTATACATTTAATACAATATATGAGCGCCTGAAAAGAGCGAGAAAATAATTCGAAAGAAACGTAAAAATTTCTTGAAAAATATTTCAAAACTTACTTGACTTAGGCACCGATAGATGATAACATTATCTATTGTCAGCGGGTTGAATAAACCCAATGAATCAGGCCTTAAAAACCTGAGATTGATCTTTGAAAACTGGATAGATACAACTAGATTAAACACATTTAATTTACGTTAATTCCAAAAGAAATTAATTAGTAAAAGTCAGTAATTATTATTGAGTCAAAAATTAGAATTGAATATATTA
>JAEWSJ010000016.1 GCA_023398335.1 Bacillota bacterium
GAATTTAAGATAATTTCCGCATTAACTTTTGACAATGATGGATAATTGCCAAGTATTTCACTGATTACATACGCAATTAATTGTAAGCCGACAAAGCCGGTTAAAAAGAATATAATGCACCAAACAGTTTTTAAATAGTGATTATAGTTTTTCTTTTGCTTTTCTTCTTCTGGTAGGTAGGAATCTTCGCCGTATACTTGCATAATTGACCTTCTTTCATTTAATAGATTATAAATAAAACCAAATACATTAGCAATTAATATTATTTAGTTTTTCTTTTAATAAAAAATAGTTTATATTATATGTATTAGTGTATATAACTTACGAGGAGATTAAAGCATGGAAAATCTATGGCTATATGTTGGCCTTGGCTGTATCGCACTTGCGTTACTTGGAGCACTTACTGGTTTATGGAAAGGCGTCTATAAAACAACTTTTAAGTTCTTGGTTATGGGAGCTTTATGTCTTGTCCTAGTTTTTATGATGCCAAGTATTACGAATTGGGTTTGTGCTTTAGACATATCTACTTTCTGGGGTGGATTTGATATTTCAATAAATGGAATAACGTATCACTTCGGTGTTGTCGATGAAGTTTTAATTAAAATTATTACTGATTTAGAGTTGGTTAGTTCGGTCTCCACTAATGCGGTATATACTTCAGCCTTGGCTTTATCTCACGCCTTGATTTCGTTTGTTATATATATTGTTGGAATAATATTAATTATCATTATTGGACCGCTCGTTTCTTCTTTACTTTATCATTGTGCGTTTAAGTTTATTATTCCCAAAACAGTTAGAAAAAAACATAAATTAAGACTTGTTTCTATGTTTGAAGGCTTGATTGGTGAAGCGGTAATTATTGCCTTATTTTTATCTCCATTTACTTCTTTAATAAGTGCTGTATCTCGTAATGATGATGTGGTTTCAAAGATTAAAGATAGTGGACTTTTACCAGAACAATACAATCAATATATCGATTTAATAATGACTTATGATGATTCCGCCTTATATAAGACAATGTCATTAGGAAATGAAGATCCGACAAAAGCCTTAGATACCTCAATAATGTCGAATGTTACAAAAGTTATAATTAATGGTGAAACTTACTACATCTACGATGAGATAAACAATATCATTTCAGTCTTACCAACAGTTATCGACTCCGTTAGTTCTAATTCTGGCTCAATGGCTAATGCTACTATAGATATGACTAAGTTATTGTCTTATACCAGTGTTGATGCAATATTAACAGCGGTATCCTCTTCTAATCTTTTAATGAACTTACTCCCAGCATTTATTTCTATTGGATTAAGTAATGTGAATATTGAAGCAGATGGTCAAAGTCTCGATTTTTCAAATGTAAATTGGAGCGATCAATTCACAGCGTTAAGCGATATGTATGGTTCCTTATATGATTCAGGGCTTATCACAAGTGCTATGAGCATGTTTTCTTCCGGAGACAAAGTATTCAGGTTAGATTTATCTAAAAAAGCTGATGTTAAAGAAGCATTAAGCACATTCAATGGTAATAATGTTATATCTAAAAATCTTCCGGTATTGATGGCATATTATGCTAAAACATTAAAAGAAAGTAATGGCATTAATTATCTTTCAACTTCTCCTGAAGTATATTCAACTATTGATTTTGGAACTGAACTATGTAATTTGGTAGATGTCTTTTACGGAATTTGTTCTTTGGTTTTCACTCCTGATAGCGACGGACTTGTTAGTATCAAACTTGACGACTTAGGTACAATCACCCAAAAGTTGATGGAGGTTTTAAATGATTCCTCTGCATCTTCATTTAAATTAGTTAAAACTATCTTATTAGGTGGCGAGTACGAAAATACCGAAACCTCTTCAACTGATAATTATGTGGGGTTATTTAATTCTGGACTTTTTGAAACAAATGCTATTTCATTGAACAAATTACTTTCTTCGTTGATTTCGTCCTTAGGAAATATCGGATCATATTTCAATGATAAAACGATAGATTTAATTGCTAGCTATATTTCGAATAAAGATGAAATGAGCTTGTTATTAGAAGCTATTCCAAAAATAATGTCCCTAGGATCTGATATTGATATCACTAAAGAAGAAAGTAGAACTAATATATCTAATATATTAAAAAGTCTTGAAGGATCGAAAATTGTTTCATCTATTCTTCCTAATTTTATTTGCTCTAAGTTAGAGAGTCAAAAAGATACTATTGAAGGAATGCTCTTTGGGCTAACATTAAGTGATTTTGATTTCTTATGTAAAGATAATGATGGTAAAAGTACACTTGTTGCAGAACTTAATTCACTTTTTAATGTTATAGGAGATGGATTAGATATTTCATCTAGTTTAAAGAATTCTACCGATTCTTCGGCCCTATTCAAGAATCTAGATACTACTAAATTAAAAAATGTTTTGGTCTCTTTATATAATAATAAGATTATCAATCCAGATAAAGTTCTAGACGGAACTAATAAAGTTAGCAATGATAATTTTTCTAAATTCGTAGGTTCTGCTTTATCTCAAGATTCATTAAAATCATCGGGAATAGTCATTCCTTCTGATTTATCAAAAGTGTCTTGGTATTCTAAATCGGGCTCAAGCGAATCAGGTGAAATAATTAACTTAATTGATGCAATAGATAATATTAAAGAAAACACTTATTTAGTAAGTGGCTCTTTAGATTTTAATACCATAAGTAGCAATTCAGATAAATTAAAGACTTTATTTGAATCGATAAGTAAAAGTGTATTACTAAGTTCATCTTTACCTTCATTGTTAAATGATAATGTTGCACCATTAGTTAATAGCATGTTTGGAGCAAATAGCGATGTTGCTATTGATTTTAACAATGTTACTGATTGGGGAGAAGAAGCTGATTCTTTAGTAAAGATTTTAAAACAAATAAATGATTTATCAACTTCACTAGGCTATCAAGTTGATTTCTCTAATATTGATTGGGCAAGTCTTGATCAAAGTCAAATGTCCAGTTTATTAAAAGCAGTGGCTTCATCAAGAATGTTCGGAGTTACAAAAAATAACTCAGGGTATTATGTTGATGTTTTTGGTAAATTATTAAGCACTGTAACTAATGATTTTATTAGTCCAGATTTAATAGGTGAAAGCCTTGATCCAAAGTACTTTACTAGCGTAAGTAACTCTATTACTGGTGCTACTAAAGAAGATGATTATTGGGGAGCTATAACAAATGGTGGCGAAATTGATAAATTAGCAACGATGATTTCAAATGTTAATGCTATTGGAGCTAGCAAAATCACTTCTGGTGAATTAACTGGCGATGATCTGAAGTTAGTCTTATTATCTATACTTGACACGAGAACATATTCATCAATTGTAAGTAATGTTTTAACCAAAGCCTGCTCTAATATTTCAATTTTTGATGGAACAAGCTATAAAATATCACTAGGATTAATCAATGCTACAAATGAATTAATCACTAAAAAGATTAATGGAAAATACGTTAATGTTGAAGGACTTTGTGAAATATTCGGCGATAAAGATAAGTTGAGCAATATAACTTCTTCTGGATTCGATGATGCAACAATTAATGATTTAGCATTACTATTAAATAAAATAGCGGAAAATGATTTGTTGATTACGGTAAAAATAGGCGAAAAGAATTCATTCTTTACTGAACTTATGACCTCTATTGTTAGTATTACTACTTTGGATAAAAAGATTACCGGTATAAACGGAGATACAGCTGATAATCAAAAATCAAGAAGAGATGCAATGCTAGTTAGAATTTCCAGCATGGATAAAAATGATTGGTGCTTCACTTCAACCACTTTAAATGAGTGGTCAACCTATGTTAAAGATAAAACTACAGCAAATTTCAAATGCTTAGAGGCAAACTCAAAAGCCGAAACATCAGAAATTTTAAGAATAATGAATATTCTTAAGGTTTTACAATTATATGGCACGAAAAATGGCGATAGTTCTATTAATTTTGATTCCCTTGGTTCATTCGAAGATTTAGCGCCATCAGCAGTAGAAAATCTATTGTATTCAATTAATTCTTCTCATGTTTTCCACGCTGCTGTCCCTTCAATTTTTGGAGAGATATTTACCTCGATTAACATTGATAATTTAATTTCGCTTGATTCATCTAAACCTAACAAGGTTAATTACAACGTTCATAAGACATCTTCAACAGAAGATATTGAATATTGGCAAAGTGAAATAGGCAATATATCTGATTTATTTGACAAAATAAGAAATGCAAAAAACAACCAAGGAAATAAATGTACAGATCTTAGCAGTATTGATCTAGGTCACAATCTTGATACTAATGGACTCTATAATTTTATTGGGCCAATTAGTAAATTGGATTTATTAAGTCCTTATAAGCACATCATTGTTTATAAACTAATTAATAATGAAAACGCCGGAACTGGAGATAACAATGCGATTAATTTCATTCGTGGTAACACTCCACTTCAAAAATCTTTAGTGATTAATTCCCAGCTATTTAATCAGGGCTCACTTAAAGATGAATGCGATACAATGGATAGTTTAATTAATACATTGAATGGCGATAGCGTTAATGGTAGAGGCGAGACCGCAGCAGGCATTTTATTTAATCTTATAATGAACACTTTCTATGGTACTGAATTGAATGCGGATAATTCTCTCAAATTATATAAGAGAGGCGTATTCTCACAAGAATTGGTTTCTGGATTTATTACTAAAGTATTTACAGCTGATACGAATATTTCTGATGATCCTGCTGATAAGTTAGATATTAGTAACTTCTTTAATTCGTTCTTTAAGAGTGAACAAATATCTTCAACCGATTTCCAAAGTTTAAATATTATTGAAGCTAGAGGAATAAAAGGATTGCTTACTTTGGCAGATCCGACATTTAGTTTTGATACTATATCGGAAGAAAATAAGGCGAAAATTGTTGCTACTTTCGCTTTGATGGGAAGAAAATCTGTTGGCTCGGTATCTGATGAAACCACTGCCGAATACAAGGCTATGTTAACTTATGTTGAAGGAAAGACTTCTAGTTATCCATCCTATGTATATGATTATAAGCAAAACTCTGCAATTGCAACAAAATTATTCGACAAGTATGCGGCTACTATTATGGTTTCTTCTGGAAAATCATTGAAATATATAGTTGATACATATAATAATTATAATCCAGCTAACCCTATCGTCTTTGGCAATACTCCATTTGAAACTATTGGAGAAAGAATTGTATCTGTTTTATAATGACTATACTTAAAGAAACTTCATCTGAGGTTGTAATAAAAAAATCGAAATTTATCTCGTATATTTTTCATGTAGAAAGTAAAAAAGAAGTGAATGATATACTTTCTAAAATTAAAGAAGAACACAAAGACGCGAGACATGTAGTCTATTCTTTTTTGCTTTCGAATGGATATAAGGGAGCAAGTGAGAATAAAGAGCCAATTAAAAGCGCTCACAAGGTCTTGAATATACTAGAAAATAAAGGATTGTATGATATAATTTGTATTGCGGTAAGATATTTCGGCGGTATTGAACTAGGCGCATCAAATTTAGAGAGAACCTACGTATCTTGTATCGTTGATTTAATTGCTATTTCAGATATTTATGATGTAGTTGATTACCATGTTTATTATGGACTAATTAAAACAAATATGTTTGATATTTTTTGTAAAAAGTTGCTTGAAGCTAAAGGGCAAATAGAAAGCAAAGAATTTTTAGGACCAGAAGTAAAAATAAAATTTTGCGTTGATAAAATGGATGAGAGTTTTTCAAAATATCTTGTCTTTTTTAAAGACGTAAATCTCATAGAGAAAAAATACGTAAAAATATCTTAAATACCTGGAGGAAAAAGTATGTCTAGTTTTGATCAATTAAACGAACATAAAAGAAACGTTCTAATCAGCGTTGCAAAAAGAACTTTTGAAGGAACACTTAATGAGTATTCAGTCGAAGATATTGCACTTGAATTAATTTCATATCAAAGAGCAAAATATCGTTGTTGTGTATATAAAGAAAGAGAGATTATTCGTGAAAGAGTAAATCTTGCACTTGGAAAAGATCCTTTTGGTCATGAACCAAAAGAAGGACAATTTGTTTTTGTCCTTGAAGCAGCATGTGATGACTGTAATATTCATAGAGTTAGAATTACCGATAACTGTCGTAAATGCTTATTTAGACCATGTACAAAATCATGTCATTTTGGTGCTATTTATGAAGGCGATAGTAAAATGCACATTGATTATCAAAAATGTAAAGCCTGTACAATGTGTTCTAAAGCGTGTCCATATGGAGCAATATTGTTATCTGATCGTCCATGTCATAAGGCATGCCCAACTGGCGCGCTATTATATGAGGAAGGTAGTATTGCTAAGATAGAAGAAGATAATTGTATTAATTGTGGCAGATGTTCTGCTTCTTGTCCTTTTGGGGCAATATCAGAACGTTCGTTTATCGTTCCTGTAATCAAAAATATTATGTCTGATGTTGAGACGGTTGCTATGGTTGCTCCGGCAATTGGTGGTCAATTTGGAAAAGCAAATTTGAAACAAGTATATGAAGCTTTATATAAGATTGGTTTCTCGCATGTTATGGAAGTTGCTCAAGGCGCAGATTTAACAACAATTAATGAAGCAAATGAAGCTCTTGAAGCACATCGAACCAATAGAAAAATCACTACTTCTTGTTGTCCTGCCTTTGTTGAATTAATTAAGAAGAAATTCCCAAATATTTATCAAAATAACACTTCTGAAGTATTATCTCCTATGGCTATAACTGCTCGTATGGCACGAAAAAAATACAAAGGTGCGAAGACTATTTTTATTGGACCTTGTGTTGCAAAAAAAATGGAAAGACTCTTTGAAAAAAATAAGAATAATCTTGATTATGTAATTACATTTGAAGAACTTGATGCTTTAATGGTTGCTAAAGGTATTGATCCTATGAAGTTGAATGGCGAAGCTGAAGTTCAAAATGGCTCGATATCTGGACGTAATTTCTGCTTCTCTGGTGGCGTTGCTTCATCCTTAAATGCGTACTTAAAAGAAAAAGGTGAAGCTGAACAAGTATCATTAAAAACTGCAAATGGATCTATTGAATGTGTTAAATCATTAAAAGATTTAAATGCTAATAAGCAAGAAGAAGACGTTCTTGAAGGAATGATGTGTGAGGGTGGTTGCATTGCTGGAGTTGATAGTCTAGTTGGAAATGTAATTCTCACAAAAAACACTACAAAGATTGAAAATGACAAAGTTAGTAGCACTTTGATTGAAGATTCAAAAAAAGGCTTCGAAGATATAAGTTGCACGTTTGATAAGTCTAAAAATTAATCTATTTAAAGTTTATCCGTAGTCGGGTAAACTTTTTTTGCGTGTTTATGTATATTTTTGGTAAAAAAAGCATTAAAAGTTCATTAGGACGGTTTTTTAATTTTTTTATAAAATTATTTGAATGAAAGTGCTTTCTAGTTATGTGAGTTTTAATCTATAATTAAGAATAAGAAAGGGTTTTAGCAAATGGAAAAAAACTTAACAGAAGCTGAAAAAACTAAATTCGATGAACTAGATGCTTTCATGAATTCTGTGAAATATGATTCACATGACTTGATTGCTGTTTTGCATCGTGCTCAGCATATTTTTGGTTACCTACCTCAAGAGGTACAAGAATTTGTTGCTGAGAAATTAAACATTCCTGTTTCAAAAGTTTATGGCGTTATTACTTTCTATTCATTCTTTAAAATGGAGAGACAAGGTAAATATGTCATTAATGTTTGTTTAGGAACTGCATGTTTCGTTAGGGGTAGTCAAAAAATATTAGATGAATTCCAAACTAAGTTAGGAATTGAATGTGGTAAGACTACCGAAGATGGACTGTACACATTAGCGTCTTTACGATGCGTTGGTGCTTGTGGTTTAGCACCTGTAATTCAAGTAAATGGGAAAACCTATGGTAATGCAACCGTAGAAACAGTTAAACAAATACTTGAAGAGTATAAGTAAGGAGGAATGGTATGAGTTGCTTAAAAAAAATAACAAGCCGTGGACAATTTGATGATTTATCAGATAGTTTATTTGGCTTATTAGATTTAAAAAGAGGAAAAAAGACTGAAGGAGCTGATAAATACATTATAGGTGTATGTTCAGGTACTGGATGTCGTGCTTCCGAATCTGCTGATATTCTTAAAGAGTTAATTAAAGAAGTAAAATCTCATAACTTAGAAGATAAAGTTCAAGTTATGATTTCAGGATGCTTTGGATTTTGTGAACGTGGTCCGATTGTAAAAATCTATCCAGATCATACTTTCTATACAAAAGTTAAGCCGTCTGATGCCAAGAGAATTATTGAAGAAGATATAATCAATCATAAATTTGTCGAAGATCTTCTTTATGTAAATCCAGCTGATGGTAAAAGAATTCCAATTCAAGATAATATTCCGTTTTATAAAAAGCAAGTTAGAATTGCTTTACGTAACTGTGGATTTATCGATCCAGAGAGTCCTCAAGAATATATTGCTAACAAGGGTTTTAAAGCTTTAGAAAAAGTTTTGTTTGGCTTATCACAAGAAGAGACAATCAATGTTCTTAAAGAATCTGGTTTACGTGGTAGAGGAGGCGGTGGCTTCCCAACTTATCTTAAACTAGATATTTGTCGTAAGAACCCTGGCGAACAAAAATATGTAATATGTAATGCTGATGAAGGTGATCCAGGGGCTTTCATGGATCGTTCCATTATGGAAGGCGATCCATATAGTATCGTAGAAGCTATGACAATTGTTGGCCATACAACTGGTGCAACAAAAGGTGTAGTCTATATTCGTGCTGAATATCCTTTGGCTGTTGAAAGACTAGAAAAAGCTATTGAAGAATCTCGTGCAATGGGATTCTTAGGTAAAAATATTTTAGGCTCTGGTTTCAATTTCGATATTGAGATAAAGTATGGAGCTGGTGCTTTCGTTTGTGGTGAAGAAACCGCACTTATTAAATCTGTTGAAGGTGACAGAGGTGAACCTGTAGTAAAGCCACCATTCCCTGCTCAAAAAGGTTTGTTTGGTTGCCCAACAACCGTTAATAATGTTGAAACATTTGCTAATATTCCATATATTTTCACTGAAGGAGCGGATAAGTTTGCGGCTTTAGGAACTGAAAAATCTAAAGGAACAAAAGTTTTTGCTCTAGCGGGTAAGATTAATAATGTTGGCTTAGTTGAAGTACCAATGGGTACCACTTTAAGAGAAATTATCTATGATATTGGTGGTGGGATTAAAGGTGGTAAACCATTTAAGGCTGCTCAAACAGGTGGCCCATCCGGTGGTTGTATTCCTGCTTCCTACATCGATATACCAATCGATTACGATAATTTACAAACTATCGGTTCAATGATGGGATCTGGTGGCCTTATTGTTATGGATACTGATAATTGTATGGTTGATATTGCTAAATTCTACTTAGGATTTACCGTTGATGAATCGTGTGGTAAATGTACTCCGTGCCGTGTTGGAAATAAGAGATTGTTAGAAATTTTGGAAAGAATTTGTAATGGTGATGGTACATTGGAAGATTTGGATAAACTTGAAAAGTTATCTAATGTCATTAAAGACACTGCTCTTTGTGGATTAGGTCAATCTTCTCCAAACCCAGTTTTATCCACTCTAAAATACTTTAGAGAAGAATATGAATCACATGTCATTGATAAATTATGTCCTGCTCATGCTTGCCGTGCTTTATCACGTTACTCTATTAACGAAGACAAGTGCGTTGGTTGTGGTAACTGCTATCGTAAGTGCCCAGTTGAAGCTATTTTCAAGACTGAGAGACATGCAACTCGAAATCCAAGATTATTCGTATATCAAATCGATGAACACAAGTGCATAAGATGTGGTACATGTGAAGGTAATTGCCCAATTAAGGCAATTTCATTATAAGGAGGATAGATCATGATAAATATTAAAATTAATGATATACCTGTCCAAGTAGATGAAGGTGTATCCGTTCTTCAAGCTTGTCGTAATTTAAGCATTTATATTCCAACTTTGTGTTATGTTCCTCTTCATTTAGGTGGAGAAAAGAATAATACTGCCTCATGCCGTGTATGTGTAGTTGAAATAAAAGGAAGAAGAAATCTTGCTCCAAGTTGTTCAACTTTATGTACCGAAGGAATGGAAATATATACTTCAACACAAAGAGTAATTATGGCTCGTCGTACTGTTGTTGAATTGCTTCTTTCTGATCACCCTCAAGACTGCCCAACATGTGATAAAAACATGCATTGTAAATTACAAGAAGTAGCTTTCAAAATGGGAATAAGAGACTTACCATTTAAAGGCGAGATGTCAAAAGAAGATAAATATACTTCAAATAACTTTGCAATTCGACGTAATCCAGCAAAGTGTATTCTCTGTGGAGCTTGTGTTACAGTTTGTAATAACATCCAAAAAATGGGAATATTACACGAATACTCACGTGGCTTTAAAACTCAAGTTGGACCAGCTTTTGGTCTTCCATTAGATGCCACTGCTTGTACCTATTGTGGTCAATGTGTAAACGTTTGCCCTACCGGTGCAATTATTCAGTCTAGTGATGTTAATGATGTTTGGAAACTTTTAGGTGACAAAACTAAACATGTTATTGTTCAAGTTGCGCCAGCTGTTAGAGTCGCTTTAGGCGAAGAATTTGATTATCATATCGGTACTTCGGTAACCGGTAAAATTCCTTCCGCTTTACGTACTATGGGCTTCAAGCACGTATTTGATACTGATTTTGCTGCCGATTTAACTATTGTTGAAGAAGCAACTGAACTAGTTTCTAGATTGAAAGAAGGAAAGAATCTTCCTTTAATCACATCATGTTGTCCTGGTTGGATTAATATGATTGAAAAAAAGTATCCTGAATTATTGAATTTGCCTTCTTCTTGTAAATCACCTCACGAAATGTTCGGTGGAGTTTGTAAAACATATTTTGCTGAGAAAATGGGATACGATCCAAAGGATGTTGTTGTTGTATCAATAATGCCATGTGTTGCTAAAAAAGATGAAATCAATCGTGAAGCCTTGAAGGAAAATGGTTTAAAAGACGTTGACTATGTTTTAACCACAAGAGATTTTGCTCGTATGATTAAAGAAGCTGGTATTAACTTTGATGCTTTACAAAATTCAAATTTTGATGATCCATTAGGCGAATCTACAGGTAGTGCTGATATCTTTGGCTCTACTGGTGGTGTTATGGAAGCGGCAATTCGTACTGCAAAGTATTGGATTGACGGAAAATGCGAAGATCTTGAATATGAATCAATAAGAGGAGTTGATGGTATAAAAGTTGGCTCTGTATCTGTTGGTGGTAAAAAACTAAAGGTCTGCGTTACATCTGGTTTAGGTAATGCTCAAAAAATATTACAAATGATTAAAGACGGTACTGCTGATTTTGATGCCGTTGAAATTATGGCTTGCCCAGGTGGATGTATTAATGGTGGCGGTCAACCAATTCAATCGTCTAAGATGTCAATTTCAATTGTACGTGCACGTCAACAAGCTTTATACACTGAAGACAGAAGTAAATTAAGAAGAATTTCAGCAGAAAACAAAGCTGTTTTGAAATTGTATTCGGATTACTTTGGTGAATTTGGTTCACATAAAGCTCACGAAGTATTACATACGCATTTTAGTTCTAGAAAAAAATAATGTATTGGCTCTGTTAAAACAGAGCCTTTATTTTTAGGCGATATTATTGACATATGTCAGAAATTAAACTAATATAATATTAAGGAGATTTGAAATGGGACGTCCTCAAATTAAGCGTGTTGTTCATTGTAAAAATATTGAAAAAGAATTTAAGCCCAATTCTTGTATAGTTAATAAGAATGTTGTTTTATCACTTGATCAATATGAAACAATTCGTCTTATTGATTATGAAAATAAGACCCAGGAAGAATGCGCATTTATTATTGGTGTTTCACGAACTACAATTCAAAGCATCTATGATGAAGCTAGAAAAAAACTAGCAACCGCATTAGTAGAGTCGAAAGTTCTAAAAATTTGTGGTGGAAATGTTATTTGTTCAATAAACAATAATGAATTCTATCCAAATAATAAAAAGGTTTCAATCGTTCAAAAAGGAGAAAAGAAAATGATTATTGCAGTAACTTATGAAAATGGAAAAGTCTTTCAACATTTTGGTCACACAGAATATTTTAAGATTTATGTAGTTGAAGATAAGAAAGTTGTTTCCTCAAAAGTAATATCATCAAATGGTGAAGGTCATGCGGCTTTAGCGGGATTATTAAAAAGAAATAATGTTGATGTTTTAGTATGTGGTGGAATCGGGGGCGGAGCTATTAATGCTTTGATGGAAAATAACATTGAGGTTTATGCTGGAAATGATGGCGATGCTGATAACATTGTTAATGATGTTATAGAAGGAAAGATTAGAATAAATTCTTCCTCAACATGTTCGCATCATGATGGTGAGCATCATTGCGGAGAACATGGTTGTAAATAAGCTTTATTTGTAATTTTACATGCTAAGTATTGTATAATAATAAAGTAATAAAAAATTTAGAAAGAGAGATAAAATATGGCAGATTCGTCTTCATGCAATCACCACTGTGAAGGTTGTTCTTCCGCGGGTAGTTGTGAATCAAAAATTGTTCGTTCCAATTTAGCTAATGGAGCTAAGATAAAACACTGTATTGGCGTAGTATCTGGTAAAGGAGGCGTTGGAAAATCCTTCGTTTCTTCTTATTTAGCGGTATTGTTAGCTAAAAAAGGATACCGTGTTGGTATCTTGGATGCTGATATTACCGGCCCTTCAATTCCATTTTCTTTTGGCTTAAAGGATAAAGCAGTAGGTAATGACCAAGTTATCTATCCTGGAATTACCAAGAAATTAAATATTCAAATAATATCATCTAATATGTTACTTGATAATGAAACTGATCCAATTATTTGGAGAGGACCAATGATTGGTCAAATGGTTGATCAATTCTATTCTCAAGTGTTTTGGGATAATTTGGACTTCTTGCTTATTGATATGCCCCCGGGGACAGGAGATGTACCACTCACAGTATTCCAATCAATCAAAATTGATGGTGTAGTTATTGCAACTACTCCGCAGGGTTTGGTATCGCTCATAGTTGAAAAATCAGTTAATATGGCTAATATTATGAATATTCCAACTATTGGTTTAGTTTCTAATATGTCATATGTTAAATGTCCAAAATGTGGTGAAAATATTTACATTTATGGAAAAGACAATGTTGAAGAATTAGCAAAGAAATACAACATTGCCACTTATGCATCTGTTCCTTTTGATAATGAAATTACTTCATATGTTGATAAAGGTAATATTGAAGAACTTGATGTTCCATATTTAAATCCAATTGTTACATCAATTGAAGAATTTGCAAAATTGACAAAGTAATATGGATGAGATAAATAAATTCTTAAGTAATTTCAAATCGTTAGAAAAGAAATTAATTGATATCAGTGGTTTGGAGAATGAATATACTTCTTTTTCACGCGCGTTATCAAAAGTTCATTTTGATAAACTTAATGAATTGGTAAGCGATGATCAAATATATGATTTTCTCCGAAGTGCATCAGATTTAAGAAACATATTATCTCATCAAAATGATATATGTGTTCCTTCCACAGAATTTAACGCTAAATTTGAAGAAATAGTAAATGAAATAATTAATCCTTTAGAATGCATTGATATTGCAACTAAGGGTAATGATATTATGTATGTTGAACTTTCTTCAAATGTAATTAATGTAGTTAATGAAATGGAAAAGCGTCATTATTCTCATGTTCCTGTAATTAAAGGCGGAAAAGTCATTGGTGTCTTTTCTCGATCGATATTTTTTGAATATATTTATTTTAACAAAAAACTTGTTGTTAACAATGAATACATAGTTGAAGATTTTATCCGTCAAACAGATCTACAAAAGCATCTAAATGAAAGTTTTGTCTTTGTATCAAGAAAAATAAAAGCCTATGCTTTACTAAAATATTTCTCTAAGAAAAAAGCCGGAGAAAGAAGAGTATCTGTTGTCTTTATTACCGAAAACGGAAGACCAGAAGAAAGACTCTTGGGAGTTCTTACTGAAACGGATTTACTAAAGTTACCTTTGTATGAACGTCAAATTAATTCTTTAGGAAAAATTGTTAAATAACTTGCTGAAATACGCAAGTTTTTTTATTAAAAAACCGCCAAATAATTGGCGGTTAAGATGCATCAATAATGGTGACCCAGGAGCGACTCGAACGCCCGGCCCACAGCTTAGAAGGCTGTTGCTCTATCCAGCTGAGCTACTGGGCCATTTCTCATGCTTGATTATAATAAAATATTTAGAAGGTAAAATCAAGATGTTTTTGCTATCTTTTACGATTTGTTGCCTCTAAATAATACTTATTTATAAATGTTTTTGACAATTTTAGTGCAAGTAGGAAATCAATTTTCATTATGGTATAATTATAGATAATAATTGGAGGTTACTATGTTCTTTTTAAGAGACATTGGATTTATGGATAATCCGTTTGATTATGCTATATCTGAATTTATGATGAAAATGCATAATAGCTTACTGGATAAATTTTTTGAAACGATTACGCATCTAGGCGACAACGGCATTTTATTTATTCTTGTTGCTTTAGTGTTGTTATTCAATAAACAAACAAGAAAATCAGGAATAGCCTTGGCAATTTCATTAATTTTATGTCTTATTTTCAATAATTTATTTATTAAAATTGTCGTAGGAAGAAACAGACCTTTTATTGATCATTTGGAGTTTTACGATACAGTTTATAACTTGCTAATTCCTCCGACATCAGGTAGTTTTACCTCTGGTCATGCGTGCGCTTCTTTTGCTTTTGCTACTTCAATTATGCTGTCGTATAAAGATAAAAAAATCTATTGGATATCGGCTTATGTTTTAGCTTTTTTAATCGCGTTTTCCCGCTTGTATTTATTAGTTCATTATTTTACGGATGTCTTATGCGGAATGATATTAGGAATAGGATTAGGTTTTGGTGGATTTTATTTATTTAAACTGCTACAATATATTGTTGCGCTTCTAGCAACTAGCAATGAACAGAAATCTAACTAAAAAAGCGAGGAAATTATGGAAATAGATTACAAAAAAATACACAATGAATTTAAAATCATTATTGGGGAAATTAGAAAAGCAGAAAGAATTGTCATTTTTAGACATGAGAATCCAGATTTTGACGCCTTTGGTTCTCAAATGGGACTATATACATGGATAAGTGATAATTTTAAAGATAAAGAAGTATATTTTGTTGGGGATAGTCACAAGACGTTTGTCCCTGCCCTTTATCCACAACCAATGGATATAAATAAATGTTTATTGGATAAACCTTACTTAGCAATAGTATGTGATACTGGAAATTTAAAGCGTGTCGCTTGTGCTGCTGATGCACAAAATTTTGCAAATGCAACAAGTGTAATTAAATTTGATCATCATCCTAACGTTGAACCATTTGGTAAAATTAATTGTGTTTATGATGAATTAGGATCTTGCTCTGAATTAATAGCGTTGTTTATTTTCTCTATGAAAAAGAGAAAAGAAATTCTTTCCGCTGTATGTGCATCTTATTTATATAGTGGTATAGTTGGCGATACAGGCAGATTTATGTATTCTGGTACTTCTTCTGCAACATTGCGTATTGCAGGTGATTTAATTGATTGTGGTGCAAATATCGAGTCTTGCTATAGCAAGATGTATCGTACTACATTGGAACAATTAGAATTACAAAAATGGGTACTTAATAATTATAAAGTTACTGAAAAAGGTACTTGTTATTATGTGTTATCTAATTCTGATTTAGAAAAATTAAAAATAACTGCGGATGAAGGTAAGCTTTACATCAATACTTTTAGAAATGTAAGTGGAGTTAATTGCGTTGTTGCTGTAACTCAAGATGATGTAAAAGGTAACTGGCGAGTCTCCTTAAGAGGAACAACTAAGAAAGTTAATGAAGTTGCAAGTAAATATAGAGGCGGTGGTCACGATTTTGCCGCAGGTGCAAGACTTGAATCTCTTGATGAGTTAGATGGTTTAATAAAATCGTTAGATGAGGTGAATATAGAAGATGTTATCAGTAAGTAATTTAAAGATGCAGTTTGGTGGAAGGGTTTTATTTAAGAACGTTTCCATCTCATTTTCAAAAGGTGAATGTTATGGAATTATCGGAGCTAATGGCGCTGGTAAATCAACATTACTAAGAATTATTTCTGGTGATTTAGAACCTACTGAAGGCTGTGTTGCTTATGATAAAACTGAAAGAATGTCAGTATTAAAGCAAGATCATAATGCTTTTGATGATGTTGAAGTTTTACGTACGGTCCTTTTAGGACATAAACGTCTCGTTAAAATAATGGATGAAAAAGATGCTTTATATGCTAAACCTGATTTTAATGAAAAAGATGGCATTAGAGCAGGTGTTCTTGAAACTGAATTTGCTGAATTAAATGGTTGGAATGCTGAAACCGATGCTGAAAACTTATTGAATTCGTTAGGTGTTCCACTTGAATATGAACATTTAAAAATGGGTGAATTAGACTCTAAGTTAAAAGTTAAAGTTCTTCTTGCTCAAGCTCTATTTGGCAATCCAGATATTTTAGTCTTAGATGAACCAACAAATAACCTTGATGTTAAGGCTTGTCACTGGCTTGAAGATTATTTAGCTGATTTTGAAAACACGTTGCTTATCGTTTCTCACGATCGTTATTTTTTAAATAAAGTTTGTACTAAAATTTTAGATGTTGATTATAACGAAATTAAAGTATATGTCGGTAATTATGATTTCTGGTATGAATCAAGTCAATTATTACAAAAGCAATTAAAAGATAATAATTCTAAAAAAGAAGATAGAATTAAAGAATTGCAAGAATTTATTGCTCGTTTCTCGGCAAATGCATCAAAATCTAAACAAGCTACTTCTCGTAAGAAGCTTCTTGAAAAAATACAACTTGATGAAATTAAGCCATCGTCACGCCGTTACCCATTTATCGATTTCACCTCTGAGTGGTCTTTAGGTAATGATATATTAAAAGTTGATGGTGTATCAAAAGGCGGATATTTTAAGAATTTGTCATTTAATTTGCTAAAGACTGATAAAGTAGCATTTATCGCAGACAACTCATTAGCAATTACTGAATTATTTAACTGCTTATCTGGAAAAGAAAAATTTGATGAAGGAACATACAAATTTGGTATTACAATTCATCCAAATTATATTCAATCGTCTTTAACTGAGTTTGATAAGATTACTGATTCTTTAGTTGATTATTTACGTACATATTCGAAAGATAAAAACGATAGTTTTATCAGAGGATATTTAGGGCGTATGTTATTTACTGGGGACGAAGCTTTAAAACCTGTTAATGTTTTATCCGGTGGTGAGAAAGTTCGCTTAAGATTATCTCGTATTATGTTCCAACCAGGAAATTTAATTATGTTAGATGATCCGACAAACCATTTGGACCTAGAAGCAATTGAATCTTTAAATAGAGGATTACAAAAAACCAAAAGTGTCGTTTTATTCTCCTCGCATGATAGACAATTATTAAATTCTATTGCAAACCGTGTGATATATATTAAAGATAACGGACAAGTTATTGATAAATATATGTCGTATGATGAATTCATGGAATATATAGAAAAGTAAAAAAAATTGAGAAGGTGTAATGTGTACCTTCTCAATTTTTTATTACATATTTTCTAGTAAATTGGAAATTAGCCTAAGTTCAACTTTAGTAGCTAATTCTTTAAGTTCATCTATTGTATTTGCTTCGAGACTTCTTACTTCTTCTGAGTGAGCAGAAGGATAATAATATTTGTTATTGCCATTAAGTTCTGCTTCACCTTCGTTAGAATATACTTCAAATTTAGTCGCTTGATTATTCTCGTATCTTACAATTGAAGGTACTTTACCATTTTTAAATGATGAAAAGCCATAATTAGTTGAGAAGTTTACCCAAAGTGAATAGTAATCATCATTATGTGAAAGTGAAGAAAAATAATTCTCACGATAATAATTTGTTTTGAAGATATACTTATTATAGTCTTTATTAAGTTCTTCATTAGTATACATAAAATCATTAATTATAGAAGTGCAATCTGAACATAAATCCCAAGTATAGAAAACATTAGCTTTACTATTGTTTCTTATAAAAGCATCCAAGTTTTTAGTTGATAAATAATCATAAATATAATAGGTAATTTTATTTTCAAGTGAATCAGAGAATTCAGATTTTCTGAAATCGTTTAAAACGTAGATATTTGTTGTGATATTGCAATAATCAGATATAAGTTTTTTAGTATCCTTGTATGATGTAAACCCATTCTGCTTATATTTTAACTCTCCACTTTTATAGAAAAAAATTGAAGGAGTTCCACCGATTGATGGAAAGCTTGTAGAGGTGTTTTGAATCTTTGAATAAGAGGTATAATCGATGCCATAAATTATGGTGTGATATTCATTAACGTAATTGACAATGTATTCCTCAAAAATTTTGCAAGCCGAACAGCCAATGGCATAAACAAAGACCATCAAGTCTTCTTTACGATCTATTCTTTGAACAAATTCATCCGAGGAAAGATAGACAAAAGAATCAATCATATCAGATTTAAGTAATTGAATTTTTGAAGTGTTATTACATCCGGTTAGTAATAGGGATGGAAGAATAGATATTGCAGCAAATTTTATTAATAATGTTCTTTTCATAATATATATTTTATAAGAATAAATAATAAAAGCAACAAAAAAGTACCATTAAACGCTTTAATGATACTTTTGTAGACAATAATAATTAAAGTTTGAGAAGTCTAACGGTGTCTCTAGCAATCATTAATTCTTCATCGGTTGGAATAATTATAATTGGGCAGGAACTATTAGCTTTAGAAATAATGCCTTCTTTACCTAAACAGATTTCATCGTTTAGTTTTTCGTCTAATTCAAGTTTTAAGGCTTCTTTGCAATCATCAATAATAAGTTTTCTATAATATGGAGCGTTTTCTCCAATACCTGCTGAAAATACAATTGCATCAACATGTCCTAATTTAACATAATAGGAGCCGATAAAACTTGCAATTCTATTAGCGAACATTTTGGCAGCAATAATACATCTCTTATCGCCTTTTGCAACGCCAGCTTCAATATCTCTAGTATCATTAGATACACCAGAAACACCAAGTAAACCAGATTGCTTATTGAATTCTTGATAGATTTCTTCAGCGGATTTACCAGTACAGGTTACTAAGTAATTGAATACGGATGGATCCATGTCTCCTGTACGTGTTCCCATCATAACGCCACCAAGTGGAGTAAGACCCATTGTTGTAGCTAAACATTTCCCATCTCTAATGGCAGAGATAGATGAACCTGAACCAATGTGACATGTAATAATACGAGAATCTTTTTTGCCATTTAAGTATTTGTTTATTGCAATTTCACTTAGATATTTATGTGATGTTCCGTGAGCACCATATCTTCTAATATCATATTTTTCACTATATTCATATTTAATAGGGAATAAATATTCTTCTTCTGGCATTGTTTGGTGGAAGGCGGTATCGAATACAGCTACTTCACCAACATTAGGTAAAGCTTTCTTAAATGCTCTAAATCCAATAAGATGTGGTCCGTTATGTAGTGGAGCTAATGGAATTAATGATTCAATTTTATCTTCAGTGTCTTTATTAAATATTGCGGAATCGGCAAAGTATTTACCACCTTGAACGATTCTGTGACCAACGCCTTTTAATTCTTCTAAGGAAGAAAGGATATGGTGTTCAATTAATCCGTTTAGGACTAAGTCGACTGCAATACCATGATCTTTTACTGGTAAGACGTCGGTTTTCTTAAAGCCATCTGGCTTCTTAATTGTAAAAATGCCATCATCATGACCAATTCTTTCAACAATACCGGAAGCGATGACTTCTTCTTCAGGCATATTGAATAACTTAAACTTTAAACTTGAGCTTCCTGCGTTAACGCTCATAATTTTGTACATAGATATATTTCTCCTTTTGTCTTTTATATTCTACTATTGTTAGAGATGCATTTCAATTTAGAAAAATGCTTTTTATTCACAAAAAACAAAATATACGGAAATAATAAAATAGTCATCCATAATAAAATAATAAAAACGCTACAAAAACATATTATTTCTTTTATTAATTTTTTTAATTTGCTAATATAAACGTGTAGTTAATGCGAATTTATTAAGGAGTATCATTGTTATGGACAATTATAAATGGTTTGATGATTTCTTATATGGTAAGCAAACTGACTCTTACAAATATTTTGGAGCTCACTTTATTGGCAAAGACACGGTTAAATTTACAGTTTATGCTCCAATGGCAAAACAAATTAATGTTTTAGGTTCATTCAATTCGTGGAGTTGCTACGGCAGCGAAATGAAAAAAGTAGATTATCGAGGCTTGTTTGAACTAGTAGTAAATAATGTTAAGCAATATGATGATTACAAATATCATGTTTTAGGTTGTGATGACGTTTGGAGAGATAAAGCTGATCCGTTTGCTTTTTTCTCGGATTTAAGACCTTCAAATAACTCACGTGTTTTTAGTATTGATGGATTTAATTTTGAAGACGATAAATTTATTAAAGAGAGAACAAGAAACTTCGATGCTCCGATGAGTATATATGAGATTCATCTTGGTAGTTGGTTAGGAATGCAAGACGGAAGATATCTTTCTTACGAAGAGATTGCCCCAAAACTAATTAAGTACGTTCAAGACAACGGATTTACTCACGTTGAAATAATGCCAATTACTCAATATCCTTTTGACGGCTCATGGGGGTATCAAGTCACTGGATATTATTCAGTTGATTCTCGCTATGGCAACCCACTTCAACTTATGTCTTTTGTCAATCAATTACATAAAGCTGGAATAGGAGTTATTCTTGACTTTGTTCCGGTTCATTTCGCGGTAGATGATTACGCGCTAAACAGATTTGACGGCTCTTGTGTTTACGAGTATGCTGGCGAACATGAATTCTCACAATGGGGAACTAAAAACTTCGATTTAGGAAAAGATCTTGTGCGTAGTTTCCTTATCTCTTCAATGTGTTATTTCATCGACAATTTCCACTTTGATGGAATAAGAATAGATGCTGTTTCTAACATTATTTATTTTGATGGTAATTCTAATAATGGTATTAATCAAGGCGGTGTTGATTTCATCAAAAGAGCAACATATGCCGTCCATGATAAGTATAAAACAGTCATGATGATTGCTGAAGATTCTTCTTCTTATGGAATGGTAACAAAAGGCTTTTCAACGGATGGACTTGGGTTTGATTATAAGTGGGACTTAGGATGGATGAATGATACTTTGAAGTATTATGCTAAAGATCCAATTTATAAACCATTTCATCATAACCAACTAACGTTCTCAATGGCATATTTTTATTCGGAAAACTTCCTCTTACCACTTTCTCACGATGAAGTTGTCCATGGTAAGGGAACAATAATTAATAAAATGTTTGGAGATTATGAAACAAAGTTTGCTTTGGTCAGAAATCTTTATGCATATCAATTTGCTCACCCAGGAAAAAAACTTAATTTCATGGGTAATGAATTAGCTTCTTTCGATGAATGGAATGAAAAAAGATCGTTAACATGGAAGTTAAAAGAATTTCCAAAACACGACTCGATATCAAGGTTGTTCAGGGATTTAAATCTTATTTATCGCAACCATAAGGCAATGTATATGGAAGAGTACAATCCGTTAAATTTTAGATGGATCATGGTTGATAATAATTCGCAATCGATGTTCATCTTTAAAAGGTCGTATAAGGATGAGACATTAATATTCATATTTAACATGACACCTAATTACTATAGACAATATGATATTGGAGTTCCTTATGATGGTAAATATGAAGAAATCTTTAATTCTGAAAAAGGTGTATATTCTGGATGTGATCAGTATAACGGCTTGCCTTTACAGTCTCGAGATGTAAGACTTCATAATCAACCTTGTTCGATTACTTTGCAAGTTGCTTCTTATAGCGCAATATTCTTACGTTATATTCAAGGAAGTGCAAAAGATGGAAAGGTTAAGGAAGAAGCTGTTGTCGCAGACATTTGCTCAAAGAAGAAGACGTCAAATAAGAAATCAAAATAGATATAGAAAGGAATATTTATATGTTTGATAATAAAGAGGATTTTAAACGCGAGTTTCAAATGCGTTTAATTGAAAAATATGGTAGAGATCCAAAGGATTGTGATATTACTGAATGCTACGATATTTTAGGAACAATGGTTCGTGATTATGCTAATGTTGATAGCAAAGAGTGCAAAGAATTAGTTAAGAAAAATGGAACGAAACAATTAATCTATTTTTCCATGGAATTCTTGATTGGTCGTTTACTTACAAATAACATGATTAATCTTGGTATTTTTAATGTTGTAAAAGATGGCCTTGGTGATTTAGGTATCGATTTACAAAAAATTGAAGATCAAGAAGCTGATGCTGGCGAAGGTAATGGTGGCTTAGGTCGTTTAGCTGCTTGCTTCATGGATTCTATTTCATCCCTAGGTCTTGTTGGTCATGGTAACTGTATTCGTTACGATTATGGTTTCTTCAAACAAAAGATTAAAGATGGTAAACAAGAAGAATTACCTGATCAATGGTTAATCAATGGTAATGTTTGGGAAATACGTAAACCTAAACACGCTGTTACTGTAAAATTCTATGGCAATGCGGAAACATATCAAGATGAAAATGGAAAGATAAGAAGAAAAACTGTTAATGCTTTAAATGTTCTTGCCATTCCATGTGATGTATCAATCATTGGTTATGATAATAAAGTAACAAATACATTAAGATTATGGACTGCTGAACCAGCAAATGAAGATATTCCACAAGGTTCTTCTTTCGTTGAATATTTGAATTTTATTCGTAATATTACTCATGGCTTATATCCGGATGATACAACCGAAAATGGTAAAATGCTTAGATTAAGACAGCAATATTTCTTAGTCTCTGCCGGATTACAATCGACATTGCGTGCACATTATCGCACATATAAAACATTTGATAATTTACCGGAACATTTTGTGTTCCAACTTAATGATACACACCCAATTCTTGCTATTCCTGAACTTATGCGTTTATTGATGGATGAACATGAATATGGTTGGGATGAAGCTTTTGATATTTGTTCGAAGTGCTTTGCCTTTACTAATCACACAGTTATGGCTGAAGCATTGGAAAAGTGGCCATGTAATTACATCGCAAATCTCTTCCCAAGAGTTTATATGATTATTGAGGAAATCAATCGTCGTGTACTCATATCTATGCGTGAAAAGAAATTGCCAGAATCCGTAATTGATAACTGCGTTATCATCAAAGATGGAATGGTTAGAATGTGTCAACTTGCTATTCATGTTGCTTTCTCAGTTAATGGTGTTGCTCGTTTACACACAGATATCTTAAAAGCAGTTACTTTTAAAGATTTATATTCAATTTATCCAAACAAATTTAATAATAAGACAAATGGTGTTACTCATAGACGTTGGTTCTTGGCTGCAAATAAAGAATTATCTTCTTACGTTACATCTTTGATTGGTAATAGTTGGATAATGAATCCTGATGATTTAGAGAATTTACTTAAATTTAAAGATGATGCTAAGGTCTTATCAAGATTTAATGATATTAAACAAGCTAATAAAAAAGCATTGATTGAATTAATTAAGAAAGAAAATAATATTGATGTTGATCCAAATTCAATATTCGATGTTCAAATCAAACGTTTACATGCTTATAAGCGTCAATTGATGAATGTTTTTAGAATTATTTATCTTTATAGCAAGATGAAGAACGATAAAACATTTAGAATTTATCCTCATACATATATTTTCGGAGCAAAAGCTGCTCCATCATATGTATACGCTAAGAAGATTATTGAACTTATATTAGCTGTTGCTGACAAAGTTAATAACGATCCAGAAATTAGCAAGTATATGAAAGTTGTATTTATTGAGAATTACGGCGTATCAAAGGCTGAAGTAATTATTCCTGCTTCTGATATATCTGAACAGATTTCAACCGCAGGCAAAGAAGCTTCAGGAACTTCTAACATGAAGTTTATGATTAATGGCGCTGTAACATTAGGAACATTAGATGGTGCTAATGTTGAAATTTCGCAGCTTGTTGGTAAAGATAATGCGGTTATCTTTGGATTACATGCCGATGAGATTGAAAAAATTAAGTATGACAATGCTTATAATCCATGGGATATCTATAATTCAAATAAAATGATAAGAGGAGTAATGGATTCTTTAATCAATGGTGAGTTTGATGCGGATAAAGAAAAATTCAGAATGATTTTCGATGAAATTATGTATCGAAACGATGAATATTTCATTTTGAAAGATTTCCAAGCTTATCTTGATGCTAGTGCAGAAATTGATACTTTGTACAAAGATAGACAAAAATGGGGAAGAATGTGTTTAGTAAATACTGCTAAAGCCGGTTATTTCTCATCTGATCGTACGATTAAAGAGTACAACAAAGACATTTGGCATTTACAAAAAATCAAATAAATCTTTTAAGCGAACAAAGTAAAAATCTTTGTTCGCTTTTGTTCTAGTATCAATTTGGTCTGATATGTTTGATATAAACAACAAATTATTGAATTTTAGTTATCAAAACCCTTTATTTTTTTAACAAATCATATTAAGATTATATGGTATCTTAATTGATAAACGGTTTTAGGTCGTTTATAATAGTAAAGATTATCTGGAGGAAATAAAATGGAAAAGATATTTAAAGATAACAAAGATGGTACATTGAACGTTTCAGTTTCTTATGTGGAACAAGAATATAGTCCAATAATCAATAAGGTAGCTAATCACTTAATGGAAAAAGTTACTGTTAAAGGATTCAGAACTGGTAAAGCTCCACGTGAAATGGCAATCAAATATATCTCTAATGAAGATTTATATAATGGAATGGTCAATAAAATTATCGATAAGGATTTTAATACATTGTTAGATGGCTATGATGAATCTGTTAACGTTGCTAATATTCGTCCATCTTTATCAGTAGATTTTGATGAAAAGAAGAAGATTTATAATTTTATTTATGTTTTCTATTTTTTACCAATTGCTGATATTAAGAAATGCGAAGGTTATGATGTCAAATTATATGACAAGAAAATAACTGATGCAGATGTTGATGCAGAAATTAATCATATTGCTTCTGATAACGCTGAACTCGTTCCATCAAAAGAAGCTGCTGAAATGAAAGATCATGTTTTAATTGATTTCACTGGCTATGTTGATGGCAAGGAATTTGATGGCGGATCCGCCAACGACTATGATTTAGTTTTAGGTAGTGGCGCTTTTGTTCCAGGCTTCGAAGATGCTTTAGTTGGTATCAAAGAAGGCGATAAGAAGACCATTGAAATTACTTTCCCAAAGAACTACTTAGCTTCACTTGCTGAGAAGAATGCGAAATTTGCTATTACTTGTAAAGGCGTTAAGAAAGTTGTTTTACCAGAAATCAATGATGACTTAGCTGCTGCTGCTCAAGAATATAAAGTTACAACTCTTGAAGATTTAAAGAAAGCAGTTAAAGAAAAACTTCAACATAATGCTGATGTAAAAGCAAAGAATGAAAAGATTAATAAAGTTCTTGAACTTATTAAGAAAGACAATAAAATTGTCGTTTCTAAAAAGTATATTGAAATTCTCACAAATCAAGTCCAACAAGATCAACTCAATCAATTTAAACAATATAACTTAGATTTAGATCAATACTTAAAGATTGCTGGCCTTACCGCTGAACAATTTAAGGATAATTGCAAGAAAAATGCTGTCGTTCAAGCAGAAGGTATTGCTTTAATTAGAGGAATTTCTAAGAAAGCTAATATCACTTGGACTGAAGCTGATCTTGAAGCAAAATTCGGTGGAAAAGAAAAATATGCTGAAATTATTGAAACAGCAAAGAAACAAGCCGAAAAGAATCCTAACTTCTCTTTAGATTCATATTTAAATAGTGTTAAAGATTCAATCATTAGCGAAAAAGTTAATGAATATATTTTGAAAAATAACTAGAAAAACATATTCTTTGAAAATTTAAGTTTCAGGTCATTATTGGCTTGAAACTTTTGTTGCTTATAGGAGGAAAAATATGAATAATCAACCAAAAAAAGAACAAGATTGCATTATCCCTTTATTCTCAAATAGTCACGACATACCATTTCCAACAATTACATATAAGATAAGAGTTTACGATGCGTATGCTAAGGAATTATTTGATTATGTCGGGAAAAATAACTATTTTATTTTTTGTCCATCTAATAGTGATTTTACTTTTGCAAATGGATTAGATGATAAAACATTATCAAGCATTGATCCACTAGGTGTTATTTGCCAGGTTACAAACATCGTCAAGAACAAAGCAAGTTACTCCATTGAATTTAGAGGTGATACACCGGTATATCTTAACGGGGCGAGAATGCTAGACAATTCTAATATTGTATTAGGTTCAGCTAGTATAATTGATGTCACTGAGACAGATAGTTTTATGCTTATGCCATTTATTGAAGATGTTAAAAGAAAGTATGAAGCTGTTTGCTTAAAGGTTAAAGGACTTCCAAAATTTCCTACGATGGAAACGATAAATAAATATGAACCATCGTACTATTTAGGATACTTTTTAAATCTCTCTCGCGATAATAATTTAGCAATATTAAAAGAGAGAGACCCACAAAATCGTTTGAAATACATCGCTAGTTGTGTTGCAAGTTTGAATTCTGATCCTCAAATTGAGAATGCAATTAACGCTCGTGTTGAAAAAGCGATTGAAAACAATCAAAAAGAGTTTATTTTAAGAGAAAAAATGAAGGCTGTTAAAGAGGAACTAAAACCTTTTGATGGTCCTACTGATGAAGATTTATACAATGCGGTTATCAATGATAAAGATGGAAAATATCCTGAAAACGTTAAATTACGTGTTAAGAACGAATTTGCTCGTTTACAAACAATGCCAGGTGCTTCTCAAGAAAGTGCTGTAATTAAGACATATCTTGATTTGCTTATTAAGATGCCATGGAATTCATCAACCGAAGATAATGAAGATATGGTTGTTGTTAAGAAAATTCTTGATAATGATCATTATGGATTAACTAAACAAAAAGGAAGAATTTTGGAATATTTAGCAGTTAAATCATTAACTAATTCTTTGAAATCTCCTATTTTATGTTTGTATGGCCCGCCAGGCACTGGTAAAACAAGTCTTGCTATTTCTATCGCTAAGGCTTTAAATAGAAAATTTGTCAAACTTTCTCTTGGTGGTATTTCAGACGAATCTGAAATTAGAGGACATAGAAAAACTTATGTCGGTGCCATGCCAGGCAAAATTGTTGCAAATTTATCGAGAGTTGGCGTTAATAATCCAGTTATGTTATTAGACGAAATTGATAAATTACGTGATGGTGGTTACCATGGGGATCCAGCTTCAGCATTACTTGAAGTTCTTGATCCTGAACAAAATGTTAGATTCCAAGATAACTATATGGAAGAGACATTCGACTTATCACACGTATTATTCATTTGTACTGCAAATAATATTTCTGATATTCCAGCCCCGTTACGTGATCGTTTGGAACTTATTGAATTAAATACTTATACAACTTTTGAAAAATTCCATATTTGTCGTGAACATCTTATACCAATTGAACTTGAGAGTAACGGACTTACAGTTAAAAATATCGAATTTAAAGATGATGCAATAAAGTATTTAATTGAAAATTATACGATGGAAGCAGGTGTCCGTGAACTTAGACGTAAAATTGGTGCAATTATGCGTAAATTCGCTGTCTCTTTCTTAACTGAACATATAAACAAAGAAGATGCTCATATTGTTATTACTAAAGAAATAGTTGAAGAATATTTAGGTAAGCCGATATTCAATCACACGAAAAATTCTAAGGGACCACAAATCGGTGTTGTTAATGGCTTAGCCTATACTGATTTTGGTGGAGAAATCTTACCTGTTGAAGTCAATTATTTTGATGGAACAGGCCAATTACTTGTTACTGGAAATCTAGGAAAGGTAATGGAAGAGTCAGCTCGTACCGCTTTCTCATTTGTTAAATCAATTGCTCCAAAATGCGGTATTGATTCAAAGTTCTATCGTGAACATGATTTCCATATTCACGCTCCGGAAGGCGCTGTTCCAAAAGATGGTCCAAGTGCTGGTGTTGCTTTATCAATTGCAATTTTATCCGCTTTTACAAATATTCCATTAAAGAATGATGTTGGTATGACAGGTGAAGTTGATTTGCGTGGTAATTCCATGCCAATTGGTGGATTAAGAGAGAAAACTTTAGCTGCTTTAAGAGAACATATTAAAACTGTTCTTGTTCCACGCGAAAACCATAAAGATGTTGAAGAACTACCAGAAGAAGTTAAAAAGAATATTAACATTGTTGAAGTTGACAATGTTGAACAAGTTGTTCCTTATATTTTTGTCACTAATCCTTTTGATATAGAAAATAAAGCGGTAAAAATAAATGAATCTATCTAGCGCTAAGTTTGTTAAGTCATGTCCAACAAAGAAGGATTTTCTATTAGATAAAAGACAGGTTTGTTTTATTGGAAAATCAAATGTTGGTAAATCATCACTTATCAATTCTTTATGCCAAAATAAGAAGCTTGTTTATGTTTCGAAAACCCCTGGTTGCACTAAGATGTTGAATTTCTTCTTAATTGAAGAAAGATATTATTTAGTTGACGCTCCAGGATATGGTTACTATAAAAATGGGGCACTCGATTTTGAAGTAATGATATTGGATTATTTAGCTCTTTCAACTAAGTGCTTAAGAAAATGCTATATTCTTCTTGATTCTAGAAGAGATGTATCGAAAGATGATTTAGCAGTTATCAGCATGTTTGAAGATAGAAATATAGAGTATGCTATTGTCTTTACAAAATATGACAAATTAAATCAATCAGAAAAAGCTAAAGCAAAAAAAGAATGCGATAAATACTTCGCTAATCACGAAGTGTTCTTCACTAGTTCAGAAAAAAATATTGGTTTGTCTGAACTACGTGGCAATATTGCTTTAAGTTTAAACTAAGGAGACTAACTATTATGAAATCACCAGTAGAAATTAGCTTTGCTAATATCAAAGAATACGAAGAAGATTACAAAAAATGCAAATCAAATTCAATCGCACGTCACGCTTTAGCAGCAACTTGTATTGATACAGTTGCTTTGTCTCTTGATGAAGCAACAAATCGTCAATTTAAGTTTGATGTTGATATTAAAACTTTACCTGTAACAAATCAAATGAAGTCAGGCCGTTGTTGGATTTTCTCAGCTTGTAATGTATTAAGAGAAATTGTTGCTAAAAAATCAAATATAGCAAATATGTTTGAACTTTCTCAAAATTATATTGCGTTTTATGATAAGTTTGAAAAATGCAACTACATTATGGAATCTATAATTGATTTGATTAATAAAGATCATGATGATCGTTATGTTGCCTTCATTTTGCAAAATGGAGTAGGTGATGGTGGTCAATGGGAGATGTTTGTTAACCTTGTAAAAAAATATGGCTTTTGTCCAAAGAATGCAATGGTAGAAACTTATTCATCATCAAATACAGCTGAAATGAATGCGTTAATCAATGCGAGTTTACGTGAGTTTGCAGCAAGAGCAAAAAAGCTATATGCTTCTTCCGGTGTTGCTGCAGTTAGAAAGTTACGTGATGAATTTTTATTAAAATTCTATAATTTATGCTGCTCATGTTTTGGCGTTCCACCAACAAAATTTGATTTTGAATATACTGATTCAGACAACAAATACCATTTGGAAAAAGATTATACTCCAAAAGACTTCTTTGAAAAATTTGTTGGAAGTTCAATTGATAATTATATTTCACTTATTAATTCACCAACAGAAGACAAACCGTTTTATAAGACTTTCACCATCGATTATTTAGGTAATGTTGTTGGCGGTAATGACGTAGTTCATTTAAATTTACCGATGGAACGTATGAAGGAACTTATTAAGAATCAACTTGATGATGGCAATGTTGTGTGGTTTGGTAGTGATGTCGGAAGATATCGTTTAAGAGATGAAGGTATCTGGGATGATAAAGGATTTGATTACCTTACACCATTTGGCCTCGATAAAAAGATGGATAAAGCTCAAATGCTTGATTATTATTCTTCCGCTATGAACCATGCGATGGTCATTACTGGTTACGCTAAGAGAAACGACGAAATTACAAAATGGAAAATCGAAAATTCATGGGGTAAAACCGGAAACGAAGGTTTCTACATGATGTCTTCATCATATTTTGATTCTTTTGTTTATCAAGCTGTTATTGATAAAAAATATCTTAACGAAAAAGAATTAGACGCGCTTAAACAAAAACCAATTTTGTTAAAACCATGGGATCCTATGGGGACGTTAGCTGATTAAAACAACAGACTCGCCTTAGCGCGAGTTTTTTGTTGAAAGAAAAAAATCAATTTGTTAGAATATAGATGCGTTGAAAAGAAGGTTACATATAAAATATCATTCTAGAGAGTCTTGATGGTGGAAAAAGACATGTAAAAATATGTATGGTCGTCTTGGAGCATGGTGGAAACCCGTTAAGCGCGTAAAGCTTTATAATTAAGTGCGCATTATATTATGCGAATTGAGGTGGTACCGCGTTCAATCGTCCTCAGGTGAGACGATTTTTTATTTGGAGGAATAAACCATGTCTGAACTTATTAAGAACTACGATTTTAAAACTTCTGAAGAAGGAAAATTTGATTTTTGGAATGAAAATCATTATTACGAATGCGATGTAAACTCATCTGCTAAACCTTTTTCTCTTATTGTTCCACCACCGAATGTTACAGGACATTTGCATATTGGACATGCTTTAAACTGTTCAATTCAAGATATTATTGCTAAATATAAAAAGCTTTGTGGGTATGATGTTGAGTTTACTCCTGGCACAGATCACGCTGGAATTGCCACTCAAGCTAAAGTGGAAGCTTTATTAAAAAAAGAAAATATCAATAAATACGATATTGGAAGAGAAGCTTTTTTAGATAGAGTTTGGAAATTTAAAGAAGAGTCTTCTTCATATATTCATAATCAATGGCGTACTTTAGGTGTTGGTATGGATTACAAGAGAGAAAGATTTACTCTTGATGATAAGACCAATGAAGCTGTTATGAAGGTTTTTAAGGATTTATATGATGAAGGTTTAATTTATCAAGGTGAAAGAATAATTAACTGGGATCCAGTATTACAAACTGCCTTATCTAATATTGAAGTTATTCATAAAGATATCAGTGGTAAATTTTACTATTTTAAATATCATCTTGCTGATGATGTAAATACTTCTTTTGTCATTGCCACAACTAGACCTGAAACAATGTTTGGAGATGTGTGTGTTGTCTATAATCCAAAAGATGAAAGATACTCTCATTTAGAAGGAAAATTTGTAATTAATCCGGCAAACGGAGAAAAACTTCCACTAATTGCAGATAGATATGTTGATATTGAATTTGGTACTGGATTAATGAAATGTACTCCTGCCCATGATCCTAACGATTTTGAGATTGCCAAGAGACATAATTTAAAGATGCCTATCTGTATGAATTCTAACGCAACTATGAATAGCTTATGTGGAAAGTATGAAGGATTAGATCGTTATGTTTGTCGTGAACAACTTGTTGAACAAATTAAAGCACAAGGCGATTTAGTAAAAATTGATGATATTGTTCATAGTGTTGGTCACTCAGAAAGATCACATACTATTGTTGAACCGTACTTATCTAAGCAATGGTTTATACGTATGAAGCCGTTAGCTGAAGCTGCAATCAAATTACAAAACTCAAAAGATAAAATTAATTTTTATCCAAAACGTTTCGATAAAATATTCACCCGTTGGTTAAATGATGCGGATGATTGGTGTATTTCTCGTCAATTATGGTGGGGACATAGAATCCCAATCTATTACAATATAAAAACAAATGAAATCAAGTGCAGTCTTGAAAAATTAGATGAAAAAGAATGGAGACAAGATGATGACGTGTTAGATACTTGGTTCTCCTCCGCTTTATCTCCATTTGCTTTGCAAAATTGGCCTGATATAAACGACCCTTATTTTAAGCGTTATTATCCAACAAGTTTATTAGTTACAGCGTATGATATTATTTTCTTCTGGGTAGCTCGTATGGCTTTCCAAGCGGTTCATTTTACTAATAAAATGCCGTTTAAGAATTGTTTCATTCATGGTTTGGTTCGTGATGAACAAGGCAGAAAGATGTCAAAATCTTTGGGAAATGGCATTGATCCGATTGATGTTATAAATGAATATGGCGTTGATTCGTTAAGATATTCTTTAGCCACAACAATCACTCCAGGACTTGATATGTCTTATGGAACTGATAAATTAAAATTTGCTTCAACGTTCTTGAACAAAATATGGAATGCTTCTCGTTTTATTATTATGAATTTGGGAGATGATTTTGTTCCGGTATCAAATATCAAAGATTTGAAATTAGGTCCTACAGATCAATATTTGTATAAAAATTATAATTCGACAATTTCTCATGTTGCTAAAAACATGGAAAAATATGAATTGGGTCAAGCCAGTAAATATTTATACAACTTCATTTATGATGTATTTTGCTCAAATTATATCGAATTTGCTAAAGTGGATTTCAAGCAAGAAAACGACGAAAGAACTTTGGTTGTAAAAAATGTCTTATATGATGTTTTAAAGAAATTATTAATTGCTATTTTCCCATTTACTCCATTTATCGCCGAGGATATTTATCAACATTTACCAATGCATAAAAAGAGTATTTATGAAGAAAGTTATTGTCATGAAGAAAAATTATCATCTTCTAAAGCAAAACTTGGTAATGATGTTGTTGATATGATTAAATTCGTTCGTCAATATAAAGTTAATAATAAACTTGAACCTAATTACGCTGTAGATTTATCTCTTTTATGTTCTGAAAAGGATTACGAAGATATCAAACCTTATTTAGAAAGATTAACTTTCTGCTCATTTATTAATTTATGTACAAAAGAAGAAGATAGCACATATGTGTATTTTGATAAGATCGGTTTGAAAGTAACTCATGCAGAAAAAGAGATTCCATTAGAAGAGATTAAGAAACGTATTGAACATTTGAATAATGAGATTTCACGTTCTTCAAGAATGCTGAGCAATGAAAAGTTTGTTTCAAAAGCTCCTCAAGCTCTTATTGATAAAGAAAAAGAGAAGATGAAAACAAACGAAGAAGAATTAAAAAAATATTCAAAATATTTTTAATTAAAACATAAAAAACACCTCCTTATTTACTATTAGTTATAAGGAGGCTTTTTTATGGAAGACTTAATTAAATTAAATGATGAAGAAATGAAGAATGTGACAGGAGGGGAAGCAATAACTTTAGCTGGGGTTATGGCTATTCTTGCTATTGCAATAATTGCGGTTATTTGTTATAGATTTTTCGTGTCTCCAAAGGGAAAGGTTGTTTTACCTGGCGGTTTTGAGTTTCAATGGGGAAGCAGTGGTAAATAATGGCGATTAAAGATCTATCTTCGCTAAATAAGCCCCGCGAGAAAGCTATCCTATATGGCATTAGCAGTTTGAGTGACGCGGAATTATTAGCTATTCTTATTCAAGCTGGAACTGTGAAAGATGATGCTTTGGTATTGGCAAATCGTGTTTTGTGTTTAGCTCATGGTGTGGACGGCTTATCTAAACTAACCGCTTTAGACCTTTACAAGATAAATGGAATCAAGAAAGCAAAAGCGTTAAAACTTTTATCTGCAATTGAATTAGGAAAAAGAGCTAATGTCTCACCAACGTTAATGTTTCAAGTAAAGGATTCAAAAAACATTTATGAAAAATTTGGAATATTAATTAAAAATAACCTTGTAGAAAATATAATTCTATTATGCTTAGATTCGCATCAACGTGTATTACATTATGAGATTTTTACAGATGAAAAAGAAAATGCTAGTTCAATAAATTCGAAAGTTCTTTTGAAAAAAGCGGTTCAATATGGCTCAACATATACAGTTTTATTGCATAATCATCCTTCTGGAGTCAATAAACCTAGTGAAGAAGATATTGCAAATACACAACTTATCGCTCTTGAGTTTGAGAGTGTTGGGATAAGATTGATTGATCATATTATTGTCACTTCTAGCGGATATTATTCTTTTAAAGATGATTTTGATAATTTTCAAAAATAACTCTGTTTTATTTTATTTAACCTTATGGTAGAATTAAGTAAGTAAATCAAGGCTTATTAACCAATAAGTCCAACGGAGGCGCAGTTTGAACAACAGTTTAGAAAGAAGTGAATTGTTATTTGAAGAAGGATATAGATTTCTTCAAAACGAACCAAAAGATTCTTTGGTTACAAATTTAAAATTTGTTAAACCATTGCAAAAAGCTGCTAAGTTAAAAAATGGCAAGGCTATGTTTTTAATTGGATTTATTTTAGTAACTGGATATAAAAATGTTAATGTCGATTTAAAAAGAGGTAATAAGATATTGAAAAAAGCTTATCCGCTTCTTGAAAAATTATCAACAGATAATCACGATTCTTTAGCTACAAAATATTTAGCAAAATATTATGAAATACCTTTATGTGATTACATTAAAGATGATAGTAAAGTTAAAACGTTAAACAAGTTAGCATCATCTTATGAAAACAACATGATTGATGAAACTAAAGTCAATTTTGAATTTCAAAAAGAAGAAGCGAAAGATATCGACCTAGGCGACTCAACAAATTATGATAATTTGGTTCATCTTATCCATCAATTAAATGATCAAAAAGATAAGTTCGAAAATGTTGAAATAATTAACGGAATAAAAAATACTGCTGAACTAGGTAATATCCGTGCTTGTATATTCTTAGGTAATGCATATATTAATGGCGTTTATGTTGATCGAGATTTTTCTTTAGCGATGTTGTATTACCAAAAGGCTGAAGCCGTCGGCTCTGTTAAAGCAAAATATCTTATTGGTTATAATATGTTAAATGAAAAGGTTGTTTCCTCAAAAGATGTTTCTAAAGGTTTGAATAAGATATACCAAGCAGCAAAAGTTGGTCTTCCAGAAGCTTTGTATTTCTTAGGAAAAGTATACTTCGAAGGTAAATACGTTAAGGAAGACTTGGACAAAGCTTATTTCTATTTTCAATCTGCGGCTTCAAGAGGACTAAAAGACGCTAATGACGCAATTCGTAAAGTAGATGAAAAGAGAGCGGATTATTTTTCTCTTAAACTACATACTGCGAATTAATTAATTAATATATGTATATATTGCTCATCAAATTTAATTATTTGGTGAGCTTTTTATTTTGAACGAGACTTCAGAAAAAATTTTTCTATAAAATTGCAAAAAACACTTGGAATTTAATTTTAAAAGTGTATAATAACTTTTGGGTCAATTTTACAGCACATTAAAGCGCTGAAAAAAAGATTCGAAAAAAGCAAAAAAAGAGTTAAAAATTCATTGACAGGTTATTGCAATTATGGTATTGTAATAGAGCGCCTGAGTTAAAGCGCTAAGTCAATTAAATCAAACTTTAATTGCTTATTGATCTTTGAAAACTGGATAGATACAACTAGATTAAACACATTTAATTTACGTTAATTCCAAAAGAAATTAATTAGTAAAAGTCAGTAATTATTATTGAGTCAAAAATTAGAATTGAATATATTA
>JAEWSJ010000023.1 GCA_023398335.1 Bacillota bacterium
GGTGATGGCAGTTTAGCCCCACCTCTTATCCTGTTTACTTTTTTAATGATTTTAGGCCTATTTGATATCAAACTGATGTCACTAAATTAATAACTTAAAAGTAAATAGATTGCTTCTTAATATAAAATGAAAACATTTTCATTCAAAAACTTCCATTCTGTACCCTTTCGAAATGACCTAAAACATCTAGTTAATAGTGTAAGGATTATTTACTTACAGGAAAGAGTAATATATTTGGTTAAAAAAAGATTAAACATATCATTTGTTGAAAGTAATAAAGTTACATATTTAGTTGAAGAGAATTATCATAATCTGAAAGATTTAAAACAAATCATAACTAAAATGATTGAGAGAGAAATTGTTCAAAACATTTACCTATTTATCATCTCTTTGTCCTTGAAGAAAAAAAATTAAAAGATTATACTAATTTAGTAGCGAAGAACAAGAATAGTAATATTCATTTTATTCTAAATAGAGAAGTCGTGGATGGTGAAAACGATTGAATAAAAAATATGAATCCGACTTGGGAGCTACAATAAATCTTATTAAGGCAAGGAAACTTGTAAAATTGGGTGGCACCACGATAAATTCGTCCCATGGAATAATCTTTAGGGGCTTTTTTTATACCTCTAAGAAAGGAATGTTATGTTAGATATTAAGTACGTTAGAGAACATCTTGATGAAGTAATTACAAGATTGAACACAAGAAACGGTGATTATTCTTATTTGAAAGAAATCCCAGTTATGGATCGTAAAAGAAGAGATCTTATTTCTGAAGGTGATGCTTTAAAATCAAAAAGAAATGATCAATCAAAACTCATCGGAATTTATAAAAAAGAAGGAAAACCAGTTGATGATATCGTTGATGAAATTTCTTCGATTAAAGGAAGAATCAACGAAATTGATATTGAGTTAAATAAATTAGACGAAGATATTCGTCAAATGTTATTAAAGACTCCAAATCTTCCAGATGCATCTTTACCAATCGGGAAAGATGATTCAGCTAATGTTGAAGTTAGAAAATGGGGGACCCCACGTAAATTTGATTTTGCTCCAGTATCTCACTGGGATCTAGGAACAAAATTAGGCTATTTTGATTTTGAAAGAGGCGTTAAAGTTGCCGGACCTAGATTTACTTTCTATAAAGGCGCTTTCGCTAAACTTGAAAGATCAATTATGATGCTTATGCTTGATACTCATACTCTTGAATCAGGCTATACTGAAGTATTACCTCCATATATGGTCAATACTGCATCAATGTACGGAACTGGTCAACTTCCTAAATTTGCTGAAGATGCCTACTCCGTTACATCAAAAGATACAGATTTATGGATGATATCCACTGCGGAAATTCCAGTGACAAATTACTATAGAGATGAAATCTTGAACGCTGATGATTTAACAATTAAGTTCTGCGCTTATTCTTCTTGCTTTAGAGGAGAAGCTGGTAGTGCGGGAAGAGATGTTAAAGGTATTATTCGTCAACATCAATTCCAAAAAGTTGAACTTGTTAAATTCTGTAAACCAGAAGATTCTTGGAATGAACTTGAATCCTTAACAAGAGATGCGGAAAAGATTTTACAAAAACTTGAACTTCCATATCATGTTGTTTGTCTATCCACAGGAGATGTTGGTTTCTCCTCCGCCAAGACTTACGATATCGAAGTATGGTTACCTTCATATAACGCCTACAAAGAAATATCATCTTGTTCGAACTTCTTAGATTATCAAGCAAGAAGAATGAACATTAGATTTAAGAGAAGTAAAGATGCTAAGGCTGAACTTGTTCATACATTAAATGGTTCTGGTTTAGCAATCGGAAGAACTGTTGCTGCTGTTATTGAAAATTATCAAAACGCAGATGGAACTATCACTGTTCCAGAAGTGTTAAGAAAGTACATGGGTACTGACTTAATCAAGTAGTTTCAGATAATAAAAACCCTTGCTATATATTGGGGAATATACAAGGATTTTTATATATAAAAAATTTTATAAAGGAAGGTAAAATTAAATGAAAAAAATTTTTAAGCCGCTTATTTTATTATCGGTTTTATTGCTTCAAACAGCATGTGAACCAACAACTTCTATAGTTGAAAATCCTACTTCTAGTGTAACGGTAGACACTAGTGTTACTACTTCTACTACTTCTACTACTTCTACTACTCCTACTACTCCTACTACTTCTACTACTCCTACTACTTCTACTACTTCAAATAATTCTGAGAAGCCAATAGGTGATTTACCAAGTTTCTATACCTCAATAGATACTTCAAAAGTTGGAGATTCGCTCCGTAAAGATTTAGAGTCATTGCTTAACAGCAAGTGGAAGGGAACTATTTCCTATAAACAAGCTGGAACAATATTAAAAACTGCTGATGCTGACCCAAAGCATAGCGGAAAGATTCTTTCGTTCTATACCGGAAAATCCACTTCAAGTTGGAACAGAGAACACGTCTGGCCTGCTTCACGTGGTGTTGAAGAAACAAATGGTGGATCTGATCCACATATGCTTAGAGCATGCGATTCTTCGGATAACTCCGCACGTGGAAATAGGTATTTTGGAGAAACTGATGAAGGTATTAGTGGAGCTGATGGAACTGGAATTTACGATCCAGCGCATGGAGCTACGGGTGCACAAGCACAATACCGTGGAGCTGCTGCTCGTATAATTTTCTATACTGCAACAAAGTGGTGGCATAAAACATCTAATGGTACTTCATCGTTAGAATTAGATGATAAACCAGCATATACTTCTAGAAAAACAAGCCATACCATGGGAAAAGTAAGTGATTTACTTGATTGGTGTTTAACCTATGATGTTAACGATATTGAAGTAAGAAGAAATGAATATTTAGTTGGTGTTACCGGAGTAAGAAATCCATTTATTGATTGTCCTACTTTTGCAGCAAAAATCTGGGGTAACTATAACGATGCTACTCGCGCAGTATGTGCTAAACATAATGTAAGTTACAAATAAAATTATCTTTTAGTTTTAAAGAATGTGGATAAGATTTGTTCACATTCTTTTGTTTTAATATAGTGTATTTCTAAAGACGAAGGTGAAACATTATAAAAAGAGAAAGCACCTCCGTTTACATCTAGCGCTCCAAAGTATATTTCTTTTATATGAGAGTTTATTATTGCACCAAGACACATTAAACATGGTTCAAGAGTAATGAATATTTTACATCCTAAAAGATTTTTGGTATTAAGAATTTTATATGCTTTTTTTAATGCGAGTATTTCGGCATGGTTTGTTGGATCGTTATTTACTTCGACAAGATTGTGAGTTTGGGCGATTATTTTATCGTCTTTCATGATGATACAGCCGACAGGGACCTCATCTTTTAAAGAGGATTTTTTAGCTTCTTCTAACGCTAAACGCATTAATTCTTCTGATTTCATATTAAATACCAAGAAGTTTTTTCCATAATGGAATTATAGCGTCATATGAAAGAGCTAAACTCTTGTTATATGAGTATTGTTTCATTGTTTTCATATCATCTTTAGAAGAGAAATATTCAATTAGTTTTTGAGCATAGTCTTTTGGATCAAGTGAATCAATAATATAACCATCTTTTCCTTCTTCAAGCATTTCATAAATTGTTTTACCCCAATTGGATGAAATGGTTGGACAAGAAAACGCCATCGCTTCGCCTTTTACAAGGGGAAAGCCTTCAAAACGTGAAGGAAGGAGTAAAATATCTGAAGTGGATAATACAGGTTCAAAATCAATAAGTGGTGGATATAGAGAGACATTTGCTGAAAGATTGTTTTTTAATATATATTCTTCCATCTTAGGCTTTAGCGATCCTTCTCCGTACATATTCAATTTAAACCCTAAATTTCCTTTTTTTAATTCGCTTGCTATTTCCAATGCTAAAAGAGGATTCTTTTGATATTCGAATCTTCCGGCAAAAAGAATAGTGTTGTTATGATTTTGCAAATTTAATGAGCTAGCAAATCTAATAGGATTATATATATAAGTTGTTTTAGATTTATCTAATTTTAACATCTCGCAAACATCTTCTTGGGTTGAAGAAGATAAGAAGATATATTTGTTCGGTTTACGACATAAGCGCAAAGCAAAACGATTAATAAAATTTTTAAACCACAAAGAATTAAAATGAAAATGATAATATACTGTAATTCCTTTTGGTGCAAAAAAATAATTATCTAAAGATGAACAAATTAAGATGTTATCATGCACCATATTTTTTATTTTGCGTTTATATTTGCTTCTTTTAAATGTGTAGGTTGAAAAAGCTTGAAAGGCCAAAGAGATGAACTTGAGATATTTATGTTCGTGTTTGTAGTTTAATGAATATTGATCAAATCTTGTGATTGAGGAATCAACATTTAACGACTCTATATTAATTCTATTATCTATTGTATAAACGATAGAAGAAGGAATTTTCGCAACGGAAATAATAGTTATATCACAATACTCAACAAGTTTGTTCATCAAATTGATGCTGACCATTTCTGTTCCACCGATGGAAGACAATTGTTGTATGCACCAATATATTTTTTTCTTTTCCACGTTGTAGTTCTCCTAATAATATTTATTATAACTTTTTTTGAAATAAAAAGACCATCGTACATACATTTCTTCCTTAAGGCTGCTATCTTCCGATCCTGACCTGGTTCGAAATCGTGTATCACGATGGCATTGATATTATATTGTATTTAATTTATTAATTCAATATTGATATTTTCCATTTTGGATGAGATTGAGGTAAATGAAAAGACCGCAGAAGTAATCACTAATGTGTTCTTCTGCGATCCTTACTGCAGTTCACAAAAAGCTGCATGTGAGCGTAACCATGAATTCATCCGATATGTTTTACCAAAAGGTGTAAGCTTTGAGACACTAACTCAAAGAAAACTTGATTTAATATTTTCAAATATTAATTCAACACCTCGAAGAAGTATCGGTGGAATCACTCCATATGCGCTTATGAAACAAGCGTTTGGAGTTGAATTACTAGATAAACTTAACATTGTCGAAATAAAGGCATATGAAGTTTATCTAAAGGTATTCTACCATATAAAAATAAAGAATAATATTTATGAAAAAGTTTTCTTTTATTTAATGAAAAGGATTTTTAAAATCCAGATATATTTAAATTTATTGGATTTTTAGCGCGGAATTATCTTTATATCATCGGAGTAATATGATGTATTTCCGCTATTAACTAAAAATAAAAGTATGTTATAATTACGAATATAGGAGATAAAGATTAATGGTATATTTTTTAGAGCAAGTTGCTGAAGATAATACACTATTTTCAATCTTTTTTTGGTTAACGTTATTACTTGTTGCATTAGTAGCGTTTATCTATGTAATGTTTTCAAGTTATGTTTTATTTTACAAAAAGAGAATTAGAGTTCATTTTAAGAAAAATGATGGTAGTGAAATTGTTACTTCTTCTTCATATAAAAAAGGCAAACAATACCAACTTAGTTCTATTAAATTTCCAAAAGGAATATTAAAGACTAATTACGAATTGAAAATTATTAAATCTAATTCAGATATAAAAGAAGGAAATTTAGATGGCTTTATAATGCCAGAAGACGATGTTGATATTTTTTACGAAGAAAGATTTATAGCTCCGATAGTAAATAACGAGAAAGTTATTAAGCAAAGATACTTTATCCCGGTTCCAGAAGTGATTAAAGAGATGCAGGACAAAGACGTTTCTCCTGTTGTTTTACTTACTTTAGAAGATGTTAAAAATAACATTAGAGAAACGAATAAATCATACTTATTCCCGTTAGTAAATAATTATAAGATTGCTAGTGTTAAGCCATATGAAGTTATTGTAAGTTATGTCGCTTCGATTGCATATGCTGTCTTAGTGTATTCAGAGGTTACTTTTAAAGTATATTTGAGAATAGATGATCAATATGTTCAAAACGAGCTTAAATATATCGATTCAGTCTCAAAGGTTGACGGAGATATATATTCTCTTGTCTTAGATTCTTCGTTTGATTCTGATGAAGAGTTTTATGAACTTCTAAATCATTCTTATCATTATGTCTTAGATGTAGCTTTTAATAAGGAATCAATAATTAAGTATGTACAAAGAGTAGAGGAAGAAGAATATAATTCTAAATTACTTCAAATAGTTCCGTCCTTACCAAAGGAATTTGATCCAGTGTTTGAAAAAGCCTGTATTGAAGGAAAGAAGTATCAAGATTATCTCAATATTCTCAAAAAGAAAGAAAGAGAACTTGATCAACCGATAAAGAGCGATAAGCAAATCGTTATTGATTATTTGGAAAGTATAGAAGATTTTATCAAACCAATAGGAGTAGACGAATATATGGCTCCAATAAACATTACGGAAGAACCATATGTTGAAGAAATTGTTGATGTTACAAAGAAAAAATCATATACACCAGAAGTTAAGGTTAATATTCCTTCAATTATTGATGAATTAACTGACCTTCGTGTTAATGGTCCTTCTCGTTTACAAGTTGAAAATGTTATTGATTTCATTGTCTCACGTAAAGAAATGGCTAATTTAACTGTTGATGTTTCTCAAAATATGAAAAAAGAACCAACAACATTGAAATTTATGTCCTCATATTTCGCTTTAGTGTTCCACGGAAAAAGAACTTTTAGAATTGCAATGAGACACGATAAATATGTTGTCAACGAATTATTAAGAGTTCATCCAAATATCGTTAGAGTAAGAAATGGTAAAGAAGAAGATTGGTATTCATTACTTATTGACGATACTTATGAATCATATGAAGAATTATATTCAATATTCTTATCATCTTATAACTATACCAAGACTCAATATTATAGAAAAGAAAACGCGGATAAGGAAAATAATCCTTTAATTAAAAATATTTGATATATTTTTAGTAAAATATTGCAATAATAATTTAAATTTTAGTAAATTTATCGATTATTTTTGACATTGTTTAATTTAGTAATTTATTAGTATATGAAATGCTTTTTACTTTAAATCAACGTCAAATAATTTGTGTTGTATTTGTGTTGAATAGTAAACTTTTCAATGATAAGATTGAAGAGTAGTTCAAAATTTTATCACAAAATTTTAATGCTTGGAAAAGTAAAATTTTACCATCAGTAATTACATATAAAGAAGGAGCAAAATATGCGAGTAATTAAGAGAAACGGTTCTGAAGTTAAATTCACCGTAAAAAAGATTTTTGACGCGATTAGCAAAGCGAATCTAACTGTAGAAGAAGAAAAACGTTTGTCAAATGATCAAATTACTTCTTTATGTGATGCGGTTGTTAAAAGATGCGAAGAATTAGATCGTGCGGTCAATGTTGAAGAAATCCAGGATTTAGTTGAAGATGAATTGATGAATGGTAAGTTCTTTGATGTTGCCAAAAAATACATTACTTATCGTTATACTAGAGCTTTAGTTAGAAAATCAAATACTACTGATGATAAGATTCTTTCACTTATCGAATTAGCAAATGAAGAAGTAAAGCAAGAAAATTCAAATAAAAACCCAGTTATTGTCTCTACTCAAAGAGATTATATGGCCGGTGAAATTTCCAAAGATATTTCCACTCGTTTTTTACTTTCAGAAGATATAGTAAATGCTCATAAAGAGGGTATTATTCATTTCCATGATATGGATTATTTTGCTCAGCATATTCACAACTGTGATTTAGTTAATTTGGAAGATATGTTACAACATGGAACGGTTATTTCTGGAACCTTAATTGAAAAACCACATTCCTTTTATACCGCGTGTAATATTGCAACTCAAATTATCGCTCAAGTTGCGTCTTCGCAATATGGCGGTCAAACAATAACACTTTCTCATTTAGCTCCGTTTGTTGATATTTCACGTAAAAAATTACGTCAATATGTTGAAGAAGAATATGCGGATTATTTGACGAGAAAAGATCTTGTTGAAGATGAAAAAGAAGAATTAATTTCTTCAGTCGTTGATAAGAGATTAAAGAAAGAAATCCAACATGGTGTTCAAACTATTCAATATCAAATAAACACTCTTCAAACTACCAATGGTCAAACACCATTTGTCTCGGTTAACATGTATTTAAATGAAGCTAAGGATGAACAAACTAAAAAAGACTTAGCAATAATTATTGAAGAAGTCTTAAGACAAAGAATTCAAGGAACAAAAAACCCTGATGGCGTTTGGATTACTCCTGCCTTCCCAAAGCTTTTATACGTTCTTGAAGATGATAATGTTAAAGAAGGAGATCCATACTTCTATCTTACTAAGTTAGCAGCAATGTGCACAGCTAAGCGTATGGTTCCTGATTATATTTCTGAAAATAAAATGTTCGAATATAAGACTGATAAAAACGGCAATGGAAATTGTTATCCATGTATGGGTTGTCGTTCATTCTTAACTCCTTATGTTGATGAGAATGGTAAACCAAAGTATTATGGTCGTTTTAACCAAGGAGTTGTAACAATCAATTTAATTGATGCGGCTTTATCTTCAAAAAAGAATGTTAAAAAGTTTGAACAAATTATGGCTGAAAGACTTGAACTTTGCCATAAAGCCTTACGTGCAAGACACGAAAGATTACTTGGCACTGTTTCTGATGTTGCTCCGATTTTATGGCAATATGGTGCATTGGCTAGATTAAAGAAAGGCGAAACCATCGATAAATTGTTATATGGTGGTTATTCCACAATCTCTTTAGGTTATGCTGGCTTATGGGAAACTGTTTTATATATGACCGGAAAGAAACTTACTGAAGAAGAAGGAAAAGAATTCGGCCTTAAAGTAATGCAAATGCTTAATGACTTTACCGCTAAATGGAAAAAGGCTGAGAATATAGATTATTCATTATATGGAACTCCAATTGAATCAACGACATATAAGTTTGCTAAATGCTTAAAGAAGAGATTTGGAATTATCAAGGGCGTTACTGATAAGAATTACATTACCAATTCATATCACGTTCACGTTACTGAAAAGATTGATGCTTTTGACAAGTTACGTTTAGAATCCGAATTCCAACGTTTATCTCCAGGTGGCGCAATCTCATATGTTGAAGTACCAGATATGAAAGATAATGTTCCGGCAGTAATTTCTGTTATTCAATACATCTATGAAAATATTATGTATGCTGAACTAAATACTAAGTCTGATTATTGTCAAGTTTGTGGTTATGATGGCGAAATTCAAATTGTAAAAAATGAAGATGGAAAATTGATTTGGAAATGTCCAGCTTGTGGCAATACCGATCAAACAAAAATGAATGTTGCGCGTCGTACATGTGGGTATATCGGTAGTCAATTTTGGAATCAAGGTCGTACCGAAGAAATTAAGGAAAGAGTTTTACATCTTTAATTAATAATGTTCTACGGAGAAATAAAAAAATTTGATATTGCGGACGGCTTAGGCGTCCGCGTATCTTTATTCGTATCGGGTTGTCGTAATAAATGTAAAAATTGTTTTAACGAAGTTACATGGGACTTTTCATATGGCAAAGAATTTACACTATCCACTGTAAATGAAATTATTGAGGCCTTAAGTAGTGACTTTGTTGCGGGATTAACTATCTTAGGTGGAGAACCTTTTGAAATTGAAAATCAACAAGCGGTGTTAGACTTAATAAAGATAGTAAGAGAGAAACTTCCTAATAAGACTATATGGATTTATTCGGGTTTCGTTTATGAGGAATTAATTGGAACGATAAAGTCTCGCGCTAGTTCTTCTACCGCCTTAGAAATTTTAGATAATGTTGATGTGTTGGTTGATGGAAAATTTGTTGAGGAATTGAAAGACTTAACTCTTCACTATCATGGTTCATCTAATCAACGTGTCATTGATATGAATAAAACTAATAAGTGTAAAAAAATCGTATTGTACGATTTTGGTACTGATTGTATGTAATAATGGCTTTAATTAAAGCCATTTTTAAGTTAAGATATATTTATGTTTGAACTAAGTAATGCATGGAAGATAGCAATTAATATTTTGCTGATTATTATATCGTTGATAATTGGTTATCTTTTTATATTATATAAGTATTTAAAAAGAGAAGACAAATCGTCTTTTATGTATTTTGTTAGTCATAATAAATATGTTTTATTTACTGGAATTGCCTTTGCTTTAGGTATTATGGTTCGAGTAATCTTTTTAGACTTACTTCCCGGTGGCTTAAATCAAGATGAGGCAAGTGCGGGTTATGATGCTTATTCAATAATGATGTATGGCGTAGATCGAAACGGAATGTCTTATCCGGTTCATCTTATTGCGTGGGGAAGTGGCCAGAATGCTTTATATTCATACATGATGATTCCATTTATATTTGCCTTAGGAGTTAATGAACTTTCGTTGCGTTTACCAATGGCAGTTGCAGGATGTATTTCATTGTATTTGGTATATAAATTACTTAAAGAAAGATTTGATGAGAAGACAGCGTTTTACGGATTAGCTTTTATCGCTATTTGTCCATGGCATATTATGAAATCAAGATGGGGTTTAGAATCAAATTTATTTCCTGAAATGGTTTTGTTAGGTGTGTTTTTACTTCTAGAAGGAATAAGGAAGAAAAATTATTGGTTCTTCTTTATTTCAGCTTTTGTTCTTGCTCTATCTTCATATAGTTATGGAACATCATATTTTTTCTTATTCTTTTTCATTATTGCAGCTCTTATTTATTTACTCATAAAGAAGAAGATAAAATGGTATAACTCATTGATTTATCTTGGAATAGTAGGAATAACGTGTATTCCTATTATGTTGTTTATCTATATAAATACTTTTGATAAAGAATCAATCTCGCTGTTGTGGTTTACTATTCCAAAGCTAACTCAAAATAGATTCCAAACTGTAACCAATATTTTCTCCTCAACATTCTTTAAGGATTGTTATGAGAATTTGATAAATGGTGTGTCTTTATTATTTACTCAAAACGATTATTTACCATGGAATTCGATTCCATATTTTGGAATAGATTATATGATTTCTATCCCTTTTGCGATTGTTGGATTATTCTATAAAGATCAAGAAAAAGAGAACCGGGTTTTTATCAATATACTGAGAATTTGGTTTACGGTATCTATATTGATGATGTGTATTATCTCACCAAATATCAACCGAATTAATATTACGTTTATTCCTGTTGTTATTTTTTCTTTCTTGGGATTAAAACAGATATGTTCATTGTCAAAGAAGGTTGAAGTAGTAATGTTAACTACTTATACTTTATCTTTTGCTGCGTTTTTATCTGTGTATTGTGGAGAGTGGAATAACAGATTAAAGTCTTCTTTCTTTTATTCTTTTGGAGATGCGGTAAAATATACAGAAACAATAAAAGATTATGATAATTGTTATGTTACGACATCTCTTAATCAACCGTATATTTTTGTTTTGTATTACACAAAATACAATACGAATGATTATATATCCACTGTTGAAAAACATAATCCGGGTGCGTCTTTTGAATCGATAAAAAGCTTTGGTAATTACTATTTTTATCTTCCTTCTAAATTAGAAGAAGGAAATGTTTATATTTTATATAATGGCGATAACAAATATTCGAAGGAAGAACTTAGCAACTATAAAGTAACTCATTTTTATTATTACTATGTTATTGACGCGACTAAATAAGTATTAATTTTATTTGAATAAAGCACTAGTCCAACACTGGTACCAGACGAATAATTTATAAGCTGTTATATTATTGTTGTGGGGGGGGAATAGTGGTAAAGTAATATTGCTATTTTACTTTAGTACAACTAGGGAGATTAGATATGAATGAGATAAAAATATCTATTAAAAGCAACGAAATAGAGCAAGAAAATATTGTTATTTTAAGAAATAAAATTAACGAGATTAATTGCTCTTTTAATTTAAGTGAGATACTTAATTTTAGGAAAACAAATAATACTAAAATCAAATATAACGGAGAAGAAGTAAGCGCGAAAGCTTTATCATGTTTTAAGTCAAAAGTCAGCGTGATTAATTCGCTTAATAATTTGGATTATTGTGCTTCAATAAGAGAAAATCTCGAACTGGCTTTAGTGAAATCAAAAGAAGAAAATATTGATTCTTTAATTAATAACGCTATAGATAAATTCAGAATTTCTGAATTTGTTCAAAAGATATTTTATCTTTAAGCAATGAAGAAAAAATTAGAGTGATTTTAGCACGTGAAGATCTTAGACAAAGTAAACTACTTATATATGTTTCTAACACTGAAAATAAAGATTTTGACACTCTGTTAAATATCTTGGCTCAAGACAAATTTGTTTTGAAAATAAATAAAAATAATTCGAGTGAAATATATTTTGATGAAATAGATATTTCTTCTGAAGATTTATTATGCGAATCAAAAGATGTAGTAAATAAAAAATTAATTAAGAACGTTGCTAAACGTTTATGTACGTAAACCAAACGCGTTTTTATTATCGTCTTTAGTTTTATTATCAGTCTCATCTGTTATAGGAGCGAGTGCATATTCTTTAAGGACGTTTGATGAAAGCAGAATAATTGCTAGAAATTTATCTACGAATAACTCTTTAGAAATAGGAGTGAATTCAAGCACTGATTATTTCAGCTTATCTAGCAATGATGTTGAAGTACTGAATGAATCTAAGCTTTCGCTTGTAGGGGGTTCAAAAGTATATTCAGATTGCACTAGAGAAACTTTATTAATTAATACACCTAAAACAACTTTTCCAACAATGCAAGAATCATTAGTCTTACCTATTTCCTGTCTTCCTTCATTTGCTAAATTAGTAGCGGGAGAATTACCAATAGATGAGAATGATACATTAATTACGGAGTATCAATTCAAGTTATTCAAAGAATATGGTTTTACTTCTTATTACAATACGATAGATAGTTCATCTGTTTCTTTTAATTCGATTCTTGGCAGCAAGTTTTTAGCTCGCGGTGATGCAGGAAACTGTTTTACTTATAAAATATCTGGAATAGTAAATACAGGTATGACTTCAGAAGAAATCGATAACATTATTAACACAAAGAAAGATGATTATCTTATCCAAAACAAAATAAGCAATTCATTTAATAACATCAGATTTGTAAATAACGCAAGATATATTTCTTTAATGAATAATTCCTATAGTTATAAAACCTCTAAAGAAAGTTCACATGTTGTTTCGTCTTCTCGTGACTTTGTTTATAATCACTCTAATTTATATTCTTTTTATCGTGATTATTCCGCTTTAGACAACAAAGTTTTCTTTGACAAGACTAAAGCTATTTTAGGTGATAATGAGATTTTATTAAATTTATCGAATTATCTTAGTTCGCTTAAAGATTCTCATATCGGTGAAACTAAGAAAGATATAACTTTATATGCTTAATATAATGAAACAGATAAAGATGAGATTGTTACCTCCTCTCAAGTTACATTCTTAGAGAAATTACTTACTTATGCTAAAAAGTATTATTCCGCTAAAAACTTCGTAAGTGATTTTAACAATGCTCAATTTAATAGTAAGTACTATGTAAAAGAGTATTTTAAATCAATACAAAAAGATGTTCCTTCTCAATTATTAGAAGAAGATAAAGAGAATGTATATTCCTATTATCTAAAATCAATATACGAGAACAACAATATCTATAACGATTTTGATTCGAACACTTTTAATAAATTAAATTTGCTATATAAAGATATGGTATCAACATATATCGAAAAATTTAAAAATGATATTTTTGTTATTTATCAATATTCCATCGATGAAGTTAATTTTAATCTTGCTGGTTTTACTTTAGGTCAACAAGATGTGTTAACGAAAAAATCCATCAATAAAGTCTGTGAAGAAAGTAATTATCCGTATGCTTTTGTTATAGGTGAAAACACACATGATGAGAAACAAATATATTCCTTATGTAATTTAGTGAATAAGCTTGTTGATCAAAAAGAAGGAACAAAGTTATATTTATCTAATTCAAACACTGCTGAAATCAACAACGTTAAAGAAGCATATACCTATTATTCAACTATCTTTATCGGTTTATTCGTTGGACTATTTGTCGCTTCAATGGGGTTATTGATGATGTTTTATTATAAAAACTATCGGACGAATAAAACTTTACTAATCTTAGATGAACAAGGAATTAACTTAAAAGATAAAACTAAAGTATTATCTATCATTTTATCTTTAGTTACATTATTTGAATTACTTGGAGTAATTGTTTTATCAGTATTTATATTCTTGATTTTTAATTATTCCAATTACGGATTTATTCTTAATAGCGTTTGGTTAATACCAGACTTAGTATTTGCAGTAATAGTAATCGGTATAATATTGTTAAGCAACATATTTGCTTGTGCGTTATTTACGAAGATCCGTGAATAAAGAAATTTAACTAATAAAAATTAGTGAAGTTTTAATTGGTTGATGTAAAAAAAATAATTAAAAATTCTTCTTTACATTTTAGACTCCCCTTGATAAACTCTATCTTAGGAATAAATTTGGAGGGCGGTAAGATGAAACACTGTGTTTTGAAGAAATCAAGCGTAGTAATAAAGTCACCACTATCTTCTTCTAAATTAAAAAAGGAGAGATGTTTATTCGTTTCTCATCCTATTAATCTCGGTTTTTAGAGTCAGCTTCGGCCGACTCTTTTTTTTGAAGAAAAAATATACATTATTGGGAGGATAAAAGATGAATGTAGAAAAAAATTTGGTTCTCGACGTAGAAGAACAACCAGCAAATTTATCTAGTTGGTTCTTATTCGCCATTCAACACATCTTAGCGATGTTAGTTGCTTGTATTACTGTTCCGTTACTTACTGGTTTACCTGTTGCTGCAACATTGGTTTCAGCGGGACTTGGTACAATTTGTTACATTCTTATTACTAAGAAACAATCTCCAGTATTTCTTTCGAGCTCATTTGCGTATTTGAATCCGATGTTTTCCGCTCTTACGATTGGAATGATAAATAACGCGGGTGGAAATAACTATTTTGCTCTTATTTTAGGAATGATCTTTGTTGGTTTAGTTTATTTAGTCATTGCCTTAGTTATCAAATACATTGGAACAGATTGGTTGAATAAATTATTACCTCCAATTATTGTTGGACCAGTTATCATGGTTATCGGGTTAGGTTTAGCTACTTCCGCCGTTAACAATGTTACCGTCGCTAGTGGTAGTGGTGATTCATATAATTTACTAGCGTTGCTTTGTGGCTTTATCGCATTATTCGGTACAGCCTTAGCTTCTCACTATGGAAAGAAAATGATCAGTTTAATTCCATTCATTGTTGGTATGGGGAGTGGATATGCGGCGGCATTATTGTTTACACTTATTGGTTATTATGGTTTTGGAAATGAGTATTGTCACATTGTGAATTTCTCCGCTTTAGTAAATATCTTCTCAGCTGAAAATATTAGTTTTGCAAGCTTTATTAACTACAAACTATTTATGCCAAATGATGCGGAATCGTTTATCTTCTTACGTTTTGAAGAAATAGCTAAATTTGATTGGGCTACTATTGGTGAAGTTGCTTTATTATTTATCCCTGTGGCGTTTGTTACTGTCTGTGAACATGTAGGTGATCACGAAAACTTAGGTAATATCATTGGCAGAGATTTATTAAATGGCGAACCGGGAATGAAGAGAACATTAGCAGGAGACGGAATTGCAACAGCCTTATCTGGTGTTCTTTGTGGCGCGGCTAATACAACATATGGTGAAAACGTTGCAGTTGTTGGTATGACAAGAATCGCATCGGTAAAAGTTGTTCTTCTTGCGGCAGTATTAACTATTTGCTTTGGTTTCTTTACTCCGTTTACCGCCTTACTTCAAACTATACCTTCTTGTGTTACTGGTGGAGTATCATTAATCCTTTATGGATTTATTGCTTCTTCAGGTGTAAAGATGTTGATTAAAGAAAAAATTGATTTTAATAAAACGAAGAATATCTTTATTGCTTCTGTTATCTTAGTAGCTGGTATTGGTGGATTAACTTTAAAGTTTGGTAATCCAAATAAGCCAGTAATTCAAATTACTTCTATTGCAGTAGCGATGATTTTAGGAATTGTCCTTAATATTGCTTTAAAAGAGAAAAAAGAAGTTAAATAAAAAATAAAGACTTATGAGGCAAATATAATGTCTAATAAGTCTTTTTTCGTACGATGATTTTTTAGCCTGCTTAGTTTTAATTTTGTCTGTTGAAGCTAAAAATATTCGCATAATCATTGCAATAAATGCTAAGAACTAGAAAAAAATAGCAAAGGTAAATTTGACAATTAAATCATTAAAATGAGAAGCGTTTAATGAAGTAATTATGTTAATAAAATAACATAATTCAATGACACTGATACTTATAACAATCTAGATTCTATTTTATTTTCCATTTTAAATTTAGCAAACTGTAATAAAGACTTAAGTGATATTTCTTTTATATGTTTTACCAAAAAGATATAATAATAAATGAATAATTTATGGAGTAAATATTATGGAAAAATATATTAAGTTAAAATTTAGAATACCATTGATACTTAGTATTCTTGGTGTTATTGCAATCCCTGGAATTGTTTTGTCCGCAATATATATTAATAAGTATCCGTTACTACTTATTTCTTTAATAATATCAATCGCGATAGATTTATTTGATTTTTATGGGTTACCATTTTTTTGGATATCTTATAGCAACGTATTAAAAATGAAGCGCCTATATAACTCAATTGTTTATGAAAACATATATTCGGTTGAAGATTTAAGTAAATACTGCGGTTATCAAAAAGCCTCCGTTATTGAAAATCTTAATTCATTGATGAAAAAAGGTTATTTAAAAGGATATCTATTCGATGGACAAAAGGTTACTTTAAACGAGTTTACTAGTTTAAAGAAAAAAATATATCTAAAGTGTTGCCCTTATTGTGGTGGAAAAGAATTACATTTGATGGATGATCAAAATATGGTAGTGTGTGATTACTGTAAATCAAAAATTCCTAATATTAAACCAGAGGGAGAAAAAGAATAATAGCAGGACGCGAAAAAAACGTCTATTGCAAATTATCCACCAGTTTGATATTATATCTAAGCAGTCTTTCTAGCAAAATCTAGATTGAAAGGAGATCTCAAATGAAAAAAGGTATTCACCCAGAGTATCATCGTTGCAAGGTTACCTGCTTATCTTGCGGTAACACATTCGAAACTGGTTCAGTATTAAAGGAAATTAGAGTTGACTCTTGTTCAAATTGTCACTCATTCTTCACTGGAAAAGCTGGTTCTGTTGCTAACGATGGACGTATTGACCGTTTCAATAAGAAATACGGTTTAAAGAAGTAATTCAATAATTTTCTTAAACTAGCTGTCTTTTGGTAAAAGATGGCTTTTTTTGTTTTCAAATATGTTAAAAATGATTGTATATGTATTATAATTATTAAGACAAAAGATCATTCATCATTTGTTTGATCTTGATGGAAGGAACTAATTATGGCTAAAACATTCTACATTACCACTCCAATATATTACGCCTCCGCTAATATTCATATTGGTCATGCTTATTGCACAACAATAACAGATATTATTGCTCGTTATAAAAGAGAAAGAGGATATGACGTTTTCTTTTTAACAGGCGCCGATGAACACGGAGAAAAAATAGCGAAAAACGCTGAAAAGGCAGGCATGGAACCTCAAGCTTTCGTCGACAAGATTGCCCAAAGCTTTAAAGATACTTGGGCTAAACTCAAGATATCTAATAACGACTTTATTCGTACTTCAGAAGAAAGACACGTTGAAGTTGTTCAAAAAGTTTTTACTAAATTATTAGCACAAGGTGATATTTATTTAGGTAAATACAAAGGCTGGTATTGTACTCCATGCGAATCATTCTGGACTGAATCACAATTAAAAGAAGGACATACTTGTCCGGATTGTGGTCGTGAATGTCACGAAGAAGAAGAGGAAGCATATTTCTTAAATGTTAAGAAATATATTCCACAATTAATGAAATTCTACGAAGAACATCCTTCTTTTGTTCCAGGTGGTAAGCTTAATGAAATGATTAATACTTTCATTAAACCAGGACTTGAAGATTTATGTATAACTCGTACAACATTTAAATGGGGCGTTCCAGTAAAAGAAAATCCAAAGCATGTTGTATATGTTTGGATCGATGCTTTATTAAATTATATTTCAGCTTTAGGTTATTTATCTTCCGATGATTCAAGATTTGAAACTTATTGGAATAACGAGACTGAAATTTGTCAATTTGCAGGTCGTGAAATCAACAGATTCCATACTATTTATTGGCCAATACTTTTATTCGCTTTAGGTTTAAGATGTCCTGATACAGTTTATATTCATGGCTTATTACTTACTAGATCTGGGGTTAAATTATCAAAATCTTTAGGTAATGCTCCTTCACCTCTTCCATTAATTGAAAGATATTCTCTGGATGCTTTACGTTTCTATATGGCTCGAGAAGTACCAGTGGGGGATGATGGTCAATTTACTCCTTCACAATTCATTGAAAGAATAAATACCGATTTAGTTAATAACTACGGTAATTTACTAAATCGTACTTTATCAATGATTAAGAAGTACTATAATTCAGAAATTCCTTCTTACAGTGTTCCAACAATGGACACAACTTCAAAAGTATATAGCGATATGAAAGTATTAATTTCTACTTATGAAGATGCAATGGACCAATACAATGTTACTAAAGGCGCGTCATATGCGACAGATTTACTTAATTTAGGCAATAAGTATATTGAAGTTCAAGCTCCGTGGAACTTAGCGAAGGAAGATGATAAATCTAAATTAGCGGAAACCATGTACACACTATGTGAAGTTATTAGAATTGGATCAATTCTTTTAAGACCATATTTAGTCGATAAATCTAATGAAGCTTTAGATGAATTAAATATTCCTGAAGAACTTAGAACTTATTCTTCAATTAACACCATTGGAAAGTTAAGCGGAATTAAAAATAACGAAGCCAAACAATTATTTCCACGTTTAAATAAGGATGAAGAAACTTCATTCTTAACTGAATTAATCGACGGAAAATAACAAAAAAAGGAGACCCGCAGTTCTCCTTTTTATTTGCAATTATGTTTTTCGTAGTCGGAAATCATATCAACTCTAAGTTTATGTCTTCCACCAAGAAATTCAGCATTTAAGAATATATCTGTTCTTCTAATGCAATCTTCAATGTCCATATATTTAGCACCAAATGCGATGCAGTTTGCGTTGTTATGCTCAACTGATAAACGAGTAACATCATCGTTATATCCCATACCGCATCTAACATCTTTAACTTTGTTAGCGCAAATCATTACTCCTTCTCCAGAAGTACAGCAAACGATACCTTTATCAACTTGCTTATCTTTAATTTTAGTTGCTACATCAAAAGCATAGGTTGGATAGTGTACTGAATCGAGAGTGTATGTTCCACAGTCGATGACTTCATAACCCTCACTTAAGAGATGTTTTTGAATGGCATTTTTAAGATCTAACGCTCCATGATCACAGCCGATAGCAATTTTCATATTATTTTTCCTCACGCTTTCTCATAAAAGTTTTTAATTTCGTCAAATGGAATATCTCCTTGACGAATTAATTTTATAGTATTTGGAGTTGAAATATCAACTATAGTGGATGGAAGACCACCATTGCAAACATCATCTATTACAAAGGGAATTTCACCATTAAATACTTCGTACACGTCTTTAGAGTTAATTAAAGGTGGTTCACCAGATTTGTTCGCGGATGGAACTAAAAGAGGAACGCCAACTGAATCGATAAAAGATCTAAGCTTTTCATCTCCGCTTACTCTTATTCCAATAGCAGGACTATTTAAAGTCACGTGTTTATATAAACCTTTCTTTGGTTTACAAAGAAGAGTAATTGGACCTGGAACGTATTTTTTAATTAGTTCTAGAGCTTTATCATCTAACTCAGCAAAGTCTTCAAATTTAAATGAATTACCACCCATTAAAGTAAATGGCTTTTCTGGTGGTCGTCTTTTAACTTCAACTAATTTCTTAAAAGCTTCGTAATTATCATATCTAACTCCAAGGCCATAAACGGTCTCGGTTGGAAAAGCAACTACTTCTCCGTTTTGTATTGATTTTATGACTTCTTTATCATCGAACTTAACAATTTTTGTTTCCATATATTTGTTTCTTTCTTTACAATTGGTATTATAGCACTTCAAAAGAGACTGGCTACTCAATATATATCTTCATCTGTGCATTTTCTTCCATATATCAATGTTAAAAATGAAATATGTAATGTGATATACTTAATCTATGAACGGGTTATCTTGTTTTTAAGTAAAACTATTCTACACTATATGAGATTCACCGTTTCTTGAAATGGAGTTTCTATGTCAAAGAAAGAGACCTTTGAAGACCTAGAAGATTATGTTAAAAATTCTAATAATATCAATGTAAAACCAGATGATAATACTGTGGAAGTAATCAGTAAGAATATCACCTCTTTTTTCAACATGCTATTTTCAGGAAAATATATAAAGTTCACCTCGATTTTTGAAGGTGATTACGTTTCTTCTCCAGACAATTTACATGTAAAGATAAACGGGGAAGAAATTGAAAGAAAGAAAGAATATAAAAAAGATTTTTTACTAAGTAAAATGTCTTCATCTACTAAAGCGGATGAGGTAATATCTAGCTTGCTTCCGATTTATCAAGATGATACTTTATCGCGTTTAGTTAATAAAGATAATCTCTATCTTTCTTATGGAATTTTATATTATCAAAAGAAAGACAGCAAAGAAATCCAAATCGCCCCATTGGTTTATTATCATATATCTTTAGAAAAAAGAAAGAACGATTATTATTTTGTACTTGATGATAATAATCCTTATTATAATTTACCACTTCAAAGTTTACTATTATCTCAATATGGAATTGATATATCTTCATTATCATTAAATAATAATCCGGAAGAATATTTGGATTATGTAAAAGAAGTTATCAGTAAAACATTATTTGCGGTCGATGATAACATGAAAATATTAATGTCCAATATTAAGAAAGATAATTTAGCTGCTGCTTTGATAAAAGAAAAAGATAACATTATTTTTACCGATGTATTTAGAGCATTAGAAGAAAATGTTAGTTACGATCCTAAAGTTCCTTTTACATTTAAGAAAAATCCACATTATGTTAATGAAGGATTAAAATTGTTATCTAGTTCTCCTTTAACTAAAATAGATAAAGCTTCTAAATTGGGAAGTTCATTTATTTTTTCGATGTTAGATGAATATCTCTTAAGTGAAAAAAGCGTTTTGTTCGTATCTCCAAATAAAGAAAAGAACAAGGAAGTAAGACAATACCTTATTGATAACTTTTACGACTTATATATGACATATAAAGATGTTAATAAACCAGGAGTTGCTATATACACTTTACTAGAATCACTTCAAAGAAAGAAAGGCTATCTTATCGACGCTTCTACATCTTTAAAAGTAATGGAACAGCAGGATTTATTAGAAAAGAAAACCTATTATGATATTTCTTTAAAAAGTATTCAAATTCCAACTAATGAAGATAATTTAGAAATATATAACAACTACTTTAACGCTTATAAAAAATCTAAAAAAGTATATGATTTCTCCGCTTTTAACGAATATACAAACGAGGAATATTTAGATGATCTTAACTTCTTTAAATTCTTAAAGAAGTCAACTTTCTTTGTTACGAAACCGTTTATTACTCATCCGTATTACGGACTTAACAGCGAAAGAAAAGAAAGTGATTATGATTCAATTCATTCGTTTTTGAATGACTTTATTGACGACATAAAAAGATTTGAAAAATCAATAGAAGATTCGCAAATTAAATTGTCTAAATGGTCGGATTTTAATTCGATTAGAGATTTTGATGAAGCGAAAAAACATTTTGAATTATATGCTTCGTATTCAGGTTTTCCACTAAATTTCTTTAATATAAAAGAGACAGATGAATTAGATAATTACCTACAAGAATTAAAAGAATGTTATCGAAAAGAATCCGCTATGAAGTTAGCAATTAATATTGCAACCGATGAAGAGATATGGAAACTTGATTTTGATGAAATACTAAATAAACTTCGTGGTAAAGAAGAAAAACAAACGATAAAACAAATTAGGAAACTCTTAAAGCTTAATACTAAAGCTAACTATGAATCACTTATTGTTTTGTTAGATAAATTCCAAGAAAATAAAGCGAAAATCAGAGAAATAACGCCAAACTTAGAATCTGATTTTGGATTCTTAATTACCGATGTTGATGGAATCAATTCCATTCAAGATGCCTTTAATTTCATCAGTTCACTTAACAGACATAAGATTTTATATGATATGGTTTCTTTTGATAATGATTTTACTAATTTGATATTCAATAATCAGGAATACTTAGACAAGTATAAAAATGTTTATTATCCGGAGTTAATCAGATTGAGATCAGTGGTAGAACACAGTTTAGATGAATATAAAATAATCTTTAATGAAGATAAGTTCGATTATACTCAAGCCTCGTTTGAAGAAATAATTAAAAGAGTAAAGATAAGACTAGATGCGTCAAAGAAAGAATATATCGAGTATTTGGATTTCTCTAAATTTACTGATGCGGCTTCTCCTGAACTTCGTGAAGCTTTACTTCAAGAGGAGGAAAGAGAAGAAAATCTATCTAACTTCAAGAATGATTTTTACCTTTCGCTATATCAATTATTATTAAAGAGGGCTATGGATAATAATTCTGGAGTTAGTTTAATTGAGGATGAGTGTCGAAATGTATTTGATATTTATAAATCGTTACACGATAACGGAGATTTGTTACGTCTTCGCTCAAATGAAGAATTTGACGCAATACGAAAGAAATATATCATTAACGAACCTTATAATAAGTTGTTAAAACAATTGAAAGAAAAATATCATCAATATAAGCTTTATCCTTCTTCTTGTTCGCTTAAAGACTCGAAAGATATTTTCTATCACGTTTATCCACTTGAGACAAGAAGCGTGGATGAACTTAATATGTTTAAAGATATTTCTTTTGACTTAGTAATTATTGACGCAAGTGAAAAGATTGATACGATATCACTTTATTCCGCTTTAAGATTAGGTAAGAGAGTTGTGGTATATAACTCGTCCATCTTAGATGACAAACTAAAATACGCTCCTTCAATTAAGTTTGATTTGGCAAAAGATCTATCTAGCATTGGTGAGCATAGTGAATTGCTGTTGGCTAATATTGAAGATAGTTTAAATAAAGACGGTATACAATTGATTCATAATTATAAAGTTGAAGAAGGTGTTGTTATTCCGTTGTATTTTGAACACGAAAATGAGAAATTCGCTCTTAAATTTGAATCGAAGAATTTTGAAACGAAAGAAACAGAGAGTTATATTATTCCACGTGATCTCTATCTAAATTACGATATAAAAGTTGTAACGTTATACATTATTCCTTATATCGTATATGAAGATTTCGCAACAATGTCTTTATATAATGATGTAAGAAAGAAAATGCAAGAAGATGAGAATGTCGTCTCATCGCTAAATATGCTAAGTTACGATCAACAGAAGAAAGTTCGATATTTCCAAATGCTCGATAGTATCGATAGTTCATTTGGAAAATTCAAAGCGGATGATGTTCCGCCGGTGGATTATGATCATGCGTTGTTAAAATCTTCTTCGATAGAAGAGAGACCTATATTAAATATTTCCCATTACGATATTGCAAATGGAATTATGACGTATTTATCAAACTTTACATTTTTAACAAAAGAGACCTTGATTAAGCATTTAGCTTCGGTTGTAGGAACAAATGAGAAAGATATCGATTTTAGATTGTTATTTGCGAAAGCGACAAGTTACCTAGTGGATAACAATAAAATTACAGTAGATAAGTCTAGATATATTTTAAACAGATAGTTTAATTTATAGAAATATATAAAGGAGAAAAAAATGAATAAAATTAAGAGTTGGTTTACGGATTTTAAAAAGTTTATTTCAAGAGGTAGCGTCATTGATATGGCTGTTGGTGTCATTATCGGCTCAGCTTTTTCTGCGATTATTACAGCGGTAGTTAATAATATCTTAATGCCTATAATTACTGCAGCTATTCCAGGTGGCTTTAGCGGATTAGTAACTGTACTTAATCATTCTGAAGCCGTTGTTGATCCTGCTAACGTTACTGCTGGAATAACTACTGTTTCATACTGGGGAAATACCTATAATGCCTCGATTGTTAATGTTATTAACTGGGGAGCATTCTTAAATGCATTAGTTAATTTCTTGATTATTGCTTTAGTGTTATTTATTATTTTGAAATCAGCGATGGCGTTTTCTAATATGGGTAAGGGTGAAGTAGCAATAAACAAAGCTTTTACTAGAGCTGAGAAAAAAGAGATGATAAAGAGCGGTAAATCTTTTGCTGAAATTCGTGAATTATCAATTAAAAAGATTGCGGATGATAAAGCTAAAAAAGCTAAAGCAGATGAGGAAGAAAAAAAGAATCAAGTTACGGAATTATCTTTGCTAAAAGATATCAAAGATATTCTTTGCGAAAGCAAAAAAGATTAATTTTAGTCTTTAGTTGTTATTTATTTAATTTAAACTTATAATTAATTGAATTTGAAAGGAATTAGCAATATGGAAAAAGAATATAGCAAAACAGTGAAGATATTAATTTTAGTTTTCTTAGGATGGTTCGGTGGCGATAAGTTTTTAGCTCGCGGATTTAAAGGCGGTTGGAAAATGGCCGGACTTAAATTTTTAGCGAACCTAGTCTTTATTGGAGAAGCATGGAATATAATTGATCTTATAATGGAATGCTTTAATAAATATATGTATGACCCAAGAGATTATCTTGGCCTTATTGAAAAAAAGAATTAAGAAAATATTTAAAACTCATCTAGCAAGTCTAAGATGAGTTTTATTATGGCTAAATATGTTAAAATAAAGAAGATTTTAAGAAAGAAAAGAACTGGTATTAAATTATATGAATGGTAAAAATAGCGTTATAAAGAGAGTCTCTTGGTGCCTAGTTAGCTGCGTTTTAATCGCTTTAGGAGTGGCGATGTTGAACATAGCGCATTTTGGCAACGACCCATATTCTGCCATGATTAATTCCTTTACGCTATTCATGTCTTTTATTCCAGAGGAATATACTTTCTTTCATCAGTATAGTTATTTAATTTGCAATACTGTTTTCAGTTTGTTATTGGCAATACCAATCTTATTCATAACGCGTAAATACTTCAATATTGGTACTTTTCTAAATATTTTTGGAATGAGTTACGTTATTGATTTATTCATGCTCTTGTTTTCATATATGGGGTTAACTACTTCTTTACCTTTGTATGGGCGTATTATTTCAGTGGTGTTAGGATTTATTATTGAATCAATCGGAGTTGCGTTATTTGTTCAATCGAATGTTGGAGTTGCTCCATATGATGCCTTAAATGTCCTGATAGGAAAGAAAATAACATATAAGTATTCTCGTATTCTTTGCGATGTTGGAGCAACGTTAATTGCTTTTATTATTTCATTGTGTTTCCACTTAGATTTAGTTACTGACTTTGTTTCCTTTGTTAAATTTTTATTCTTAAGCCCAGAAAATAAAGTTGGTTGGTTTACCTATTTCTTGTTCTTTGCGGGAGGCCCGGTGATATCTATCTTTGGAAAACTAGCCAATAAGTATATTTTTAAGACGGAAAAAGCAAATATTTAAATTTTTATATAAACAATATATAATGAAAACATAAAGAGAAAGGGAACTTTTAAAGTGATTAATATTGCTATAGTAGAAGACGATAAAAGTGCTTTAGATGTTCTTAAAGGTTTTTTATTGAAATTTGAAGAAGCCAATAATTTACAGTTCTCAATCACATCGTTTAATAATGGACTAGATTTATTAGATGAGTATCCTTCATACGATCTTTTATTTATGGACATTGAACTTCCGTTTATCAACGGAATGGATGTCTGTCGAAAGGTTAGAAAAATCGATCAAAAAGTTAACATTGTCTTTGTAACAAACATGGCAAACTACGCCGCAACCGGTTATGAGGTTGACGCGGTGGCTTTTATGGTCAAACCAATCACATATTACAATTTTGAAAACATCGTTAAAAAAGTTTTAAGAAATATTGATAAAGCGGATAAAAACGGTATAGCTATACGAACAAATAATGAGATTAAGAAAGTATTAATCGACGACTTATTGTATGTCGAGGTATCCAATCACAATCTTTTTTATCATACTTTTGAAGGAACGTACTCTTCACGTCAGTCCTTATCGCAAGTTGAGGAAAATCTCTCAAAACATTACTTCGCAAAATGCAATAATTGCTATTTAGTTAATTTAAAATACGTCAGTAATATTTCGGGAAATGATGTTGAATTAAAAGATAAATCTATTTTGCAAATCAGTCGATCAAAAAAGAAAAACTTCGTCGATGCTTTTTTAACTTATATAGGGGAGAATGTGTAATATGGAAAGTGTTTGGTATACTCTTATACGATATATTTTGGTTTTGATAATTCCAGTCTTAATGTTTATTCCTTATTTGAAAAAAAGAGACCATTTTATCATTAGATTAATAGTAACATTGATCGCGTATTTTGGTTTAAGTATGTATGCTTCTTATTACAGCGGGATTTTAGTAATAGACTGGTTTTATTTTGTGTTTTTAATGGTATTTGTATTTGCTGTATTTGTTCCTTATGCGATTTGTAAGATCTCATTTAAAGAAGCGTTGTTTTTTGCCGCTGCTGCTTATTCAATTCAAAATGCGGTGGATAACTTGCTAATTTTACTTAGTCGTGCGTGTGGCGAACCAACGGAAAAATATATTTTGCTTATCATGTATTTTTCAACGTATTTAGTTATATATATCGCTTTCTATTTCTTCTTCGTTGTAAAAGTAAAAGACTTATCAGTGGATAGAATTAATAATACTACTACAACAATGGTAGTCTTTTTAACCTTATTTGTTGTTTATGTTATTAGTATGTATGCGTCCTTTTCTCAAGATGCCCCAAATAGCAATACAACAAGACTATACGCTATCGTAACTTGCACAATTTTATTGATGATTCAATTTGGTTTGTTTCAAAAGAGCACGATGGAAATTGATAAAGAGATTCTCAAACAAATAATACAAAAAGAAAATGATTACAATGCTAAAGCTAAAGAGAACACTGAATTAATCAATTTGAAGTGTCACGATTTAAAACATCAAATTAAGAAATTACGTCAAACGGTTACTTCTCCAATGGAAGTGGAAGCCTTGGATAATTTATCTGAACAGATTCAAATATTTGATTTATTTATTAAAACAGGGAATGAAACTTTAGATACGATACTTACTGAGAAAAATATGAAATGTCAAAGTAAGAAAATAAAGTTGTCCTGTATTATTGATGGGGAAGCCTTGAGCTTTATGGATAGCTTAGATATGTATTCTTTGTTTGGAAATGCCATCGATAACGCTATTGATTATTTAGATGACGTCGAGGAAGAAAAAAGAATAATTACCATAAACGCGAAAAGAGTTAATGGCGGAGTAGGAATTCACTTTGAAAACTATTGTAATACCGATATTAAATTTGAAAATGGCTTACCGATTACCACTAAAAAAAATACCAAGGGCGATTTTCATGGATATGGAACAAAATCAATGAATTACATTGTTAAGAAGTATCGTGGAAGAATTAACTTTATCATTAAAGATAACACATTTAATGTTAATATCTTTTTCTAGGTTATCATTTGATATTTTATTGAATTAATTTTCTTTTCGCTTATATATTTAATTAGAAAAAACATTCGAATTATTGGCTATGTATTAGTTTACATAGCCTTTTTTTTGCTATTTTGATGTCATTTTACGACTAAAAAATACCACTTACGACAAACTGCCCATCATTTATTTTGAGATTGATAATATGTAAGTGCTTTCAAAACGAAAGTATTGTGACTTATTGTCCTTTTGCTAAAAATACAAATAAGGAGGTATTAAAATGGCAAAACAAAAAATGAAAAACAAGAAATTTTGCGCAATCGTTATTCCGCTTACTACAGTGGCATTAGCGGCCGCAATTGCTCTTCCAATTGTGAGTGACGTTTTTTCGGTATCATTAGACACCGCTCTTGGTTCAGGTAAATTACACACAATCGAAGCGGAAGGTACTGATTCATGGGATACAGATTACTACAACAAAAAATATTCTAAAGATTCAGATGCTAAAGCGGCGGCGGCAACTACAGGTAAAAAGATCGCGGATGAAGGTTTGGTTTTATTAAAAAATACAAATTCTGCTTTACCTCTTGCTAGTTCAACAACGATTACCCCATTAGGTTACGGTTATGGAAACCCAGCATATGGTGGCTCTGGCTCTGGAAATGTTAAAGCGGATGATGAAAGTATCTGGACTCCAGAAAAAGCTTTGAAGAAGAATTTCACTATTAATGATAGTGTTGCAAATATTGTAAAAAACAAAGAAAATTATTCGCGAGTTAAAGAAGCGGATGGAACGAGTGCAGCTGAACAAGGTGCGGGCGGAATGTTCTATAACGACTTTGGACTTAAATCTCTTGAAACGTCAAAATTAGATGGTGTTGCAGGAACGATAAACGGAACAACCGCAGTTGTATTTATTTCTCGTAGTGGAGGTGAATCTTTCGATATTAAGAAAGATGCGTATAGCGATGGAACAGCTCACTATTTAACATTAAGTAAAAATGAAAAAGATACAATTAAGTATGCTAAAGATAAAGGTTGTACAAAAGTTATTGCTATAATCAACTCTTCAAACGCAATGCAAATTGATGAAATAACGTCAGGTGATTACGAATGTGACTCTATTCTTTGGGTTGGTGGCACCGGTGCTGCTGGATTTGAAGCGATGTCTGATGCTTTAGTTGGCACAGTTAATCCATCGGGTCGTTTGGTTGATACTTATGCTAAAGATATGACAAAGAATCCATCTTTCAAAAACTTTGGTGATTATTCTTATGATAATGCCACATTTGGTGACAAAAATAAAAAAGCTACCTACGTTCAATATGAAGAAGGAATTTACGTTGGCTATAAATACTATGAAACAGCCGCAGAAGAAGGTGCAATAACCTACAGTGATGAAGTGGTTTTCCCATTTGGTTATGGAATTAGCTATTCTACATTCAACCAAAAAATTACCTCATTTGAAGTAAGTGACGGAAAAGTAAAGGTTTCTGTTGAAGTCGAAAACACTGGAAGTGTTGCGGGTAAAGATGTTGTTCAAATCTATTACAAAGCTCCATATACCTCATATGATAAAACTAATGGAGTTGAAAAAGCTGCGAAGAATTTAGTTGCATTTGGTAAGAGTGATACTATTGCCGCTAAAGGAAAAGGTACAGTTGAAATTGAATTTGCCTTAGAAGATTGCGCTTCATATAACTACAATAGAGATAATGGAGACGGAACCAAGGGATGCTACATGTTAGAAGAAGGTGAATATACCTTCTATCTTGGAAAGAACTCTCATGATTCTTACGAAAGTAAGACTCATACAGTTAGTGGTAGCATTTTCTACGATAATAAGAATCCACGTCAATCCGAAAAAGATGCTCAAGCAATATTAGATGATAAGACAGGAAAAGCGACAGGTACACCAGAAAAGGCCTATATTGATGCTGATGCTAAGTTTGTTGCAGCCACTAATGAATTCCAAGAATCTTCTAATTTCATGAATGAAACTGGAATTAAGAATTTAACTAGAGCGGATAAGTTTGTCGGTGGTGTTTCTTCTCCGACTTCAGCAGATAATACCTTAGCTAAAAAGTATTTAGATGCGTTTGATTCGTTAAAGGTCAATGGATTCAATGTTGATACCAATGAAAATATTGGCAATGTTGAAACATCAAAAGTGTATGATAACTCTGAAATTAAGCATGTTGATAGTGGTTTAGCTTTATCTTCATTAAGAGGAAAATCATATTACAGTAGTGAGTGGGAGACATTATTAGATCAAATTAATTTTGATAGTGCAACAACTCAAGAAGAATTAAGAGATTTATTGTATTATGGCGCATATAACACAGCAGCTTTAACCGATTTAAATAAAATATCCACTAAGGATTTTGATGGTCCACAAGGATTGTCATCATTTATGGCGAGCGGAAACTGGTATGCTTATCCATCTGAAGTTGTTGTTTCTGCAACATGGAATCAAGATTTAGTTGAAGAATATGGACATTCTATTGGTCAAGAAGGTTTAGCTTCTGGTATTTCTGGTTGGTATGGACCAGCTATGAACACTCATAGATCGCCATTCGCAGGACGTAACTTTGAATATTATTCAGAAGATGGAGTTTTAGCTGGCAAGATTGCTGCCTCGGTTGTTAGTGGTGCAGCCGATGAAGGCTTCTACGCTTATTTGAAACACTTTGCTTTAAATGATCAAGAAACCAACAGAACAAATTACCTTTGCACTTGGGCTAATGAACAAGCCATTCGTGAAATATATTTAAAACCATTTGAAATTTGTACAAAAGAAGCGCGTACTACAATGTATTACACTTCCGATGCCAATGGAACAAAATCTTCAAAAGTTGTTAGAGGAACAACCGGTATTATGACAGCGTTTAACTGTATTGGTACAGCAATGGCGTCTTCTAATTACTCACTTACCACTGAAGTTTTAAGAAATGAATGGGGCTTCCAAGGTATGGTTATTACTGATTTCGGACCAACAGTAAATTACGACGCTATGGTCAGATCCGGAAATGACTACTTACTTAATGCTAACTGGGGTGGTCCAAAACCAACTCTTGATAAAGTATTTGCGGATACAACTTCAAATACTGCTCGTCACGCAATGAGAAACGCCGTTAAGAATATATGTTATACAGTAGTTAACTCTTCTGCATATAACAATATTGCTCCAGGTTCAACTTCTTATCGTGATATGTCACCATGGAGAATCGGTATTTATTCCGCTTCTGGTGTCTTAGCAGCATCGACTGCTGCTGGTTTAGGATTCATCATTTTCCGTTTAATAGATGCGAAAAAAAATCCACTTAAGTATTCGGATGAAAAGAAAGAAAACTAATTAAAATATCAATAAGAAATAAGGCAAGTCTGATAAACTTGCCTTATATGTCGTTAAAATGACAATTTATGTCATTACGGTTTAATCTGTAAGGGATTACAATTATAATAGAGTTATAAATTGTTTAGTTGAGAAAGGAAACAAATATGAAATATAAAGATCTTATTTCAAAAATGAGTTTAGAACAAAAAGCTTCATTAATGTCGGGAAAGGATTTCTGGCAAACAAAGAACATTGATAAACTTGGCATTCCTTCAATTTTTCTTTCAGATGGTCCACACGGATTAAGAAAACAAGCTGCGGCTGCAGATCATTTAGGCTTAAATGCCTCGTTACCTGCCACATGCTTTCCTACTGCTGCAACAATGGCAAACACTTGGAATTTAGAATTAGGCAAGGAACTAGGTGAAAAACTTGGGGAAGAAGCGTTAGTTCAAAAAGTTAACGTTGTTTTAGGCCCAGGAACATGTATGAAGCGTAATCCACGCTGTGGAAGAAACTTCGAATATTTTTCAGAAGATCCTTATCTTGCTGGTAAAATGGCCTCTAGTTATATTCAAGGTATTCAATCTAATGGAATTTCTGCATGTGTAAAACACTACGCAGCTAATAACCAAGAAACTCGTCGTATGACTGTTGATACAATTATCGATGAAAGAACACTTAGAGAAATATATTTAACTGCTTTTGAAATCGCGGTCAAAGAAGGTAAAACCAAAACTTTAATGTCATCTTACAATATGATAAACGGCGCACATGTAAATGAAAATATGCATGTTCTTCACGATATCTTAAGAGATGAATGGAAATATAAAGGTGTTGTTGTATCTGACTGGGGTGGAAATAACGATAGAGTTAAAGCTTTATTAGCTTCTAACGAACTCGAAATGCCTACTACTGACGGCGAGACTAACATCGATATTGTTAAAGCTGTAAGAAATAAAGAAATCGATGAGTCTGTTTTGGATGAATGCGTAGATAGATTATTAACTTTAATATTTGATACCGAAGAAGCTTTCAAGAAAGAACATAAAACTTTCAATATTGAAGAGCATCATAGTTTTGCTTTGAAAGCAGCGGAAGAAGCGATGGTCTTATTGAAGAATGATAATAATGTTCTTCCTCTTGCCTCAGGTACTAAGGTCGCTATTATTGGCGATTTTGCTGCTTCTCCTCGTTATCAAGGTGCGGGTTCCTCTATTGTTAATCCAACTCGGTTAGATGATACTTTGGAATTTATTAAGAATTACGATGTAAATTACCTTGGATATGAAAAAGGTTTTAAACGTTATGGCAAAAAGGATAATGGATTAGTTAAGAAAGCTATGAAATTAGCCGAAAAAGCTGATGTAGTTTTATATTACATGGGCTACGATGAAGTTACTGAAGCGGAAGGTCTTGATCGAAAAGATATGAAGCTTCCAGAAAATCAAATTCATTTATTAAAAGAATTACGTAAGGTTAGTAAAAAGATTGTCATTATCTTATCATGTGGCTCTTCTATAGAAATGGATTTTGATGTTGACGCTGATGCGGTACTTCATACATATTTATCAGGTCAAGCGGGAGCTCAAGCTATTCTTAATGTCTTAACTGGAAAAGTAAATCCATCTGGAAAGTTATCTGAAACTTATCCACTTCGCTATGAGGACTGCGCTTCTTCTTCAAATTTCTTAGTTAAAGATAGAACGGTTGAATATAGAGAAGGTTTATATATTGGTTATCGTTATTTCGATTCGGCTAATATCAAAGTTAAGTATCCATTTGGTTATGGTTTATCCTATACAAAATTTGAATATTCCAATTTAAAGATTAATGATGATTCAGTAACATTTGATATAAAGAACATCGGTAATTACGATGGTGCTGAAGTTGCAGAATTATACGTTGGAACTAAAAATGGAGTTATCTTCCGTCCAAAGAAGGAATTAAAAGGATTTACTAAAGTATTCTTGAAAAAGAACGAAACTAAGACAGTTACTATTCCATTTGATGATAAAACATTCAGATATTTCAATGTTAAAACTAACAAATTTGAAATTGAAGGATGCACTTATTCTATAATGATTGGCGCTTCAGTTGAAGATATTCGTTTACAAGGTGAAATTGTTAAAGAAGGAACAACTAAAGTCAATCCATACGAAGGCTTAAAATTAGATTCATATTATTCTTATAATGTCAGAAATGTTGGATTAGAAGAATATCAAACTCTTCTTGGTCACGATATTCCAAATCCAAATTATGATTTCTATAAGAAGAATAGAATGCTTGTTAATTACAACACTACAGTTGCTGAACTTCGCTATGCTCCAGGTTGGAGTGGAAGATTCTTTGCTCGTGTAGTACGTCATGTTATCTCTTTATTAACTACATTTGGAAAGAAATCATCGGCAAACACTTTAGTTATGGGTGTTTTATACATGCCACTTAGAGGTGTTTCTAGAATGACAAACGGTGCTATTTGTTGGGGACAATTAAACGGACTTATTATGATGTTTAATGGTCATTTCTACAAAGGCCTTAGATTGTTCTTTAAAGAGGGCAAAAAACGTAAAGCTGTTAAAAAGCAAGTTGCTGAATTAGAGAAAAAAGAAAATTCAATTTAGGAGATAATTAATGTCAAACAAACAAGAAAAAAAGTTAGAGAAACAAAAGGAAAAAGAACTTCTTTCTTCAATGAGTAAAGAAGAAAAGTCCAAATATCTTAGTGCGAAGAAAGCAGAAAAAAGAATAAAGGCAGAAGCTGATTACGAAGAATATAACGCGGAGTATTTAGCAAAAGTTGAAGAAAAAAAGAAAGCCAATATGAATGGGTGGAATAAATTTTTGTTCAACGTTGGTCAAACATCTTTCTGTCAATGGTTTAGAACAACCTGGAAAAAGTATGCGATTCATCATCCAGAAGGCTCTAAACTTCTTTATCAAGTATTCTACTTTATCGTTTTCTCTGAAGGTGTTACAATTTGGCAATATTTGGTTCTAACATTCTTACCGATGATTATGGGTATTGAATTAGCTGGTACTCAATTTATGTGGCCAGCGATAAGCATGGGTACATATGAAGGAACTGAGTTATTCTATAACATCTTAGGTTACTCGATTAATTACACCAATGGACAAGTTGCTATTGGTGGCGGACTTGGTTACTTTATCGCTTTTGAAATTGCAACCTTTACAGCTCAATGTATTAATTTTCCACTTCAAAGAAACATCACATATAGATCACATGGTAATATTTGGTATCAAGCAATGTGGTATTTCATCGGGTGGTTAGGTATATCATTTGTCTGTAACGCTATTAATGGAGCGTGGATACCATTCGCACAACTATTCTTAGATCCAGCAATTTATAACATATTAGTTATGATTGCTACTGGCGGAATATCGATGATTATCTTCTTCTTTGTCTTTAAGGTTATATTCCCAGAAGGGGAACCAAAGAAGATAAATGATGATGAAGTTTTATCGGATTAATTAATTTTACTATTTGATGACTAGCTGTAACTAGCTAGTCATTTTTTATTCCAAAAAAGTGCTTTCAAATCAGTTTGATTAAAAAAACATAAGTTGATATATTATATATACTCAAAAGGATATAAAGGTATTGGATATGATTCGAATTGCAGTAGTAGAAGACACTAAAGAAGATGCATTAATCTTAAATGGATATATCAAACGTTTTCAAACGGAAAATGACGAGTTATTTGAAGTGAAATATTTTAAAAGTGGTTTAACTTTTTTACATGATTATCACGCGGATTTCGATATCGTTTTTATGGATATTGATTTACCAGGGAAAAATGGCTTGGATATTTCAAAAGAACTAAGAGAAAGAGATTCCAAAGTTGTTTTGATCTTTTTAACCAACTTAGCTAAATATGCGATAAAAGGTTATTCTGTTAACGCTTTTGATTTTGTCGCTAAGCCGATAACTTACTATTCCTTTTCAACGATGTTATCTCGAGCAATAACTAAATGTAGTTATGAAAAAGCCAACGAAGTAACAATTAATAATGCAGGGGTATTAGTTAAAATCGATATAAATAGCATTTCATTTATTGAGGTTGATAATCATCAGCTCATTTATCATACGGACAATGGAGATTATCAGGAGTGGAGAAGCTTATCTTCAATTGCGGAAGAATTTGAGAAGTTTGGATTTGCTAAAGGTAGTTCTTCTTATTTGATAAATTTACGTCGGGTAAGTGTTATCTCTGGAACACAAGTAGTATTAAACAACAAACAAGTTATCTATTTATCCCGTGGCCAAAAGAAAGAATTTGCGAAGAAGTTCACAGAATTTATTACTGGTGATTAATATGTATGAATTCACCTCGTTATTTTATTATAAGTTTCAATTTTTAGCAGAATTAATAATCGCAGAGTTATTGTTTACGGTTCATTTAAAAAGAAGAAGTCATTTTACATTAAGATGTATCGGTAGTTTGTTATTAGCTTCTTTATTAACCTTCGCTATTCCTATTGTTAGTTATGATCCGTATTATATGGCGGTTATTTTTTCGTTGATTTTTGTCGTATCGGTGTTTGCTTTTTATTTTTGCTTCGATGAGTCCTTTATTAATATTCTTTTTTGCAGTATAGCGGGATATACTGTTCAACATATAGCTTTTTCTTTTTATCAGTTCTTCATGATTGCAACCTTATTAGATGGTGGTAATTCATTAAATATGTATGGTAGCGGAGCCAGTATTGAAGGAGTGGTTTCCTTTATATCTTTCTATGTTTATGTGATTTTTTATACAATAACATACATAGTTTCATACGCAACATTGGGAAAAACAATAAAAAAAGAAAAAGACTTTTACGTAAAGAACTACTGGTTATTTATTTTATTAATTATTGTTGTTATTGTTGCAATATTACTGAATAGTATCATGATTGATATTTGCGATGCGAAGAAGAATCAAGCTGAATTATTGATATCTTTCTCCTATGGAATAATTAGTTGTACCACGGTCTTATTACTTCAATTCAAATTAAAAGAAGCGAAAAAAGTTGAAGAAGAATTAGAAATTGTTCAATATTTATGGAAAGAAGATAAAGAGCATTACGAATTAGCTAAAGAAAATATCGATATAATCAACATTAAATGCCATGACTTAAAACACCAAATTGCTGCAATACGAAACGGCGGAAAGGTTGATGATCTAGCGTTAAAAGAAGTTGAAAAGTCAGTTATGATTTACGGTTCGATTGTTAAAACCGGGAATGATGCGTTAGATGTTGTTTTGACTGAAAAGAGTTTGGTATGTAACAAACACAATATTTCTCTCTCGTATATTGCAGATGGAGATAAGATCAAATTTATGAGCGCTTCAAACATTTATTCGTTATTTGGAAATGCTATTGATAATGCGGTTGAATATTTGCTTAAAGTTGATGAAGAAAAACGTTTTATTAGATTGTATGTTAAGCAGGTAAAAGATATGGCATCAATTCATATTGAAAACTATTTTGAAGGGCAGGTAGAGTTTAAAGAGGGTTTACCTAAAACGACAAAGACTAATGACAGATTCCATGGGTTTGGTGTATTATCGATGAAGAAAATCGTTGAATCATACGACGGAGAAATATTTGTGAAATCAAAAAACAAAATGTTCGTAACAGATATTCTTATCCCGTTACCGAGTAACAGTGAAAAATGAGTGAACAAAATAAGCAATAAAAAAAGCAAAATACGAAATGAAAATGATGTATCAACGATAAAAAAATAACATATATTTAGTAATAAAACTGAAGATAATTTATTGGCTTATGTGAAAAATCATATGAAAAAGCGTATTTATTGAAATGAAAGTGTTTACATTTTAATAAAATGGATTTTTGATATTATCTCTCGTTTGAAAATGAATAAGTGCAAATTACGAAACGCACGAAACATTACACGAAATAAAACAGCCGGAATATATTACAAATAATTTTACAAAAAAATATTCACCGATTAAAAAGAGCGAACATATTTTTTTCAAGATGCTTACATTTAATGGTTTCAATTCATATTTATCAATAAGATTTACATGCTATTTTTATAGGTGAAAATACCAAAAATAGCAATTTTAGACAAAAAGAAAAGCTGTGATAATATTTGAGTATAAGTCGATTTTTATAACGGCTTACATAGTTCATTTATATATATGGAGGAAACATTAAATGAAGAAAACAAAATCTAAAGTCGGATTATTTGTCTTAAGCGCTTTGATGATTTGTGGTACTGCATCTATGATGGCAAGCTGTGGTGGAGATACTTCTAGTACGACATCCGCGCCAACAACATCATCAACATCATCTGCAACAACATCAGAAGAAAAAGTTGATGTTAAAGAAGTTGCTCTTGAATTAAGCAAACAAAACGCCAAGGTTGGTGAAAAAGTAACTGCAAATGTTACTATTCGACCAAGCAACGCTACAAATAAAGAATATTCTTTAAGCAGTAGTGATGAAACTGTTGCTACTATTGTCGATGGCAAAATAAATTGTCTTGCTGCTGGTACAGTTACAATTACCGCTCGTTCTAAAGATAATACAACTAAAAAATCAGAAGCTAAGTTAGTCGTTTTAGGTACTGATGAACAAGGTAGAACTGAGAACATTTTCGAAGCTGAAGAAGGCAATATTGTTGCAAGTAATGGTTCGTCAATTAAAATAGAAGCTACCGCAGATAATAGAGTAAGTGGAACTGGCGTTGTTGGTTCATTATCCAAAGGTGACAGAGTCATCTGGGGAGTTAACTCGAGTGAACAAGATGACAATGCGGAATTAAAGATTAAGTTAATGGGACCTAGTGGATGGGTTGGTATGTGGGATTCAATTCCTTATACTTTCGCCGATTGGTATACTGTAAAAGTTAATGGAAAAACAATTAATACAGAAGATATTAAATTCGAAGGAACTACAAATAAAGGTGGCTCGGCTGACTACTATAATATCCAAACAATGTCATTAGGAAAGATCAAATTAGTTAAGGGATTAAATGTTATTACTTTCGTTGTTTCCAATAGATTTGATCAAACTAAGATTAATGATGAAACATATTCCGGAACTATAAATTGTTGGGGTAACCTTGATAGCATCTTAGTTCTAAGTTCAAAAGATTTAACTTCAGTTGCTAATACTGAAGAAGTTGATAATGCTGATCCTGATGTTAATTATCAATCTCTTACCTTAGAAGCAGAATCTGATAAGACAAGAATATATAAGGATGCTGAAAATCCAAATGTTAATATTGGAACAGCTTCATATGTAGAATTTGAAAAGAAGATGAATGTTATGTTCGGCGTAAAAGCTGCAGCTGCTACAAGAGTTAAACTCAATTTGAAGATTGCTGCTCCATATGTAAATGCGACAACAAAGATGGAAGATGTAGCTTTATCCGATATTGCCAGTTTGAATATTGATGGTAAGAGAGTTTCACTTGATGGATTAACCTTAAAAGGTAACGATGCTACTAATAAGAAAGATAATTTCACATCAGTAGTTACTGGCTGGGTTGATTTAAACGCAGGTAATAATGTTATTGTTTTAGTTGTTAAAGGCAATACCAAATATGAATACTTGGGTGGATTAGATGCTTTAACCGTTCAATATATCGATGGTAGTTTACAAGCTTATTTAAATGAAGAACCATCTCCAGAACAAACCTATCGTTTTGAAGCTGAAGCTGATACAACAAAACGCATTGGCTATGATGAATTACCTTCTGGTGCGACTGATGTTGAATTTATTCAACCTAAAAAAGTTCAAACAGATGTATATAACAATAAAACTGAGACAAAGAAAATTATTTATGGTATTGAATCAAATGTTGAATCCTATGCCACAATTAAGATGAGAGTTGCTGCTCCATATTTAAATACCACTGACAAGATGGAAGATGTCAGCGTTGGTAATTTAGGTGATTTATGGTTCAACGGAACAATCGTTTCAACACCAAATACGTTATATGGTAATGACAAAGTCGGTGTAAAGAACAATTACACAGAATTCGAAGTCGAAATCCAAGTCTTATTATCAGTTGGTAAGAACAGAATTGCATGGGAACCACAAAATTACACAGGTAAAGATTATGCCTTCAATGGTGCTCTTGATTATATCGAAGTAACAACTTCCTCAAGTTTAACCGCTTATGAAGTTAATATGTGGACTGATCGTAATTCCTATTTCGATGATACAAATAACGAACCAATTTATGTCACCTGTGATTCCGCTTTAAAAGATGGAAGCTGGATTGGTTTATATCACACTTCAGATTATATTACCAATGCAAGCCATGAAGTCGGCTCATTATATTACTATTATCCATCTCAAGCTTTGAATACTGCTGTTGATATTACAAAACAAAATCCAAACTCTGAACGTCAATTAATTGATGGTAAAGAGCCAGATGGTTATGGTTCATTCAAGATCCTGTATTTCGCTAATGGCGATTATGAAGCTACTGATACAGTATATATAAGTTGTTGGAACGATCCTTCTCTTTATGGCGGCTTAGTTGCAAATAATTAATTAGGAGAAATATGAATAAGAAAAGAAAAATAGTTAATATTCTTGTATTAAGTATGTCTTTATCATTCATGGTTGGATGTGGGGAAGGTTCTTCCTCCACATCTTTAACCATGTCAAGCGACAGTGCAAGTACAACCTCTTCTTCTTCAACTTATCCACATACTCCTGATATTGAATCAGACTTGCTCGAAATTAATTATTCGAATAATAGCAAAATTAAGAACTGTGCAGATGGAGTTATGTTGATAAGTAAAAAGGGAGATTTTAGTTCTGTTTCTTCTCTGAAAATAGCGTGGGGCGATAGCGAAGGAATATTTGAAGATTATAGTCTAATAAAAGAATTTGATGAATTTAAGTCTTCTGATTTTGAAGTGGAGTTTTCCAATAATTCATTAATTCCTTCTTTGGCGACTAAGGTTTGGGTAACCGCTTATGATGCTTCTAACAAGGTAATTTCTAAAGCTTCTTTAGGAATGGAAGATTATAAACAAGAGCAAAAAATACAATACGAGTTCCAAGTTATAAGTGATGAACATGTAACAAATACATCGTCTGCTTTTTATCGAAGGACTAAAAAAAGCTTTGAAGATATTAAGGAAATATCTCCTGATTCTCAAGTTATTGTCTCAAATGGCGATATGGTAGATGAAGGAAAGAAAGCTAATTATGAAGCCTTCTCTAATGCTTATAACAGCGTTTATGGTTCTTCTTCTCAAGAAGTACTATACGGTCTTGGAAACCATGAGTTTATGTATCATAGTGAGAGTAGTGATTATTCTTCTGTAAGTAGCGCTGAACTTAATAATAGATATTCATCTAGATTAGAGTTATGGAAAGAATATACGGGGAATGAATCAGCATATTTTTCAAAGGTAATTAATGGCAGTTATTTTATTTTCTTAGGAACTACCGCTATGCCAAATACATTGGACGGCAATACTAAAGCTGATTGTACCTTAGGAGAAAAACAATTAGCGTGGTTTAATGAAACGATGGAAAAAGCAGGAAAGACAAATAAACCTATTTATCTTTTCTCGCATGGTTCATTGCGTAATACTGTTAGTGGATCATTAACATCGTTGAATCAAACATGGTATGGCTATAGTGTAAATGAAGAATATAAGATTAGAAATATTATTAAGAATTATCCACAGACTTTATTTTTCTCTAGTCACTCACATTGGTCATTTGAAAGTCAAAGTCCATATGTTATCAATGATGATTATCCTTCTTTCTTCAACACTGCATCCGTTGGCTATTTATGGCAAGGAAATGGCAGTGGTGAACATTATCAAAAAGGTGATTACGAAAATGGTGGTGGACAAGGTTTGTTTTTAGAAGTTTACGAAGATCAAATACACATTAAAGGAAGACAATTTGAAGCCAGTGATAAAACTAGTAAGTACTGGTATTCCGGATATCAAGTTGTTTTACCAATGTAGGAAGAGGTTAATATGATTAAAAAGAAAACAGCAGGTAAAATTGCAATATTTAGTATATTGAGTTTATTAAGTGCTGGCTTAATCGCTGGTAATGTTGTTTGTTTCAATGTTTTAGGTGTTGAATTTATTTCTGCAGCTTTAGCTGGAACGGGCGCAGTAACAGGGGATGAAGAATCGGCTCAAAAAGGAGCTAGTTTAGTTAAGAAGATTAGTGAAGATGGTTCGGTATTATTAAAGAACAATGACAACACTTTACCACTTGATATAGCTTCAAATAATAAAGTGAATGTCTTTGGTTATACCGCCACCGATAACGCGTGGGTCTTTACTGGTGTAGGTTCGGGCTCATGTAAGCCAGATCCAGAGAAAAGAGTGGGTATTTTACAAGGATTGAAGAATGCTGGATTTAAGTACAATGAAGATATTATTGCTAAGTACAAAAAAGCAATACCTACTACTGATAATTGGATGTCAATGAATCAAAATGGTAAGATTATTCAACCTTCGAATGATTTTTACACGGATGAACTAATTAATTCCGCTAAAGAATTTAGCGATACAGTTATTGTTGTTCTTTCGCGTAACAGCGGTGAGAATGTTGGTGAAGTACCAACGGTTTCAAAAGATTATGTTAGTGGAGAAACAGATACAACACGTAGTTATCTCGATTTATCTTCGAAAGAAGAATACATGCTTACTGTTGCAAAGAATAACTTTGAAAAAGTTATTGTTTTGCTTAATACAACTAACAACATGCAATGTGAATTTTTACAAGATGATAAAATTGATGCGGCGTTATTCTGTGGACCAACTGGATTATGTGGCGCAGAAAGTGTAGCAAATTTAATTGCTGGTAGAAAAATTGTTGAAAACGAAGATGGAACTACTACATCAGTAAAAATCAGCCCAAGTGGAAAACTTGCTGATACTTACGCAGCGGATTTTAGCACTGAGCCAGTATTTGCAAACAGATTTGTTAGAAATAAAAGTGCTACAGGTGGTAATATTGTCTATCAAGAAGATTTATATTTCGGCTATAGATGGTATGAAACAGCTGATAAAATGGGATATTTTAACGGATTAGCAAAGGGATACGATTCCGCTGTAATATATCCGTTTGGTTATGGACTTTCCTATACTTCATTTGATTGGTCTATTAAAGAAGTTAGTTTACCTTCTTCTTCATCTCTTGCAGCAGATAGCAATATTGAAGTAAAGGTAAATGTTAAGAATGTTGGTCAATATCCAGGTAAAGATGTTGTTGAATTATATTATCAAACTCCATATATAACCGGAGAAATTGAAAAGAGTGCGATATCTTTAGGCGACTTTGCAAAGACTAGTGTTTTGGAACCAGGTGAAAGCCAAGAATTAACCTTGTCTCTTTCTGCGTATGATATGGCCTCATATGATTGTTACGACAAGAATAATAACTCCTTTAAGGGCTATGAACTAGATAAAGGTAATTATACTTTAGACTTGAGAACTGATGTTCATCATATAAAGAATAATGATCTATCCTTAACTTATACAGTGGATGAAAACATCAAATACAGCAAAGATCCAACAACAGGATATTCTGTTATTAACAGATTTACTGGTGAAGATTCTTATGCGGGTGTAGCAATCGATGGTTCAAATGTAGGAATTAATGAGACTTATTTATCACGTAGAGATTTCTTCTCAACATATAAAGATACTCAATCTTCCTTACCATCTGATACTAATAAAATTAACAAAGCAAGACTTTATGCAACTGGAGCCAATGGTCAAGATGAAATGCCTGCCTTCAGCGTAAATAAAGATATGTATCTTGTTACTAAGAAAGATGGAACAAAAGCATCCGCTAGCGATTTGGCTAGCCCATCAAATTTAATCTTTAACGATGAGTTAATTACTAAATTGATGAAATCTTACGATAGTACGTTATGGGATGATTTAGTTAACGAAGTTAGCAAAGAAGAAGCAATAGCGCTCGTCGAGAAGAGTGGATTCGGTTCTAGTGAAATTGAATCTATTGGTAAAACTAAAACCTTGGATTTTGATGGTCCAAGTGGATTTAATGAAAACACCCAAAAAGTTGCGGAAGATAAATCAGCATGGACAAGTTATCCATGTGAGGTTGTTATTGGATGTACATGGAATGAACAATTAGCTCATGAAATCGGACAATCGATGGCATTTGAAGCAAGTAAGAGTGGTATTAATGGTTGGTATGCGCCAGGTGTTAATCTCCATAGATCTAATTACAATGGAAGAAACTATGAATATTATTCAGAAGATCCAATTATCTCTGGAAAATTAGCTGGAGCAACAATTAACGGAGCTAAATCCGGAGGCTTATATTGCTATTTAAAACACTTTGCATTAAGTGAAGAAGGCGATAATGCTAAAGGCGTAGATACATGGATTACTGAACAAACATTCAGAGAAATCTATCTTAAACCATTTGAAATAGCTGTTAAATCTGGTGCTAACGCTGTTATGACTGCATTCAATAGAATTGGACCAGTCTGGGCAGGGGCAAACTACGACTTATGTACTGAAGTATTACGTAATGAATGGGGCTTTAAAGGTTCGGTAGTTACGGACTGGAGTAGTGGAGATGAAATAATGAATACACCTCGTGGTGTCTTAGCTGGAAATGATTTGTGGCTTAACCCAATGAAATCAAACGGAGCTCCACTTGATGCATCTAATCCAACTCAAATGTATTGTGCTAAACAAGCTGTTAAACATAATTTATACACATATGTTTCAACATATCATTATGCACGTGAATACGATCCGGAAAATAACGAATATGAAGTTAAACCTGGAATTACCGGACCAGTCTCAGTTACTGATTGGTGGATATATCTCTTAGCTTCCATAGATGTCATTATCTTTGGTTCGACAATAGGATATGGATTATACGCTTTTGTACCATGGTCAAAAGTTCTTAAGAAAAAAGAAAGTAATTAACTAGATGATGAATGACTAACCACAAATGGTTAGTCATTTTTGTTTGCTTAGAAAATGTATTTTTTAGAGTATTAAAATAAATTGCGCAAAGGTATATATTGTTCGACTATTTTTAACTTTATTATTTTTTCTCACTTGTAGTATAAGAATAATAAGTAGAGATTTAATCATGTGGATAAATAACTTTTAATTTATATATTATTAAAGTACATGAGGATAAAATTTACTAGTAAGTATCAAAAGAATAAGCCTTGTACTGTTTGAATTGAGTTTTTTTTGTTAAAGATGTTATACTTTATTTATCCGGTAAGAAGGAGAGTATATGGCTTCTGATAGGTTTAGGCTTATTGATGATTCGATATATGGCGTGGTGAGATTCTTTGTAACTCGTGATTTTTGTTTTGTTCGTGAGAAAAAAATCGGTCGGAATCGGTGCTGTTATATCAGAGAAGCAATTAACTCTAAGATAATATTTTAAAGCGGGTTTTTCCTGCTTTTTTTATGAAAGGAAAATAAAAATGGAACAACATTTACTTAGTGAAGGTGACTTATTGGACGAGTTTGGAAATTTACAAGAAGCAGGTTATGCTTTTTCGTTAGTTAAGAAATATCAGCGAAATAAAATAAAGGCTGGGAAGCTTAGAATAAAAGAATGGGATTATTATTACATAGGTAATGATAAGTATGGTGTAGCATTAACTATTGCGGATAATTCATATATGTCATTAGCTAGCGTATCTGTTCTTTCTTATGTGAGAAAGAAACAAGTTACTAAGAGTTATATGGGAGCTTTTTCTTTAGGAAAATTAAATCTTCCTTCTTCTTCTTGTGATGGTAATGTTAAATATGAAGGCCGAAATTTTACAATGTCTTTTGAAAATAAAAATGGAGTAAGACATTTAGTTTGCTCGATGAATAACGTATATAAAACAGATAAATTTACCTGTGATATAAAACTAGAACCAACAACAGATAAGTCGATGGTAATTGCAACTCCTTTTGATAAGCCTAAACATTTTTATTACAATCAAAAAATTAATTTGTTAAAAGCCAGTGGCTCATTCAGTTTTGGAGATAGAACTTATTCCCTGGATGATTCAATCGGAATATTAGATTGGGGAAGAGGAGTTTGGACATATAAAAATACATGGTACTGGTCTTCGTTAAACGCTCAACAGGATGGACATTATATCGGATTTAATCTTGGATATGGATTCGGTGATACTTCTTCGGCGAGTGAAAACATGTTCTTTTATGACAAGGAAGCCTATAAGTTAAATGATGTAATTTTTGATATTCCAGTAGATGCTGAAGGAAAAGAGGAATACCTCAAAGAATGGAAGATATATTCTCGTGATAATTGCATTGATTTGAGTTTCACTCCAATTTTAAATAGAGCAGCGGATTCAAACGTCTTTATAATAAGATCAAATCAAAACCAAGTGTTTGGTAAGTTTAACGGAACGATAAAAGTTGGAGACAAAAAATACGAAATAAAGAATTTAGTGGGCTTTGCTGAAAAAGTTTACAATAAGTGGTAAAAAGCCTTATACTACCTAGGTTAGGAGCTTTTTGTTTATGGTCCAATACTTAATTAATATTTTAAAAGTGGTCCTATTGGGAATTGTTGAAGGAATCACAGAATGGTTACCTATTTCCTCTACAGGTCATATGATAATCTTAGAACAATGGTTAAATCTTGAAGGCGAATTTGGTGCAGACTTTTGGAATTTATTTTTGGTTGTTATTCAACTAGGGGCGATAATTGCGGTCTTTATAGCTTTTATAAAGAAAATATGGCCTTTTGGTGAAAATAAAACAAAAGAAGAAAAGAAGAAGACATGGTTGTTGATACTTAATGTTTGTATCGCATGTGTACCAGCTGGAATAGTTGGAATTTTATTAGATGACTGGATTGATAGTCATATTATGAATTTTATTACGGTATCAGTTACTTTGATAGTTTATGGTATTGCGTTTATTGTTATTGAGTATTTATTTAAAAGAAATAGAAACGAATTCAAAGTTAATGATGTTTATATGATGACATGGAAGACAGCGTTAATTATTGGTTGCGCTCAAGTTCTATCTCTTGTTCCAGGAACATCAAGAAGCGGTGTTACTATTCTTGCAGCAATGTTAATAGGTTGTGATAGAAAAACTTCGGCTGAATTTTCTTTCTTAGTGTCTATTCCTGTTATGTTTGGTGCTTCTTTATTTAAAGGCGCAAAATATGCGATGAGTGGAGCTTCATTAACCGATGTTGAAGGGTCACTTCTTCTTATAGGTTGCATTGTTGCTTTCGTTGTCAGTTTGCTTACTATTAAATACTTTATGAAGTTTATTAAGAATAATACCTTTACCGGCTTTGGTTATTATCGTATTGCCTTAGGTATTGTGCTTGTAACTTATTTCTGCATTACTACATATATGAATCAAACTTCTCTTGCGTATGAAACTATGAACTTAATCAGTCGTGTTCACTTTGCTTCTTTACGTCCGGTGTTGTTATAAGAGAAATATTTGTTTATTTATTTTTTAATTATACGCTGCGTAATCGCAGCGTTTTTGCTTAGGAAATTGTATTTTTGGGATTTTTAAAAAAACGAGACGTAATTATATATTATTTGACTATTTATTTTTTATCTTCGCATATTTCTTTAGGTATGAATGTTGGTTTATCACATTTCGGACAATAAGATACTGGGTATCCTATACTTCCATCCATTTCAAAGCATTCTAAAACTATATCTGCATCTTGTTCTTCTTCGTATCCACAGTTTGAACATTTGAAGTCTATTACTTCATAGAACCTCTCATAATCAAATAGGTCGTCTGGATC
>JAEWSJ010000002.1 GCA_023398335.1 Bacillota bacterium
AATATAAATTGGTCGTATTTACCGCTGACAGCGATGAACCAATTACTATTGCTGAACACGCAGTATTTCTAACAATTACCGACATTGCTAACAAACTAAAGATCTTTATTGAAGATAAAAGTCGTGGTAGTGATTACGGAGATTAATCAACTTATTAATTATCATTTAACAAAAATACTTTAAGCATAGTTGTTTAAAGTATTTTTTAGTTTTATATGCTAATATGAATATATAAACAATAGCAAATATTTCAGAAAGGAATACAAATAAAATGAAAAACAAAATAAAAACATTCTCTTTTATATCACTTATCTCAGTAGTTCTTCTTTTATCTAGTTGTGAATTTACTTTTCCAATAAGTGAAAATAACCAAGGTGGAAATTCAAATACTGGTGATAACACTTATAAAAGCTTTACTAATCGAGATTTAAAAGAGGTTGCAAAATTCGCTTCTACTTATGCTGGTGGTGAAGATATCAGAGAAAAATTCAATGCTCAATACACCAAATGCATGCCTTCTAAAGGAAGATCGAAAATGTTGGTTGTTCCTGTTTTATTAAAAGGAGAATATTTGCCTGTAAAAGATGAACTAACTAGAGAAAGAATGACTGACAATGAAGTAAGAACATCTATATATAATTCATTCTTTGGCACCTCTGAAAATACTGGATGGGAATCAGTTTCATCGTTTTATTACAAATCAAGTTATGGCCAATTAGATATACAAGGAGAAGTAACTTCTATATTTAATACGAATGTGGCATTAAACACGTTAAAACAAGCAACTAATGAGAATTGTACTAATTATACAAATTCAATTCTTGAATCAATCTATGATTATTATTTTACAAATGGTACATACAATTATTCGGATTATGACTCTAATAATGACGGACTAATCGATAGTGTTTATATGGTTTATTTATCAAAACATAATAGCTCCTCACCCGCTCTTTGGGCTTATACATATTGGGATGCTAATTCATCTTACAGTCATATATCAGCTTATTCTTGGTCTTCATATGACTTTATGGTTTCTGGAACTGGAAACGGATATACATATTCCTTTGATAATAAAGTGGATTCACACACATATATACATGAAACAGGACATTTATTAAGTCTAGATGATTATTATGACACTAATGGTATAACTACACCTGCAGGTGGTGTAGATATGATGGATAATAATGTTACAGATCACGACGCATTTACAAAATACGCCTTAGGTTGGACAAATCCAAAACTTGTAACAAGTGAAACTGATTTATCTACCGAATTATCAATCACTTTAAACCCTACCGAATCATCAGGAGACTCTATCGTTGTTGCAAACAACTTTAACGGCACTTCTTTTGATGAATATTTAATGATTGAGTTCTATACTCCAACAGGATTAAATAAACAAGATTCAAAATATAAATATAAAGGATCGTATCCAAAAGGTTTTTCCAGTAGTGGAGTAAGAATCTCTCATGTTGATCAACGTTTAGGTAAGTTCATTTATTCAAATAACGGTTTCTCATGGTCAAAATCATTTTGCACGGGAGTACCAAACTTAGAGTATAGTAATAAATCATTCTATAATGTTGTTGCTTCAAACTCATCAGATTATTCTTATTCTAATTTTGATTTAATTCAAATAATGGATGCTGCTGAAGTTGCTGGATCAAGTACAACTAAATTTGCAAATTCGAATAAGTATTTCGCAGATGATTCAACTTTATTTGGAACTGATTCTTCATTTACTAACACTTATTCGGCCTTCAAATTTAATTCGGGTGATAATGTGCCATGTAATATAAATATCACTTCGGTATCTTCAACATCCGCTACTATTACTTTTTCAGCAAAATAAGATAATCTATGCATTCGTTCGGATCAACCGAGCGAGTGCATTTTTTTTAGTCAATAATTGACTAATTATCTTAACTAAAGTAGAATAAAATCAGTCAAAAGAAAGTGTGAAAAATATGGGAATTTTAAAAGTTGTCGAATGGAACGATAATACTAGAGATACAATAGTATATAAAGTCGATTTAAGAAAAAATAACATCAACAAAGGTTCGATGTTAACTGTTCGTGATTCACAGGTAGCAATATTTGCAGATAAAGGTAGAATGGCAGATGTCTTTTTACCTGGTAGTTACAAATTAGATACCAATTCTATTCCATTAATAACTACTCTTTTATCATGGAAATACGGATTTGAACATCCGTTCAAATCAGATATTTACTTTGTTAATACCAAACAATTTACTAATCAAAAATGGGGTACCTCAAATCCAATCTTATTAAAAGATGCTGATTATGGACCAGTACGTATTAGAGGCTTTGGTACTTACTCCTTTAGAGTAAAAGACGCCTTCGTCTTTATGAAAGAATTAAGTGGCACAGGTTCTTCTTACAAAACAGAAGATATCAGTGAATACATTAAGAGCATGGTTGTAACAAACATCACCGATGCTATTGGTGAAGCTAATCTTCCAGTACTTGAAATGGCATCTAACCTCGTCGAATTAGGTAATCAAGTTAAAGCTAGTTTATCAGATACATTAGCAAGAATTGGTATTGAAATTGTTCAATTCAATTTTGAAAACTTCTCTTTACCGGATAATTTACAAGCAATCTTAGATGAACAAATGCGTCTTAATGTCATGGGTAAAAACATCGATACCTATTCACGTCTTGCTCAAGCTGACGCTTTAAAAGATGCAGCTAAAAACCCAGGTATGGCAGGCTCCACAATGGGTGCTGGAATGGGAATTGGATTAGGTGCTGCAATGGGAAATATGTTCTCTTCATCGATGAATAACCAACAAGGACAACAAAAAAACGATGAACATTTTGTTACATGTAAGAAATGCGGTGCTAAAGCTAAGGAAGGAACAAAGTTCTGTCCTGAGTGTGGCGCTCCATTAGGCAATATTTGTCCTAACTGCAAAGCTTCTGTAAAAGAAGGTGCAAAGTTCTGTCCTGAATGTGGTTATGCACTTGTTAAAAAATGTAAGAAATGTGGTGCTGATCTTCAACCAGGAGCAAAATTCTGTCCTGAATGCGGCGAAAAGCAATAATAACGGATTAGAATAAAATGTCCGAAGAAGAAAATAGCCAAGACCAAAATAGCGAACTTGAACAAAAAGATACTTTTAGTGCAAAGTGTCCTTCATGTGGCGCTGAAATGGTCTATGCTCCCGATATCAAAAAACTTAAGTGTCCTTTCTGCGACACTACTAAAGATATCGACTTAACAAAATACGCAGAAGAAATAGACTTCGCGATGCTTCTCAAAAACAATAACGAGTGGGCTAAAGATACTTGTGTTTATCAATGCAAGAATTGCGGCGTGAAAGAAGTTGTTTCGAGAAAAAGTATTGCAACAAAATGTTCGTTCTGTGGAACTCCAAATGTAGTACTAACAGATGAACTATCAGGTTTAAAGCCAAACGCGGTCGTTCCTTTTCAAATAACAAAAGCAGTTGCAATTGAAAATGTTAAAACCTGGGGAAAGAAAAAAATTCTAGCCCCAAAAGCCTTTAAACAATCAATTACGCCTGAGGACACCGCTGGTATCTATAACCCGGCTTTTACTTTTGATTCTGATACCATGTCTCCTTATCGTGGTCAACTTGGAAAATACTATACAACCACCAGAAGAGTTAATGGTAAAACTATAACAGAAACAAAAATTAAATACTTTAATATTTCAGGTAACTACAAATGTAGATTCGATGATATTCTTATTGAAGCAAGTGATAATATTAATCAACAAAGCATCAATGCTATGAGTCCGTTCAATACTAACTCTTCTCAAAAATATAACGAATCATTCCTCTTAGGCTTTTCTGCAAACCAATATACTAAAGAAGGTGATGTTTGTTGGAAAGAAGCTCGTCAATTTATCGATAAGAAAGTCAGAGAAAAAATTCTCTTACAATATACCTATGATGTTGTTGCTAGTTTATATATCAACACCTCATGTAGCAACATTACTTATAAGTATATCCTTTTACCAATATACGTTGGCCACTGTACTTATAAAAACAAGAACTATAATTTCTTCGTCAATGGAAAAAACGGCAAAGTTACTGGTAAGACACCTCTATCCGCTCTACGTGTTTCAGTCTTAGTTTTATTAATTCTTGCATTCTTAGCATTAATTATTTACTTAGTTTACATGTTTATGGTTGATTAAAGGGAGGTAAATATATGATATTAACCGATGTTTCTACTCTTATTCCTTATGTAATTATCGGAGTATTAGCCGTAATTATTGTAGGTATTATTGTTGCGTATTTTATTAAGAGTAAAAAAGACAACAAAAAGGACGAAAAAAAAGAAGATGCTAAAATCATTATTAAAGATAATGTTCGTTACAACGATGAAAAAGATACAGTCTCGGAATTGAAGTTTACCGAACACGATCTAGTCTTAAAACAAGGGACTTCCTACATCGTTTCTAAAAGTGGTCCAGTACTTCCAGGAAAATATGTTATGTATCCAGGAACCGAAGGAAGCAAAGAATACAAAGTTCGTCTTCAAGGTTTTGTTAGAGTACATCATTCAGGTGAAGAAATAGTCTTAGCTGAAGGCGAAGAAATATCACCTGTATCAGAAAATATTATTCTTAAATAAGGAGGAAAATATTATGAGTAAAAAATTCTTAGTTCGTATTTTAATGTTACTTGCTGTTTTATTTGTAGGTGTCTTATGGTTGATATCATTAATTGATGCCTCAATCTTCGGGGCCTTTAAATTAAAATACGCCATTGCAATCATTTGTGGAGTATGGGGATTATTATTCTTAATCACTGGATTATTTAGTAAGAGCAACACTGTTACCAAGAAATCATATGTCATTATCGCCATTGGATTCTTCATTGCAACTGTATTTGCTGCCTTCTCTTCACTCGGAATTGAAGATAAATTTATTGCACCAGTAATCTTTATTGTAGTAGTCGCTGGATTAATCTTCTCTTACATTGCTTCCGCCGGAAAAAAATGGGATGAAGGAGATAACCAAAAAATAGGTTATAAGAATTACAACCAAAGAAAAGCTGAAGAAGAAAAAGCTAAAGAAAAAGAAAACAATAAGTAAATAAAAAGGTTGAGTTATGTACTTGACTCCAATTATTAGACCGAGCAATCGGAATAAATAAAGGAATTAAACATATTCAACCTTTTTTAATGCTTACTTACTTAACTAAAGTTTCTTATTGATACTAATATTTCTAAATTTACACGAACCTGTAAGTCCTTCAAACTTAATATCTTTAATCTCACCATCTTGAATGTTAGTGTTACCTGTTACTGAACTAATAGTTACTCTGTCAGCATAAACTTTGTTAATTTCTGTTTGTCCAGCAACGGAAGATAAGGAGGCGTTATCCGCGTATATTTCATCATAATCAGATCTTCCATTCACCGAATTAACTTTTAGTTCACTCGCTTCAACTTTTCCAACGTTAATCTTTCCATTTATCACGTTGATATCAATGTTATTTCCACCGATAGACTCGACAGATAAATTTCCAGACATCAAAGATATTTCAATATCGTTGATTCTTAATGATTTAGGAATAATGACTCTGATTAAGTTCTCTTCGCCTTGTCCTAAAAAGAAATTCTTTAATCCAGATCTTTTCTTCTCCTCAAGAATAAATTCATGATCAGTTTGATTAACACGATATCTATCCGTGTTAGCTGTTCCATAATCAATCACAAAATCTCTTACGTCTTGACTTACAATCTCAAGAGATGTTGCGATTAATGATATTTTTAATTTATATGGATCTTTAATTTCATCAAGTGATACTTTAGTAAATCCATCCATCTTAAGTTCGGCTTCTTTTTTTGCGTTCTTAACTATGTCATCAATACGCCCAAATCTTCTTATTGCGTCGTCATCACTTAATCCGGCTTCTTGAGCTAAATCAAAACGAGTAGAATAAGTTTGGCAAATACTATCAGCATTCTTGACGCCATTATTTTTTAATTCATCATATAGTTTTCTTAGAAACTGTTCCTTTTTCATAATTGATATTCTCCTATGTTAGTCCTTTAATAATTCTTCAGCTTCATCAAAAGAAATTTCGCCCTTATGTAATTTCTCTAATACTTCTTTTCTTGTTAAATCTTTTACATCTTCTTCTTTGTAATTAAACGACCCATGAAGATTTAAACTACTCTTAATTTCATCGTAAATTTTCTTTACTGTTGGATAAGAAATATTCAATTCTTTTTCAACTTGCTTAATATTTCCATCGTTTTTTAAATACACCAATAAGAATTTTGTTTGAACATCGCTAAGTCGATCAAAGATTGACATAACGAATTCTCCTCTTATTGTTGTATCGCAATTTTTACATTTTAATTCAGTAGCTACTTCTTCTCCGCCACATATTGGGCATTTACCAATGATTGTATTTCTCATAAAATCATCCTCCTATTAACTACATTATAATTTACAAATTAATTTTGTCAACTATTTTATTAATTATTTTAATTTGTTTATTAATTTTATTAATTATTAGCTAAAGTAATGATTAATTTATTTATTTATTAAACTGCTGGAAGTTTATATTAATCTTTCATTTCTCCATAATTTGTTATAAGATTATATAAATGGAGAATATATGAGACTAGATAAATACATGAAAGTAACAAGACTTATTAAAAGACGTGAGATTGCTAAGCAAATGATCGATTCAGGATATGTATCAATTAACGATAAAATTGCCAAACCTTCTTCCGAAATAAAAGTCGCTGACTATATAAAGATCAAGAATCCAAACGGAAAAGAAATACTAGTTAAGGTTTTAATAGTATCTGAAATTTCGACAATTAAAACTGCTTCATCAATGTATGAAATTATAGAAAGTAAATAAATATGACTAAAGAAAAAAAGAATAGATTACTAACCATCATCTTATTATTCGTTACTGCTATTTGTATTGCTGTAACTATATTTTTAGCAATAAAGTATTGTCAATTAAGAAATGAGATTGAAAATTATACGAGTCAAACTTCATATTTAAATAACTTATTATTATCGCTTGCAAATGACTAATCCATTAAAACAGGTAATCAACAACTTAAATAGATTACATATTGATAAATCATCTCGCTATCTTTTAGCTTTTTCAGGTGGCCCTGACAGCGTTTTTTTGTTAACTGCATTAATCGAATATGGGATTCAAAATCTTGAATTAATCTATGTAAACTACAACGATTCACCTCAAGTTTATATCGAACATGAAATTGTTCTTTACTATGCTAAAAAATACAATTTAGAACTTAACAGACTAGATTTAACAAATCCATTGACAAAGAATTTTGAAGCGGAAGCTCGAGTAATTAGATACAACTATTTTAAAAAATACTCCGCTAAATCAAAAATTAAGAATCTTTTTGTAGCACATCAAAAAACTGACTTACTTGAAACCTACCTACTTCAAAAAAGAAGAAACAGCGTCGTATCATATTACGGTTTGAAGGAAATCAATAATCAATTTGATCTTACTATTATTAGACCAATGCTAAATATTACTAAGGACGAATTAATAAAGTATCTTGATGATAACAATATTCGTTACTATGACGATATAACAAATACAAATATGTCTCGTCAAAGAAACTATATTCGTAAAAAAGAGTTGCCTTATATCAATGAATATGAATTATGTGCGGAAATAGAACAAAGAAACAAGGAATTAGAAGAAGAAAATTCACTTATTGATGAAATGATTTATTCCAAAAAGATCGATTTATCTAAATATCGTGAATTAGGAGAAAGAACTAAGAAAAAACTTATTTATGCCTATATTGAAAAATCAAATTTCGTTTTGGGTTATCGCCAAATTATTTCACTTATTAATCCAATAAGAGATTATTTACGTTCCGCTCTAACTAAGAGATTAGATTTACCTTATAACTTATCAATTTATAAATCCTATGATTATTTTTATGTTGATTATACTTTTACTATTAAAGAATATTCATATGAACTTCACAATAAGAAAAAATACTTTTTTAAAGAAGTATCTGTTGATTTATCTGATTTATCCATTCTAAATATAAAGGAAACTGATTTTCCTCTTACAGTACGAAACGTTAATGCCTATGATATATTTTCAACTAATATTGTTAATAAAGACGTTGTCTCTTTTATCAAGAAAAATAAAGTCCCGGAGTATATGCGAAATTCATATCCGGTCATAGTCTCGAAAAGAGGAACAGTCATTTATTGTCCTTTCTTTTCCAATATGAAAGAACATAAATCCCCAGTTATGCTTAATTTGTTTCTTTTGTAAAACTTAACAAAGTTTCAATAACATCAAAGAGATCTTCTAAATATTCAGCGGTTTTATAAATGGTAAATGAAAACACTCCTTTACCAAATCTACTGTATATTTTTTTGTCGTATTTTCCTAATGAATCGTGTAGTAATAGACCGATATGAGGTATACGAGAATAATCTCCATGCATGGTTATAACATACCTATCAATAAGTTCTTCAAATTTATCAACGTATTTTGAAGATAATTCAATTTCAATTTGTTTCTTGAAGAATAGATTTTGCATCTCTTCATCAAATTTTCCATAAACATCTTCGATCTTATTTCTGTATTTTTCTAAATCACTCATCAATGAAATATCGAACAAATCTCGATAGATATTTATTCGATCTGCTTCAGACGCATATGTTGATGGAATATGACTATCAAGTGAGAAAGATAATTCAAATCTTGTTCCAATCTTTTCCTCTTTGGCTTTATCTTGAACCGTTTTTTCTTTCATTACTTCTTTAAGTAAATTCATATAGGCTTCATATCCCAGTGAATCAATAAAACCTGCTTGTTCTTTGCCAAGAATATCTCCCGCTCCTCGAATATTCAAATCTTGCGTTGCTATTTTATATCCGCTTCCTAATTCAGTGAAATCTTTTAAAGCTTTCAATCTTTTTCGTGAATCTTCATTAAGTGCTAATAAATCCGTGTATGTTAAATATGCATAGGCCAAACGTGAAGATCTTCCAACACGACCTTTAATCTGATATAGTTGAGCAAGTCCAAAATTCTGAGCACTCTCTACTATAATTGTATTGCAATTAGAAACATCTAAGCCCGTTTCAATAATTGTCGTACATACTAAAATATCAACTTTACCTTCGTAAAAATCAGACATTATTTCAGACATATACGAAGGATCCATTTGTCCATGGACTACACTTACTTTAGCCGAAGGAAACATCGCACTCAGATTATCAGAGGTGCGATAAATTGAACTGATACGATTATGTAAATAATACACTTGTCCTTTACGTCCAAGTTCACGAGATATTACTTCTCTAACCAGATTTTTGTCATGCTTAACAATGTAAGTTTTAATTGGAAGTCTATTGAAAGGTGGGTCATTAAGTAACGACAACGAACGTACATTCAAAAGAGACATCTGCAAAGTACGTGGTATTGGAGTGGCAGTTAAAGTAAGAACATCGATATTTGTCGTAAGTTCCTTTATCTTTTCTTTATGAGTTACTCCAAATCTCTGCTCTTCATCTACAATCAATAATCCTAAATCATTAAAAACAATATCTTTAGATAAAATACGATGAGTACCAATAATTAGATGGTATTTTCCTTTTCCTATCTTTTCAATTATTGTCGCTTGATCTTTTTTAGAAACATTACGTGAAAGGACGCAAATATTAACTCCAAAACCTTCAAATCTTTTTAAGGCAACTTCATAATGCTGTTTTGCTAATACGGTAGTCGGACACAGTAAAGCAACTTGTTTTCCTGATAAAATAGCTTTATACGCTGCTCTGAAAGCCACTTCAGTCTTTCCAAATCCCACATCTCCCGCTAAAAGTCTATCCATCGGGTGTGGAGCTTCCATATCTTTTTTAATTTCATTAACCGCTTTTTGTTGAGCAATTGTTAATTCATATGGGAATGCTTTAGCAAATGATTCTTCAAATTCATCATCTTCTTGAAATGCGAAACCTGGAGTGCTAGCGCGAATCGCACTAATTTCAATTAACTTATCAGCTAAATATGAAACACGCCCCCTAATCTTCGCCTTTCTTCGAGCCCAAGAAGAGCCACCTAAAGTATCAATTCGTGGAGCAACACCTTCATGTCCAGAATATTTTCTAATTAATTTATACTTACTAATTGGTACATATAGAAACTGCCCCTCTCCGGCGTACATTATTTTCAAATACTCAAGTCCGGATATTTCTTGAATTCCCACATACTTACCTATACCTTGTTCTTCATGAACAACATAATCGCCATATGCCAAATCTTGATATTTATTAAGAACTTTTGCTTCTTTAAATCTTTTTAAGAAATACGAATTACCTTGAGGAGCACCAAAAATTTCTTTAGATGATAAAAATATTTTCTTATAATCTTTCAGTAAAAATCCATGCGATAAATCATTTGAGATTACAACGTTATAATCTCCGCTTTCCCCGCTAAGAGAAACAATTTTATGTTGATCTTTACATACAGAATAAAAGTTTTCATATTTATTTTCTGAAAGAATGGTTGTTACTTCATAGCCCTCATTTTTTAATTCATCAATCATTCTAGGTGAGGAATTAACATTGACATATTGATAAGGAATATCCGCCACACTAAGAGACGAATCATCATTAATTACACTAATTAATTTTGCTTCGTATTTTATTTCGTCAAAAGAGAAGCAAGACATTTCTGAAGGAAGAGCTAAATTTCCGTTTCTCAGTTCGTTAAAATATTGTTTGGCTTCTCGATAATACGATTCTGCAGCATATGAAATATCATTAGGTAAATACATATACACCGTATATTCATCAAGGTAATTTAAGACTGAGTTATGCTTACTAATAAAGTACGGAAGGTATCTAGCTTCAGTTTCGTCAATAGAGTCAACTTCCAACATTGTAATAAAGTTGTTAGTTCTATTAACCAATTCTTCTTTCTCGATAGATTGAGGATTTGATATATGGCTAAGTTCTTTTTTGATTCGTTCAATCCCACTTTTTATTTCATCTTTTTCAAAAATATTATCAACACATGGAACCACATTCATTTCTCTTATTGAACGATAAGACATTTCAGTTGCTACGTTAAATTCTCTTATTTCTTCTATTTCATTATCGAAGAATTCTAAACGATATGGATCCTCATTTGATGGAGAATATATATCGATTATTTCTCCTCTTTGAGCATATTGGAAAACACTTTCAATCTTATTTGTTTTAGTGTAACCAAGTGAGAGCAAATAATTAACTAAGTCTGTTCTTTCAATAACATCACCCACTTTGATCTTTTTTATTTTTGAGATGAATTTTTCTTTTAAAGATACATCATGAATCAATGAGATAGCGTGAGTTACAAAAATATGTTTTTTATCTTTATTACAAGTTTCATAGAGAGCGTAAATTCTTTCTTTCAACATTTCCTTTGAAGAAGATATCGCTTCAATTCTAAGGACTTCATCATATGGATAAAAAAGGACATCATCTTTATTCACGAAATTTAAAACAAAATCAATAAATGTTTGCGCATCAAATAAAGATGGCAATACAACTGCAATATTTTTATTGTCATTCAAAAAAGAAGTGGCCACCCCTAAAGCTAAGCCTTCAATTGAATCAGCCGAAAAAGGAAGACCCTCAGAAATCTTTCGTACTTCTTTATCATTAATTAAAAAGTTAAATAAAGATCTAATATCGTTCATTTATTTAGCTTTCTTCTTATTAAACAATGAAGATGTCTTATCAAAGTTATCTGTCTTTAAGTAATATTTTAACGCTAATAGCGCTTCATCTAACGCTTCATCAATTAATACTTGTTCATCCTTTGATGGCTTTCCAAGTACATAATCAACAATTCCAACAGATGGTTCTCCAGTACCGATTCTTATTCTTTTTATTTTATCAGTGTGTAATAAATCTATAATATTTTGTAATCCTTTTTGTCCACCGGAAGAGCCGTTAGCTCTTAATCTAAATCTACCTGGTTCTAAGGATAAATCATCAAGTAAAACAATAATATCATCGCTATCAATCTTAAAATAATCAACAAATTCTTTAACTGATTCTCCACTTAAATTCATGTATGTTAAAGGTCTTAATAAATATATCGTGTCTTCCGCTGTAGTAACTTTAGCGTATTCTCCTTTAAAACCTTTTTTAAAGTTGTCAACATCCATATCTTCAGCTAACATATCTAATAAGATAAACCCCATATTATGACGCGTTTTTTCATATTCTAATCCAGGATTTCCTAAGCCAACTATTAATTTCATCTTTGCACCTTTTCTATAATATATATATTAACATTTACAATCCAAATACTATATAATAATAACATATTGGAGGGCAACGATGAAACCGAGGAAATCTAATTCAAGCAAGTTTGGATATTCATTGGGATTATTAGGTCTCGCCTTAATTACACAACTATATCATGGATTTAATCTTAATTATTACGTTGATACATTAGGAATGACATTGGTTTACGCGACATTATGTCGTGTTATTTTTGTAATTATTGATTCAGTTAACGATATTATTTTTGGTCAACTTTCTGAAAAGACTCATTCTAAATGGGGCAAAAGAATTCCTTGGCTTGTTGGAGGAGCAATATTTGTTCCTTTGTTTATTTTATTAACCTATGCAGTTGATAAAAGCAATGTTGGTGTATTTTCTTCGCTTCAATTATTTCTCTATTACGTTTTAATTTCAGCTATGGTTGAAAACGCATCTACTGTTATGTATGTAAACTATAACGCTTTATTCCCAACACTATTTACTTCTACAAATGAAAGAAATAGAACAGCTACCTATAAACACGTCTTCGAACTTGTCGCTATGATTTCATGTTACGTTTTTACTCCTATACTTGTATCTTATCTCGGCAGTTATTTATACGTAGGCATCATATATTCAGTCATCTATTTCGGATGTATTATCGCGTGCGTTGGCTCTATTAAAATAACTGATGAAGTTAAGCAAGAGCATAATGAAAAAACAGATAACAAATATTCTTTTAAAGACACGATTAAAGATTTATTCCACAATCGTCCATTCTTAACCTATAATCTTGCTCAGTCCTTCTTCGCTTCTATTATGGCTATTGTTGTTTCAATGTACCCGATGTATTGTAAATATACTTTAGGAATAGATTCATCTTTAGCATCTGAAGCCTGGAAACAAAGTTTAGTCTTAGGTTTATTTTTTGGAACGTTAATTCTATCTATTCCAGGATGGTCATTCTTAATAAAGAAATTTTCTTCACGTAAAGTATGGGTCTTTGGTTTTGCCTTTATTTCTATTTGTTTATTCTTACTTCTTATTCCACATGATTGGATTAGTGGATCGATAGTAATGTGCCTTGTTGGTCCATCATTTGGGAGCTTAATAATTTCCCCAGATATGGTTAGTGCTGAATTAATTGATATAGATAAAATTAAACACCGCGTCTCAAGAGAAGCTGTCTTCGGTAGTATCGCAAATATAATCAATAAATTCTCCGTAATAATTGCTGCTTTAGTCACGGTAATTTTGACATATTCCTTCGGATACCAAAGTGGAGCAAATCCAGGAGATAATCCCGCCTTAACATTTAAAGTTTTATTCGGGGTTATGCTTCCAACAATATCCGCGTTAGGCTTATTATTTGCTATTTATTATTATCGTATCTCAAGAAAAGATACTATCCTTTTACACGAACTAAAACGTGCTAATTCTGATGAAACTACTGAAGTTTCAATTAATGAAATCTTAAATGCCAAACTCTAAGCCCTACATTTTGGTAAGTTCCTGTATTCTTGGAAATAGAACAAGATACGATGGAGCAAGCAAAAAAAATAGTAACGTCAATAAATTATATGAATACTTCACTATAATTCCTATTTGCCCTGAAGTCGACGGTGGTTTATTAATTCCACGTGATCCATGTGAGATAGTTGGCGATAAAATTATTTCTGTCAATGGAAAAGACTGCACCAAAGAATATAAAAGCGGTGCAGAAAAAAGTTTAAATCTCGCTTTAAAATACAAAGTAAAATACGCTGTATTAAAAGAAAGTTCACCTTCTTGTGGAGTTCATAACATTCACGATGGAAAATTTAGCGGTGAAAAAATACCTGGGCAAGGAATAACAACAGAATTGCTAAGCAAGAACCATATTAGAGTGTTTTCTGATGAAGAAATAGACATTCTCATCTCTTTGTTAAAAACTAATTAACTTTTTTATAAAACAAATTTGCTGAATACATATCGTTATTAAATCCAGTCTCTGGATTTATTTTTTTTGCAACTTTTACATTATTAAACAGAATTCTCATCTTATCTTCGTTCTTTCGTCCATTTAAAATGTCTTTACATAACGAAACCATTTGATTGCATACGTATTTATCACAAGTGAATGGTAAATGAGACAAAATAATATGCTCATATTTACCTTCAGTTCTTTCAATATAAGCTTCTAAGGATTTAACATATTCACTAATCTTTAAAGCCTCTGGGAAAAACAAGAAAGTCGAAGGATTACATGAATCACCTAACAAAAGCAATTTATCTTCTTCAATTAATAATGTCATCATACCTTTAGTATGCCCTGGTAAGGCATAAGTATGAACATGAATGTCGCCCAAATCAAAGACATCATTATCATTAAGTGAAACAAATTTAACCTTAGAATTATCCACATATATATAGGACGAAATATCTTTTTTTACTTTTAGAATCTTATTCGAACTTGAAACATATATTTTTCGAACAAATTTACTCATATGTATCTTTGCCATAGAAAAATCTTTGCTAGATAAGTATATTTTGTTTGTCCTAAAAGCTCCGCACCCGCCGGCATGATCTACGTGACCATGAGTTAGTACTACTTCATAAGGATGCAAAACAATAGAGTCAACAATTTCTTTAAAACCTTCAACCCCGCAACATGTATCAATAAGTAATGAACTATTTTTGCCATTAATTACATAAGAAAATTCATCAGTTGGACCAATGATTCTAAAAATATGTTCATTAACTTTTTCTACTTTATATAAATTATTATTCATTATTTACTTCTCAGATGACAAATCGATTATCTTCATTAAGTCTTTATATTCTTTTGGTGCGTTATCAGTAATAAGGGTTGCTTCAGATAACTTTGCAAAAGTAACTGACCCAATGTTATTGAACTTTGAATTATCCGCTAAAATATACACTTTGTAGGTACGAGAAATAGCTTTTCTTTTTATATCAGCTTCAACTGGATCTGGAGTAGTAAATTGCGCTTGAGAATGAATTCCATTAGTTCCAAAGAATCCCATAGTAAAATTGAACTTATCTAAGAAATCCAAGGCATATCCACCGGTATAGGCATCAGTTGTAAGCTTCAGCTCTCCACCAGTAACAATAACTCTAAGTTGCTTTAACGCAAGTTTATGAGCAATCTTTGGTGAGTTAGTAACATAATAAGTTTTATTGGATTGAGGCAAAAAATCAATCATTGCGGCGACTGAAGTCGAAGCATCTAAATAAATAGCAGCGCCTTCAGTAACAAATTCAACAGCTTTTTTAGCAATTTGAATTTTCTTATCGTTGTGTTCTTGTTCTCTGAAAAAATAATCCTTATCAAAAACATCAAAATTAATATTTCCGGTGTAATTTAACGCCGTGGCTCCACCATGAACTTTATTCAATCTATTAATAGAAGCGAGATATTGCAAATCTCTTCTGATAGTGGATCTCGAAGTAGAGAAATACGAAGCTAAATCTTCAACTTTAACCGCCCCTTTTTCCTCGACTAATTTTATTATTTCATTTAATCTTGCATCTTGTAACATAATTTATTCCTCCTAATATATCTCTAATGCATCTACATATTCTTGATACGAACTACATTTAACTAATTTAATCTTTATCTGCTTCATGTTGTCTAAACCCTTTAAATAGAAGCACGCAATTCCTCGCATAACTTCACATGCCATCTTTTCGCTTTGCATTTCTTCTATAAGTAGCGAAAGATGCTTTAATATATACATCTTTTGTTTACTAAAAGATCTTTGCTCTATTTCTTTTCCTTCTTCTTTAAGAATAAGATTCTTAAACATCTCTGGATTCCCAATGGCGTTTCTTCCAATCATATAGGCATCAGCGTGGGTAATCTCTTTTACTTCATCGATATTATCAAGAGAAATATCACCATTAGCAATAATTGGAATATTAACGGCTTCTTTGATTTCTCGAATCATGTCGTAATGAACCGGTCCAGAAAACATCTCTTTACGTGTTCTTCCATGAACCGCAATCGCCTTAACTCCCGCTTGTTCAATTCGTTTAACTAATGATAGGTAATTAAGATGATTCATATCAATACCAAGTCTTATTTTAACAATTACAGGCTTAGAAGATATCTTACACATCGCTTCAAGTAAATCAATCAATTCGTCTTCTCTATTTAGCCACGAAGATCCTGCCCCTTGTTTATATACTTTAGGAACTGGACATCCAATATTAAAATCTAGAAAATCATAATAGGCTTCCTTCTCAACAATTTTAATAGCTTGGAGAACTGTTTCTTTATCTCCACCAAATAGTTGAAGAGCGACCGGCACTTTCTCCTTATGTAACGGAAGCATTAACTTGGTCTTTTTTGATTCATATACAAGAGCGTTACACGAAATCATCTCAGTATAGGTTAATGAGCAGCCATTATCAGCGGCTAAACTCCGCATCGCGTAGGAAGTATAGCCCGCTAAAGGAGCTTGTACATATACAGATGATAATTTAATTCCAGCAATTTCAAAAATGTTCATTATTTATTTCTCTCTATTAAATATAACCATATTTAGACATAAATTGCTATCTATTTGCGTATTATTTGCGCATTAATATAAAAGTATATGGCAAAACACGCATTAACTGAATTAAGTATTAAAAAAACCTTTCCATATAAATATATAGAAAGGTTTATTAATCTTACTTATCAGAATCTTTGTCGTGATTGACTAAATCCTTAAGATCATTAGCGACTTGTTTTGCTTCTTTATTTTGAGCAAAAGAAGGTTTTCTTTTATCAAATGAAGAGCGAACTTTTTCAAATGAAGTTGGTTTAACCAAAACGAGAATTACTTCACTATTGGTATAGTTTTCAATAAACTCGCCCATTTCTTCTGGAGTTTTCTTCATCTCATCCAACATAGTTTTATCGATAAATAATGCTGAAGCAGTTTTAAGTTTATTAGATTCAGCTTGTCCAATTCCGGACATACGTTTCAAATAATTATTAGTAGAATCTTTAATTATTTTATTCGCTGTACGAACAAGCATTTCTTCACCTTTATCAGAAGAAACAAATAGGCATATAAGACCGGTAAATTCTTTGATAAGATCTAGTTCTTTAGTAAATTTAACTACAGTCTCATTAGTTTCTGTTTCCACTTTCTTTTCTTCAACTGGAGCAGAAACAGGAGTAACAACAACAGTCTTGTTCTCATCTTTTACTTCATCAATCTCAACTTCCTTCTTTACTTCTGGAAGTTTACCATTTTTAAGTAAATATTCAATCTCTTCAGCAGTGATTGTTTCTTTATCCATTAAAGTCTTTGCAATAAGTTCTACATCTGCGCGATGCTCAGTTAATAAATCAGTCGCGGTCTTGTGGCATTCTTCAACAATACCACGAACAGCTTTATCTATTTCGAAAGCAATTTGAGTAGAATAATTAGCCTTTTGAGAAGAGTAATCACGTCCTAAGAAGACTGAACCAGAATTTCTTTCATATTGGATTGGACCAAGTTCCGACATACCATATTCAGTAACCATAGTACGAGCAATTTCAGTTGCCCTTTCAATATCGTTAGAGGCTCCGGTTGAAACATCACCGAAGAATATTTCTTCAGATGTTCTTCCACCTAAGAAACCAGTAATACGAGAAAGTAATTCTTGCTTAGTTAAGACAAAGCGATCGTTTTCTGGAGTCATAAGGACATGACCACCAGTTCTTCCACGTGGAATAATAGTAATTTTTTGTACTTTATCTGAATGTGGAAGCATTAAACCGATAACGGCATGTCCAGATTCGTGATAAGCAATTCTTCTTTTTTCTTCTAAACTAATAGTACGATTTGATTTTGCTGGGCCAGCGATACTTCTATCAATAGCTTCATCAATATCAGACATTAATACAGTTTCACGTTTTGATCTAACTGCTAAAATTGCAGCATCATTTAAGATATTGGCTAAATCAGCACCTGAGAAACCAACAGTACGAGATGCAATAGCTGCAAAATCTACCGATGGATCAATTACCTTATTACGAGCGTGAACTTTTAATATTGCTTCACGTCCATCTTTATCTGGTAAGTCAACAGTAATTTGTCTATCAAATCTTCCTGCTCTTAATAAAGCTGGGTCAAGAACATCAGCTCTATTTGTCGCAGCCATAACGATAACACCTGAATTATCTTCAAAGCCATCCATTTCAACGAGTAATTGGTTAAGTGTTTGTTCACGTTCATCGTTACCACCACCTAAACCAGCTCCTCTTTGGCGACCGACAGCATCGATTTCATCGATAAAGATTAAACAAGGTGCATTTTGCTTAGCAACTTTAAACATGTCTCTAACTCTACCAGCACCAACACCGACATACATTTCAACGAAGTCGGAACCAGAGATAGAATAGAAAGGAACATTAGCTTCACCAGCTACAGCTTTAGCTAAAAGTGTTTTACCTGTTCCTGGCGGGCCAACTAATAAGACACCTTTTGGAAGTTTAGCTCCTAAACGTGTATACTTTGCAGCATTCTTAAAATAATCAACCATTTCTACAAGTTCAGCTTTAACCTCATCACATCCGGCCACATCTCTAAACTTAACTTTAGAATTAAGTTCTCGACGAGCTTTAGATTGATTGAAGTTCATCTGTTGAGAATTCATACTGCCCATCGATTTAGATAAACGAGAGACAAGGAAGAATCCCATACCAATGATTAAGACCCAAATAAGAATCGTTGGTAAATAAGACCATACACTTACTTGAGAAGTATAATCAACAACATTATATGTAATACGGGTATTAGAAGTACTGTAATACTTAACTAACTTATCATCAATATTAGTTGTTCTATTATTGATAATTGTAAAATAATTAGTGACTACTTCATCATTTGTTGATGAAAATGTAGCAGTAAAATTGTAAGTTTGTTTTTTGTTATTTGCATCGAGAGTATAATATCTACCTTCAAGAGCATAATATTTTGCATTATCATGGTTAGCAACGTTTAAATAAATAACGTTACCTTCATTTAATATTTTATATAATTCACCATCAGTTTTGTTGCCATTTACATCATCGATTTGAGTTAAATCAGCATCGGAATATTTTTTACCTGTAGATGAATTAAAATTCAATATAAATGTTAAAACAAATACTAGAATTAACGCAGCCGCGACTGCGTACCAAATACTTATTCGTGGACGTGGGCGTTGAGATTGATTGTCATTTTGTGGTTGCATAATTTTTCCTTTCTATACGTAAGATTATATACATCTTATATATTACACTAACTATACATATTACTAAGATTTCCTGCAAGAATTATGCTAAATAATAAAGAATAATTCTCACAATAAAAGAATAATACTTAATCAACCTTAATAATAGTTAAAAATGAAAAGAGTTGCTATTCGCAACTCTTAGATAAATTTAGATTTTTTCTAAAGATGCGAAATTAACTCTAACTTCATTAATACGACCAAGGAAGGTAATAACAATAACTGCTTGGGAGTTTTCAACATCGATTCCGGTGATTTCACCATATTCTTCAGCAAATGGTCCATCAATAATACGAACTTTTTCACCGACTTGGTAATCAGATCTAACAACCTTTTCGATAAGGTTCATCTTCTTTAAGATTGGTTCAATTTCTTCTCTTGGAATTGGGAATGGCTTTGTACCACGACCAGATGATCCAACGAATCCGGTAACACCTTGAGTGTTTCTAACAACATACCATGCTTGATCCGACATAATCATTTCAACGAAAACATAACCTGGGTAAAGATTTACGGTTTTTGTCTTCGTTTCACCTGATTTAGTAAGAACTGGTTTATTGGTTTTCTTATCAATAACAACCTCTTCCTGTTCAGCAACTACAATTCTAAAAATGAAGTCTTCGAGATGCATTGATACTCTTCTTTTTTCCAAGTAATCAGCGACTATTCTTTCACGACCTGAATATGTATTAACAACGTACCATTGTTTACTTTCGAAATCATCAACGATTTTTTCTTCTTCACTCATTTTATTAATCCTCCAAATAATGTAATAAATAATCTAATTTCACTAACTATAGAATTTGAGCCATCTGAACCACTTGAGGATGGGAAGGCATTTTCAAATCCATCGATCAAGTAAGCTGCTAATAAATCACTACAAACAAGAATAAGAGCGGTGATAATTGTAACAACGCATACAATACCAACGGAAGACCATAATTCTTTTTTACGTGGCCATCTTACTCTTCTAGATTCAATACCAACACCCTTAAAGTATTTCTTAATTTTATACATTTACTTCACTCCTATCTAGTTTCTTTATGGAGAGTATGCGCATTGCATTTAGGGCAAAACTTCATAACTTCCATTCTTTGAGTTTTATCTTCTTTTTTCTTTGATACAGTGTAATTTCTCGATTTACAAACCGTACACTCTAATATAACGTTTTCTCGCACTTTAAAAAACCTCCGTTCTTATTGTCAACTTAATTTTCTAAGTGTACATATAGTATAAAGTAATAAATCAAATAAGTAAAGTAGATTTTATCGCGTGACTAATCGCCTCACTTTTAATAGATAATTGAGCTATAAAGTTAGAAAAGTAGCTAAGAATCCTCAAGATGAAGTTGTTGAATTAGATTCAGTTTAAGGAGTTAACAAGAAGTCTTATATTGTCACAATGCTGTTTAGAAAATCCAATTATATGATGGCATTTAAAGTCCCAGATCATACTAGTGAAAGTGTGGTTAACGTATTCCAAAATATAAAAAGCGGTTAGGAATAAGAATGTTCAAAGACTAAAACAGCTCGATCAGATATCTATCTAGTCGAGCTTTTAGTTTTAATCGAATATTGTATACTCTGTAACCATAGCGAAAGTACGTAATGTTGCTCCTCTATCATTGTTTTCAATTTCACAAGTTCCAGAAGAGAGATACACTGAGCCATCGGTAGAAAGTCTATAGCAATCATTTATCTTTTGACCATCATATACTTTACTGATATCTGACTCAGTAAACAAAATAGTAAATGAATAATGACCTGTTAAACTTGAACGGAATGAAACTTTAAAATATTGTACATCACAATACTTTCTTAATTCAGTCATGATTTCATTAGCAAGATTACCGTAATAAGTATTATCTTGATAGAATGTGTCAGTATACAAAATCCAATGAGATGTCAATACATTATTAAACGCAGTACCAGAAGTATGACTGAGTTTTTCAACAGCTTGAGCTGCTTTAAGACTATTGGTAACGTTATGAAGTGAACTTGAGGATTCATAGTTCGTCCATTTTTTTGCAGTGTAGAAATTTGAATACGTCTTGTTATTAACACTTAAGATAGATAAGGAACATAAATTACCATTATCAGGAGTCCAATTTGAAATAACTGTTTCTGTAACAGAAGCCAAGGTTCCACTAAGAGTAACAGTGTCATTTCCATTAGTTAAACCAGATTTAGAAGCTTCAACTTTAGTAGAGCCAAAGGAAACAACCGGGTTTTGTCCAAAACCAAATTCACAATATTTGTATACTTCAGATATAACCACTCCAGTCTTATATTGTGTAACATCTTCATTGGAATAAATAATGTTGTACATATTATATTTAGTACCAACAACAGTATTACCATTTTCATCAGTAAAATCATTGCAAAATCCGTTTAAATAGATTCTAAACGAACAATTTTTAACATAATTAAATCCTGGATAATTTACCTCATCTTTATCAGCTGCGATAAGATCTGCTTCAATAAACGGAGCATAATTTGCACCGGTGCTATTTAAACTAGTCTTAATTGGTTTTCTTACAGAAGACTTATCTTCAATGTATTTTTCTCCAGTGCTGTTATTTGTTTTAACACCATTGCCATTAAAGTATTTATAAACGCTAGATTTTTCATCGTGAAGCATTTTCGACATAACTTCAACAAATCCAACCGCGTCTTTTTTAAAATCAGGCTTTGCATCAGTTTCAATTGTATTATTGATAGTAATAGTTTGGTTGTATTGAGATAATGTAGGGATTAAAAAAGAACCAAGTAAGACAATTGATGCTAAACCAGTAATAAATGTTAATTTACGCATGTTCTTTTCCTTTCCTAATTAGCGACTAAATAAAAAAGCCAGCCGCAAATCTAATTGCAACTGGCTGTCATTTACTATATTAGTATTAGACCCTTTAGTTTTCCGTCATATTCTTTCGAATATTTTGGCTCATTAATAATATACATGTATATATTCAATTTGTCAAATTTTTGAATATAAACCAAGTACTTATAGTGAAAATTTAAACAATATTGAAAAAATATACATATCACTCGGGAGTTTAATAGTTACATTATTTGGTAAACATTTATTTAACTTAATAAACATTTTCAATTTTTCATTTCTATTGACTTAATAAATTTTTATAGTAAAATTTAGTTAAAACATGGGATGGATGAAATAAGCCCGCTGGAATAACCCAGTAACCATGTTTTTTTAATGACTATTTTTAATTAGTGAATCAACTAAATCATAATCTCGTTATTAACTACACTCTAATATTATTTGATACTTTCTTCTTCAGCTTTTTTATATGCTTTTCCTAAAATAACTAAACGGTCATAGAATAAGATAACGCAGATTGGAATACCTAGCATTAAGATCTTGCCTGTAGTTGATTCGTTAAATAATGTCCACGCTCCTAAAGCACGAGAACGATATATTAATACTCCGTTAATATCTTCTCTATCAATTGTTTGTAATAAAGAACCTTCCGTTGTTCCTATTGGATAATAATTAACATCAACGGTATATTTTGAATCGGCAATATATTTTACTTTTTCCACCATTACAGTACTGGATTCAGTGTCGGTAAAATATACGATATCTCCAACTTTAATCTCGTATTCTTTATCAACTTTTTTAAATGTAGCAAAATCGTTCTTTAATATATCCTTATCGTCTCCTGCCATTGTATCCGAGTCAAAAATAACCGATATCATTGTTCCATTAGCCACTTCACTATCAAGTTTCTTCGATCCCATAAAAATCAAGTAGATATTTGTAACAAACGCTGCTAAACAGATAATCCCAAAGAATGAATATGTTATGCCCGCAGTTACTTTGTCTTTAAGATGCGATAAATCTTTTCTTTGTTTTACCACTTCATTCGAAGTGTAATCAATGGTAACAACATCCTTAAGTATCGTTTTATCCGTATGATAATAGTTAATCATCAAATAGCTCTTTACAATCGATAAGCCTAACATGATACCAGTAAATATCAATATACCTATCAAGAACAAAGAAGTCTGTTGTAAGTCAAATATATTCGCCATATATGAAATCTTTGACGTTGAGGAACATAGAGCATAGAATCCAGCTAAACAGGCATATATGATAGAAAGAACAAAGAAAACAAAATATGTTAATAAACAATACATTCTTTTCTTAATATATAAAGACATGCAGAGAATAGTTATTGGAACGGCAACAATCGATATTGTGCCAATTATAAACAAACTTGGTAAAGTTGTAAGTGATAACGGATAGGAGAAAATCAAGCACGCAACTAGAGAAAGAATACATGAAACAATATAAACACTAAAGCTAAAAGCTAAAGTGGATAAGATACGATATAAAATAATTCGTTTTATATTCTCGCCCATCTTTACAAGCATGTACATTTTATTAGAAGTAATTTCTTTAAATGTCATTTGATCATAGTAAATGAATAAGTAAAACATAATAAATGATGGACAAATGACATTTAATATTGAAATTATTGAATAAGCGTTGGTATACGTAAACATACTTAAAGCTTCAGAAACAACGGTACCAGCGATACTTTGCATAGCAGAAGAAATAACAAAACATATTGCAACAAGTAAAACAGAGTATGAAAAAAGTCTCCATTTATGATTCTTTGTTGTCATAAACGATTTAGATATTTCTTGATCAAAGAAGTTATTTGTGTAAATCATTTATACTTGCCTCAATTTCTTCAAAAGCGTTAGAAATTCTACCGCTGTTAATCTTTATTTGTTCAATCTCTATTTTGTTATTTTTAGCCGATTGTAAGAAGTTAGCGGATAAAAGTTTGTAAACATCGATGTACTTAACATATAAAAAGCCGCCTTCAGCGTAACACTCAACATTCTCATTACGATTAAGCAAATTTATCAACGAAACTAATTCATTTGGCTTATCTGTCTTAAACGCGCAAGTAACCTTATCCCATTCTTTATATATCGTTTGAACTGGAGCGCAGGTTTGAACTTTTCCGTTAGAAATATACATAACTTTATTACAAGCCATGCCGATAGTTTTATAATCCATCGAAGCAAAAACAATAGTCTTTCCTTTATCGTTATAATATTTGAATATCTTGTCAATAATACAAGCTTCTTCGTAAGTAAAAATGTATTTTATCGCGTTAATAACAATCTTTTCAGAATCTGAAAGAGAAGATATTAAAATAGCAATAATCATCTTCATATTATCTGATAAATCTTTTATTAGGCTAACAACGTATTTTTCTAATCCTGTCGCTTTAATTATATCAAGCATCTCTTTTTGTAATACACCAGGATCACATTTATTCTTTTTTATTAGCCCAATATACATTAAGTGTTCAAGTACGTTCATGCTTTCATAAAGCATTGAATAACTATCAACGTAAAAAATTGATTCAACCAACGACCTTTTCTTTGCTTTAGTACCTAAAGATGATAGTTTTATATATCCTTTATAATAACTGCGCATATTTCCTAATATTTCAATCAAGATATACAGTTCATCTCTATCGATAGAGCTAATACCAATAATATCGTTTTTTTGGATATTAAATGTAATTCCATTTAAAAGAGGAACCAATTCATTTTTGCTATTCTTTTTATGCTCACAAGAGAATAAATCACGAACGATAAATGCACAATTTTCATCTTTATCTTTAATGACTTCTTTGGTATATATTTTTTTATTTTCCATATTACACCACCTTAGCTATAAAAACAGAGATTACATCTGTATATGGAATTGGATTTGGATCAATAGAGCTATTATTATCTCCCTTAGTTTCAAAACATAATATACCTGTAGATGAAGTGAATTTTTGAACAGCTCTATGCGTTACAATTGTTCGTGAAGCATCGTAAAAAGTAATAATATCACCTTCTAAAGAAGTCCCGTGGTATCCTACACGAATCGTATCAACTTTAGGATCGTATTTCCTACAAAAGATAATCGACCCAACTGGAAGAGTTGGATCCATCGACCCAGTTTGAACATATTGTAAAGAATGATTAAATAAGAAAGGAACTTGATTATTCTCTTTAGTTATATTGATAATTACAATTAGATAAGAAATTATTACAAGCAAAACAATAAACACAGAATCAACGATGTAATTCCATATTCTGCCACTCTTTCTTTTCTTTTTGGCTTCTGGAGAATTATATCGATCAACTTCTTCATAAAGAAGGGTCATCTGATCTTTATTAATCACTTCCGCAGCATCAATATTTTTCTTACCCATATTTGTCTTTCTATATATTCATTATATTACATAAGTAATATATTTACTAACCTTATCTTCTTTTAAAAAAACTAAGGGACAAGCCCTTAGTTTTAAATTTATAAGTTATATTTTCGTGAATTAATTAGGCTTGGATACCGCTAAAGACAACTGAGAAAGTTGTTGATAAGCCTTGACCATTTTCGTCTAAAACTTCATTTTCAACTGATTCTGGTAAAGTGACAGTAACATTCCATGTTGCTTCATCTTTAGAATTCTTTGTTAAAGTATCAGTAAAGGAAGTAGAAGAGAAGACTAAGTTTTGAGCTAAGACATCATTACCAATGGTAATTGTTCCTGTAACATCAATGTCAACTTCAGAAATGATAGAAGCATTGTAGTTAACAACTGAGAAAGCGTATGTTTGAGATTCACCTGGAGATAATTTAACAGAAGCTTCATAAGCTTGATCTCCTGCAACACCCATATAGAAACTCTTAGCTGTAACTTCAGCTTTTTGAGCATCAAGAGTAGAATTGTACTTTGCGAATACTCCAGCACCTAAGCCAGAGACTAATAAAACGGAAGCGCCTGCAATCATTAATAATTTTTTCATATACATAAATCCTTTCATGCTGGTTATATAAAAAGCCAGCTAGCATATTTATGCAGCTGGCTATCTTGCATGATTATTCAAGACCCTGTAGTTTTGCGTCATACCCTTGCGGATACTTTGCCCACATAAAATCTACCACACTTTTTTGATAAATGTCAATTTTTTTAATTTTTTTTTGAAAAAAATTTTTTATAAGTGTCAAAATATCACGATGGCACGGGCTATTTTTTAGCAATAAAAATTTTTTAACTTTTTTTATTAAAAATGTTGACAAAATATTTTTTTACCGAAAAAAAGACAAAATTGCTAACAAAACCTTAAAAGAAATCAACAGTTATGTTAAGATAAATACAAGTGAAACGGAGATATAAAATTATGAATAAAATAGCGAAATTTGAAAAAGTGTCTTTAAACAATTTCCTTGCTTCTTGTGAAATTAAAGGTGCTTCTTCTTTAGATATAGAAAAAATATACAATGAGATTGCTTTGCCTTCTAGAGCCACAAAAGGATCTGCTGGTTATGATTTCTACGCCCCATACGACATTACTTTACTTCCAGGTGAGACAGCAAAAGTACCAACCGGAATTAGATGCAGAATGAATGATGACTATGTATTGTTCCTCGTCCCACGTAGCGGATTAGGATTTAAATATCGTCTTCAACTTAATAACACTGTCGGAGTTATTGATTCTGATTATTATTATTCTGACAATGAAGGTCATATATTTGCAAAAATAACTAATGATACTAACGAAAATAAAATAATTGAAATAAAAAAAGGAACAGGCTTTATTCAAGGCATATTCCTTTCATACGGTATAACTGAAGATGATTCCGCAACGACAATTCGAAATGGCGGATTTGGATCTACAACTAAGTAAAACAAACTAGCAAGTTAATTCAACTTGCTTTTCTTTTGCTTTATCACTTTTAAAAACATCGATAAATAATAACACTAGAGCCGCAGCGATAAATGTCGCCCCAATTCGTAAAGTGGTGTTTGCATCTAGCCAAGTAACTCCTAATAAATACCTATTATATCCCGTGATAGTGCCAAATAATCCAAGAAGTGGGATATAACATTTTTTCATATTTAAAACAAAGTAAATAACCGCCAACATTTCTGATAAATAGAAATATCTTTCATGCATACGTGGAAGGACAAAAGGTGCTAATAATGAAAACAAATAGGCAACCTTAACTATATTTTTAACATCTAATTCAAGTTCTTTTTTATATATGAAGAACAATGTTGTTCCTAATACGAATAAAGCAAATAAAGTTGCTGCTCCTAACATCAAATCATTTTGTTCTGTTTGAACAAAGTTATTAGCAATAAACATATATATTGTTGGTGCGTTTAAAGTTAAGAAAGCATATGAACCAGATTGGTTAAAGTATATCTTCATTATTTCACCAAAGCTTCTTCCACAACAGGCAGATGGAATTGCAAAAATTATATACACTAAAGGCAACCAAAGGAAGTATCTAAACTTAACTTTTCCTCTGAGCATTAAAATTAAATAAATAGGAAGCACGAATATTGCTTGTAATTTAAACGCAAAGGAAATTCCATACATTATTAATGAGGTACGTTGATGATTACCTAGCAAGTAATAAATTGACATAAGAATAAAACACGCATAAATAGAGTCACATTGTCCCCACATTGAAGAATTTAACATTACAGTAGGTAAGAATAAAAATAATCCAGCGCCTAATATTCCATATGATTTATTCTTGGTAATCTTATAAATAATAAGATATGAATAAACCGCTGTTAATAAATCGAAAAATATCGACACGTATTTCACCGCGTGAATAAACTTTATTGATTCCGGATCAATTCTAAACAGACTAATAAAAGATAATATGTATAAATATGCCGGGGTATAGTCACCTATTGATTGACCTAGTGCGGTATATATACCTTGGTTATAAATTACTGAATACCAATTCTTAATAAATGATCTTACATCACCAGAAATAAAATCAAGCATATAACTTCTAGCAATTAATGCTAAAACAATTACAGCAATAAGATAAATATAAGTATCAACCTTCTTAAAATAATAAAGGAATTTCTCTCCGATAAACGACAAAAATTTATCAACCGCAAATGTTGATATTTTCCAATATTTACTTACTAACAAGAAAAAACATTTTATATTATTCCATATATCTTTGATAAAACTAGTTTTCATATACTTTAGCCCCTTAATGTTAATTAATTATAACATCATTGAACTTGTGAACGAAACAACTTATTTGATATATAGAAGAAGATTAATGATAAATAAACTACACCCAGTAAAATAACAAATGATAACGAATAAGATGTACTTTTACTTATTATTGGACTAACCTGATTAATTCCTGCTTGAAATAACTGCTGAACAGCAGCAATAACAAAGATACCCTTAGCTAAATACCTTTGACCAACTAAGCGCAATACTATATTAATATGAGCGGATAGATATGTTCCATATGTAATACCTCTAAGTAACTGAGTACTTAAATACGCATATGAATTCATATCCGGTATTGAGAAAATTATTAATCTTAACATCAAAGCAATAGTTCCTATTAGCATCATCTTAAAATAATTGAGCTTTTTACTAAAAGCCGTACACAGCACGATAGCAAAACACTCCATTAATATTGTTGCTGATGAAAAATAACCAAAGATGTCATCCGGAATTTTCAATGCTGTTGTAAAAATACTATATAAATTGTCGGTTGAACCATTAACTCCAACCATAAGAACAACAAAAATCATATAAAACACGTATGGTTTAATCTTTAATAATGAAGAAGTCTTAATCTTTTCTTTCTTATTTTCATTAAATTCGTTATTTAATTCATTTTTATCAAATTTAATAAATAAGAATATTGCTCCGGAAATAAGAAGTAAAGCTCCACTAAGCATAAAGTCATATTTATAAGAAAGATTACTTATGACCACCCCACCTAAAGCAGTACCGATAACATAAGCTAAAGACCCATATAATCTTATAGAAGAATAAGTCTTCCCAACTTTGGAAGAAATATCCATTGCAAAAGTATCTAACAAATTGTAAAAGGAGTTAGAACAGAAACAGCAGACAATATCAAAAATAAGAACATAAACAAAACCGCTAACACAGCCATACGAAAAAACAAAAGAACTCTCAAGAACCGTCCAAAATATTAGAAGCATTATATTCTTTTTCTTTGATGTAGCAAGATATGATAAGGATAAATTACCAACGACTGACATAAACGGAATTATCGCGATTAATGTTCCTAATTCAAGAGGTGAAAAACCAAGTGAAGAAAAATATCGAGTTAAAAAATTATAGAACAATGCATCCGCAGAAAACCTGAAGAGAAACATTATTTTTAGAATAGATAAGTTACGTTCGTTAATACTCTTTTCCATAGCCATATTAGTGTATACTTTTCCCAACTAAAAAGAAACAAAATAAAAAAGTCTTTCGACTTTTTTTTATATTGGAGGGGAACATAGATTTCAAAACTTACTATTCGGCTCGTCTTTGATCTACTAAGACCTTCTACGAATCATATCGTCAACGGATAGTCAACTAATGTCAGTATAGAAATCGGAACAACTGCTCTATTGTTCCCCTCAACTATAATATGCCATCACTTTTATTATCGCGCAAGTCCTTTATAATAATTCTAATAATTAATAGCAAGAAATAAAACAATATAAAAAAACATTGACATGCATATAACTCATAAATATAATGTAGTCAAGTAATACAAGTAGTACAGATAGTACAAATTTATTTACTTAGAAAGGTGTATGGAATCTAATGAATATTACTTTGTGTAGTAAAATACCGATTTCGGAGCAAATAGCGTGTCAAATTGAAGAATTAATCAATATGAATATTCTGAAAGAAGATGAGAAACTTCCTTCTGTTAGAGAATTAGCAATTGAAATAAATGTCAATCCAAATACTGTTTCAAAAGCTTTCAAACTTCTCGAAGATAAAAAAATAATTTACTCTTTGCAGAAAAAAGGATACTTTGTCAGTGAAACACAGAATAAAATTTCCGTAGATAAACAAAACGAAATTAAAAAAGCAATAAATCATATTATGAATAAATTTAATCTTACTTACCAAGAACTTATTGATAATATTATGGAATTAAAAGGAGAAAAATAATAAATGATTAAAATTAATAATCTATGTAAAACACTTGGAAATAAACAAGTAATTAATAATTTGAATCTATCTATAAACGATGGAAGTATATTTGGTCTTGTTGGTATTAATGGTGCTGGTAAATCAACATTGCTTAGATGTATCTCAGGTGTTTATAGTTTAGATGGAGGGAAAATACTAGTCGATGATAAACCAGTGTATGAGAATAATGATGTTAAGCAAAATATTCTCTTTATTGCTGACGATCCTTTCATCAATCAAAACACTACAATTAAAGATTTAAAAATATTGTTTTCTTCTTTTTATGAATTTAGCAATGAAGAATTGTATAAATATTTAAATCTCTTCCAAGTTAATATTTCAAATAAAAAACTCAATAGTTTCTCTAAAGGTATGAAGAGAAGAGTAATGCTTTCTTTTGCTCTAGCAATTCACCCTAAATATCTATTACTTGATGAAGCTTTTGATGGACTGGATCCATTAGGAAAACTACAATTCAAGAAAATAGTTAACGAACTTGTAGAAAAATACAATATGACCGTCATCATTGCCTCTCACTCATTACGTGAACTTGAAGCCGTGTGTGATTCATTTGCAATGATGAACAATGGTAATGTTGTTTCTTCTGGCGATGTTGATTCATCTTCTCATAACATTTACAAAGTACAAATGGCGTTTAAAGATGATGTCAATCTTGAAGATTTCAAAGAAAAAGAGATTATCAATAAAAACAAATCTCTTCACATAGTAACTTTGATAGTTAAAGCTAACAAAGATGATATTATAAAGCTCTTTGAGCATTACAATCCACTTACCATCGATATTATCGATTTAACATTTGAAGAAATGTTTATATATGAAACGGAGGCGTTTAACCATGAATAAAAGATATTTCTCTTATTTATTTAAATCAACAAAATCAGTAAGTGTCGTTATGCTTATTGCTTTCTTATTTATTGTTCCTTTTATTACATTGCTTATTCAACCAGGTAGTTTTATTTCCTCAGGCACACCAAATTATGCTCTTTCTGGCGCAGAGCGTTCATATAGTATCCTATCATTCGTAATATTCTTTACAGCATATTATTATCATTCTATATTCTTAAAAAAGAGATCAGCAGATTTATATTTCTCTCTTCCTATTACAAAGAAAGAAATATCTATTACTACAATGCTGTTTAATTTTGTTCAAGTAATTAGTATTTGGACTATATCTTATTGGTTAAATGTATGTGTTTTATTATTAAAAGGTATTCCATTCGCTTATGTATATTTCTTATATTATTATTTAATTTCATTAGTACTAATTAGTTTTACATTATCCTTTGCAAACTTTGGCTTTGCAATTGCTAACAATATGATTGACGCTCTATTCTCGTCAGCTACATTTGCCACTGCAGTTGCTGCTGTTATATTTGTTATCACTGCAGGAATCTTAATGTTCATTGTTATTCCTTTAAATCTAAATGGTAATATACCACTGATTATTCAAGAAACAATAAACTGGCTTTTAACACTTCTCCCAAATAATACTTTATTACAAACTCCTATATATAAAGCTATTTCTGGCACTGAACTTAATATAGTTGATTTATCAAAAGCTATGGTCAATCTTGCACTTACTATCGCATATATTCCTTTATTTACATATTTAACAATTCACTTTAATTCCAAATTTAGATCTGAAAAAGCTGAAGAAATATCTGATAACAAGTATGGATTGCATTCACATCTACAAATCATCGCTTTTGCTGCATTTACATTTATCGGATATGGGTTTGTTCAAACATATGATAGATCACTAACTATTACAATTATGTTTATTGTCTTATTATCATCTATCCTTATTTATTTTGCTTTTATGTTTTCAATCAATAGAAAAATATCATTTAATAAGAAAACTATAATTCCAATGTTAATTATATTTTCTTCAAGTATGGTATACGGAATAATTCTTGGAGTAGTCTCTCGTTTCGTTTGCAATATAAGTTTATTCTAATATATAAATTTTAAATCAACTGCTGAACAGTAATACTGCTTAGCAGTTTTTATTATTCTAAAATAAGCATTAAATTTTGTTATTAATCACATTAATCAATAAAAAATAACAAAAGTAGTTTATCCACTTGCAATTCTTTTTTAAAAGTAGTTTAATAGACACATACAAAGAGGAGGATAAATTTATGACTACATTAAAAACAAGTATTTTTAAATCTACTTCCTATTATTACTATTATTATTGTGAAAGATAACTTCTTTCAGAGTTTTTAATGGTAATAAAACTTTGGTAGAAGCTAACGCTGAATACCAAAGATAATAAAATGTAATGATATATAACCTTGGTGTTCAGTAAACAACAAGGTTTTTTATTTATAGGAGGAAAAGAAAATGAAAAAACTAAATTTATTATTACTATCCGCTATGTTAATTGGTGGAATAAGCTCACTCACTTCTTGTGGTGAAAAACTAATTAATGTCGGTATCTTACAATATGCAACTCACGACGCCTTAACTGGAGCAAAAGACGGTTTCATAAGTGCTTTAAAAGAAAAAGGTTTTGAAGATGGGAAAAATATTAAAATCACAGTTCAAAATCCTGAAGGTAATACTTCAACAATGGCCACAATGGCACGTAACCTTACATTATCATCAGATATTGTCTTCGGTATTGCGACTCCTGCTGCTTTAGCATTAAAAACCGCAATCAAAGATTACTCTAAAGATATTCCATTATTCTTTACAGCGGTTACTGATCCAGTTGGGGCAGGCTTAGTTACTTCTTTTACAGAACACGGCAATGTCACTGGAACCTCTGATGCTGGTCCAACTGAAAAGAACATTAGATTATTTACAAACTTTACTTCTGTTGATAAAATCGGCATCTTATGGAACACCGCTGAAACAAATTCAAATATTCAAAAACAAGAGACTGAAGCCGCATGTACCAAATTCGATTTAGGATTTGTCGATGGTGGAATCACCGCAGCCAGTCAAATTGAATCAAAGCTTAACTCCTTTATTGCAAGCGGAGTAAAAGGAATATTCATTCCTACTGATAATATGGTCGGTGGAGCCATTGCTTCTATTAAACAAGTAGCTATCGATAATAAATTAATAGTTGTATGCGCAGATTCCGCTGCTACTAAAAATGGTGGTTCATTAGGTTTCTCCGTTGATTACACTATTCTTGGTGAAACAACTGGATTCCAAGCAGCAAAAGTCCTTAGTTCAGAAAAGGAAGCTAAAGATATCGATGTATGCTTAGCTGCATCTTTCCCACTTGAAATAAATGAAGGATTCTTTACCGCCACAGGAATAACAATTCCTCAGGCAATTAGAGATTTGGCATAAAAAATGAATTGGAATTATATATTTTATTTCTTGGGAACCGATGTATTCCTTCAAGCCTTTATATGGACCATCTTTGCTCTTGGAGTTTATATTGCTTATCGAATTCTTGATGTTGCTGACTTATCAGTCGAAAGCGTTTTTCCATTTGCGGCGATCATGTCTATCTTATTAGTTAATAACTCAGTTGATCCGTTATTAAGCATTATTATTTCTACGTTATTAGCAATGATTTGTGGGATTATCAATGCCTTATTGCACGTTGCGTTAAAAATACCTTCATTACTATCAGGAATTATTGTGATGATTGGTTTGTATTCAATAAATGTTGTTCTTTGTGCAGGAAATATCTCTGTCTCTGACGGAGTTCCAACAATAATAACTTATCTAAATTACATATTTAAAAATGGAATAGTTACAAAGATATTTACCGCACTCCTATTCTTAGTTCTATCCGTGTTTGCAATCTACTGGTTCTTTGGAACCGAACTTGGTTTATCCTTAAGAGCTGCCGGTAAAAACAAAACTATGTCTCGCGCTCTCGGAATTAACACCTCTTCTCGCTATATCTTAGGAATGGTAATAGCGACGATGTTTATCGGTCTAGCTGGAGCGTTATATGGCCAAATAACCACTCACGTTAATACGGAAGATGGAAAAGGTGCTATCGTTATTGGCCTAGCAATTATTTTCTTAGGTGAAGTAATATTTGGTAAGCGTTCATTCAAAATTAGTTTGTTATCCATCGCAGTCGGTGGCTTAATTTACTGGTTAATCATGGATGTTATCAGCATTATTCCAGGCTTCGATTCAAGATTTACCTTATTAGTTCAAGCCTTATTTATTGCTATTGTAGTGTCAATTCCTCATTTAAAAAAAGTGATTGGTAATTATCTTAAAGCTCATAAAAAGGAGGTAGTACAAAATGATTAAATTAGAACATATTATTAAAGACTTCAAAACTGACAATGGAATTAACCATGTTCTAAAAGATATCAGTATTACTATTAACGATGGTGATTTTATCTCTGTAATTGGCTCTAATGGTTCAGGTAAATCAACTTTATTAAACACTATTGCTGGTTCTTTTTTACCAACCAGTGGAAAAATATCTTTCGGAGACGATGATGTCACTTCACTAAAAGAACATAAGCGAGCGAAATACATCGGTCGAGTCTTCCAAGATCCGAATGTTGGAACTATCGGAGATATTTCAATCGAAGAAAATCTAGCTCTTGCCATCAAACGAGGCGATAAAAGATCACTTAAATGGGCTTTAAAAAAAGAATACATTCCTTTATATCAGGAAAAACTTGCTCCGCTTAACTTAAATCTTGAAAATCGTTTAGGAGAAAAAGTTAAGTCTCTATCCGGTGGACAAAGACAAGCCGTAACTTTATTGATGGCCACACTAAAAAAGCCTGAGATTCTTCTTCTTGATGAACATACCGCAGCTTTAGATCCGAAAACATCTAAAAAAATTATGAAGTTAACAGAAGATTTAATTGCGGAAAATCATCTTACCGCAATAATGATTACGCACAATATGAAAGATGCACTAAAATACGGTAATAGATTGGTAATGATTTCTAATGGAAAAATAATATTCGATTGTCTTAAAGATGAAAAAGACAAATTAACCGTTGAAGACTTATACTCTAAATTTGATTTAGCAGAAAAAGATACCTCCCTTGATTCTGCAATAGAATAACTTAAAAAGGTCCGGTACATTACAGTATCGGACCTTTTAATTATGCTTAAATTAAGTTACGCAGCAATGTACATATTTATTAATTGTTGAATGAAGTTTTGCTCGTAAATCATTTTACCAATTGACCAAGAAGATGGATCATCTAATTTTAATTGTCCAACGATAAATGTGTTAACTTCTGGAATACATGTAAAGAAGTTAAGTCCATATGAGATAACAGCAACAAAAACGACCCCAATAGCAACTCCCATTACCGCACCTAACAATCTATTTAAACCACCGATAATGGCGATTTTATTAATTTTATTAGTGAAGTGTTTCAAGATTGCAACAATAATCAACATAATGATAAACACTACGATAAATGATCCTGCAGTAAACGCAAGGCCAGATACTCCTTCGGCCATATATGTACCGATAGCTTTTGTGCCAATATCTGGAATGAGTGGAATAATAAGAGGAATAAGTAAATTTGCTACTGCGGTTGGTAATCCACTTTGTTCAAAATATCCCGGTAATAAAGTTTGAGCTTCAGTCTTATTAATTATAAGAGATAAAGCATCATTCTTACTTACTAACCAATTATAAACAGATTCAGTGACTTTAGTACCCCAACCGGTAGAAGAAGCAATCCATTCTCCTAATGGTTTAGCAACAAAGAAAGCTACTAATATAGCAACGGCTAATCCAAAGAACGAAACAAGAGAATAAAGAAAGCCTTTCTTTATTCCTACAAACACCGAAGCAACAACAATAAGCAAGTAGATAATAGAAATCCAATCAAAGAATATACTTTGACCAGTAGCCGGAAGAATTGAACCCGAATCAATCATTGTTTTTCTCCTATTTTACAAGTGTTGAACCAACACTTGCTAAAGCTCCAACGAACGAACAAATACCCATTATCATCGCTCCGTTACCAAGTGCGGCTGTAGATTTAGCAACCTCTGTTCCACCAATAATTAATGAACCATTAACGCTTGAGAAGAATGCTGGAGTACAGAAGAATAAAATACCCGCAGTTAAGAGAAGTAAAGCACTTAAATAACCGATGTATTTACATTTTACTGTACCTAGTGAAGCTAATGCACCAACAACTAAAACTATAATTGCGGCCAATAAACCCGGAACTAAATCCAAACTATTTTCACCATCTCCAAACGCAACTTGAATTACAGAAAACGAGCCTAATGAGACTTTCTTTCCTAATACTGTCATTGATAAATCAACAGCAGACATTGTCATGAACGCTAACGAAATTAATGATGCTAGTGCAGCAATAATTGATAAAATGAGACATAAACTAACTTTAGACTTTTTTTTACGCGATTTTGCCATAAATTTTCCCTCCTGTTATAAATATAATTTTAATCGTAAAATGCAATTAAAACAAGGATAAATTATTAAGCAAAATTAATCGATAATTTGAAGAATAAGATAGAATGTAATTAAGGAGAAAACCACAATGGCAGAATTAACGCTTAAAGAAGATAATAATCAAGTAGGCTATGTCGATTACACTTTGGAGAACAACATCATATATATTAATAAAGTTTTTGTTTCTCCTTACTATCGCGGTCAAGGAAAAGCTAAAATATTAATGGAAAAAATAATTGCTTTTGCCAATAATAACGACTATACGATCAAACCTCTTTGTTCCTACGCCCGCAAATACTTCGAAGATAACAATCTATAATTTAACTAATAAACGTTCACAGTTTTAACTTTTTCTTTCTTTTTGAATAAAAACGCATATAATATAAGGAAACACAAAAAGAGAGAAGAAAACATGACCGAATTATTATTAAAAATGTTCGTAAAGAACTACAAAGACGTTAAAGACCCTAAAGTAAGAGAACATTATGGTGTCCTTGGCGCTGTTTTCGGCCTTATTACAAACTTCTTATTATTTGCAAGTAAAATTACCATTGGTATTCTTTTTGCTAATGTCTCAATATTAGCAGATGGTTTAAATAACCTTTCTGATTTTGGTAATTGTTTCATAACTTTATTCGGCTTTAAGCTCTCATCTAAGCCAGCGGATAAAGATCATCCTTTTGGTCACAAAAGAATGGAATATATCATTTCACTTATTGTTTCTGTAATCATTATTTCCTTAGGTATTAGCATTGGGCGTGACGCGATAAGTAGCATCATTAATCCTGGTGAAAAACCTGCTCAAATAATAATATTAATTATAGTATTAAGTGTTTCGGTATTTCTTAAAGTCCTCCAAGGAATTCTTTATTTTTCTTTAGGAAAGAGAATTGATTCTATCGCCTTAAAAGCAACTGGTGCCGATTCGAGAAACGATGTTCTTGCCACTATTGGAGTTATCATCGGAGTTATTATTAGTTACTACACAGGCTTTACAAGAATCGATGGAATAATCGCATTAGTTGTTGCAGTCTTTGTCTGTATTTCCGGCATAAAGATTCTTATTGATACTTCTGATATATTACTTGGGGAAAAGCCAAGCCAAGAAATCATTGACAATTTCGTAAAAACAGTTATGTCTTCTCGCGAAGTTCTCGGTGTTCACGATATTGAGATGCACTGCTATGGTCCAAACCAAATATACGCTTCCTGTCATGCCGAAGTTGATTCGTCTAAAAACATTCTAGAAATTCACGATGCAATAGATAACACTGAAAGAAAATGTATGGAAAAACTCCATATTCAAACAGTAATACATATGGATCCAGTTGTAATTAATGATCCATTAACAAAAGAATACAAAAAATTAGTTAAGGAAGCATTAGCAGAAATTGATTCTTCCTTGATGTTCCATGATTTTAGAATTGTATCTGGACCAACACATGTAAACTGCGTTTTCGATATTATCTTGCCATTTGATAAAAAAGATAAAGCTTCAGAAATTAAAGGGCAACTAACGAAAAAAATAAGGAAAATCAAACCTAATACTTTCTTAGTTATTAACTTTGATGATGAATATACCACATTAACCTGCAGTAAAAAAGAATAAATACATTTTTATTGCTAAAAAAAGAATGTAAATCCTTTTTTTCAATTTTACTTTAGTCAAAATATCTTGTATATTATACAAGGTATATATTTTTAATATATAAAGAAAAAGAGGTACTATATGAGTGAAAGACAACTAACAGATCAAGAGATTGCCCGTCGTAGCAAGCTTGAAAAATACCAAGAACTAGGAATAAATCCATTCGGACAAAAATTTGTTCGTAATTGCTTAAGTTCCGATGTAAGAACTAAATACGGTGAATTAAATGACGAACAATTAGCGGCCAATACTGAAGAAGTTATTCTTGCTGGTCGTATTAAATTTATTAGAAAGATGGGTAAAGCTTCCTTCTTCTCCTTCCAAGATAAGGGCGGAAAGATGCAAGCCTACATCTCAATCGATACCGTCGGTGAAGAAAACTACAATTTATTCAAAATGGCTGATATCGGTGATATTTGTGGTGTTCAAGGCCACGTTATGAAAACAAGAACTGGAGAATTAACAGTTAAAGTTTCCCATTACACTCACCTTGTTAAGGCTTTACAACCATTACCAGAAAAATTCCACGGTTTAACAGATATTGAAGAAAGATATAGAAAACGTTACGTTGATTTAATTATGAACGAAGACGCTTTCAGAGTCGCTTTCTTAAGACCAAAAATTGTTAGAGAAATTCAATCATTCCTTGATAATAAAGGCTATATTGAAGTTGAAACATCAATTCTTCAACCAATTCTAGGTGGAGCTTCTGCTCGTCCGTTCATTACTCACCACAATACATTAGATAAGGATTTCTACTTACGTATCGCAACGGAATTATCACTTAAAAAACTTATCGTTGGTGGAATGGAAAAAGTATATGAAATGGGTCGTATGTTCCGTAACGAAGGTATGGATACCACCCACAACCCAGAATTCACAACTCTTGAATTATATTGTGCCTATGGTGATTTACAAGATATGATGGATTTAACCGAAGAAATGTTCCGCTCTCTTGCTTTACAAGTAAGACAAAGCACTACAATTACATGGTTAGGCCATGAAATTGATCTTGCTCCTAAATTTAAACGCGCTTCAATGTGCGAATTAATCAAAGAAAAAACCGGTATTGATTTTGTTCAAGTTAAATCAACCGAAGAAGCTCTTGCTCTTGCAAAAGAACATAAAGTCCCAGTTGAAAAACACTTCACTTATGGTCATATAGTTAATGCCTTCTTTGAACAATTCGTCGAAGAAGATTTAGTCCAACCAACATTTGTTACTGGACACCCAATCGAAATCTCACCTCTTACTCAAAAAGATGAAAAAGATCCTCGTTTTGTTAAAAGATTTGAATTATATATTTCTTGTAAAGAAATGTGCAATGCTTACACAGAACTAAATGATCCTATTGATCAAAGAGAAAGATTCGAAGCTCAACTAGCGGAAAGAAATATGGGTAATGAAGAAGCCAATGAAATTGATTACAGTTTCCTTGACGCCCTTGAATATGGAATGCCACCTGCTGGTGGTATTGGATATGGTATCGATCGTTTAGTCATGTTCTTAACAAGTTCAGATTCTATTCGTGATGTTATCTTATTCCCAACAATGAGAGATAGATAATTAAAAAATAAAGTTTTCCTGAATTTATTTCGAGAGAACTTTTTAAATCTTGTATTTTTTTTGTATATATTCCTTATTATTAGTAAGCTCATTAATTAATTCATTTATGCTGCTGAATTTTTTTTCGCTTCTAATATATTCAACAAATTCTAACTTTACTTGAGAAGAATAAATATCTTGATCAAAATCGAATATATTAGTTTCAATAGTTGGTGCATCTAATTCATCAATAGTTGGATGAGTTCCGATGTTTGTCATAGATAAATACTGTTTATTATTATAGGTTAATATCGTGGCGTATACTCCTCGAGGTGGGATTAAATAAGCGTCAATTACCAATATGTTAGCAGTTCTAAATCCAAGTCTTGCCCCGTTAGATAAACCATGTTTAACTTCACCTTTAACATAATAGTTTCTACCTAATAATTTATTAGCTTCTTCAATTTTTTTATTGGTAATCAGTTTGATGATTTCACTCGTTGATACTTTCCCACGTTCGTCAAAAACAAAATCAACTACTTCAACAGGATAATATTTTTTAAGTAGATTAACGTCTCCTTGCGCTTTAGCCCCAAAACGGAAATCTGAACCCACAAATATGCTTTTAATCGTCAAGGAAGATAATATCTTATCAATGAAATCTAAAGAAGACATGTTCATAATTGATGGGGAAAACTCAACGACAAAAAGATAATCTACTCCAAGAGAAGATAATAATTCTTTCCGATCTTCTATCGTTGTCAGCAACCCACGATCTTTGCGCTTATCAGTTAGTGATTTAACACTGCCACCGAAAGTAAAAACTCCAACTTTAACCCCGGGTTGTTTTGCTGAATTAATAAGGTGTTGGTGGCCTATATGTAGTCCATCAAAAAAGCCTAAGCATAAATTAATGCGCTCATTTTGTTTATTAAAATTAAAACCGTTTGAATAATTATATACTTCTATCATTTAAATTCTTGTTAAAATACTTTCTCACATTTATAGACATTAGTCTCATCATCTTTATAATATATCGCTCTTTCAAGTCCATATTCATCTAAGATTAATATTCTCTCATCTTTTTCATCTAAGGTAATTGGATTGCCGTTTTCAACCGCTTTTAAATTCTTTCCTTTAACGTTAACTTGCTTAAATTTAATTGCATCTTTAATACGAATAACACTCTTTTCAGAAACGTTATCAATTGTATAGGCGTCCGCTAAATCAAACTCACCAACTCTTGTTCTTCTTAAATAAGTAAGGTGACCGACTTCTTTTAATTTATTTGCTAAAGATTCTGCCAAAGTACGAATATAAGTCCCTTTTGAAACCTTTGCTTCAAAGGTAATATTATTTGGTCGATATAAGATTAAATTAAATGACAATACTTCTATCTCCCTTTCGACACGTTCAACTTCAATTCCTTCACGTGCGTATTTATATAAAGGTTGCCCATGAAGTTTAACCGCTGAATACATCGGTGGAGTTTGCATTTGCTTTCCCATAAGAGATTTCATCGCTTTCTCGATTTCTTCGTTTGAATGAAAATCAGGTTTCTTTTCTTTGATTACCATTCCGTCTAAATCACCTGTATCAGTCTTTTCGCCAAGTTTCAATATTCCAACGTAAGTCTTAGTATCAGATTCCAAATATGTTAATATTTTTGTTCCTTTATTAATTCCACAAATTACAAGGCCACGTGCAAAAGGATCAAGAGTTCCAGCGTGTCCTACTTTGGAGGTTCCGAAGGTTCTTTTGATTTTTACATCGACACCGGTAGTGGTGATTCCTGTTTCTTTATCGACTAAAACAATTCCATCCATATTTGTGCAACTTTCCTTACTTTTTTATTATATAATATTTTGGAACATAAAAGAGAGAATAAGGATAAGAAATATTTATGACAGATGATCAAACATTACTAGCCTGTATAAGAAAAGCCGACTTTGACTTTGGTCTTATAAATGATGGCGATAGAATTATGGTTGGACTAAGCGGTGGAAAAGACTCGATGGTCTTAGTTCGTATACTTAATAATTATCGCAAGTTTAGGGATAAGAACTTTTCTTTTGTCGCAGTTTTCTTAGACCTTGGATTTGATAATCCTCAAATCGAAGATATGAAGAAATACGCTGAGAAAGAAAACTTTGAACTTGTAATATATAACGCTAGAGATGTTGCCCCAATACTTAGACAACATAAACAAAATGGATTATTACCTTGTTCAATCTGTTCGCGCATGAAAAAAGCTTGTATCAATCAAGCGGCTCACGAATTTAACATTACAAAAGTAGCTTTTGCTCATCACGCAGATGACGCAATTGAAACGTTATTTATGAATATGACTTATGGTGGAAGAGTGGCAACTTTTGCTCCAAAAATGTTCTTATCTAATGAAAAAATAACTTTCATTCGTCCGTTAATTTACGCTAGAGAAGAAGACATTATTAAATATGCCAAACATCATGAAATTCCAATCTTTAAAAACAACTGCGGAAATGACAAAAAAACTAAAAGAGAAGAATTTAAGCAACTTATCAAAGATATGTATAAGAAGTTTCCTGAAGCTAAGAGTAATTATTTAACCATGATAACAAACGTTGATAAATTCGATTTATGGTTTGAAGACTTAGGTTTCTTTGATGGTCATGGAATAATGATTAAAAAAGCTTTAACTACTTCAGATATTTTAGATTGTCTTCAAATACGTAAAGAAGTATTTATCAAGGAACAAGGTGTTAATAGTTTAATTGAATTTGATGAAAACGATAAAACCGCTACGCATTTCTTATTAACTTATAATTCAGTGCCATGCGGTACTATTAGAATAATTAAAACAGAAGACGGATATAAATTCACTCGACTTGCTGTCTTAAAGGAATATAGAGGAAAAGGATTAGGAACTACATTAGTTCATTTTGTAGAGAAGAAATTATCGCAAGAACACGCTCCTCTTCATATAGTTTTAGATTCTCAACTTCACGCTTTAGATTTCTATAAGAAACTTGAATATAAAGAGTGTTCCGAACATTTTACAGAAGCGGGAATTGAGCATGTTCAAGTTGAAAAGACCATACTAAAACCAATTATGGATAAAGAGAGAAAGTAAAATGCGTTATTTTGTTAGTTATGCGTCTGTTTATCAAAATGACGACACTTTAAAAAGAGCACGACTCCGTTTACAAACATATAATATGTCGTGTAGATTTTTAAATAAAAAAATACCTAATAATTTAATAAGTAAAGAGTTTTTAGAGTTTCGTGAATATCTAATGAGTAAAGAATTTACCAAGATATATTTTTTATCTCCTTATATTCTAAATGAAAATCAAATTGCTAAAGATATGATGAAATTACTCACGAGTTCGGGCGAAACAAACTACTTTAACTTATGCTTAGAAACAATTAAAGATGAAATCAAAACTATAAAACTAAAAGGTAACTATAAAAACATAAATGTTACTGAAGTTTCTTCCGTTGATGAATATATAGAAAAATATCTTTCTTCCCCAAACGAATTATACAAATTAAAAGATAATGATGATTATAAAGATTTGATAATTTTCTTAAAATCAAATTTTAATAAAGATAATGATCTTCTTTCTAATCTGTATTTAAAACTGCTAATTAATGACAGCAAATCCAAAGAAGATATTCTTAATATTATTTCTTTAGCTAAACCTTTATTAGAAAAAAAGAACGATGAAACATTATTGATATGTGGCTCCGCATATGAAAATCAAAACTATACTTCAAAAGATAAATATATCAAATCGTATAATTGCTACTTAAAAGCTAGTGAACATAATAATCCAGATGGATTATATTTAGTCGGTTTGTTTAATATGCTTGGATTAATAGGTGAAAAAGATTTGAATAAAGCTTATGAGTATTTTTCAAAAGCATCCGCATTTAATCAAACAGATGCAATCTCATGTTTAGGTATTTATTATTTATCAAAAGGCGATAAAAAAAACGCAAGATTTTGGCTAGATAAAAGTGCAAAAAGAGGTGATTACAAAGCTCTTTTACTTTTAGATTCGGATTTCGACCGCAAATAGAATTTAACTAATCAAAACCACATGTAAATTATTACTAGTAAAAAGAACTATATTTGTTAATTGAAATAGTATATGCAACGTAAGAGATAATTTGAATAAAGAGCTAAAATATTCAGTCATTGAAGGGCTATTTGTAACGATAAGTATTATTATTTACTGTATTTCATAATCTTTAATTGATTTATAAGCATTCTAAAACTAGAAAATTGACCTTTATTGAAAAGGTAAATGCAACGATATTTATGGAGTCTAAAGTGAATTATTTTATGTTAATCAAAATTGATAAAGCGACATAGTATTGCATTTTAAAAGTGTTCCCATTCCAACTATAATATTGCGGGTTAGTAACGCTTTTCAAATCTGCGATAGACCGTCCTTGTCTTAAAGAACGGTTTGAACGTTTTGTACAAGCGAAAGAATATTCTGTTCTGGATTTAACAATCTTACGATTCCTCGAGACTTCTCTAGAAATAGAAGAAACAGACATGTTAAGAAGTTTAGATATTTTTCTAAATGAGTAGTTAAAGTTTAAATATTGTTCAAGTTTAATCCTTGTGGATTCTGTAAAATGTGCCATAAAAATGACATCCTTAATTTTTATATTTGCACACCTTAAAAACATGATACCAATTCGTATCGCAACAATCACGCCTTTAAAATTCACGTGTAAGTTTTGAAGTTAAGATTTTAATCAAGCTTATCAATTTAGATTAACAGCGTAATTACTGAATGTTGTTACGCATGTTGACATTTGAACTAGATAACGCTATAATCCTGTCTCTAGGATTTAACCCTAAAGACAGGTACTATATTTTAATAAAAAATGTTTTTTGTGTAGAAACTATTCCGATACTTTTATCGAAGCCATTTCTATTGTATAATACAAGAGAAAGAAATGGTGAAAACATGGCATATTTAGCGTTGTATCGAAAGTATAGACCTCAATCATTTTCAGAGGTTGTAGGACAAAGAGCTGTAATTAAAACGTTAACCAATGCTTTGGAAACTCAAAAAATAGCTCATGCATATTTGTTTTGCGGTCCACGTGGAACGGGAAAAACAACAATGGCGCGTCTTTTTGCCAAAGCTTTAAATTGTACTAAAGGAATTGGCAACGAATGCAATGAATGTGAAAATTGTACAGCAATAATAAATGGCACACATTCAGACGTATATGAAGTGGATGCTGCATCTAATTCTGGAGTTGAAAACGTCAGGCAACTTATTGAACAAGTAAATTTTCAACCGATATTGGGTAGATATAAGGTTTATATTATTGATGAAGTTCATTCGATGTCTTCTTCAGCTTTTAACGCTTTATTGAAGACCCTAGAAGAACCACCAGATCATGTTATATTCATCTTAGCTACAACTGAGCCAAACAAGGTTTTACCAACAATTCTTTCACGTGTTCAACGTTATGATTTCACAAAAGTATCTAACGAAGATTTGATTTCTAAAATGAAAGAAATATTAGTTAAGGAAGACATAACTTATGAAGAAGGAGCTTTAACATTAATTGCAAGATTAGCAGATGGTGGTGTTAGAGATGCTTTATCATTATTAGATCAAGCAATATCATATGGTGGAAAAGAAGTAAAAGAGAATGACGTTTACGTTTTGTTTGGCTTACTTCAAGTTGCTGATAAGATTGAACTTATAAAGAAAATACATAACCAAGATGTAAGAGGGGTTCTTACTTTTTCAAAAGAAAAATATGACCGTGGTGCTGACATAATTAAACTTCACGATGATTTAATTAATATCTATAAAGACCTTTTGGTTTTTGGAACTACAAGAGAAGAGAGTTTATTAAGTTATTTGAAACCTGAAGAAGCGTTGCAAACATTAGTAACCCCACGAGAAATCAGAAGGAATTTAAACATTCTTATTGATCAACGTCGGATGTACAGAAATGTTAATAGTATCTTTGATCAATTTGAACTAACACTTATAAAACTTTGTATGGAAGATGAAGTACAAGTTCAACAAGTTCCTATTGCTGAAAAGAAAACTCCAGTATTCGTTGAAAGGCAAGATATCTCTCCATCTATTACCGCTGTTGATAAACCAATTACACCAGTAGTAAGTGAAGTGGATAAAGAGAACGCTATAAGGATTTCACCTCTCCCTGAAGTTAAAGAACAAAAGAGAATTAACACGATTAAAACATCTGAAATGAAATTTAATCAAAGCGATAGCGAAGATAAATTCATCGATATAAATTCTGATGTTATTATTAATATTATGGTCCAAGGAAACAAGAACTTAAAAGAAACATTGTTGAATGATTGGAAGAAATTAGAACAAATTCCGGCTTCTTCTGATTTATCACTCTTGGCTCGTGCCCTTGAATCATCTCAGCCACGTATCGCGTGTTCGTCAGTCGTAGTTGTTGAGTCGTTATTTATGAAAGATTGTTTTACAATCAATAATATCAATGCGCAAAGTGAAATTAAAGAAATAATGAATAGATGCTTTGGAATAAGTGCTAATGTTGTCGCACTTAATCACGTTGATTATGTGGATTATGTTGCTAATTTTAAAAACTTATTACAAGCTAACAACCTACCAAAGCCAAAAGAAGTTGTCTTATATGATGAAGTTGATGAGCCTAAAGAAAATAAAACAAATGCAGAAGAATTTATTGAAAGTTTAAAAGGAGAATGATTATGGATTTTGGAAAATTAATGAGAGAAGCAAATAAGATGCAAAGTCAAATGAAGAAAGCTCAAGAAGAATTAGAGCAAACTTTATTTGAAGTTGAAACAAATGGTGGTGCTGTAAAAGTATCTATCTATGGTAATTACAAAGTTGAAAGAATTGATATTGATAAAGATTTAATTGATCCAGAAGATAAGGAAATGCTCGAAGATATGTTAAAGATTGCTTTAAATGAAGCAATTAATAAAGTTAATTCTGAGAGTAAAAAGATTACTGATAAAGTAACTTCATCTATTCCAGGATTCCCAGGAATGTAGTTTATGGATACGATGGATTCAATTAAAAGATTAAAAGCGTGTTATAAAAAGTTGCCTTCCGTTGGAGAGAAAACAGCTGAACGTTTAGCGTACGCTTCTTTAGGTTTTAAGGAAGAACAAATAGACGAATTCATCGATAGTTTTAAAGCAATTAGAGACAACGTTCATGTTTGTCCAAAATGTGGAATGTATATTGATACTCCTTTTTGTCCGATATGTGATGACAAGAGTAGAGATATGACCTCTTTATTAATTGTCTCTGATATGAAAGACGTTATTAGTTTTGAACGTACAAAAAAATATTTCGGAATGTATTTTATTTTAGGAGGCCTCTTATCTCCTTTAAAAGGAGTGGATGCTGAGGCTTTAAAACTTCCGTATCTAAAAGAACTGATAAAAGAAAGAAATGTTAAGGAAGTTATTCTTGCCACTTCTTCAACTCTTGAAGGAGAGACAACAGCTTTATACATCAATAAATATTTAAGCAGTTTTAATTTAAAAATAACTCGTTTAGCTTATGGCTTACCTGTTGGTGCAGATCTTGAATATGTTGATGGATTAACAATAGAACGTTCGTTTAATGCACGAACAGATATGAAAGGAAACTAGAATTATGTCACAAGGATTGTTTATTACTTTTGAAGGTGGTGAAGGTAGTGGTAAAACCACAGTATTACGCGAGGTCATTGCTCGACTTCAAAAAGATGGATACAAAGTTATGCAAACTAGGGAACCTGGTGGCAATAAGATAGCAGAACAAATAAGAGAAGTAATATTAGATAAAGCCAATACAGATATGGACCCTCGTACGGAAGCTTTGCTTTATGCCGCGTCTAGACGTCAACATTTAGTTCAAGATATCATTCCAGAATTAGACAAAGGTGTAAATGTCATATGTGATCGTTATATCGATTCTTCTTTAGCATATCAAGGATATGCCAGAGGCATTGGTGTTGATGAAGTATTTAATATTAATATGTTCGCAATTGACAATAAACTTCCGGACTTAACCATTTTGTTTGATATTGAACCAGAAATAGGCCTTGCAAGAATCAGTGCTAATTCTCAAAGAGAAGTAAATAGATTAGATTTAGAAGCGTTAGAATTTCATAAAAAAGTTCATATTGAATATATGATGCTCGCATCAAAATATAACAAGAGAATTAAAGTAGTTGATGCTTCGCTTCCTTTAGAAGAAGTAATCGAAAGAGTATATGAGATAGTTAAGAAAGCAGTTGTAAAATAATACATGATTTTATTTAATAAAGATTCTTTTATTAGTACTGAACCAGTTTTAGCTAAACTTTTTGTTGAAGCGAAGAAAACTGGCCATTTAGCACATGCGTTTTTACTGTGCGGTGATTCTTCTTCGCCGTTATTAGAATCAGCACTGTATCTAGCGGAATCTTTAAATTGTGAGAAAGAAACTTTAGCGTGTTCTTCGTGTCCTTCATGTAAAAGATTTGAAGAAGGAATTCATCCGGACTTCGTATTGATTAACGGAGAAGATAGCACGATTAAGAAAAGTGATATTAATCAGTTAGAAGATTTCTTTTCTTTATCAGCTACCGAAAGAAATCATAAGAGTTCTTATGTTATTAATCATATTGAAAATATAACTAGCGAAGCAATTAACGCCTTACTAAAATTCTTGGAAGAACCGAAAGGTGATATAGTTGCATTCTTAACTACCAATAATATCAATAAAGTTCTACCAACAATTTGTTCAAGATGTGAAATCGTTCGATTACGCTCAACGAACTTCGAGGAATTAGTTGATAAATATGAAGGTGATATCAGTTTAGATAGGTATTACTTAATTTCTCATTTTACTTATGATGAAGACAAGAAAAAAGAAATTGATGAGAGTAAAGACTTTTCATCTTCTTACGATGCCGCTACAAAATATGTTGAAAGTTTAGTCCTATCTCCAGTTAGAGCTTCATATACGCTTTTTTTAGAGGCGGGGGATAAATTAAAATCAAATAAGTGTTATAATTATTTCTATAGTATCTTACTTATTATTTTCAACGATGCTTTGGAAGAAAACTATAATAATCCTTTTAGAGAATTTATATTGGGATTGAAGAATGATAAAAAGAAGTTGATAAAAGCAATAGACTTACTAAATGAAGCTAGTTCAACTTTACAAGCTAATATGAATTTCACATTCATTTTAGCAAGATTAGGTCGTGTGATGGAAGGATAATTTTTATGGAAAATTACATTATAAATGCGAGTATAGATTCGGATAAATTACGTTCATATGTTTTTTCATCTGAAGTAAAAAAAGACGATAAAATTGTTGTTAGTATTGAGGGTAGCATCTTTCTAGCTACAGTTATATCATGGCGCAAACAATATGATAAAGAAGATATATCAATTTACGATACTGTTCTTCGTATTGCGACTCCTTTAGATTTATCTAATTACAAAGATAATCTTCATCGCGAATTAGAGTCATTAAAAGCGGTTAAAGAAGAAGTTAATAATCTAAATTTAAAGATGTCAGTATTCAGAGTTACATATACTTTAGATTTATCTAAAATAATCATATTATATACCGCTGATGAGAGAGTAGATTTTAGAGAGTTGTTACGTTCTATATCTTCTCGTTTACATACTAAGCTTGAACTTAGACAAGTTGGTCCTCGTGATAGATCTCGCCTTGTTGGTGGTGTTGGTCCATGCGGATTAAAGCTTTGTTGTTCATCCTTTTTATCTTCCTTTGAAGGTATTTCTATCAATATGGCTAAAAACCAAATGCTAACTTTAAACATTCCAAAACTATCTGGTCAATGTGGAAAATTAATGTGTTGTTTAAAATATGAAGATGTTGCTTATGCTTCCGCTCGTCGTACATTCCCAAATTTTGGCGATAAGATAAGAATCGATAATAACGATCTTCAAGTTTCAGGTATGAATATTTTGAATAATACAATTACTGTATCTAATAAAGAGACACGAGTAGTTTTGTCTAAAGCTGATTACTATAAAATAAAAGAGAAGAGCGATGTCAGTAAAAAGAAATAAACCTTTTCAAACAAAAGGTGGAATTGTTTATCTTGTAGCATCACCGATAGGAAATATAAAAGATATTTCAACTCGTTTTATGGAAATTGTCAGTGAGGCAGATATTGTGGCGTGTGAAGATACGCGAAACACAGGACTTTTATTATCTAGACTCAATATTACCCCTAAAAAATTAGTTAGTTGTTATTCTCAAATTGAGAGTAACGAAGCTATTAAACTAGTGGAAGAAGTTAAAAATAAGAATCTTACATTAGTATATCTTTCAGATGCTGGAACTCCAGGAATATCAGATCCAGGTGCTTTGCTTATTAAGGAAGCGATTGATAAGGATGTCGCTGTTTCAGCTATTCCTGGGCCATCCGCTTTAATTCAAGCGTTAATAACCTCAGGTTTTGATACATCGGATTTTTCGTTCTATGGTTTTTTACCTGTAAAGAACAATAGTCAAAAAGAAGTGTTAGAAAAACTTAAGGAAAGAGAAGAAACTTTGATATTCTATGAAGCACCTCATCGTCTTTTTGATACTTTAAAAAACATGAAAGAAGTTTTTTCAGGAGAAAGAAGAGTATGTCTTTCTCGTGAAATTACCAAGTTATATGAAGAACATATACGTGGAACTTTGGACGAAATAACTTCTCTTGATCCTTCCACTGTAAAAGGAGAGTTTGTTATTGTTGTTGAAGGAAATTCAAATCCCTCAGTAGAAATAACCGATGATAAAATAATCGAGGAAGCACAAGTATTGCTTAAATCCGGTATGAGAAAAAACGATGTTTCCAAATACTTAGCGGATAAATTAAAAATTAGTAAGAATAGAATATACATGTTAATCAAAGATATTTGATACAATAATAGTATAAGGGTTAAAAAATGGAAAAAAATAAGGATAACAAGCCAAATTCTTTTGAGAAAATCGATGATAGCAAAGTATCTTTCAAAGAAAGAAGTCTTTTCGAATCCATGAATGAAGCCTCTTCTTTTACCATTACTGAAGCAGGAGACGCTACAACAGAAATTCATATTATTAAGAACGAACGTAAAAGATTAATTAAGATTAATAAGAAAAAGAAAAAAGAAAAAGTGATTCTCCGCTTTAATCCATCAGCAGATAAAGGGTTATCATCTTATCAAGTTAATTCACGTATTGAAGACGGATTAATAAATAAAGAAAAGAAAAACAACAATAAAAGTTATGGTCGAATTATTTTCGACAACACTTTTACTTTTTTTAATATATTAATCATTTGTGTCGCAATTGCGTTGATAATTGCTCGAAGCTTCAACGATTTGTTTTTTGTCCTTATCGCTTTTGCTAACTGGCTTATTGGTGTTATTCAAGAGTGTCGCTCAAAGTACATGGTTGATAAGTTGAAGTTAGTTACTGCGACTAAATCAATAGTAATTAGAGATGGTAAAGAAAAAGATATAAGATATAACGAAGTTGTTCTAGATGATGTTGTATTGGTCTCAAGTGGAAACCAAATTACTGCTGATTGTGTTGTGTTAGAAGGCTTAATTGAAATGAACGAATCTTTATTAACTGGAGAATCTCGTCCGATTAGAAAAACAAAAGGAGATAAGATATACGCTGGCTCTTTTGTCATTTCCGGTAGTGGTAGAGTAAGAGTTGATGTTATCGGTGAAAACACATTTGTTGGTAAACTTCAAACTCAAGCAAAAAAAATAGATACGGTTAATTCTGTTTTATTCAATGGAATTAATAAGATAATAAAAACTATTACTTGTATTCTTATTCCTTTAGCTTGTTTATTGGGTTATATTAATTACAGCAACGCTGATTTCGGCTCAATGAATCAAAATGTAATAGAAACAATTAGACGGACCTCTTCTGCGATTATTGGAATGATTCCTTCTGGTATGTTTTTATTAACTTCGGTTGCTTTGGCTGTTGGTGTTATGCGTTTAGCTAAAAGAAAGACCTTAGTTCAAAATATATACTGCATTGAAATGTTAGCTCGTACAAATGTCTTATGTTTAGATAAAACCGGTACTTTAACTGATGGAACGATGAATGTAGACGAGATTAAAGTTTTAGATCAATCAGTTGATATAGATAACGTTTTATCTTCCTACATCTATTCATTTGATGATTGCAACGCTACCTCAATCGCTATAAAAAATAAATACAATGTAAAAGGATCTTTAGTTGCCAAAGAGACGCTGCCATTTTCTTCTAGTAGAAAATTATCCGCAGTATCTTTTAACGAGAAAGAAACATATGTTTTTGGTGCTTCTGAATTTGTCTGCAAAGATATTCCAAGTGAGATTACTTCATTCATCGTCGAGAAACAAAAGCAAGGCCTAAGAGTGTTACTTCTTGCTTTGACTGATGAAAATGTTAACTCTGACAAATTTGAGAAAACTAGACCTATTGCTGTAATTACTATTGTTGACCATATTAGAGAAGATGCGTACGATACGATTAAATGGTTCAATGATAATGGTGTAGAAATTAAGATTATTTCAGGAGATAATCCATATACCGTTTCTGATATTGCTCGTCGAGTTGGAGTGGTCGATGCGGATAAATACATCTCTCTTGAAGGAATGAATCTATTTGAAGTTGCTAAAATTGTTAATAAGTATAAAGTTTTTGGTCGAGTCACTCCTGATCAAAAGGAAGTTATAGTATCAGCGTTAAAAGAAAACTATGGCAAGACAGTTGCTATGACCGGAGACGGAGTTAATGATATATTAGCAATGAAAAAATCTGACTGCTCTATTGCCATGGCTAATGGTTCGGATGCTACAAAGAGTGTTGCGAACCTTGTCTTATTAGATTCGAATTTTGCCTCTATGCCAAAGGTCGTAGAAGAAGGAAGAAGAGTGGTAAATAATATTCAGTTATCTTCCTCTTTATATTTAATGAAAACTTTATTTACCATGGCTTTGTCATTGTTAATTGTTATATTAGGTACATGTCAACTAAATACTACCTATCCTTTCTCTACAAGTAATATGATGATTTTAGAAGTGTTTATTATTGGACTTCCGTCTTTCTTCTTAGCGTTACAACCAAACAATAAGATAATTAAAGCCGGGTTCTTAAATAATATTTATCGTCGAGCATTAAGCGGAGCCATTACTATGTTTGTTCCAGCGTTAATTGGTATTATTTTATCCCTAACCGGAGTTATTAATGCTGATAACCCATTATACGTAAAAGAAATGATGGTTACATTCTCCATCATAGCAGTAAACTTCGGTGGAATATGTATGTTATTTAAAACTTGTTATCCGTTTAATCGCTATCGTTTAATTTTATTTTCTATCATGACGTTATTAACTATCTTGTTAACTTTCTTACTTCCATCATCTATTACAGATATTCATATTAATCATCTGGATGCTAGATTGTGGCTTGGAGATGGAATCTTAGTTGTTTGTCAAATTCCGTTCTCTTTTGTTATAAATACGTTCCTTAACGCCACTGAAGTTAGTGGAGAAGAATCGTTTATTAAGAAATATTTTATTAAGAAGAAATAAAAAAGCTCTTGATTAATATCAAGAGCAAAATTAGTCAAATGGTGAACCACGAGGGACTCGAACCTTCGGCCCGCTGATTAAGAGTCAGCTGCTCTACCAACTGAGCTAGTGGTCCAAAAAGACTGCTTAATTATATTAATACAAGTTATAAAAAATTACAAGAGCTTTTTATAAAATGCTTCTTGGTAATGTTGTAAATCAAGCAGTAAATTTTATTCTTGAAAAACATCTTAAATAAAATATCTAAAGCTTTCATACATAATTGTCTCATTTGTAACATCTTTTTAAAGTTATAGCATTTCAAATGTTACAACTTATTTTTTACGTTACATTAACTAATTGCTTTATCATTTATTATTTTAGTTTGTCGTATTTTGTTGATATTCCTTTGCATTTTTCAATCGGATATTTTGCTTCAGTTTTCTTTAACTTCTCCAAGATTATATCTTTAATATCTAAATCTAAGGCTATGGACATTTGAATACAATAATTCATGACATCCGCTAATTCTTCTTTTACATCGTTTAAAGAATATTCTGTATCGCTCCATTGGAAACATTCTAAAAGCTCTGCCGATTCTATTGAAATTGATTTAGCAAGATTTGAAGGAGAATGAAATTGATTCCAGTCTCGATCGGTGACAAATTTTTTAATCTTGCTTCTTAATTCTTCTATTGAGTCCATAATTTTCTCTTTCTAATTACAAAAAAAGAGTTGGTAACATATTGTATCAACTCTAATATTTTTTATAAATGTAATTCAGCAACTAATTCTTCAAATGCTTTATATGTTGCTTCTTCATCTTCACCATCAATATCAATCTCAAAAGATTTCCCTTGAGGAACGGATAAAGTAAATACATTCATGATAGATTTTAAATCAGCCTGACTAAGTGGATCATCGCGATTAACTACCATAGTAACATTTGAAACATGCTTATTGGCTTCTGCAACCAAGTCTGCGGCTAGTCTAGATGTTAAACCGTTTAAGTTTGTTACTGTTAATTTTAAGGTTTTCATAATAACTAACCTCCTATAATTTAATAATAAACTAGCAATTTTATAAATGCAATGTTATTGATAAAAAAACTCGCAAATGACAATGTTTTTTACATAAAATGACAATATTTTAATACAACTTTACATTTTATATGGTAAAGGGTATTTATCAGTTAATTCTTTTACTTCTCTTCTAACTTCTTCTAAAATATTTCTGTCTTCTCTTCCTTCTAAGGCTTTATTAATCAGTCTTGCGACATCTTTAAAATCATCAGCGTTAAGACCACGAGTTGTCATTGCCGGAGTTCCTAATCTAATTCCTGAACAATACGCTGGTTTTTCTTTATCTCCTGGAATGCTGTTTTTATTACAGGTTATATTTACGCTTTCAAGAATCATTTGAGCCTCTTTGCCACTGATACCAAGTTTTGATTTGACATCTACAAGCAAAAGATGGTTATCTGTTCCACCAGAAATAATTGGATAGCCAAGCTTCTTCATTTCTTCTGCTAATACAGAAGCGTTTTCTACGACGTGTCCAATATATGTTTTAAAATTATCTTGTAAATCTTCTTTAAAAGCGACAGCTTTAGCGGCAATAATATGCATTAATGGACCACCTTGAGTTCCAGGAAATACTTCTTTATCTATTTTCTTTCCTAATTCAAGGTTATTAGATAAAATTATTCCGCCTCTTGGTCCTCTCAATGTTTTATGAGTTGTAGAAGTAACTACATCCGCATATTGGACCGGATTTTGATGATATCCTGTCGCAACTAAGCCGGCGATATGTGCCATATCTACCATAAGATATGCACCAACTTCATCCGCAATCTCTCTGAATTTTTTGAAGTCGATTTTTCGTGGGTAAGCAGAAGCTCCAGCAATAATAAGTTGCGGGTTAACTTCTACAGCAATACGACGTACTTCCTCATAATCAATTAATCCAGTCGCTAGATCTACTCCATAAGTAAATGATTCGTAATCTTTTCCTGAAAAAGATAATTTATATCCGTGGGTTAAATGACCACCAGCATCTAAAGACATGCCAAGGATTTTATCGCCGTGATTTATCAGCGAACGTATGGCTGCCATATTTGCTTGTGAGCCTGAATGTGGTTGAACATTAACATAAGCAGCATCGAATAGTTTTTTCAATCTTTCTTGTGCTAATCTTTCAACAACATCGACATTATCGCAACCACCATAATATCTTTTGGAAGGATAACCTTCGGCGTATTTATTAGTCATTATTGAGCCTTGTGCTTCTAAGCAAGCCAAGGAAACAAAATTTTCAGATGCGATTAATTCAATGTTATTTTGTTGTCTAGAAGTCTCGTCTTTTATCGCTGTGTAGACTTCTACATCAATGTTTTTAAGTTCTGTGTTATCAATCATAAATTTATCCCCGTTCTTTTTAAATAGTATATCATTTTACAGATGTGATAATTATTATTTTGTTATGTATGAATTATATTTTAAATGTTGTAAAATAAAATATGCTTGTAAAGCATGTTAGTAAGGAGACAAAGATGATTAAGACCTTTAATTATAATGATTCGTATACAGAATTTTCCGCATGTACATACATTGTCGGTAAAACTAAGGGACCATGCGTAATTATCGACTTAGGGACTACTTCTGATGATGTAATCAATTATATAAAACAACATTATTCAATTTGTGAAGCGATAATTTTAACCCATGGTCATTTTGACCATATTCGTGGTATTCCGAAGTTTCTGGCTTCTTTTCCGGGCACTAAAGTATATATTCATGAAAAAGATGCTAAACTATTAAGTGATTCTTACCTCAATGGTGGAATGACTAATGGCGAAGAGGATGTAAAACTTTCGATTAACCCAATAAAATTTAAAGATGAAGATACGTTGGAATTTAAATGTGAAACTTTCAAAGTTATCCATACGCCATTCCATACGATGGGAAGTTGCTGCTTCTTAGATGAAGACGACAACGCTTTATTTACAGGCGATACTTTATTTAAAGGTTCAATTGGACGTACGGATTTACCAACTTCTCAAGCAGAATTGATTAAGCCATCTTTACGTAAGTTGATTGATTTATCAGATTTCTTGGTGTGTTATCCAGGACATGATGATGCGACGCTTCTAGGCAACGAGAAAAGGAATAATATTTATTTTAAATTAAAATAAGGGGGCAATATTATGAGAAAATTCAAAGACAAGTTTGTAGATTTCTTCAAAGGGGTTGGAATAGGTATCGCATGTATTGTTCCAGGAGTTTCTGGTGGAACTTTAGCTGTTATTTTCAATTTGTTCAATAAAATTATTGATTCGATCAATAATTTGTTTAAGCATTTCAAAGAATCATTTTTTACTTTGCTTCCAATACTACTTGGAGTTGCGGTTGGCGTTGGAGCGTTGATTATTCCAATTAATAAAGGATTTGAATATATACCTTTTGTAATTGTTTGCTTATTTGTTGGTTTTATTATCGGAGGACTTCCTTCTTTATTTCCTAAAGTAAATAAAAAATTAACTGTATCAGGAGGCTTATCTTTTACAATTGCTTTAGCGTTGGTTGTTGGATTAAATTTTATTCCAGGACTTGGCAATTACGATTTATCTACTTTGAGTTTTGGAATATGCTTAATAACCATTTTAATGGGCTTTGTGGCTTCGTTTGCACTTGTTGTGCCTGGAATATCGGGTTCGATGATGCTTCTTGTATTAGGCTTCTATTCTCCATTAATGATCACTCTTGAACGTCTTCTAAAATTTCAAGATGTTGGACATAATATTGTTATTGTTATTTTGTTTGCTATAGGCGTACTTGTAGGCTTCTTTGTAGTCTCTAAACTTATAGGTCTTGCTCTAGTAAAGGTTGAGTATGAAACATACATGGCTATTATTGGTTTCATTCTTGGTTCGATATTCTCTTTGTATTATCAATTTGTTAATCCGTTAAGTTATAAGCCTTTAGTTATGTTCCCTTCTTGGGCTCCTACTTATGTTCATATAATCTTATCGGTTGTTTGTTTTATCGTGGGATTAGCCTTGTCGTTATATATTGTATTTTACTCATTTAAAAAGAAAGGGTGTGTTGATGGCGAAACAAATAAGACTAGATAAATTTTTGTCTAACTCAAATTTTGGCACTCGTAAACATACCAAGAAAATGATTAAAAATGGATTGGTAACTTTAAATGATAAAGTGATTAAGGTTCCTGATTTATGTTTTGATCCTTCTTCGACAACAGTTAAAGTTGATGGTGAAGAAGTAAAGTATTTTAATCACATATACTTAATGATTAATAAACCTAAAAATTATTTATGTTCTGTACTTGATGAAGAAGGATATGAATCAGTTCTTAATCTTCTTGATCCAATTTATCAAAAAAGAGCTAAATTAGTAGGAAGACTTGATGTTGATACTACTGGTTTATTGTTACTTACAGATGATGGAAAACTTAATAATAGATTGATACATCCGCACCATATGATAGAAAAAGAGTATGAAGTTACTTTAAATCATGAAGTACCTATTTCTTTAGTCGAAGAATTTAATAAGCCAATTGATATTGGACAGGGCGAAATCGCCTCCCCTTCTACATTAAAAGATCTTGAAGGTAACAAATGTCATATTATTTTAAAAGAAGGAAAATACCACGAGATTAAAAGACTTTTTAAGGTGTTTCATTTGGAAGTTGTTGAATTAAAACGCGTTAGATTATCTTTCTTAACCTTAGGTAATCTTAAACTTGGAAAATGCCGAGAATTAGATGAAGAAGAAATAATGAAGTTGAAAGATATTACTGGATTAATAGAAGATGAGGACGAGTACAATGGATCTATATTATAAACACAAAAATTTGGTCAATGTTTCTAATTCTATCTTGCGTTATTTTGGTGTTGAAGAATTCCACGAATCATTAAAAGAACTTGACGAAATACTTGATAAGAATAAAGGACGTAAATTATGTCTTATTCTTTTAGATGGGTTTGGTAAGAAGATTCAAGAAGTCTATCAGGATGAATCAAAGTATGTTTTAGAGCATAAACGTATTGATATAAGCTCTGTTTATCCTCCTACTACAGTTGCAGCTACAACTGCGCTTCTATCGGGTAAATATCCATGCGAAACTGGCTGGTTAGGATGGACACAAAAGTTTGAGGAATATGAAATACCAGTTACGATGTTTCCTTCTACCTTTGTAAAAGAGCCGTTTGATTTTACTCCAGTATCAACCGTGTTTATGTGTCAATATGAATCAATTATTGATTTAATGAGAAAACATAATAATAATGGCAAATACGATATGCTTCAGTCTTTCTCATTAGAAAGTAAAGATGCTTCTTGCTTTATTAAGAATCTCGATAAAGTTTGTGATAAAAACGACTTCTTATATGCCTATTGCACAGAACCAGATACTTCTCTTCACTTATATGGAGTTGGTTCAAAAGAAGTTGGTTTGGTTATTAAAGAACTAACTGACGGAGTGGAAAGTATTGTAAAAAAACATCCGGATGTCTTATTTATTTTATTGGCGGATCACGGACATATTAATGTTCAATACTACGATGTTAAAGAACATGAAGATTTCTTTTCGCTATTGGATTCTCCTTATTATTCTCTCGAAGCACGTACTTCCTCCTTCAGAGTAAAAAGGGGAAAGAAAAAGGAGTTTAGAGAACTTGCAAATAAGTATTACGGGAATGAATTCTATATTTTATCAAAAGACGAAGTAAAAAAAGAAAAAGTTTTTGGTGAAGGAGAAGAATGCCCTAGATTTGATTATTTCATCGGGGATTTTATTCTGATTTCTAAAGGTAAGTACGGATTTAATCAAGAAACATCATCTAAGCTTGTTTCGACTCACGCCGGTTCTACTCCAGATGAGAAATATGTAAATTTATCTATCTATAATGAAAGATAATTAGTTTGTTGCTAAGTGCACAAATTAGTATTATTAATAAATAAATATCAGTCGACTTAATTAGTTTTTGTTAAAATATATTATAGAAGGAGCTAATAATTATGAAAGTTGAAACTTGTCCTTATTGTTCTCGTGGCGAAGCTTTATCAAAGTTTGGGTATCTTGCTTTTAAGACAGAATATTCTTTAGTAATTGTATTTAAAGATCAATCGCATAAAGGTCGTATGATTGTAGCGTATCGAAAAGACCATGTTGCTGAATTAACCGATCTATCTGAAGAAGAAAGAAACCACTTTATGGATGATGTGTGTAAAGTTGCATCAGCTATTAGAAAAGCATACAATCCAGATCGAATTAATTATGGGGCTTATGGAGATACATTAGGTCATCTTCATATTCATCTTGTTCCTAAATACAAAGATGGCTTTGAGTGGAATAGCACATTCGCTATGAACAATGGTAATCTTATCAGTGATGAAGAATGTGAATTAATTGGAAAGAAAATCAAAGAAAATTTTGATAAGTAAATAATAAAGAGAATAGAATAATTGTAAATCTATTCTCTTTTAAAATTACTGTTTTGAATATTCTACTGCAATCTTTGCGCCTAATTCCGCATTGTTATAGACGAGTTTAATATTTGATTCAAGTGAATCTCCATGGGTAAGTTCAACGATTCTTTTTAGAAGGAAAGGAGTTATATCTTTTCCAGCAACATTGTTTTTATGTGCGTCTTCTAAGGCACCTTTTATCGCATGATTTATCTCTTCTTCATCAATAGCATCTTCCTTCTTAATTGGATTAGTAATTAGTATTCCACCTTTTAAGTTATAGTCATCTTTAGCTTTTATCATACTTGCTATTTCTTCAGGTGTATCCGCACGATATGTAAGTTTTACTTCGCTACGTGGAGTATAGAAATTTGGTAAGTAGTCACATCTATATCCTAGAACTAATACTCCGAGAGTTTCGAGATATTCCATTGTACGTGGTAAATCTAATATTGCTTTTACTCCTGCGCAAATAACATTTACGTTTGTATTTGATAGTTCGGTTAAATCAGCGGAAATATCAAGAGTTTCGTTGACTTCACGATGAACGCCGCCGATTCCACCGGTAACAAATACTTTAATACCAGCGATATTGGCAAGTATCATTGTTGTCGCTACTGTGGTGGCTCCCCATAGTTTATGCGCAATAACATAAGGCAAATCTCTGCGAGATACTTTTAGTATCCCTTTCTTTTTACCAAACTCTTCGATCTCATCTTTGTTCATTCCTACTACAGGTATTCCGTCGATAATCCCCATGGTAGCAGGAACTGCCCCGTTATCTCTAATAATCTGTTCCACATGTAAGGCCGTCTCAACATTGCGTGGATAAGGCATGCCGTGTGAAATAATGGTCGATTCTAACGCGACAACCGGAATGTTGTTTTCCAATGCGTGTTTAACTTCTGGATTAATTTTAATTTTGTACATAGAGTTCTCCTATATATAGTCTTATATTTATTTTACCTTAAAATTGTTATTAATGTTCATAAAAAAAGCTGTCCCGAAGGACAGCTGAGAATTTAAAAATAATATACTTTTTAAATTCAGGGGGGTAATGTTCAAAATGCGTATGCATTAAGAACAATTTACTTTAGCATATTATAAAATAAATGCAAGTTTCTTGCGTTAAAAGAATAAATTTGCATTGTTATTTAGTAATAATACACAATTATTGTTCAAGTTTTGTTAGTACATTTAAGAACGGTTTGATATCGCTATATGAAGATTTCATTTCCATCAGATATGAGTTTGCCATTGCAATTCGTTGGTTATTTATAACATCAATTTCTTCTTTTGACAAAGTATCAGGTAGATTACCTGATGAAATTAAGTAATATGTATTAGCGATATCCGCTAATTTAGGACCGCGAGAAATATTCATAAAATCAATTGCATTGATTCGCTTTTTATGCATGATTAAATTATCAGGGTGAAAGTCTCCGTGTAGTAGATTATTTCCATCAGGTAGTTCATCTATTTGCTTAATAACAGACTGATCATGAGTTCTTAAGTATAAAAGAGCTTTATATGAATGAATATCGCTCGATATTTTGTTTTTAATATTTTATTGTGCAGTTTTACCATATATGATATTGCTTTTGAAGTGTTCTTTGCCTCTAACAAAAAATCTGTAAATTTAGATCCTTCAATCTTGTCAAATAATATTCCGAGGTTTTTTCACAGATGGTTATCATATGAACTTTAGGAACATTGTGTGGTAAAAAAGCTTTCATTAAAGAAGCATTTCTATATTCTTTGTATATTGCTTACTTTGGAAAATTATCGTTAAAAACTTTTAATGCTTTACCGTTATCATCATAAACTTTTGCTGTTCTTCCACTTCCAATTAGATTCATAATTTTTCCTTTTCTAAGTTTTAATAATATATTGGTAATTTACCTGTATCTTAATTATATATCTTCATTTGTGAGAATAATTCTCATATTATGAGAATCAATGTGAATTTGTAATAACATTAGAAAATATGAGTTACATTAATCATCATATTTTTAATTATAAAGTGTTATTATGTATATAATAATTAGTGTAGAAAGTGAGAAAATATTTTATGGCATGTACAACATTATTAGTAGGAAAAAAAGCAAGTTATGATGGCTCAACTCTTATTGCAAGAAATGATGATAATCCGACTGGAGTCTTTCAAGCAAAGAAACATATTGTAGTTGAAGCGTCTAATGTAAAAAAACAATATAGATCTAAAATATCGAAGATAGAAATTGAGTTAGAAGATAAATCTTTAAGATACACTTGCTTCCCTAGTGTTGATAATAAAAATGGTATTTGGGCAGCAAGTGGAATTAACTCAAAGAATGTTAGTATGACTGCTACAGAAACTATTACTACGAATCCACGTGTACAAGGTGGAGATCCGTTACTTAAGATTGGAAATCATAAAAAAGGTGATATCACCTATGGTGGTATAGGTGAAGAAGACTTAGTTGTTTTGGTTTTGCCGTATATTTCTTCTGCAAAAGATGGCGTTATTAGATTAGGCTCGTTATTAGAAAAATATGGTACGTATGAAAGCAATGGAATTGCTTTCAGCGATAAAGATGAGATTTGGTGGTTGGAATCTATCGGTGGACATAACTGGATTGCTAGAAGAGTAAAAGATGAAGAATATGTTGTTATGCCAAATCAATTTGGATTGGATAAATTTGATTTCGATGATGCATATAACGCTCAAAAAGAAAATATGTGTTCAGGTAGTTTAAAAAACCTTGTCAAGCAATATAATTTAGATTTGACTCTTAATGGAAAATTTTCTCCTCGTTTGGCATTTGGAAGTCATGATGATAGTGACCATATTTATAACACTCCACGTGCATGGTTTATGGAACGCTATTTGAATCCAAAAACTTTTAAATGGGAAGGTGATGATGCCGATTATGCTCCAGAAAGTGATGATATTCCATGGAGCTTAGTTCCAGAAAGAAAGATTACAATTGAAGATGTTAAATATTTGTTATCATCGCATTTCCAAGGGACAGAATTTGATCCATATAATAAAGATGTGAATAATCCAAACAGAAATAAATATCGTGCTATTGGAGTTAATAGAACAAGTGTTCTAACTTTAGCACAAATTCGCGATAATGTTCCATCTTTATTATCTTCAATAATGTGGTTTGCTTTTGGTTCAAATGTTCATAATGTTTTAGTACCGGTATTTACTAATGTTGATAAAATGCCATCGTATTTTTCTAACACAACATTAAAAGTATCCACTGATAATTTTTATTGGTCATCTCGATTAATTGGTTCGTTAGCAGATCCATACTTTAACTCAAGCGCAATATTATTAGAAAGATATAGCAATAAGGTTATGAATTATAGTCATTTCATTTTGAATAAATATGATAAGTTTGATAATTCACTAGATGAGAAAGAACTTGAAAAAGCAAATGATGAAATTGCAAAGATGGTTCAAGAAGAAACAGATAAAACTTTGAACGATGTCTTATATGTATCAAGTATGCATATGAAAAATTCGTTTAGCAGATCTGATAATTAATTGTTTAATTAAAAAAATGTTTCTTGTCAATTATATACTTGAAACATTTTTTAAACTGAATAATCGGCTTTATAAAAGTAAGAATATAATTGTAATTTTAACATTTGATTTCAAAAAATATCATTAAGAACACTTAAGACTTAAGTCTTAAGATTAATAAACAATACTATTTCTTAAAGAAAGGACATCTTTCTCCAATGCATTGTTTATTTAAGTTGGAAAACTCGCATTCGATTTTATCGAGTTCCATTTTTACATTGTATTTTTTAAAAACAAATTTTACGCCTTCACTAATAGATATAAAAGCATTTCTTTTACAACAACGAGGACCACCAATTTTACTCATTATTTCAATTACTGAAGAAGTATATTCCATGTTATCCTTGTAAAAACTATTACTCGATAATGGACCTGTTTCATTAATGATTGCTAAACACGCCCCTATAGAGGCGCAAGAGCCACACACTCCCCAATACCCACACATCGCACCTGGCATTTTAATTGTTCGAGCTGCAAGCGTATCAAGAGCTTCAATTAAATTAACTTCACCTCCAGCATTTTTATAAGCAACTAGAAATGAGGCACCATCTAAGAAGTGATGTTCTGGACCATGAATTAATACGTAGTCTTTATGCATGATCGTTTTTACTATAGCAATAGGATTGCTTGATGTTTGTACAATAACATCTTCTTTGATTAATCTGTATTTATCTTCTAATGTATATTCCATGATATTTTCTCCAGTACTCATCAAGTATTAATTAGTTTTCTTGTTATTGATATTATATATTTATATAAAAACGATTGTAAATGTTTGTTTTATATAAAAAGAAGCATATCGGTTGGGTGTGTTTCATATAAATTTTTATTCGTGTTTTTTTATCTATTTTGAATCGGTAATAATTTGATGTATCCTCTTTTACCGACTGGTTCAAGTTGAATTCTTGGATTTGAGCTTTCCCAATTATATCCAATTATTGAAGTATCGTATTTCTTCTCTGCTTCCAAGATATTCATAATAACTTACTCATAATCTTCTTCATTAAATGGTTCGTCTTGGAACATGAGATACTTTGAAGCTGGTAAATCAGTAACATCAAATCCTTCTAAAATCTCCTAGTTATATTCTTCGTAAACTTCAATAGTTTTTGATGATTACTTTTTTTGGGTTATCTATAACTTGAATAAATACGTTTTTGCACTCAGAATATAATTTTATTTATCTTTTTACAAAACTATTTTACATTATTTTAATACTATCTCTTTCGAATTTTTTTTGCTAATTGATGTTTTTAATCGTTTTTATCAGTATATTTATTCGCTTATTTTAGCTTGCTTATTTTTATCATATTAATTATTTAATAATACGTTTTTTTCTAGTTGATATCAGAAAAAATTGTGCTAGTATATTCATGGTCAAATTATGTTACCCATTATTGTTATAGCATCATTATCCATTATTGGAATGCTCACTTGCATTATCTTATATCCCCGAATTAAGTTTAAAACATTCTCAATTGAAACATATTGGATTGCTCCGCTTATTGGAGCAATTTTAATTTTAAGCTTAAATCTAGTTTCTTTTGAATCTTTTACAAACGGATTAATTAAAGATAACGCAATCAATCCGATTGAAATATTGACCTTATTTTTTTCTATGACGTTAATTTCAATTGTTTTGGATGAAACTGGTTTTTTTGAAAAACTAGCATCAATAGTAGTAAAGAAAGCTAAGACAAATCAATATACTTTGTTCTTCCTTCTTTACTTGTTAGTTTCGTGTTTAACCATATTTACTTCAAATGATATTATCATTATTACTTTAACTCCTTTTATTATTTTCTTTTGTAAAAATACGAAGATTAATCCTATTCCATATTTGATTAGTGAATTTGTTGCGGCGAATACCTGGTCGATGTTATTAATTATTGGAAATCCAACAAACATATACCTCGGCTCTACCTTTGCTATTTCATTTTTTGAATATTTTGAAGTGATGTTTGTTCCAACGGTTTTGGCTGGATTAACTTCATTAGGAACAATGTTCTTATTATTTAGAAAAAAACTTGGTGTTAAAATGGATGCGGTAATAAAAGAAGTTCATGTTAAAGATAAATTCTTATTTGTATTTTCTTTATCATTACTTTCTTTATGTATTATCTTTATGGCTATATCTTCTTTCATCAATATTCCAATGTGGACTGTTGCGTCAGTGTCTTGTGCTTTACTTATTGTGGCGTCTTTCATATATGCAATTATTAATCCTTCTTGCATTAAGATACTTAAAAACAGCGCCAAGAGATTACCATTTGCGACTATACCATTTATTTTATCGATGTTTGTTTTTGTTTTGGCGTGTAATGAAGTAGAGATTACAAAAGAAATTGCAAATATGCTTAACCAAATTAATAATCCAATCGTGTCTTATGGATTATCATCTTTTATTTGTGCAAACCTAATTAATAATATTCCAATGTCAATATTTTACTCTTCGGTTCTTACGTATTCTACTTCTGGAATTAGATCAATATATTCTGTAATCATTTCTTCAAATATAGCTGCCTTCTTAACTCCACTTGGAGCTTTAGCTGGTATTATGTGGATGTCTATATTAAAAGATAAAGAGATTAAATTATCATTTTTGAATTTCACCGGGTATGGACTTCTTATTTCTATTCCTACCTTATTAATGGCTTTTATAAGTCTATATCTTGTTACAATTTAACTTTTATCTTTATATAATTTTCCCAAAATATGAACGAGAAAGATATGTTTTAAGTATGATTATTTCATCACAATGAATAGATGAAAACAAATTTTTGCATGAACGTATTTTAATAAAAATTGTTTTTGTTTTAATGTTATTTATTAAGCAATTTATTAAGGTGGGCTTTAAGTGCGTTAATTGTTGTTTTTTTATTTTCAAAGAAATACTTCAACTGTTGTGTTCATTATTCATCACCTCACCATTTAAACACTTATATTTTTTTCTTCTTTTTATAAACTCTTTGTTTAGTATTGTTTTTCTCTAGGTACATTGAAGGTCTCTTAGTTTGGTCAGAAATAATTAAATCGATGTTTTCATAAAGATCTAACGGTTTTAAAATTTTAATGAAACTGTCTAATTGAATGGAAATACCACCCCCAAGTCTCGAGATAGTTCTAATAGAAACGCTAGTCTTTTTTTCTAACTCTTTTTGAGAAATTCCAGAATAAACTCTGTATAGTTATATTCTCTTTCCAATCAATTGAAGGTATTATTTGCTAGATAATTTATCCATAATTACACGCCGCATTTGTCCTTTTGCGGTTATATTTCATTACAATACGCCATATATGTTTATTATCTTTTAACTTCTATTTATATAATAAAAAATAGAGAAGGTAACTCTTAATGATGATATGGAACTTTTGATTATATTATCTTATAACAAAATTTATTGTCTTATTTACTTTTTATTTCACAACGAAACAACAGTGCAAATAGAATGGAATATTATATAACATATTTATTTTGTTTTAGAAATCAAACTTGTTCATCTGTAAAATAATTCTTTCCCATATTATCACTCACCTTCTTAACTTATAAGTTATATCAAAACAAAACAAAATGACTAGTGCGCTTTTTTATAAGTGTCTATTTCATTTGGTACATTTTAAAGGTTTATATATTGTAAAATTATTATTTTTACAATCCATGAAATTTAATTATTGAAATTCTGTCCCTTTTTCTAATACATCTACATACTCATCAAATCTGTAAGTAACATATCTTTCTTTTTTTGAATTTTTAGAAATAATTTTCAAATTAAATAGTTCTTCGATAATCTTTGAAGCTGTTGGTTTTGAAATTTTTAATTTTTCTTGTAGATCTTTACTATCGAAATATGGATGAATATATAAAAAGTTTACTGATTTGTAATATTTGCTTTTGTTTATTATACTCATATTATCAATTTTATTCATTGTTTTTTTCTTAATATTATTTATTAAAACAATTGCATTATATGCATTTTGGGACATTGAGCATACTCCTTTAAGGAAAAATTTTATCCATGCTTCATAATATCCTTTAAATCTAACATCCATTAATAATTCATAATATTCAGTTCTATTTTGCTTAAAATATAAGCTTAAATATAAAAGTGGATATTCTAATATGTTGTTTTCTTTTAGCCAAAGTGGAATTAATAAGCGTCCAAGTCGTCCGTTATCATCCAAGAATGGATGAATTGTCTCAAATTGATAATGAATTAAAGCAATTTTAATAAGCTTTGGAAGGTTATAATCACTGTTAATATATTTTTCTAAATCACTAAGTGAATCATGCATTATATCTACTGAAGGTGGAATATATGTTGCATTTAATAAATTACATCCAATAGGTCCTATCCAATTATGAGAATGACGCAACTCTCCTGGATTTTTAGTACTTCCTCTTACTCCTTTTAAAAGTTCTGAATGAATCTCTTTTAAATATCTCATTGAAATAGGCAACTCATTTAGTTTATCAATTCCGTAATTTAATGCATGAACGTAATTAACTATTTCTTCTGTTTCTATTCTTTTTTCATTACTTTTTTTATTAATTTGTAATACATCCGAAAGCGAAGCTTGTGTTCCTTCTATTTGACTTGAAACAACAGCTTCTTTTTGTACATACATTGAAATAAAAATATTACGTTCAGGAAGATTGTAAGAAATACCATCAAGTTTACCAATCCAGTTGTTTGCTTCACCTAGTAATTCAATCATCTCATTATCCATTTCAATTGCTACTTCGTTAAGTGGAGTAGGAACATAACATTGGTAATCACTTTGAACGTGATATAGGTGACCTGCTCTATTTGATAATAATTTCATTCTTATAATATCCTTTACTTATTTTAAGTGTAACGTTTTTAAGTAAAATTCCAAACGTTTAATTTTACTTATTTTTTTTAAAATTGATAAATAAGTAAATTTTTAAGAGAAAATCTTTAATTTCCATAATTGATATTAATATTATTTTTGCAGTATTTTTTTGTAAATGTCATTAGTAAATTCAACAAAAAATCAAATTCAGCTATTCATTTAATCAATGTTCTTGTATGAAATGTTGATATGTTACTAAAATGGAATAACACACATATGGATTCGCTAGTTTTTTCTGGAAAAAAAATTCGCTTTTATCTGCTAACAATATGTTTACTAATACAATGTTTATTTTTTTGTGATATTAATAAAAATTAATTATCATTTTCACTTTAATTTGAGCATGAAAAAAAGTGAATTTCATTAAGATTGATGATTTCCACCCTTAAAAATGACATTTTTACGCTATTTAAAAATCTAGTAACGCAACAGTCTCTACGTGCGATGAGAGGCTCGGTTATCCAAATCACACGTTTAATAACTGTCGAAAAAGAACAAACGAGTGTGTATCAGTTAGAATGTTTTAAATCAGGAAATCGTGTCAACAAAATATCGGCGTCTCGCTTGCTGTTTTTCTTTTTCAGCGAAGCAATAATTTTTTTCTCTGATTCAGGCGTCCAATAAATTGTCAAATCTTCTTTTGCCCTTGTTATCGCTGTGTAAAAAATATTATGGGAAATCTGTTCTTCAACTTCATTTGTAATAACGATCTTCACTGAATCATATTCAAGCCCTTGCGATTTATGAATCGAAACAGCATAGGCTATCTGAAATGGAATCTGATAATTTGGCTGAGTGTCATTATCGTAATCTACAGGTTTGAATTTTGAAACATCAAACTTAATTATCGATTTTCCATCACCGCAGTTTTTAACTAGTTCGAAACCATAGCAAGCCTCGGTAAGCGGATTAATTGATTTGTCAATCAAGATAGTGAAAGAGATTTTGTCATCATCTTGTTCAACGCCAAGGATGGTTCCTTTTAGGTTGTTGTATAGGACATTTCTAAAACGCGAATTTTCAATGAAAAGTATAGGATCACCTATTTTGAAAGTGTACTGTTTCCAGGTAACTGGCTGATTCTTGTTATTCTCTTGAAGGTATTTGTTGATATTGTTAATCCCATATAAGCCATCGTAATTCAGGCAGAGGATTATCTCGTCTTCTTTTTTCTTTTTGAAGATTGATTTATCTAGGTTGGATGGAATCTTGTATTCATTCAACGTCTCGTCGATTGAGTCATCTAAATCTCTGACCTTTTTCCAAACTTTTGGGAGAAATGGATTGTTGTGACTTCTAAATTCTCTATCAAGATCGACAAATCTACTTGCATTCAAAAAATGGCGAAGAAGGCTGTACAAATTTCCAAATTGAATGGCTTCAATCTGATAAATATCTCCGAGGAAAAGAACAAGCTTAAACTTAACCTTGTTTAGGACTGTAAGCATGTTATTCGTGGAAATGTTGCTACACTCATCAACAATCAAAACGTCACAATTAGAGGCGTTAAATTCGTCTTTTATGCATTGATAAATGGTTGAATATTGAGCGTTTTTATCTTCGATTTTGTTTCTAAGGTTTTGAAGAGCGGGGTTCGTGTTGGCTAGGCACAGGGCGTGAATCTTGTCGCCCAAGACTTTCAAAACAAAATTGGCGAATGTGGTTTTTCCTGTTCCTGCTGGCCAATACACTGCAAAAACATCACTTTCATTAAAAACATTCTGAACCGCTTTTTCTTTCTCTTTATCGTCAAAATCGAGCTGTAATTCCACAATCCTTGATTTAGCGTAAGCTAGGTATTCTGGAAACGAAGAGTGTTTGGACCTATCGATAATCATTTTTAGTAATTGATGGGTATTTCGCTCGTCTTCGTTCAAATAGACATATTTGCCGAATTGGCATAACTTAGATCCACATCTTTCATTAGGAATTTTCCTATTATATTGTTCGATATTTTCCGCTAATTCCTGTTCGCTAAAGCCATCAAGGCTCGTATAAAGCAACGATTGTCTAATAGAGTTATCCGAAATGTCCCTTTTAAGTAACTCACAGTTGTGTTTTGAAACATCAAAGCAATCCATAAGTGTGCTCATTTTCGGATTGTGCCTTATTAGAGAGGCTCCGAATGGGGTTCTGTCAAAGGGAAGGACCCCACTCTTCAATTTCAAATCAGAGACCTTTTCATTTGTGGTAAGAGATTTCTGATTGCTGATAATCGTATTATTCAAGGTGTGAAAAAGATAAAGCATAACATTTTTCCCGTCGCCTAAGTTCTGAAGCAATTCTCTCGCATGGGAAAACAATTGAAGCAAATAGGTTTCCTTGCCATTATTAAAAACAAATTCAGCAAAATCTGAATAACTATCTTTGCCCAAAAGCAAGATCTTATCAATTGATAGTTCTTTTTCCTTAATATATGACATCAAGTTTTGATATTCGATTGTCCTAGTGAAATTGCAGTTAAGATTGATGACTTCTGAAATCTTGTTCAGCTCGCATGGCCTTATAGCAATCTCGTAATTAAGCAAGAACATCACATCAACTTTTTCTTCAAACAAATTGACTCTTTGTTTAAGAAATCTCGCCTTTATTGCGTAATTATCAAAAACATCTAGTGTAGAAAAAGCAACGAACCTATCGAATTTATTGACGCTGTCATATGCATTTGTGATTGTGTATTCGTAAAAAATAACGCCTTGGCAATAAATCATCTTTTTCTTTTGAACATAATAAGAATCAGCTCCGCTCAAAGGTTCCAATCCAAATGAGATTGGCTCTATTTGTTTCAATATCTCGACATAATATTTTTCAAACGTGTCATCCAAATCAAGTGGATACTTGTCTATGTTATTAAGCACGCAGATACTGAACTCGTTCTTTAATAATTGCTTAATCTTTACTAGGTATTGAATGTATTTGAGAACCAGCCTCTCCGAGTATTCGCCTTCAGGAGAATAATGCGATATAGAGATTTTTAAGTCGCTGTGAAAACGGTCGAGGCAATGGTATATCTTTTTACCATTTATAAAATTCAGCGCCGCTTCAATATATCGGTGTCTGGTATCAAAATTGTGTTTAGTGTCCTTTTCGGCTACACAAACGGCGACGGTCTCATCGAAATCGCGCAATAAAGTGATTATCGCTTGAGACATTTCTTGTCTTTCGTCTTCCTTATAGCGATTGATAGTGTTGTCGATTTGATTGCTTAGGTTTTTTGCTTGTGAGAGCCAGTAATCAAGATTAAATGACGATATCATGTCGCTACCTACTCGAACTTTTTAAAGTTCTCCACCTGAGCCAAAACCTTGGCGTAAACGTCTTCGAACGTCATTGGAGGATATCCGTTCTTGTTAAGGAGCCTGATGATGTCGGACTGCAGACTGGCCTTGATGTTGCTTTTGGATGACCAGTCGGTGTATTTGGCTTTATCATCAACCGTCGCTTTAACTTTCTTAGCCAACTCGATAAGTTTGGCGTCATCGTATTTGAAGCCATATTTGTCCCTGATGGCCTTGAGGATATCGTAGAACGCCTTTTCCTCGAAGGTTATGCCCATCTCTTTGAACGTGTTAGCGTCCTTTTGGAGGTCGTCCAGTATCTTCTGGGCCTCTTCGCTCAGCGAATCTATGAACTCGTTGATCACGTCATCGTTGGAGATGAGAATGGTCCCGTCTCGCTTATTGTATTTATCTACAAGGTCCTTCATCCTCTTGGAGAATTCGTCGGCCTTGTATTTGTTGACTTTGCCATACTTCTTGATGGTTCTTCTAAGAAGCTCGAGTAGCATCTTGAACTTGGTGTTCTTGTAAGGTATCCCCTGGATCTTCTTGAGGTACTCTTCGCTGAATATCTCGGTCGTAGTGAGCTCGCCTTCGTCCTGGTCTTTGGCGACCGCGATACAGGCGTCAACGAGTTTCTTGACCTCGTCGTTCATCCTCTCGGCGTCGGGGGTTCTGATGTGAACCCCATAACTTGTACTTATTTGATAAAATATTTGAGGTGATTTTATGAAAAAGGACAAAAAAGTGCGTGGAATCTATAAAAAAGTTCCAGACGACATCAAGATTAAGGTCTGTAAAGATCATTACGATAACCACATGAGTTATCAAGAATTAGGTAAGAAATACAACCTCTACACAAAGTCAGGTGAACTCATGGAAAGCACGATGCTTGGATGGTTTAGACTTTATCGAAAAATGGGCGAAGCAGCTTTCTTAATCCATAGGCAAGGGAATCGTTCTCAATATGGAAAAGACGGAGAACCTACTTCTGAAAAAGCCAAGAAAAGAATTAAGGAATTAAGAGAAGAAAACGAAAAGCTTCGACTCCAGGTTGAATACCTAAAAAAATTGAATGCCTTGGTTCAAGAAAACCGAAAAAAAGAGAAGTTTATCAAGTAGTCCGTGAACTAAGGCATAAATATAAACTAAAGGACTTGCTTGAAATATCATCTCTCGGAAAATCTCTTTATTACTATTACTTCCGAAATGAAGATAAGCATAATAAACATGAGAAAACAGAGGAAATGATAGTCAATATTTTCAAAGAAAATAAGGGCAGGTATGGATATAGAAGAATAGTCTACGCTTTAAGAAATGAATACGGTCTTATAGTCAACCATAAATTAGTTAGAAAAATCATGAAGAAATATGGTCTAGTTTATAAGGCTAGAAGGCATAGGAAATATTCTTCATATCGAGGCACTGTTGGTAAGATTGCCCCTAATGTTCTAAGAAGGAAATTCGCCGCTGATGCGCCGTTCCAAAAATGGGCAACAGATATTACTGAATTCAACATAAATGGTTCCAAAATATATTTATCTCCTATCATTGATATGTATAACGAAGAAATCATTTCTTATTCGATAAGTACATCGCCAAACATGAATCTTGTTCTCGATATGTTGGAGAAGGCATTCAAAAAGCTTCCACCACATCAAAAATTAATTCTACACTCGGATCAGGGATGGCATTATCAACACCCAGAGTATCAAGCTCGTTTAAGACATCGGGGAATAACCCAATCAATGTCCAGAAAAGGAAACTGCCTAGACAACTCAGTCATGGAGAACTTCTTTGGTAAGATGAAGATGGAAACAATCTATCTTTATCACATTAGGTCAATGTCTGAGATGATTGATGAAATCAATAAATACATTTCTTATTACAATTTCTATCGCATAAAAGAAAAACTGGGAGGTTATAGCCCAGTCGATTATAGAAAAATGAATCAGAACAATTTATAGTTAATTAAAATAGGTCCAATTTCTGGGGCGCACTACA
>JAEWSJ010000035.1 GCA_023398335.1 Bacillota bacterium
TAGCTGATATGCTCACCCGTATCCGCAATGCAAATAGCGTTAAAACCGAAAAGGTTTCAATGCCATCTTCTAAAGCTAAAGTAGCAATTGCTAATATCTTAAAAGAAGAAGGCTTTATCGCTAATTACAGTGTTTCAGGTGATGCTAAGAAAACTTTAGTCATTACATTAAAGTATTTAGAAAACGGCGAACGCGTCATTACAAATTTGAAAGAAATTTCAAAACCAGGATTGCGTGTTTATGCTGATGTCGAAAATTTACCACGAGTCTTAAATGGCTTAGGTATTGCAATCATCTCTACTTCTACCGGTATTATTACCGATAAGAAGGCGAGACAAGCCAAAGTCGGCGGTGAAGTTATCGCCTACGTTTGGTAATAACAGGAGAATAGAAAATGTCAAGAATCGGTAAAAAACCAATCGACATCCCAGCCGGTGTCGAAATCACTGTTGATGGTTCTACTATCACCGTTAAAGGTCCTAAAGGTACATTAACAGAGAGTTTCAATGCGTGCATGAGCTATGAGAGAAACGGAAATGAACTCATAGTCAAACGTCCCGACGACTCAATTCAAAACAAAATGCTTCATGGTACAACTAGAGCACTCATCGCGAATATGGTCGAAGGCGTAACCAAAGGATTTGAAAAGGCCTTATATATCGATGGTGTCGGTTATAAAGCTCAACTCCGTGGTAAAGATTTAGTCTTAAACATCGGTTTCTCCAATGCCATTGTTGTTAAACCAACTGAAGGTGTTGAAATCGAAGTTAAAGATGCAAATAACATTGTTGTTAAGGGAATTGATTCCCAAAAAGTTGGCCAAAAGGCCGCTGAAATCCGTGCATTAAGAAAACCAGAACCATATCATGGTAAAGGTATTCGTTACAAGGATGAAGTTGTACTTCTTAGAGTTTCAAAAGCTAAGAAGAAGGAAGGTTAATAGGAGGATAAATCGTATATGTATAAAGTTATTAATAAAAATGCTAACCGTATTAAACGTCACCTTCGTCAAAAAGGTATGTTAGACGGAACTGCTACATGTCCACGTATTAGTATTTATCGTTCTAATAAAGCTATTTACGCTCAACTCATTGATGATAGTAAACATATTACTTTAGCTGCTTGTAGTTCAATTTCCTTAGGTTTAACCAATGGAAACAACATCGAAGGCGCTAAATTAGTTGGTGCTGAAATTGCTAAATTAGCAAAAGGCTTAAAGATTGAAACAGTAGTTTTCGATCGTAGTGGTTATTTATATCACGGAAGAATTAAGGCTCTTGCTGATGCTGCCCGTGAAGGCGGCTTAAAGTTCTAGGAAGGAATAGGAAAATATGGAAAACGAAGAAATTAAGACAGCTCCTGTTGCTGAAACAGAAGAAAATGCCGTTGTAGAATCCGCTCCAAAAGCCCATTCTGATAAAAAGAACTTTAACAAAGGTGATAGACGTTCACGTCCATCGCGTAATAACATTCGCGAACCAAAAGAATACGAAGAAAGAGTAGTTAGAATTTCCCGTATTTCTAAAACCGTTAAAGGTGGTCGTAGAATGAGATTTGCAGCCCTTGTCGTTATTGGCAATGGTAAAGGCAAATTCGGTTATGGCACCGGAAAGTCTACCGAAGTCCCAGAAGCAATTAAGAAATCATTGGAATCTGCAAAGACAAATATGATGAATCTTCCAATTGTTAAAAACGGAACAATCCCACACGCTGTTGAGGGTGAATTCGGTGCAACCAAAGTATTCCTTAAACCAGCCCCTGCTGGTACTGGAGTTATTGCTGGTGGTCCAGTCAGAGCTATTCTTGAATTAGGTGGAATTAAAAACATCTATTCCAAGGTTTATGGGTCCCGTTGTTCTACTAACATTATCAAAGCAACTGCAAATGCTATTGCTCAATTAAAAACCAAAGAATCAGTTCATGAAGCTAGATTCGGAACTAAGGAGGCAAAATAATGGATTTACATAATCTTAAAGTTGCTGAAGGTTCTTTACAAGGAACTAAAAGAGTTGGCCGTGGCTTAGGCTCCGGTATGGGTAAAACCTCAACTCGTGGTCAAAAAGGTGCTGGCGCTCGTTCAGGTGGTTCAATCCGTCCTGGATTTGAAGGTGGTCAAAACCCTTTATATAGACGTGTTCCAAAAAGAGGCTTCAAAAACGTCAATCGTAAGAATTACTCTGTAGTTAATATTGCTGATCTCGAAGCAAACTTCAATGCCGGTGATGAAATTGATTTAGTTCTCTATGTCAAAGACCCACTTGATGGTGTTAAAGTATTAGGAGATGGTGAATTAACCAAGAAATTAACAGTTATTGCTGACAAATTCTCTACTTCCGCAAAGGAAAAGATTGAAAAAGTCGGCGGTGTCGCTAAGGAGAGATAATTATGAAGAAAATAGCCGCAATTTTACACAATAAGGATATAATGAATCGTATTTTATTTACGTTCGCAATATTTCTTATCTTTCGTATTGGTTCGGCTATTACAATTCCAGGTGTTACCATTTCGGATAACGCATTCTCTAGTGGTGATATCCTTGGATTGATGAACCTAATGGGAGGTGGATCACTGCAATCATTCTCATTGTTTGCTTTAGGTGTTTCCCCATACATTACTTCACAAATTATTGTTCAACTTTTACAAATGGATGTTCTTCCTTCTCTTACCGAACTAGGTAAAGAAGGAGAATCCGGACGTAAAAAGATCGAAATGACTACGCGTTATTTAACGATTCTTCTCGGCGCGGTTCAAGCCTATGGAATTATTGTTACAATGCAAAACTCTCAGGGCTTAACATTAACAGACACCACTCCATGGGGATATACAAAAATTATTGTTTATTTACTTGGTGGATCAATGCTTCTTATGTGGCTTGCAGATCAAATCACATCAAAAGGTATTGGTAACGGTATCTCGATGATTATCTTTGCAGGTATTGTTTCGGCTTTACCAAAGCAAATTTATCAAGCTTTTGAGCAATATCTTGGAGAAAAAATTCTAACCAATGATGCTTCGTTAATTCTTGAAGGAACAGTTCAACTTGTCTTGTACATCTTGTGCTTCTTCTTCATTGTAGTATTTGTTACTTATATTGAAAAGTCTGTGCGTAAGCTTCCAGTTTCCCACAGTGCTTCTTCACAATCCTTATCTTCACAAACAACGCAAGCAAACTTCTTGCCTTTGAAGATCAATTCTTCATCTGTTATTCCAGTAATCTTTGCCTCAAGTTTATTGATGGCACCTTCGATTATTGTTAGCTTTATCGCTGGATCTAATCCACCGAACTGGGCTCAACAGATGATTAATGTCTTTAATTATCAAGCAATGACAGTTATGCCAGGTGTTGGAGGATCAACATGGTCTATGCCATGGGGATTAATTATATACTTGCTCTTGATTTTCTTCTTCACATTCTTCTACGCTAATTTACAAATTAACCCAGAAAAGATTGCAAAGAATTTCCAAGAATCAGGTACATATATCACAGGGTTACGTCCAGGTCTTGAAACTCAAAAGTACATTTCAAAAGTACTTAACAGAATCACCTTGCTTGGTGCGCTCTCTCTCGCGTTTATCGCTTGTTTACCAGTTTCTTTATCACTATCAGGCATCGTTCCTCAATCATTAGCCTTAGGTGGTACAGGATTAATTATCGTTGTCGGTGTTGCACTTGAAGTTTCTAGTCAAATTGATGGTCTTCTCGCCGGTAAAGAATATAGCTCGGTAATATAATAAAATCAATGGAGGAAAATCGATTATGCTTAATATTATTTTAATGGGACCACCAGGTGCTGGTAAGGGAACACAATCTGAACTCATCGTTAAGAAGTATGGTATTCCACACATCTCAACTGGTGATATGTTCAGAGAAGCAATCTCTACTCACACCGAATTAGGTCAAAAAGCTGAATCTTACATCAACAAAGGACTTTTAGTTCCTGATGAAGTTACAATTTCATTAGTAAAAGAAAGATTATCCAGAGATGATTGTAAGAATGGATATTTACTCGATGGTTTCCCAAGAACAATAGTTCAAGCTGAAGCCTTAGAAAAGTTAACTGCAGAAATCAAACGCGAATTAAATTACGTTGTAAATCTCAAAGTTGATGAAAGCAAGTTAATCGGTCGAATCTCTTCTCGTCGTGTTTGTCCAAAATGTGGTGCAAGTTACAATCTTGAATCAAAGAAACCTTTGAAAGATGGTATTTGTGATTCATGCGGTGCAAATTTAATCCAACGTAAGGATGACACAAAAGAAAGTTTCGCTACTCGTCTTGATGCTTATAATAAGCAAACCTATCCACTTATAGAATTCTATAAGGAAAAAGGTTTACTTAATGAAGTAGATGGATTGAACGACATTGATAAAGTCTTTGCCAATATTTCTAAAATATTAGGCTAGGTTAAGTAATGATAATTATTAAATCTAGTGATGAAATAAAGAAGATGGAGGACGCTGGCCGAATACTCGGTCACGTCTTCGATCAACTTAAGCCACATGTCAAACCTGGTGTCTCAACTTATGAGCTTGACAGATTGGCTGAGAAATATATACGTGAAGCAGGATGTATCCCGTCCTTTAAGGGAGAAGATGGATTTCCGGGCTCGATCTGTGCCTCGGTTAATAACATGTTAATTCATGGAATCCCATCCAAGAAGGTTATTCTTCATGATGGTGATATCTTATCAATTGATATGGGGAATATCTATCATGGCTATCAAGGAGACGCAGCAAGAACTTATGCGGTTGGCACTATCAGTGATGATGCTAAACGTTTAATTCAAGCAACTGAGGAATGTTTCTACGAAGCAATTAAATTTTGTAAACCAGGTAATCATCTTTCTGACATATCAGCGTCTATATCTAAAATAGCTGGTGAATATGGGTTCTCGACCACAAAGGAATTTGGCGGTCATGGAATTGGAAGAGAGATGCATGAAGATCCGTTTATCTTCAACTACGGAACATACGGTCATGGCCCAATCTTAAGAGAAGGCATGTGTATCGCAATTGAACCGATGATTCATCAAGGTAGTGATAAAATCAAAATCTTAGATGATGGTTGGGGTGTCGTATCTTTAGATGGCAAGTTAACATGTCATTACGAAAATACAATAGTAATTACTGCTGAAGGTTGTAAAATCTTAACAGTTGATGAAAATGTAAAAGCACATATAGGGGAGAAATAAATGTCAAGGGAAAATTTTATAACGATCGAAGCGATTGTCGAAGAGACTTTACCTAACACTACATTTAATGTTAAACTAGAAAATGGAGCGGTGATAAGAGCTACCGTTTCCGGTAAAATGCGATTACATAAGATCCGTATCTTACCGGGTGATAAAGTCACCGTAGAGCTTTCCCCATATGATTTAACACGGGGCCGTATTACTTATAGATATAAGAATTAGTTATAGGAGGATTTATCTATGAAAGTTAGACCATCTGTAAAACCAATTTGCGACAAGTGTAAAGTTATTAGAAGAAAGGGCCGTGTTATGGTCATTTGTTCTAATCCAAAACACAAGCAAAGACAAGGTTAATTAGGAGGATATTGTTTAAATGGCAAGAATTGCTGGTATTGATATACCAAATGATAAAGTAGTAGTTTATTCATTAACTTATGTTCACGGTATCGGACTTCCAACAGCTAAAGCAATTGTTGAAGCTGCAAAAGTTGATTCAAACAAAAGAGTTAAAGATTTAACTGAAGCCGAACTTACAGCTATTAGAGCTGAGGTTGGTTCTGGCAAATATAAAATTGAAGGTGATTTAAGAAGAGAAGTCAACCTCAATATTAAGAGACTTATGGAAATTGGTTGCTATCGTGGCCAAAGACATAGAAAGAACCTTCCATGCCGTGGTCAAAGATCAAAGACCAATGCTAGAACATGTAAGGGTCCAAAGAAGACAGTTGCTAACAAGAAGAAAGCAACAATGTAATTAGGAGGGAGATATTAATTTATGGCAGATAAAAATACTTCTCGTAAAAAGAAGACTAAATTAAACTTCACTAAAGGTGTTGCTCACATTCATGCTTCTTTCAACAATACAATAGTTTCTATTTCTGATGTTGAAGGTAAGGTTATTGCTTGGGCTTCCGCTGGTACCATCGGTTATACTGGTGCTAAGAAATCTACACCATTTGCTGCTCAAACAGCTGGTGAAACATGTGCAAAAGCATGTATCGACAGAGGCTTAAAGGCCGTTGATGTTGTCGTTAAAGGTCCAGGCGCCGGACGTGAATCCGCTTTAAGAGCTTTACAAGCTGCTGGATTACAAGTTTTATCAATTACTGATATTACACCAGTTCCACATAACGGTTGCCGTCCACCAAAGCGTCCAAGAGGATAGGAGAAAAGAATATGAAACCATTTCAAAATCTAGAGTTTGTAGAAAATAAAATCGATCCTTCTCAAAATTATGGTAAGTTTGTTCTTACCCCACTTGAAAGAGGATTTGGTGTTACCATTGGTAACTCATTAAGAAGAGTCTTAATTAGTTCAATTCCAGGCGCATCAGTTTTTGCTATTACCGTTGATGGTGCTATGCATGAATTTACGTCTCTTGACGGTGTTGTCGAAGATGTCACTGGTATCATTTTAAATTTGAAGTCTTTAGTTATTACTATTGATACAGAAGTAGATGATTCCGTGAAAGTATTATCACTCGATATTACTGGTCCAAAGACAGTTACCGCTGCTGATCTCATACTTCCAGGTGATGTTAAGGTTATCAATCCTGATCTCGTTATTGCACACGTTGCTGAAGGTGGTCATTTAAAGATGACTCTTCAATGCAACAAAGGTAGAGGTTATTTGACAAATGAAGCTAATAAGCTTTTGACAAATTTCCCAATTGGAACTATTCCAACTGATAGTGCCTATTCGCCAGTAACCAAAGTTAATTATTCTATCGAGCCAACTCGTGTTGAACACGATACTAACTATGATAAATTAGTTCTCGAAGTCTGGACAAATGGCTCTATTACACCACACGATGCTGTCGCATTAGCTGCAAAAATCTTAATTGCACACTTCCAAACATTCACAGAAATTGCTGAAAGTGCACAAAATGTTGCAGTATTTGATGCAACAAAAGTTGAAACAAAAGATAAATATGAAAATTATTCTATCGAAGAACTCGAATTATCAGTTAGATCATATAACTGCTTAAAGAGAGCTGGAATTTCAACTGTTCAAGAATTATGTAATAAAACCGAAGAAGAAATGATGAAAGTCAGAAATCTCGGTAAGAAATCACTCAAAGAAGTTAAAGAGAAAATTGAAGAAATGAATCTTAGCTTCCGCGATGCCAAATAAGGAGTTTAGAAATGAAAACACAAGGCCGTAAGAATGTTCATGGTAAAGGTGGTGTTCGCTTTAAGGCTGCATACACTTCATCCAAAGACAAATCTATGCTTCGTAATGTAGTTACACAACTTATCGTTTCCGAAAAAGTTGAAGTTACTGCTAAAGTTGCAAAACAAGTTTCACCACTTGCCGATAGACTCGTAACATATGCTAAGAAGGGTGACCTTAATAGCAGACGTTTAGCCGCAGCTATCGTTAGAGATGTCTATACCGATAAGTCAGAAAAGCAAACTGCTTTACAAAAATTATTTGATGTTATTGGTCCACGTTTCAAAGAACGTAATGGCGGATACACCAGAATTTTAAAGCTTGGTAACAGAAGAGGCGATGACGCTCCTATCTGCTTAGTAAGCTATGTTATTAACTAATTAGTAATTTAAATAAAAACCAGAGGCGACGAACCTCTGGTTTTTTATATCTTACTTTTTTTTGCTGAAGGTGGAAAGCCGATGATTTTAATAAAAGAGCGGTAAAAAGTTGAATAATCTTTGAAGCCTAAGGACTCAGATACATCAATAGGTTTACTTCCACGCTCGATAAGATCATACGCAGTAATTATCTTCTTCGATTTAATATACTGCATTAAAGAGCAATGCATAGCTTCTTTAAAGACATTTGATATATATGACTGAGAATAATTCATATCCACTGATAGACGCCCAAGATTTATATTCTTATATAGATTATCATTGACATATTTAATTGTTCTATTAATCAATGAATCTTTTCCTTCATAATGTTCGACTCTTTCGCGTGTAATTGACAAAATTAATTCGACAGTTTTGCAGCTTAATAAAATAGCTAATGCTTCTGAATCATACTCATTTATATATTCATCAAAACTTTTAATTAATACTGAGTTTTCAGGTGATGAATGATGAAAGTAAGGAGTTCTTGAAATCGCGTTTTTTAGATATTGATTTAATATTTCATTTGGGAATTTTAGAACATAACGTTCATATTTTATTTTTTTGTTTACAGTAGGAAAATGGTATTTACCAGCAGGAATAATTATGATATCACTAGGTTTAAGTTTATGTGTTTCAGCTTCAATGGTGTATTTGACATCACCCTCGATAAATAATAGTATCTCATTAAAAAAATACATGTGTTTGCTATATTCATCTTGGGGAGAAGATGCATAATCAATCTTGTGAGAATAATCAAAATTGCATATAAATTAATAAATTATTGCATAAACGTTTATTACATATATAATAAATCCTTTTTAAAGAATAATTACTTTATTTAAAGAATTAATTATATATGTTTAAAGCACAAAGATTTTGATTTATCGATTTATAAATACCGAATAAGATTATAATAAAAATGCTTAAGAGGAGAACAAACAAATGAATAAAAATAATGAAAAAATAATAACAATGGGCGAGATTATGCTTCGTTTAACTCCACCGGATTATAATAAGATTGAACAAGCTGGAAATTTTTTAGCAAATTACGGTGGTGGAGAAGCTAATGTTGCCGTTTCTTTATCTCATTTTGGTCATAATTATTATTTTATTAGTAAATTACCTCCGAATGAATTAGGGGATGGCGCAATTAAACATTTAATGAGTCATGGTGTAAATACTAATTATGTTGTTCGTGGTTCTTCAACCATGGGAATTTATTTTCTTGAATCAGGTTTTGGTGGAAGACCAGGTAAAGTTATATATAATCGAAAACACTCCGCTGCAACACATATGGAAATATGCGATTTTGATTTTAATGAGATCTTTAAAGACGCGACATGGTTTCATTTATCAGGAATAACTTTAGCATTAGGAAGTAGGACTAGAGAAGTGGCTTTATATGCTTTAAAGAAGGCACATGAGAATAATGTTAAGGTAAGTTTTGATTTTAATTATCGCTCAACTTTATGGTCAATTGAAGATGCTAAAAAAATATATTCTCTTGTGATGCCGTATGTTAACACTCTTTTTGCTTCTCCTTTTGATCTAACTGAAATACTAAATATGCCAAATAACTTAGAAGAAGGTGAACTATTTAAAGAAGCAATAAAAAAATATAATTTAGATTATATTTTTGGTAAAACACGTAAAATTTTCTCTTCAACTGATCAAGCTATGAAAGCTTACGTATATACATCTTCTGGTAAAGATGAAACAAATGAAATTGAATTTCAAATCTACGATCGAATTGGAGCAGGTGATGCTTTTGCTTCTGGCGTAATCCATGCGTTACTAAAAGATTATAATAATTCATTGTATGCAGCAAAGTTTGGTATTGTTAATTCAATATTAAAACAGACCATCTATGGAGATGTATCTATCTTTACGGAAAAAGATATTGTTGAATATATGAATAATTTGGGCAAATCGGAAGTTAAAAGATAGATTAATCTTTTCTATTAATTGAATTTTGAGATGAAAATCCGTTCGGATAACGGTTTTTAAGTTTATCTATATTCATTTTTGCTATCTCTTCAAGAGATAATCCAAGTCCTGTAGCAACTTCAGCAATATACCACAAGACATCTCCTAATTCCTTAGCAAGTTTATCTTTATCAAGGTCATGACCTTGAAATAAGTTCTTTTTTATTAAATCGGCGCATTCGCCACCTTCACCAGATATTCCTAATACTCCGTTTAGCAAAGGATTGTTCTTAGCTTCTGTAGAAGCAAAACTGAAGGCTTCTTTTTGATATTCATTAAAATTCATTTGGATTAATCTCCTTTAATTCATTTTAACAAATTTTCATTTACTTTGTTTCAAGATTGTCTTTTTCAATTTTCTTGTTAGAAAACAATTTAAATTTTTCGGGTGGTATTAGAGAAAGAATAACTGCTAAGAACATAACAACGCAGCCTATTATTTCTTGTGTATTTAATAACTGGTTAACCTCAGTCCATTGATAAAAGATATAGATAATTGAACCTAAGACGGCGCTATTAACTGATTCTAATGACATAATCAGCGACGCGATAGATGAACTAACTTTCTTTTGTCCAATAATTTGAAGAGTATAAGCAATTCCAGATGAAAATATACCACAAAACAAAATAGAAATACCAGCATTAATAATACTTTCAATGCTTGGAATATGTATTGAAAGCATAAGAATTGTAGAAATAATTGCAGCGGTTAATAGTTGAAAAAAACACAAAGCTATTCCATTTGTTTTTGGAGAATAGTGATCTACGAGCAAAATTTGGAAAGTGAAAAATAAGGCGCCTAATATCAAAAACAAATCCTCAGGTGCAATACTAAAGCTTCCCTTAAAACAAAGCAAAGCTAAACCAACTAGAGCAATGGCGATACTTATATAAATATTAAGACCAACTTTTTTATGTAAAAACAAACCAAATAAAGGAACTAAAACAATATATAAAGCAGTAATAAACGCAGCTTTTCCAGTTGAGGTATCAGCAATTCCTATTTGTTGAAAAATACTAGCGGTAGTATAACAAAGTCCACAAAAGATTCCACCGATAACAGCCGTTTTCCATTTGAACTTCGTTTTTGTTGTTCTTTCATTGCGTTTAACAGATATAAGTGTAAATGGCAAAAGAAAAATAGCGCCAACTATATTTCTAAATGCGGATAATGTATAAGCATCTATGAAAACACTAGCTTGTGACTGAAAAATAAAAGTTGCTCCCCAAAGAAGAGAACAAGCAAATAAAATTAAAGCGCCTTCGAATTCATTTTTATGCATTAATATTTTTATTCCTAAATCAAGTGGTGCCGGGAAGAGGAATCGAACCTCCGACCTACTGATTACGAGACAGTTGCTCTACCAACTGAGCTATTCCGGCAACGATATTAATTTTACTATATTTTAAGGATATATTACAACTTTTAAAAAATTATCCGAAGTATTTTGAAAAACAAGAGAAATTTTTTTACACAATTACGCTTTATTTTTTCATAAAAGCCGTTAATGGTGACGACATATATACTAATACGTTTCTTTACTTTTACAGTTTGTTAACGTATTATATATACATAACTTTAGAAAGGGTTTTTATATGGAGTTGTTTTATAAAATACTAGAATACATTAATTACGTTTTTATCGGGTTGGCATCTATTGGATTAGTATGGCAACTAGTGTTTATTCTTTGTTGTTTTTTAAAGCCAAAACATTTTAAGAAAGCTGAAAAAAAGAATAGATTTGCTATTATTATTCCTGCTCATAATGAATCTTCAGTTGTAGGTAGAACAGTAAAAGAATTATTGGAGAAACAAAACTATCCAAAAGAATTATTTGATGTTTACGTTTGCGCTGATAATTGCACTGATGATACCGCTGAAGTCGCTAGAAAAGCTGGTGCAACTGTTTATGAAAGAACAGAAACTGATCCAGCTAAGAAAAGAGCCGCATATCCTATTAAATTGTTAATGGATAAAATATTATCTGATCACGATCATTATGATGCATTTATTAAATTTGATGCTGATAACCTTTGTTGCCCAGATTATATCGATAGAATGAATGATGCGTTAGAATCTGGATGTGAAATTGCTCGTGCATATGAAGCTTCTTCCAACTTCGGTCAAAATAATTGGACCAGTGTTTCTGCTTGTTATTATGTTCGTGATTCACGTATTGCTTGTAACTTTAGAGAAAGAGCTCATATGAATTCCATGCTTTCAGGCGCTGGAATGATGGTATCTGTTAAAATTATCAAAGAGATTGGTGGTTGGGATGCTATGGGTACTATTGATGATGCTGAGTTTGCAGTTAGACGTATGATTGAAGGAAAGAAATGTCATTATGTTGCTGATGCAATTGTATACGAAGATCAACCTTCATCATTAGCAGATACATTTAATCGTAATGCTAGAATGGCACACGGTTTAAATATATTATTTTGGAAAAAAGGTTGGAGATTACTTCTTAATACATTTACTAAATTTAGAATTACTTATCTCGATATGTTCTGTCAAATCCTCTTTGTTCCAATTGCACTTCTTTGTTGCGTATGGTTTCCAGCATATTACATATTCTATTTTATAGTTCATTTAATGCAAGCTGCGGGTGTTGCTGTTATTCCTGGTTTATTTACGCTCGGATGGGATGGAACATCATGTGCAAAATTAGTTGAACTTGCGTGGATGGTATTATATGTTCTTGGTTCATTCTATATAATTTATACTTTCCAAGCAATTGTTGCAGTTGTCTCTGATCGTAAAAAATTAGGCTTAGAAAAATCATTAAAACCAGCTTTATCTGGTATTCTATTGTCCGCACCATTTATGGTTGTTTATGCAATTGCTGTTTCTTATGGTATTTGTACTAAACCAAAATGGAAACAAATTAAGCGTAATGTTGTTATCGATAATAAATAATTAATAAAGAAGAGAAAAAGAGTTAATATTAACTCTTTTTCTTTTGCTGAGCATATATCGTAAATTAATTAAAAAGTATATTAAAATAATATATATGGAGGAAGATAAATGAAAAAAATAATCAATGAAAAATATCCGTTAGAACGTTCTTTATATGGCGAAAAAAATCTTGAATTAATAGATTGTAGTTTTGATGGAAAAGAAGATGGTGAATCTGCCTTAAAAGAATGTGAGAATATCAAACTTACCAATTGCTTTATGAATTTGCGATATCCAATGTGGCATGATGATCATCTTTTTATTGAAGGATGTACATTAACTGATTTATGCCGCGCAGCACTATGGTATTCATCTAACATCACTATTGTGTCAAGTAAACTATTAGGAATAAAAGCATTACGTGAATGTAACAATATAGAAATGCGTAAAGATACCGTAGTTTCACCTGAGTTTGGTTGGAGATCTCATCATATTAAATTAGATGATGTATCTCTAGAGAGTGAATACTTGTTTTTTGAAGCTAGTAATATGGATATTAATAATATTAAATTCAAAGGAAAATATTCATTTCAATATACACACGATGTAGTGATTACTAATAGTGTTTTAGATACAAAAGACGCCTTTTGGCACTCAAACAATGTTACAGTAAATGATTCTGTTGTAAAAGGTGAATATTTAGCTTGGTATTCAAATAATTTAACTTTGATTAATTGTCACATTACTGGAACACAACCATTCTGTTATTGCCGTAATTTAAAGCTAATTAATTGCACGATGGAAGATTGTGATTTAGCATTTGAGTATTCAGAAGTTAATGCTGATATAAAAGGTCATATTGTTTCAATAAAGAACCCACATAAAGGAAAGATATCTGTTGATTCACTTGGTGAGTTAATAGTTACTGATGATTCAAAATATAGCATTGATGCTGTTGTTAATGTTGGTGGAGTAGAACTAAAATAAAAATTATCTTTATAGATTAATTATCAAAATAAGCTATTCTTTTTTATTGATTATAGATAAAAATGTGCTTATAATAATTTGAGACTGGGTCTCAAATTATGGAAAAGTACAACACAAAACAAAAGCAGATTATTACTGAACTATTAAAAGACAATTCAAATAGAAGTTTGACTTCTGATGAAATCCTTTTTATGTTGAATAAAAAGGATAATATCTCTAAAGCTACATTGTATCGGCACTTAGATTTATTAGTTCAAAACTATGAAGTAAGGAAATTTTATAACAGTAAATTGGGAAGAAGTCAATATCAATATGCTGATCTTGAAAGCACGTGTTCCTCTCATTTACATTTAAGGTGTTCTAAATGTGGAAAATTGATTCATTTAGATTGTGACGAAACAACAAAATTTATCAATCATATTAATAGTAATCATGGTTTTAGAATTGATAATCTTAACACAGTAATTAATGGCGTTTGTTCCGAATGTCAAAAGAAAGAGAAATGATATGCTAGATGTATTTATAGATGCGTTAGTCGATAGTTTAAAAGTATTAGCGGTTGTATTTCTTTTCAATGTATTAATCTCATTTGTAGAAAATTACATTAGTGAAAAAATAGAGAAAGATAAAAAATTTTCTCCTTTACTAGGAGCAGCATTTGGCTTTGTTCCACAATGTGGCTTTTCTATTGTAGCTTCTGATTTATATATTAAAAGACACATTACAATGGGAACATTGATTGCTGTATTTATCGCTTGCAGCGATGAAGCCATTCCGTTAATTTTAGCTGAACCTAGCAAAGCGTTAATGGTTCTTCCATTAATTGGAATTAAATTCGTCCTTGGATTTATCGTTGGTTATTTAGTTGATTTCATAATTGTTAAATTATCTAAAAATAAAGTTGTTAGGGAAACTGAAATTCAAGTTGATAATTCTAATATAAATGAGAGTCATGTTGGGTGTTGTCATAATCATATTGAAGGTGAAAATGAATCTCAACTAAAGAATCATTTAATCCATCCGTTATTACATTCATTAAAGATATTCGGATACTTATTTGTAATTAATATGTTGTTTGGAATAATTATCTATTACGTTGGTGAAGAAAATATAAGTGCATTTTTGCTGAATAACAAGTATCTAGCGCCTTTATACACTACTATAATTGGTTTAATTCCAAATTGTGCCTCTTCGGTAATTATTACAAAATTATATGTATTAGATAAGTTAAGCTTTGGAGCATGTATGGCTGGATTAATAGTTAATGCAGGTTTAGGATTTATGGTTTTATTAAAGAATAAAAAAATGATTAAAAAAACTATGATTATTCTATCAATATTAGTGACAGTATCTTTACTATTTGGTTATTCCTGTTGTTTGATTTTCGGATTCTAGATTTTCCTTTTTTCTTGTAATTTTTTCAAGAATAACATTGAGAATAAAACTTACAAACAAGACGATATAGTAAGTAAGTAATCTCCATAGAAGAGCAATAGCATTTGCACTTCCGATTGAGGAAACAGAAGTCACAGATGCAATTACAATTGCAAAAGCATATTCAATACCTCCAGTACCACCTGGAGTTGGAATATAGCAAACGGCACATGAAGCGAATGACGTTCCTAATATTACAAGCAATATATCATTAGTTTGAACATCTATTCCTACTGCTTTCATTATGAAATATGGAATCAGATAGAATAAGCCCATATCGACAATATCGGATAGTAAGCCTAATAAGAAACGACTCTTGTTCGACCATATCTTTTTAAACACTTCTTGATAGTTAAAACAATATTCCTCGAATGGTGGTATTTTTTTAGTAAGATGTTTTCCAATAAAGTTAATTTTACAGATTGTTTTTAAAGACAAGATTAAGAAATTGCGGATATGTTTTGAAGTTCCTAACGATATAATAAAAACTAAAAAAATAAAATTGAAGAAAAAGCCTAGTGGTACTAAATATATCATCCAGCCAATACCTAAGGTTTCAAAAGAAGAAACAAATGTATTAAAAAAGAATAGCGAAATAATCCCGTAGATGTTTAAAGTAAGTTCAAACGCAACAAAATTTACTAAGACTATTCCAGTTGCATCACTTGTTGAGATATTATGTCTTTTATATGAGTAAATTTGGAATGGCTGACCACCGGATGCAAATGGGGTAATGCTGTTATAATAATGTTCTGAACAACCGATTAGATATGAATCACGAACGCTAATTTTATCTTTGTAATCTTTTGAAAAAAGGATAATTGAAACAGGGTAGAGAATATAGTATAAGATTAGAATTACAAGTGCAATAATTATGTAAATATAATTCTTCCCATTAAAAATATTAAGCAATGAATCCTTAATTTGATCCATTTCCCCAAACGATAAAAACAAAGATAATACCATAATAGTTAACGCAATAAGAAAGACAACATTTGCAATTGTTTGTTTCTTCTTTTTTTTCGTGTTAATTTCTTTTGGTTCCATATTGATAATATATATATAATTGTGATTTTAATCAACAGTTATAACGTCTTCAATGTCTTTTATGTCTTTGGATGTAATATTATTCTTATCAAGGCCATGCTGCCAATTTGAAAAATGAAAATAAAAATAAAAGAACACTGAACTAATACCCCAGGTTAATGGATAAGCCCAAAATAAGTAAATAATATTGTGATCGAATTTCATCATAATTGTAATAAATAGAACTCTAATAAAACACCAGTCAATTAGCATAACTAGCATTGGAACTACTGGTTTACCTGCGCCTTTACAAACAGATGCTACACAATGGCTATAAGCTAATAAACAATAAAACAAACCTGAGATTGTACATTCGAGAGCACCTATTTGAACTACATCTGGCTCTGAACTAAATAAACTAATAAAAATCTTTCCAAAAAAGAATGTTATTACACCGATTGATTCAGCTAATAATACAGAAGTGATAATACCAAATCTTGCCCCTTTTTTTGCTCTTTCATATTCTTTAGCACCAAGATTCTGACTAATATATGTTGATAAAGCTAAAGTGAAAGAAGTAATTGGTAAAAAAGTAAATCCGTTAATTTTAGCATAACTGCCACATCCAGCCATAGCACTTGATCCAAAGGAATTGATATTGGCTTGAACGAAAACATTCGCCAAACCAATGACGGAATTTTGAATTCCAGAAGGGACGCCATACTTAATTATTTTACCAAGCATGTTTTTATGTATTTTAATTTCTTTAATTTTTAGTTGGTAGACTGTGCCTTTGCGGATTAAATATGTGAAGCATAAAAAAGCGCTGAGAAATTGAGAAATAGCAGTAGCAATTGCGGCTGAATCAACTCCAAATTTAAAGTATCCGACAAATAATAAATCTAAGCATATATTAAGTATTGATGAAACAATCAAGTAATATAAAGGTCGCTTGCTATCGCCTATAGATTGCAATATACCAGTGAATATGTTGTACATGATTACACCAGTAATTCCAAAGAAGTAATTTCTAAAATAAATAATTGATTGAGGGAGAACATCTTCAGCTGTTCCCATAAGGCGAAGAATGTACGGAGTAAGAAAGACTCCAAGAATCGTTAAGACAACACTCGATATTAATCCAAGAGCAACATCGGTATGAATCGCTTTTGACATATCGTCATAGTGTTTTTGACCGAAGTAGTTAGCAATTAATACCCCAGCTCCCATTGCTGTACCAGTAAAAAAACTAGTAAATAAAAAAATCAAATTACCAGATGAAGAGACAGCGGCTAATGCTTGCTTTCCAAGAAAATTACCAACTATAAGAGAATCAACTGAGTTGTACAATTGTTGAAATAATCCACTTAAAAATACAGGAATAGCAAAAGTAATAATTACTTTCCATGGGCTTCCAAGTGTCATATCAATTGTATTATTTTTAGCCATTACATTACCTCGTAATCTAGATTCTACACTTGTTATCAACTCATTTCAATATTAATGCAGTTAAGGATGGCATAAAAAAAGAATTCGCTTTAAAACGAATTCTATAAGCCACGTAAGATGTTATTTTTTTATTATTTTACCCTTGCTTTTACCTTTAGATGCATGAATATGGACGCCACCATTTTGGTTAGCGGCCAATACATCTACATAGGCTAATGCTTCAGGTTTGGTATCGAATAATTTGATAACTTTCTTTCCACCAGCAAACTTAACGCACCATTTGTTATCACTTGCTCTTTTAACAACGTGATACATCTTTTTTGCTTCAGTAGGGGTAGAAGTTTCTTCAACAACTTCTTCTTTTACATCATCTTTTTTATCTACAACTTTTTTCGTTGATTTTTTTGTTGCTGGTTTATTTTCAACAGGCTTAGTTGGACTAATTGGTTTAACTTCAGTTTCCTTTACTTCAACTGGTTTGACCTCGTCTTTAACAATAGGTTCGTTGATTTTTTCTTCAACAACTTCTTCTTTTTTTTCGACTTTCTTTTTACGAAACCAAAAACACATAAAATTCATCCTCCATTTCTTTAATTATGTTGCAAAATTAAAATAATTTCAATTATTTTGTGAAATTTAGTATTGTCAGCCATGAAAAAGAGACGTTTTTTGACTAAACTATAAATTGTTTTGTTTGAGCTGCGTTATATGAGAAACCGACAGAATTTATTTCCCCATTAAATCTTTCACCAAAAGCATTGTCATGATTGAGATATTCGGCAAAAGAAGCATAGTGGTCGTCAGTATAAACACAGACAGGGGAAGAATCGTAATCCGGTGATTTGAATCCGCTTTTTAATGCCACTACTCTACCTGTGCCACGGGAAGAATATGAATATGATTGCGATAATGCAATATCTAATTCATAGTACACAAATCCACTTGATATATTAGCAGGAAAACTTGTGACATAACCATTAGTTCTATTATAGGTAGAAACACAGCGCGTAGCTGATCCAAATAGAGATATTGCAGTAGTATAATTATTCTTTTTTACATAATTTGCAGGAAATTCTTTAAAAGCTGTGTAATAAGCGGATACATCTTCCGGAGCTGTTTGCTGAGCTTTGGAGGCTAGTGAAGGATTGTTTTTTATGTATGAATAAGAATAATAGGTATATCGTTTTGTTTGATATGTTATTGGCGAAGTAGAGAAATCTATATTATATGGAATATCAACGTAACTTTTTCCGTCAACTAATGTCGATTTATATGTAACTGGATTGATTCTATAATTATTTGAATTTAATACATGAGGTGTTTCTTCTTCTATATTATTATCTGAATAGTAAACAACCAAAGATTGAATATCTAATACTGAATTACCTGTGCATATCTTAAAATAGTTGCTAAAAGGAATATCAATGTTTATCGTTTGTTTTATCACTGTAGAATTAATTAATACCTTGTTATTTAAATCAAGAGAGTTCCCATATAAAACATAGGGATCGTCTTCAATGGAAGAAGAAGTTTTATAAGTAAGAGTTATTCTTCTAATACCATTAATTGGAGTGGTATTAAAGAATGAACCGGGTAAAGATGATATGCTTGTAAAAGGCGAATTATTATTTATCAGTTTGATGAAAGAACCAATTGAAGAATAATAGGCGCGGTAATATGAAAAAGAATATCCAGATGCAGAACTTGTACCATAAGAACCATCAGAATACCTGAGGTCATAACCAGAAGAACTAGAAAGAGTAAAAGATTTATACTCGTTCTCATTAAATGGTTCAGTGGTAGTGAATGAGGAATCAGATGAAGTAGAAGAATTTATAGAAGAAGCATTACTTGAAGAATTTGAGCAACTTTGCAATGACATAATTAGTATAAGTGATAATGCTAACAAGTGCTTTTTATTCATTTTTGTCTCCTTAAATACTTATATTGTATTAATGTTAAAATAAAAAAGTTGAAATAGCAATATTTTTGAACAAATTTGCAATATGAGCATAAAAAAACCCAAATTGACTTTTTTTAAATGTTTTTGGCGTGTTTAAGCGAAAAAGCCTAAAATAAATAGACAACAAATGTTAATCATTGTAAAATAATAGTGTGTGAAAATAAATAGGAGGAACAATGGATAAAGTAAAAGTTATCGAAATCAAGAAAAGCATTTTCGAAGATAATGACAAAGACGCCGATAAATTGAGATCTGAGCTTAAAAGTAAAGGAACATTCTTAATTAATCTAATGTCTTCGCCAGGCTCTGGTAAGACTACAACTCTAATTAACTTGATTAATAGAATGAAAAATAATTACCGCATTGGTATTATGGAAGCTGATATTGATTCAGATGTTGATGCAAAGAAGATTTTACAAGAAACTGGAGTGAAGTCAATTCAACTACATACGGGTGGTATGTGCCATCTTGATGCAGAAATGACACGTCAAGGAATAGAAGCTTTAGATATTAAAGATGTTGATTTAGCTATTCTTGAAAACGTTGGAAATTTAGTATGTCCAGCTGAGTTTGATACTGGTGCTTGTAAAAATATTATGATTTTATCTGTACCGGAAGGTGATGATAAACCACTAAAATATCCGTTGATGTTCTCAATTTGTGATTTGGTTATTATTAATAAAATTGATGTAATGCCTTATTTTAATTTCAATTTAGAAAACTGTAAGAGTTACATAAAAATGAGAAATCCAAATGCGACAATTCTTCCAATTTCAGCCTTGAAAGGTGATGGAGTTGATGAGGTTGTTAAATATTTAGATTCAGAAATAAAGAAATGGAAAGAGGAAAAATAATATGGCGGAAATGTCAAACAAATTTAAGCCGGAATTTATGGGAGATCCAAAACCAAGAGAAAACGTTTTGAAATTAGCTCGTAAAATTACCGACTGTGTCGATCACAAGATCAAGGGTGTTACATCTAACGATCCTGAATACTGGGGCTTAGCCTGTATCTTAAATGATGATATGGTTAATGTCGCATTGAAGATGAAAGTTAGAAAAGGATATTCATATGCTCAACTCCGTGATATGAATAAAGAATTCGGTGATGAAGAATTTAAGAAATTAATCGAGGAAATGTCACACATTGGCATTTTAGAATTTGCTTATGGTAATCATTTTGATGACAATGGTCCAATAAAAGATGCACCACATGATAGAATTTATTTTTTACCAATGTTTGTTCCAGGTTCGGCTGAATTTACTAATATGGTAAAAAAGCAAATGGATGAACATCCTGAACTTGCTATGTTCTTCGAAAGAATGACATATATTCCACTTGAAAAGATTACAATGCTTGTTCCAGAAGGTGGCGCTGGTGTTGGTCTGCATGTTATTCCAGTTGAAAAAGCAATTTCAATGGAAAACAAGTCTGTTAAAGTTGAACATATATCTTATTGGTTAAAGAAATACTCTGGTAAACTCAGTGTCGGTATGTGTTCCTGTCGTTATGGCCGTGCTAATTTAGGCGAGGGCTGTGGTGATGATCCAGAAGAATGGTGTATTGGTGTTGGCGATATGGCTGATTATTGTGTTGAAACACACAAAGGCCGTTATGCTACATTAGATGAAGTTTTAGCAATATTAGAAAAAGCTGAGAAGAATGGCTTTGTTCACCAAATTACAAATATTGATGGTGAAAATAAGATTTTCGCTATTTGTAACTGTAATCTTAATATTTGTAATGCTTTAAGAACATCGCAATTATTCAACACTCCAAATATGTCTCGTAGTGCTTATACCGCTTTAGTAGACAAGGAAAAATGTGTTGCTTGTGGTAAGTGCGTTGAATCATGTCCAGCGGGTGCTGTTAAACTTGGTCAAAAATTATGCACAAAGAATGGTGAAGTAAAATATCCAAAACATGAACTTCCAGACAATATGTCTTGGGGTAAAGATAAGTGGGATGAGAACTATAGAGATACAAATAGAATTAATACATATGATACTGGTACAGCTCCTTGTAAAGCTGCGTGTCCAGCACATATTGGTATTCAAGGATATTTGCAATTAGCACATGAAGGAAAATATCAAGAAGCTTTGGCTTTGATTAAGAAAGATAATCCTTTCCCAGCTGTTTGTGGTAGAATTTGTAATAAAAAATGTGAAGAAGCTTGTACTAGAGGTTGTATTGATAAAGCGGTTGCTATCGATGATGTCAAGAAGTTCATTGCTGAACAAGATTTAAATGCTGCAACTCGTTATATTCCAGAAGTAGTCATTGCCTCTAATCTTGGACCATGGAAAGATAAGATTGCTATTATTGGTGCAGGTCCAGCTGGATTATCATGCGCATATTATTTAGCAACTAAAGGTTATCATCCAACAGTCTTTGAAAGAAATGAAAAGCCAGGTGGTATGTTAACATATGGCATTCCTTCATACAAACTTCAAAAAGACGTTATTGAAGCCGAAATTGATATCCTAAGAGAATTAGGTGTTGAAATAAAATGCGGAGTAAACGTTGGTAACGACGTTTCACTTGATGATCTCAGAAAGCAAGGATATAAAGCTTTCTATATTGCTATTGGTTGTCAAGGTGGTGCAATGCCAAATATTCCTAACCAAGACGCCAAGGGCGTGACATACGCTGTAAAATTCTTACATGATGCTATTGAAAACAATAAGCAAGTTATGGATGGAGATGTTGTTGTTATTGGTGGTGGTAATGTTGCGGTTGACTGCGCTCGTACTGCTAAGAGATTTAAGGCTAAGAACGTCACAATGATTTCACTTGAAACACGTGATACCATGCCTGCCTCTAAAGAAGAAATTAAAGAAACCTTAGAAGAAAATATTGAAGTTAAAAACTCCTGGGGACCAAAAGAAATACTTACCGATAAAGATGGAAACGTCACAGGTATTGTTTTAAAGAAATGTACTCGTACAATTGATCCTGAGACAAAACGTTTCTCACCATTATATGATGAAAATGAAACAATCACTGTTAATGCAAATCACATTGTATTTGCTATTGGTCAAACTATCGATTGGGGCAATTTGTTAAAGGGAAGTAAAGTCGAATTCTGGCATGGAAATTATCCTGTTGCAGATAAACTTACTTATCAAACAGCCCAAGAAGATATCTTCGTTGGTGGCGACGTTTATACCGGACCTAAGTTTGCAATTAACGCTATTGAAGCTGGTAAATGTGCTGCTGATTCCTTACATAGATTTGTCAGACCTGGCACTTCAATGACAATTGGTAAGAATAGAAGAGAATTTGCAACATTAGATAAAGATAATATTGTTATTGATTCTTATGATTGTTCACCACGTCAAGAAGCTGGAATGGATTCAAGTATTGATTACAAGACTTCATTTGCTGATGCTCATAAAACTTTAACTGCTGAACAAGTTAAGACTGAAACAGGAAGATGCTTAAAATGTGGTGTCAGTATTGTTGATGAACATAAGTGTATTGGTTGTGGTATTTGTACAACCCGTTGTGTCTTTGATGCTATTCATCTTGTAAGAGACCATCCAAAGGCTTCTCGTATGTTTGCTTCAGAAGATAAATTCAAGGTAATCTTACCTTATGCTATAAAGCGTGCATTTAAGATTAAATTTGGAAAGAAAACTCTTGAAGAAAAAGCATCTGCAAAGAAACATAAAGAATATAAGAAAGCTCAAAAGCATAGCAAGAAAGCTTAACTTTCATGCATGAACTAGGTATAGTCTTTAATATCATTAAGTCCGTTGAAGATGTGGCACATCAAAATAAAGTTAAGAAGGTATGTGTTGTTACTCTTGAGGTTGGAGAAGTATCAACAATTGTTAATTCTTATTTAGAAGATTGCTGGAAATGGGCGGTTAAGAAATCCGATGTTCTTGATGAATGCAAACTAAATATTGAAACAATTAAAGCTGTATCGATTTGTGAAGATTGTAATAAGGAATATGGCACGGTTGAAAATGCTAAAACTTGTCCTTATTGTGGCTCTACAAAAACTCATTTAGTTCGTGGTCAAGAAGTGATGATTAAAGATATTGAAACGATTTGATTTTAAAGGTCATAGATATTATTCTGTGACCTTTTTGCTTGTTTATTATTAGTTAATAATATGAAAAAAATATACAAAAAGCAGCTTTATCAGCTGCTTAGTCAATTACTCTAATATGTTTTTTTTTGCTGTTCCATCTAGTAAACAATCTTCGATTGTCATCGTTTTAACGGTGTAATCTTGCTCAGTGAAATTTCTCCTTAAATTGATTTTGTTCTTTTCCATAATCAATGTAATTAACTTCTCTGCGTATTTAATACGTGCATTATTAATTAATTTGATACGAATCGAGAAATCAGAATTAACTTTCGATTCTTTAACTTCTTCATATCTTATTGACGTATCTGTAATATCTTTGACATCAATATTGAAATAAGCTATAACAGATTTTCCTCTAATCACAAGTTTAATTAAGGTATCGCGATGAAAATTAAATTTTTCACATCCCCATGAGACTCGGCTATTTATATTTGAATAACTTAGTAATTTGTTTTTGATAGTTGAATAAGGTTGTTGATTTTCTTTATCAAGCATTGCCAACTTTCCAATAAATGAAATACGATATGGACTTCTAGCAATTAATCTATTATTTCCTTGATCTTCTTTAACTTCAACGGTTGTAGTGCTAATTGAATGATTATTATCTTCTTCTGTTGTAACTTTTAAGACTGTTTGCGTTTGTTCATTTTGAACAGGTTTTGCAACTTCAGTATGAGGAACAAAGCTTGATTCAGATTTAATTAATTCTAATTCTTCTTTTATTTTTTGTGCTTTTTGTTCTTCTTCTAAATTCTTAATAACGTTATATCTTTCTTTGAATAAAATTCTTTTATTTCTAACTGATAAAATGGTGAGAATAGTATTCATAAAGCAAGTGATTGCTAAAAGAATTCCAGTCATCGAAGCGAATAATTCAACAATCATTCCATATACTGTTGCATTCGCTGTAACAAAATCAAGATTAGAGGAAAGAATATGAGCATTATTTTCATAAGATAAGACAAAACTTAAATTGAAGATTTTCAATGTATTATCTTTTGAATAAACCAACATTATAGATCCAACACATAATAGAAGGAAGAAAACTGATACTATTAATGCAATTATTTGAGAGATAACTACCAAAGCATAATTATTTATTTTGCCTCTAGAACTAGCTAATTTTTTATCTAAAACTCCAAGTTTTATAACACTTTGTCGGTTAGTTTCATATTGACTTAATAAGAAGCAAAATGTAGATTCAAATGCTAATGCAATCACGCATGACAATATTAATATTGTTAGTGAAAGAACGTTCAGTTCTTTTCCTATTAAAGGAAAATTATATATATTCATTATTTATATCTCCTATTCATTTATATTTCAATTGCACCATTATCTGGAACAAATGGCGAATCTTTTTTTATGTGGTCGTAATAGAGCACACCATTTAAATGATCAAACTCATGTTGTAAAGCTATTGCTAAATAGCCATATGCTGTAATCTCTATTTCTTTATCGGTTATTACATCATAACCAGACATGACTACTTTGTTATATCGCATTACTAGGCCTTCATGTTGGTGTGGAACAGATAAGCATCCTTCACCACTAGATAAGTAACATTTTTTTACCGATGTACGTTTAATTTCAGGATTAATTAACCCATATTGGTATATTTCTTCTCCACCATTAATATATATAGCAAACATACGTTTGTTAATTCCTATTTGCGGTGCAGCTAATCCAATCCCCGCGGTAATATTATGCTCTTTAGCATATTCGTCGTCTTGACTTAATTTAAGATAATCAATCATCTCTAAGACAGTGTTTTTGATTTCTTGACTATATGGTTTATCAACCTCAAGACATACATTTCTTAAACTTTTATGTGTATCGTCGACAATTTTAAACATCATTATAACCTCTCGAATTTATTTTATCATATTTTGTGTTTTAATTGAATTAATGTATAATTATTTATGTATGAATAACAAAGAAATATTTATTGAAAAACTTGATAGATTTCAAAAAGAATTCTTAGAATCTGAAGAATATCTTAATTTAAGAAAAGCAAACGCAGATTTATATGAAGATTTAGAGTTGATTGCTTTAAATAAAGAAAAAGAAGAAATTGAATCATCGTTATCTTTGCTCGTGGATAAATCTCCACAAGAGCGTGGAGAAGAGGAACAGCAATTACTAAAACGATATGTTGAACTAAAGAAACAAATTGAAAGTTTACCTTCAGTCATTCATTACAATGAATGTTATGGTAAGATTAAAGATATAAAAGATTTATTTAATGATAAAATTTATAGGAAGATTATATGATTAGAATTGTAGCAGGAAAATATCGTAGGTTATGCATCAATCAACCTAATTCTGATAAAGTTAGACCAACACAAGATCGTGTAAGAGAAGCAATGTTTTCCGCTTTAGGAGATATTGAGAATCGAAATACATTAGATTTATTCGCCGGCTCTGGCGCTTTAGGATTTGAGGCTTTATCTAGAGGTGCAAGTAAAGTTACTTTTGTCGATTGCTTAAAGTTATGTGTTCAAGCAATTAAGGATAGTTCAATAAAGATTCATTGTGAAAATGATGTTGTAATATATCTTAACGACTATAAATCAGCTTTAGGAAAACTTTCATCATGTAAATATGGCTTAGTATTACTTGATCCTCCATATAAGATGAATATTAATAAAGAGATCGTTGAATACATGGTAGATAATGACATGTTAGAAGGTGATGCAATTGTTGTTGCAGAACAAGAATCTGATATTGAAGAAATTGATGGCTTTGCTTTAAAACGTTATAAATACAGTTATAAACAAGTTGGCATATATAGGAGAGTAAAATAATGAATAGAATAGCATGTTATCCAGGAAGCTTTGACCCAATTACTAATGGTCATGTAGAGATTGCACTTCGAGCTTTGAAATTATTTGATAAAATTATTATTGTTGTGGCTAATAATATCGAAAAAAAATATTATTTCTCCTTGGAAGAAAGAATAAATATTGTTAAAGAAACATTTAAAGACTATAAAAATATTGAAGTAGTTGAAGGTGATGGCTTATCCGCGGTTCAAGCTCAAAAATTAGGAGCAAGAGCAATTATTAGAGGTTTAAGAGCGGTATCTGATTATGAATATGAATGTCAGTTTGCAGCAACAAATGAATATTTGGCTCCGGATATGGAAATGGTATTCTTAATGTCGAGAAAAGAATTTGCTTTTATCTCCTCTAGTCATATAAAGGAAATCAATGCTTTTGGAGGAGATGTTTCTTCGTTGGTTCCATTACCGGCTTTAACCGCCTTTAATAATAAAAAATAAAAAAAAGACTTGATACACATTATATATATCAAGTCTTTTAGTTTACTTCTTTAAATCTGTTTGATTGAAGAATCTTGCAACACCAATCATATAGTTGTTGGATGCATTTGTATCTGCATCGCTTCTATTATATTGAATTGTTGTATATACTTTATTAATTCTATAATCTAAGTTAACTCCTTGGGTGGAAGTGAAACTTGTATATTTTACGCTGCTGTATGATGTTCCTTCAGCAGAGAACCAAACAATAGTATTTTCAGAAATAGGACTTTCATCAGATGTAGAATATGTTGTTGATGTTTGTTCGACTTCTTGCTTGTTATCGTTAATATCTTCAACGTTGTTTTCAAACGCTGGAACTATAGCATCTCTAATACCTAATAATTGTGATTTACTAATTTTATATGTGTCATAATAATTAGAATCATCAGCATGAGCATCGCCCCATGCGCTATTACAATTGATATCAAGTGCATAGATGGTTTTTGGTGAATCATAATTAGATATATAGTTATTTAAGCCTTTTTCTAAATCATCGTTTGCGGAAGAATATTTGTAGAAAATAACACCAAATTCTTTTTCACTTGGATTATCTTCGTTTAATCTTTCAATTTTTGCTATGAAATCAGTGTAGTTAATTCTATGATTTTCAAAGTATTTAATCTTCTTGGAATCTTCAATCCAACCTGATATAGCTTGTGTAATTGGAGTTATAGATAAGACGATACCAATAACAACACCAACCATTAATAAGACTTGGAACCAAGCCGCTTCTTTAAACCATTCCCAAATTCTACCAAAGAACTTTTTTGTATTACTCATTTCTTAATCTCCTAATAACTTTTCTTGTGTATTTACAATCTTAGATATCTTAACATTAAACACCATTAAAATGCAATATTTTACATGTGTGTTTTTGCATTAAATTAATATTGATATTACCTGTTGTAATAATTGATTTGTCATATGTCATTTTTGTCACATTGATTAAATGATTATCTGGTTTCTATTTGTCATTTAAAATAAGTAATTCTCTATTAATTATGCAATTATTATTATCCTTAATATATGGTAATACTTTATCAACAGCACTATTGTTAATTAAGCCATATATATGAGGAAAATAACCATCAAGTTTATTGCTATGTTCATATTTAACTTTCGCCACTAATTTATTTTCGTCAAGGAAAAGAATAACCATCTCTTCATCTATATTTTTAAACTTAGGGGTCACACGCAATAATAATTCAATGGTTGAGCAATGAATAAAGCCGCAAGCTTGTAGTTCTTCTTCACCCCACTCTTTCTTATCTTTGTTCAAGTCCCAAACTGATTTTTTTATACATTTTAAGATCATGTTGGTAGTCTCCTTTGTAATTATTATATACATTATGAAATATTTATTTTCTATATTGAATTAATACGCTCATATTCTTTTACTAAGTGAATGTAGAAATAAAAAAAGTCCTAGAAATAAGGACTGATAATATCTTCATTTTAATGATGTGTTTATTAAACAGAAGAAATACCAACGCCAATAAAAAAATAATTAAGTTAAACAGTGAAAATACCACTTTTTGTACGAAAGGCGCTAAAAGGCGCTCAACGAGACGTAAGTTTTTTGCTGACGATTTTCAAAATCGCATTTTTTGAGGTGACCACTGTCGTGAGAAGAGGTGTTTAAGCTATTTTTTTATTCCTATATTCATTTCTAATGTCACTAATAGAAATCAGTTGTCCGTTTCTTAAAACTGAAAAATAGTCAAATCCATTTTGTCTGCGTGAGGAATTCATCATTTCTCCAGCTATTTCATGCATTGAGGCAATCTTGCCGTTATATTCAAGCTTTCCATCAGATGAATGCAAAATTGCTTTTTGTCCATTTTTATGTATAAATTCTTCGCCAATAACAAAGAAACCATTTTCCACCATTTCTTTGAATGAGACCTTCATAGGTTTGATATCAAAAACAGCATTTTCGACATCTCCAATATTGGGAACGACATTATCTAATCTAATCGCACCATATTTAACGTATTTTTCGTCCCTTTCAATCATTGTATAATGACGGCCACATTCTTTTGCAACAGCGCCAGTCGTCATAGTTCCGCCAAAAGGGTCAAGAACTAAATCGCCAGGATTGGTAAAAAGAGTAATGATTCTATGCAATAGTACTTCAGGTTTTTGTGTATTATGAAGCTTTTGATTTTCATCATCCTTTAAACGCTCTAGCCCAGAACAGACGGGAAATTCCCATATGGATCCCATTTGTTTACCGCCATTAAGATATTTTCCTGTCTTATAGTTAAAAGTAAATTTAGTTTTCTTGCTTTTAGATGCCCAAATTAAAGTTTCGTGGCTATTATTTAATCTGGTACCACCAAAATTAGGTGTTGGATTGCTTTTTTTCCAAATAATATCGTTAATCACCCAGTATCCAAGTTCTCTTAAAATAGAACCTATTTCGTAAATTGACTGCATGCCAGAAATAACGCATATTGTGCCATCATCTTTAAGTACTCTGCGAACTTGAGATAGCCATTCTCTTGTAAACTTCTTATATGCTTCCATTGAAGAAAATTTGTCCCAATCGTCATCACATCCATCAAATTCTTTTCCTTCGACACGGAAAAGTTTTTTCCCTTCTTCTATTTGCATAAAATATGGAGGATCAGCGAAACAAAAATCAAAACTTTTCTCAGGGAGTTTTGACATAGTTTCTATAGTATCACCAAGTAAAATTTCATCTTTATATTTCATATAATGTCTCCTTAACGTACTTTATACTATTACGATAAAAGCTCAATTTATCAAGACTTATTAGCTCTTATTTCTTTTGCTTTTGAAATGTTATTGCCTGAACCAAAAAGTTCGTTTCGCAATAAAACATATTTTTCGTTTGTAGATAACAGTTTATTCCAATAACTATATGGCAAGTTAACAAGCGCTTTCAAGATTTCTTCGCTTGATCCAAAATCAGGAATATCAACATCAACAGATGAATTGTCTTTCCTGTATTCTTTTAAAATAGAAACAAGCTCATTCCAGGCTTCTTTGCCGTTGTTCAAACTTTCAAAAAATGAACCACCATAGTAAAGATGAAGAGAACAGTTATCAAAATGTTCGTTATCCATTTCAGATTGATAATAGTTTTTGTTTTTAACTAATCCATCATCAACAAACCACATAGAAGCATCGATG
>JAEWSJ010000010.1 GCA_023398335.1 Bacillota bacterium
CAGCAAATTAAAAAATATCATACTCTTCTTTATAGAAAGATGCGGTAACACATTTAATACAAAAATGAATAAGCTACTCTTCTATACAGATTTTCTATCATATAAGACATACGGATATGGAATGAGCGGTTTGGCATATAAAGCAATTCAGTTTGGACCAGTCCCGGTAAGATGGGATAGAGTTTATAGTTTAATAGACGATGTCTATCCAGAAATTATTGAATTTACGTCTGGCAATTGTGGAACAAAACTATGTTCTACACTTTCACCTGATTATAATTGCTTTTCGACTGAAGAAATTGCGGTTTTAGAGATGGTACTTGACAAATTTAAAGATTTCTCCGCATCGGAAATATCAGATTTAAGTCACAGAGAAAACGCTTGGATAAAGTTCAATAATAGCAATCAATTAATAGACTATAAGGAGGCATTTACACTTCATGCATTTGATTCCTAACTTTATGTTTAGGCTACCATTTCTTAGATTGGTAGCCTAAATCTAAAGTTGAATATCTCTATTCTTTGATTATCTGCCAATAGCCCGATATGTGTTAATCCAGCTTTAAAATGGTACTATTCATATTCGTGTTAATTTCGTTGTTAGCACGAGACGTTTTCCGGCCAAAGTCAAAAGTATAAGTTACTTTGACATAGCCACTTTGCTGATAAAGCTTACCCGTAGCCACATTATGGAAACTGTAAACACCTCGATTCATAGACGATTCCTTTTGATCATGTTTTGAAAAAGGATTCTTCCACCCACCTTCTAACTGCCAGCCGGAATGGCTCCAGTCAATATAGCAACCATATTGAGCCGGTTCAGTGATATTTTCATCTAACAATCTAAAGGATCTAAATACAATCGGGCATCAATCATTCATAAAATCAGCCAAAATAATTGAATAATAGTATTTTCTATATACTTTTGCTAACGAATAAATTTAAAGTACAATTGTAATTCAGTCCTAATTTATACAAACATAAATTACTTGCATATGTATATATCAAAAATAATAATCAAAGGATTTAGACCCTTTAACAAAACTGGGGAATCTATAATTGTGGATCAAAAATTAAATGCATTTATAGGATTAAACAGTGCAGGAAAAACAGCAGCATTGGAGGCTTTATTAAAAGTTTTTGGAGTAACAGCGCAAGAAAGAAATCTATTCAAACAAGATTTCCATGTTTCTAAAGATGAAGGAGCTGATATTACAGAAAAAGAACTATCTATCGAAGTAATTCTGAGTTTCGACGATTCAGAGAAAGATGATATACCTCATTTCTTTAGCGCTATGGTTATTGCCGAAGAAGGGGGTGATCCATATATACGTATCCGTTTAGAAAGTGTTTGGACAAAAACTGACTATAAAGAAGAAGGGGATATAGATACAAAGTTGTATTTTGTGAATGTGCCAGAAGGAGAAGAAGATACAGAGGAATCAAAAAACATTTTTCCAAAACATCTTCGAGGACTTATTCAGGCTTTTTACGTTCCGGCTATTCGGAAGCCGTCGGATCAGATGCGTTATATTTCGGGATCTATATTATATCGGTTATTAAATACCTTAAATTTTGATGATGACTTCAAAACCACATACAAGGAAAACATAGATAACATTAATGACCTTTTTATGGGATTGAATGAATTTTCGGGAATTGAGACTCATTTAACTTCAATTTGGTCGGAATTTCATAAGGATGAGAGATATAAAGACATCTCTTTAACTTTTGGAAGTAATGAAATAGAGTCAATCCTCAAAAGATTAGAAATATCATTTAGTCCGACAGAGACTGATCGTCCTTACCGAATTGATGAACTTGGAGAAGGGTATCGATCTTTATTTTATTTTACGCTTGTCTGCACATTACTTAGAGTAGAAGAAGAATTAGATAGAGAGGAAGAGTTAAAGCCATTACTTACAATTTTGGCTATTGAAGAACCGGAAAATCACATAGCGCCTCAACTATTAGGAAGAGTGGTAAAAGTGTTAAGCTCTATCTCAGAACAAGAGAAAGCACAAGTTTTCATATCTTCACATACCCCATCTATTATCAAACGCATTTCCCCCGAATCAATTTTTCATTTCAGAATAAATGATTCATATTCAACTGAAATCCATAAGATTTATCTTCCAAAAAGCGATGAAGAGGCATATAAATATGTAAAAGAAGCGGTCAAAAATTATCCTGAAATTTATTTTGCTCGTTTAGTCGTTATTGGTGAAGGAGAAAGCGAAAATATTATTTTCAATCGTTTAATGGAAGTATATGATAAGGATTTTGATGATAATATTATATCATTTGCTCCTTTAGGTCATCGATTTGTAAATCATATCTGGAAATTATTAGAAACACTAAATATACCATATATAACATTGTTGGATTTAGATGTTGAAAGAGAAGGTGGTGGCTGGGGACGCATTGAATATATATTACAACAATTGATCCAAATTGGAACGAATAAAAGCAAATTATTGAGACTTTCAGATGATACTATTTTGGCTGATGACAGATTAGAAAAGATGCATACATGGAAGATAAAAGATGGTAAATTGGATAACATTATGAGTTGGGTAAATAATCGTTTGAAAGATTACAATGTTTATTATTCAACGCCTTTAGACCTTGACTTTTTATTTCTTGAACATTATACTGAAGCATATAAGAAAGCTATTCCTAAAAATGGAGGTCCTCGAATTCCTGATAGAAATAAAGAACCAGACAAATTTCAGGCAAAAGTTGAAGGAGCAGTCCAAGCTACACTTAAGTCAGAAGAAGCTGTAGGGGTTACATATAGCGAAGAACAAAAAGAGCTAATGATTTGGTATAACTATCATTTTCTTGGAAGGGGGAAACCTGTAACTCATATAAATGCACTATCACTAATGACTGATGAGCAAATTAAGGATAGTATTCCTCCAGTTTTTGAAGAAATATTTAAAAGAATTGACCAATTATTATATGGTGATGAAATTTAAAACAACTCAAGAATGGATTCCTGC
>JAEWSJ010000036.1 GCA_023398335.1 Bacillota bacterium
GAGCTTGGAGCCATCTTCACTTAAGTTGTCGTAAGTATAGGAGAATATTTCACCAGTAGAACGATCGATCCATTTGCGCCGCCTCACATGGAGATAAACGGCATGACCACGGATAGGAAAATCCTGAATCGTTCTGGATTCGGTAAAACCATAAGGACGAATATGACCTGTCTTATAATCCTCACGGGACATATACTCACGCTCATCAAGCCAATACTCTAAAGTAGTATCAGTCTCCTTGTAATCAATAAATTCAAAATTATCGGTGATTACGTCAGGAAACACCGTTTTTAATACTTCCCACTGTTTCATGGGGCAAAAATAAGCAATTATATAAGCAAGTCAATCTGTACAACCTGTTTTTCGGACTGACCCGAAAATCGCTAAAAAGAGGACTTTGCGCTCTAAATCGTACTCCTTGACATATTTTTAATTTATAATGTAATAATAAACAGACTGTTATGTGTTTAGGTTCAAGTTCAGACGGGTCTGCAACCTAATATGGGTATGCCCTAATAGATTAAATATCAATATTATAGCGTGAATGTCTATTTATTGAGATAATTACCTTTATACTATAAAATTCTAAAAGTATAAAGCTATGAGACAAACATTTTCAGTATCTTTTTTTCTTCGAAAGAAACATCAAATTGAGAGCAAACCACAAGCAATTGTTGTTAGAATTACAGTGAATGGACAGAGTGTTGAGATCACCACCCATCTGAAAAGTTATATAAAGGATTGGAAACCGGAAATGCAGCAAGCGAAAGGAATGAGTTTTGCTACCTTGAATCTAAACAGTTCATTACATGATATTAGGGCTCGTATAAATTATATCTTTCATCAGCAAACTTTGCATGGAGAGTCTACATCTCCACAAGTGATAAAGGAAATCTATTTAGATGAATCCCGAACGAAGAATCATCTTTTATCCTTCTTTGAAATTCACAATGAAAATATCAGAAAGCAGATCGGTAAAGGACGTTCGAAAGCAACCTATCAGAAATACGAAGTAACCCGAAAACATCTAAAAGGCTATCTTCAGGATTTTTTTTCATTAGACGATATTCTTATCTGTAAAATCGATCATAAGTTCATTTGGGAATTTGAAATTTATCTCAAAACTGTTGCTAACTGCGCACATAATACAACAGCCAAGTTTATGCAGTTCTTCAAGCGCATTATCCGCTTGGCACTTCACAACCATTATATAAAGGACGATCCCTTCCTAAACTATGAAATTAAACTTCATGACGTTCATCGAGGTTACTTGACGATAGATGAGCTAAATTCCATTATCAAGAAAAATAAATGTTAGGCGGTTGGATTTAGTGCGTGATTTATTTGTATTTGCATCGTTTACCGGATTAGCTTATAGCGATTTAAAAAATCTTCAACGAAAACACCTTTATATATTTAAAGGTGAATTGTGGTTGAGAATCAACAGAGGGAAAACAAATCAAGCCTCAACCATGAAGTTGTTTGATGTTCCGAAGCGTTTGATTGAGAAATACGATAATCCTAGTTCTAATCATATTTTCCCAGTTCCATCGAATCAAAAGGTTAATGCGTACCTGAAGGAACTTTCTGATATATGTGAGATTCAGAAGACTGTTACATTTCATGTTGCGAGACATAGTGCGGCTTGCTTGGCTCTCTCTAATGCAATGCCTATCGAAAGTATTCCAAAAATGTTGGGACATAAAAATATTCGAACTACTCAGCTTTATGCTAAAATTACGGATATGAAGTTGAGTAAGGATATGGATAGCTTGGAAGAAAAACTCAACAACTTATAACGTGTTGAAAACTAACCAAAATTCATAATGCTTAATTCAAATCGAATCATTATATTTGCGAAATACATCAATAATTTGATTTATGAAACAGATAAATAGATTGAAAGTGGTATTAGCAGAACAGAATAAAACCGGAAAATGGTTAGCTGAAGCTCTTGGTAAGAATGAAGCTACCGTTTCTCGTTGGTGTACTAATGAAATGCAACCATCTCTTGAAACATTGGTAAATATTGCTAATGCTCTTGGAGTGAATATTCGAGACCTTTTACACCCAACTAAGTAGTTGGGTACTATTTACTAATTGACAAAAATGTATTCTTGAACTAGTATGAATTTATCAGAAACAATAAAAAAGATATTTGAAAGTAACACTTGCTACGCTCTACCAAAGCATGCAGTTGATCAGGCTGAATCACTAAAATCTTTATCCAAAGATTTATATACAGACTCAAAAAGGTTTATATACGAGTTGTTGCAAAATGCCGATGACTCTTCATTCCCCAATACAAATGTAGATATTTACATCCGCTTTTTCGGTAATGTAATGCTTTTAGCCCATACCGGAGAACCTTTTACAGCAAGAGATATTGAAGGGCTCTGCTCTGTAAACCATGGAACAAAAAAAAACTCAATAGAAAAAACAGGTTATAAAGGAATTGGTTTTAAAGCCGTATTTGGGCAGTCAAATAAGGTTATTGTATATTCTGAAAATAATTATTTCAGATTTGATGAAACATATAATTTCTCATGGAGAACAGAATGGGGACAATCTCAAGATGATTGGGAAACAGAAAATGAAAGAAAGTTCCTGTACCCATGGCAAATAATACCCATCCATACAAGTAAAGGAGACATTCCACAGGATATAGAATCTTTCTTGTCTAACGGCAACTGGAAGGTTGCAACCCTGATATATCTCAGCAATAAAAAGGATGTAGAGAATGCTGTGAAAGAACTGATTGAGAATGTGGATATGTTTTTATTTTTGAAAAACATAAAAAGCATTGAATTTGAAACAAATAACACCTATAAGATATCCATTGCTAGACATGACGACAAAATAAAAATACACCAGAATGACACTTTAAAAGCAGAATGGCTACTTTATTCTCAACAACTTGTTATACCATCCGAGATAAAGAGGCAGATTGTTCAGGATTCAAGTGTACCCAACAAATTAAAAGAAGCAGCAAGTGTTGAATTGTCTTTTGCTGCAAAAACAGAAAAAGGTCAGCTTGTAGCATTAAAGGATGGCGAACAATTACTATATGCATATTTGCCAACTGGTGAAAAGAAGTACTACCTTCCTGTTCTCGTAAATAGTAGTTTTTTAACTTCAGCCAACAGAGAGACAATACATGAAAATTATGTATGGAACCAGTGGATTTTTGAATCTATTGCTGTCGAGCTATTTAAATGGATTGCCGAGTTAGTTAAGAGCCAATATCAATATCAAGCATACAATTTAATACCGGATAGATTAGTTTACTCTGATTTGCTCAGTAACAGCTTTAATAAAGGCATAGATAAAGCATTAGATACAATTCCATTTATCATTTCAGAGCAGAAAATGTTGCTTACCCGGAACCAGGCTATTCAGGATTTTACATTTCTATGGAAAAGCGCATTTGTTGGAGATAACAATATACGGCAATTCGTTATAGAAAGAGACAATAAACCCGGCATTGCTTCTAATCCTTTTGTAGCACATACTGATTTCGGAAAGATGCTTAAGGACTTAGGTGTTTCCACTTTTGACTGGGAAGACATGCCTGAACTGTTCCAGTTCCCACAATTCATAGAAAGCCATACCATAACCGATAACATTGAACTAATAAAACATTTCAAACGCTTAATCGACAGGGAGAATATAAGAAAAGTATCTAATAAAATATCTTCATGGAAGTTTATTTACGACCATAAGACAGAGCTTAAAAGCCCTTCTGATATATATTTCCCTGCACCGGATGACTATAACTGGAATAATCCTGACAGTGAACTTTCTTTTCTGCATTCGGATATTCAGCATTGGTTACTCACTTCTCATGACTACAGAATATGGTTGGAAACATTAGGAGTACAGGAGAAAACAGACCTTACATATCTTCAAAAAACCATATTGGCAAATCCTTCTACTTATACTACTCCTGAAAATGCCATACCAACCATACAGAATATTTACATGTTATATTCTAAGGGTGAGCTTGACAATAAAATACTGAGCCAACTAGGTGAATTGAAAATACTTACTAAAAATAGTAGTCTGGTTACAGCAAATCAATGTTATTTATCTAATGTGTATAGACCCCGACTGCCATTGGAAGCACTGATTACAGAAGATATATTTGTAAGCGAATCCTATTTGCCTGATCGTTCTCATAGAGATGAATGGAAGCGGTTCTTTAAAATGATGGGGGTAAAAGAAGGAATTGAAATAATTAAGGTTGAAGAAAAAACCAGATATAATTTAATAATTGGTAAATATTCATTAGAAGAAGGGTACTTCGATAGATATTTTTATGGAGGTAGCTTCAAAGCTGATTATTATAAGAATATTGTCTTTTTCTCGTTTCTGCATAAAATGTATGATTATAGATTTTCATTAAGATTTTGGGGCGATATTCTTGAAAACCTTATGCCTTCTGAAATAACTGAATCGGCAACAGCTTATTGGGGATATTCAGGAATGTCTGGGCAGAATTCAGGAAATAGGGTAGAAAATTATATGATATGGTATATAAATAACCAAGATTGTGTTCCTACAAAAATGCAGAATTGCCGGAAAGCAACAGATATTTTTCTGAACGAAGAAAATATAATTAAGCTGACAGGCGCTTACCTTCCGATATTTGATGGCCCTGATTTGTCTCCTGATTGGAAGTCATTTTTTCAGTTTAAAACTCAACTGACATTATCTGATTATCTTGAGTTGATATTAAACATAGTGGCTGATGGAACCGAAGATGGTAGAATTAAGCATGAAAACAGAGAACGTATTCAGGATGTATATTATCTTTTGCTTGACCTCGCAGCAAACTGGTCTGATGAAGAGATTGTGCAGGTACAGGAATGGGCAGAGAATATAAAGCTTCCTGACAAATCAGGCGTTCTTTGTACTGTTGATGATCTGCGGTATTATGCAGATGGCGATGCTTCCATCTTTCAGGATGAGTTTAATTTTATCTTTTTAAATTCACTCAATAGGAAACATAGATATATTGAAACCTTTCTCAGCATCTTAGGTATTGAAATTTTTAAGCAGGAAAATTTTAGTTTATCCTACAATCAAAAAAGTGAATCAGCCTCTTTGCTAAAAGGCAAACTGATAACGATAAGTCCTTATTTAGAGAAATGGATCTTATCCGAAGAAAAGGTTGATGCAGAGTCTAAAATCGAAAAATTTTATAAAAGAATAGATAAACTAGATATATACGAAGCACCGGAACTAAAAATAAGACATAATAACTGGGAAAAGATAGTCCAATTCCATTTGAAAGATGATATCTTATATGTAACATCTCCATGGAATAGCAATATATCTTTAATGTATTTGCCAGATAAGCTCTGTTATTATCTGGGGATTGAAGGTTTTGAGAATGAATTAGATTTTCTGTTAAGATCGGATGAATATGAAATACAACAGCATTTTAAACAGGAACAGATAGAGTTGCCTGAACAGGCAATAACCGTAGCCGAAAAAGAAGAAGAACAGATAGCAGAAATCATAAATGCAGAAGAAGATAAAAAAGAGATTACCCCAGATGACTTAATAAGTCTGGGTATCGAAACTATTGATCAATTAAAGGAATTATTAGCGAAAGACCAGACATTATCCTCTTCTTTTTTTCATTCTTCCAGTGCTTCTCAAGAAAAACTTGAATATGTACAGGGGCTAATAAGTCGAGCCAAAACGAATATCATTACATATTTGCCAACTATAGGATATGATTGCGACGAGGCAACTGAAATTGCACCAAGTATATTTGGGGGAATAAGAAAAGATGGAAAAGATATATATATCGTTACCAGGCCTTCTGATGGTGATGTAGTCCTGCTTTATTACACATCCGAGTTTGATGTTCTAGAATATGTGGATGCAGAGTTTTGGTATGAGGATGGAAGAAATACACCTAAACAAATAACTTTGGGACAACTCCTAAAGAAAACTGGAATTAATAGAATTCCTGTTAGGAATACAGCCATTCCCAACTCTGATATTGAGGCATTATTTGAAGCACCTAAGTCAGAAACATTGGATTTTGATCCGGTGCCGTATACTCATCAAAAAATAGCTCGAATAATATCCTCTTTTGCAAATACTGACGGTGGGACGTTAATTTTTGGTCTAAAAGAAGTAAATTTTTCTTTAAATGAAGTGGTTGGATTGAGCGCTGATTTTGACGTTATAAATATTACAAAAAAGGCAATATCATTACTTTCACCAATGCCACCTGTAACTTATGAATACAAGAGGAAAGAAGACAAAGATGTTTTTATAATCAAAACAGAAAGGTCGGATATCAGTATATTGTTGGGTGATAAAAAATATATTAGAAAAGAGGTTGATAGCGTTTTAGAAGAGAACAAGTCCAAAGAAGTCATTCTAAATAATCCTAAATTTAACAGAACTTTTGCCATAATCATTTCAATTGAAAACTATACCGAAAGAAGCGATAATCAGGTATCAAAAGTGAAATATGCAAACAAAGATGCATCGAATTTTAGGCAAGTACTTATAGATGTAATGAATGTGTCAGAAGATGATATTCTTATATTTCAGGATGAAAAAGCATTGAAAAGTAATTTAGAATATGAGCTTAAAAGTTTGTTCCATTACTTAAAAGAAGACGACCGTTTGATTTTCTATTATGTTGGACATGGTTTTCATGATGGTACTAAAAATTATCTTTCTACTTATGACATGCATATATTTAACATTGCGGGAACGGCGGTTTCATTACAAAACATATTGCTTGATCCCTTAAAAAAATCAAAATGCAACAATGCTTTGATTTTTATAGATGCATGTGCAAAAAGTTTTATAAATGAAAATGAGAGAGCTCAGATTTCTGACATAAATGAAGAAGAGTTATTGGTACTTACAGAAGAATTTCCTAATTACACAACATTCTTGTCTTGCCAACCGGGGCAAAGTTCATATTCAAGTGATGTTTTACAAAATGGGATTTGGACATATCATTTAGTGAAAGCGATGCGAGGAAATGTACAAGAGGCTATTAAAGAAGGCAAATATATTACAGACAGATTATTAGGCAACTATCTTTCCAGAAATGTTGCTGTGTACATAAAAAATGAACTTATGTATGACCAAAATCCCAGGGCAGTTCTTGATTCGAGTTATGAGAATGTTATTTTAGAAATAAAATAAGTTATTTTTAGTCCAAACATATTTCATTGTAGGCTAATCAGAAAATATGAAGCATAAGAATTCTACAAATAAAACAGCTATGTACTCTGAGCTGTTGGAGACAATATTAGAGAAACGTATTGGTGGAGCAGTTAATTTCGCTGGTATTTACTATCAAGTACTTTATGCATGTTTGGCAATATTAAGGGAATTGCAAAGCGATAAAGCAACTATTCGGTTAGAAGGCATTGAAGACATTGATGTTAATAATCCGATAATAACAGATGAGTTTGAATACACTCAATTAAAATCTTCAAAGAATAAATTAGATGCATACAGCTTTTGGGAACTTGGAGTGTTGCAAAACTATGTCGAGGTGTATCACAAAGAGCCTCTTAGTAGATTTAAATTAGTCTATAACATGACGATTACAGACGGTAATTTGAAAAACCTGTTTGATGGCAATTTGAATGAAAAGTCAAAGCAGTATTGGTTTGATAAATTGAATTCTTTACCTTATAAGGGCATAGACTATTCTCAGTTCATCGAAACAATTTCTTTTGAATTTGCAAGTATGCAGGATATAACTTCTCAAATATTGAAATTACTGTATGAAGAGTGGAATGTAAATATTGGAACAGAAGGACAATTTTTGAAATCATTATTTTATAATGCTTTAATTTGGTCTCGAGATAGAAAAGAAATAAATAAAAAAGATGTTGCTGTTTTATTTCAAGATATAACAGACTCTTTTTCTAAAGCGCCAATAAATGAAGCAATAAAAAATGATTGGATCAGACTGATATCATTTTCTAATGAAGAAAAGGATTATTCAAATTATTATGAAGGTAAAGCAGCTTTGCCCATACATATAGTACAAGGATTACCCGTCAGAAGAATTTTATGGGAAAGAAAAATAGAATCACTGCTTAATGAGTCTGATTCAGTAATAATAAAATCATCTAGTGGTCAAGGAAAGTCAACTTTAGCATGGCAAACTGGCTATAATAAAAAAGATCTATATGATATATATCAAGTTCAGTATTGCCCAGATGTGAATTCAGCTAGCTCAATTTTGCAATTCATACAAACTCGTTTGAACATAGGACAATCACCACTGATCATTTTTGATGGTCTGAATTCCTCTCTAAAAAGTTGGAACTACGTAGTTGAGAATGCAGCAAATCTTCCTGTTAAATTCATTATCACAACTAGAAATGAAGACTGGTATAGATATGGTTCAGATGTTTCAAAATCTAATATTCAATTTATCGATATAAATCTATCAAAAGAAGAAGCTCGTTCTATTTATGATCAATTGCAGAAAAAGGACAAATTGAATATCAGTGATAGTTGGCAATCTGTTTGGGAGAAAGTGCAAGAAAAAGGATTGTTAATTGAATACACTTATTTGCTCACAAAAGGAGAAATGATTCAAGAACGATTAAAGTATCAAGTCTCCACTCTTAATAAAACTCAAAGTGCAGCAGCAAAACTGGAGATATTGAGATTAGTTTCTTTGGCTGATAGTATGAATATTAAAATACGAACTCATGCTCTATTAAAGCAAATTGCTGAGAGCATAGGCTTCGCCCGAGATAGAGGCGAGATGTTAAAAGAATTAACAGATGAATATTTCTTGAATTTTGAAAATATCTATATTGGTGGTCTTCATCCTGTCAGATCAAACCACTTGGTTGCGATTCTCCATGAAAATCTACCAATTAAAGACAGCTTGATATCATTATTTCTTTTATTGGACGAGATATATTTTTCTGATTATTTTATAAATTCTCCTTTATATCTTGATGCTAATAACAAAAAATCATTTTATGATGAATTGGGCGCGATTTTAAGTCAGAGAAATTTTAATCAAATGGTCATAGCATTGGATGGAGTTTTTCATTTGGAGTCTCAAATTTATTGGAGTAATAATAGACAAATATATGATGATTCCTATGAAACGGGGAGCGTTGAATTATTTGCAATGACCTCTATACCATTTACTGATTATGCTGTTTCGCAATTAGAAGGACTTGCGAAAACACTTGGTGAAGAGAGAGCTGGATTTAGTAAATTGGCTAAACTGGCCAAACAGTTACCACGTTTTACGGTTGAAGAAACTGATGCTTATCAACTAGCATCAAGCATTCGGCATAATTTAAAAAAGAGAGATAAAGAAATAGAAAATTATATTGGATTTGGAGACTTAGCACAATGGTTCAAAGCTTTAAATTTATCTCAAATATCCAACAATGATGTTTTCTCTAAAATTGATGTCGCGCATTTTTTTGAAAGTATTGATTCTATTGAATTAAATGAGGCAAAAGAAATTGCTACATTTTGCTTGATAAATAAAAAAGAAGAATATCTCAAATATTCTAAAAAGTATCGGAAAGACTTAATTAGTTACCTAAAAAGGGCTACAGATTCATTAACGATTGAAGAAAAGGGAAATGAACTTCATATTAATTATTTGTTATACGGAGACGATGTGACAAATGCTAACGAAATGAGCGTTAAAAGAATACAGGTCATATATACATTTTTACCAGTATATGAAAGATATTGTACCGAAGCTATTATGCTTCCGTTTCCGAACGAAGAATTGGTTTCTTTTACAAGAGAAAGTTCAAAAAAACAGATGTCTCCTGAAAATATTGTTAATGAATTTGATGTGCATTTAAATCAAATATGGTATAAAACTATATTAAAGAATTACGAGTCCGTATCTGTCTATGAATGGCAAAAAAATATTATTGAGTTTCGTGAAAATGCCCTTGAATTAGCCTTTAATTTATGCCAATATATAGATTCGCTACTTGAAGCAAATAGCAAAAAACAGCAGTCTTCATTACAGAAAATCATCAAACTTAGTGAGCATTTCCGTAAGCTAGATATTGCATTAAAACCCTTTCCTACTTTCAATCAAAAATATAATGAAGACAACAGTCGAATAATTGAAGAGACGAATATAAATAACTGGCGATCAAGCCTGAGAAATGTTAGCAATCAAATGGTAAACATCTTTATGCCTAAGGAAGAGCATGATAGATCTGTAGTATTATATAATTTGAAAGCAGCTTTTCTATCCACTGGGGATATGCAAGAGTGTTTTAATTTGATTGTTAGAGCTTCTTTCGAATACTTTGACACGTCATTATTAGAATTACGAGAGTTAGAATTGTATGAAAGACTATATACCACAGTGCAGTATTATATTTTACAAATACCATTGAATGATAAACCTGCTATCAGAGGAGCTAAGAATGTGGCAAAAGAATGGTGGAATAGACAGATAAATCAGAAGCTGCAACAATTAAAAATGATTCTCGAGAATGTTACTCTCAATGAAGACTCTATTATCTATTTTCCATCTAAATTAGAGGAAACGGATACTTTAACATACGTGACAATTGGAATTGAAGGCCTTGATTTTTCAAATGGAGACTCTCTCCAGCAATTAGCAATAAACCTTGTTGGCTTAGCAGATTTCTTTGCAGATTTCTATACCATACTAAATATTAAAAATGGGGTTGTTTTAAGTGGTTTAAGATTTAAACAAGATTTTTTTAAAGCATTAAAGGATGAGTTAAACGGTTTACCGTCAGAGAATATTTTAAACTTAATGCCTTTGCCTGTCTTTCCTGATGAAAAAATGATTAAAAATTTAAGCGGAGTGAGTTTGCTTGCTCAATCTTCCGGAAACACAATTCAGGATAAAAAATTTAAGATGTTAATAGAATTGTGGAAACTCAAAGAATATAGAAATCATTTAAACATAAAATCTCCTATAGAGAATGAATGGTTAACTAGAATCGAAGAAAAAATCACTTCTGATATAAAGAATTTACAAATAAATTTTGATGATTCTGAGTTTGTTAAATGGATTGATAATATAATTCTCAATTCAACAAAAGTGTCTAGGAATTTTATTGTTGAGAAAATATATTCTATTATTCAAAAAGTAAGTTAATTTAATTTTAGTGCAAGGTGCAAGCATATCTATATATAGATACTTGCACCTTGCACTAAGTTAAAACGTTATGGGATAGATGTTTTGCCGATTCAGAAAATGCTTGTATCTTTGAACCCAAGATATATGCAGAAAAGCATAGGTCAAAGGTGGACAAATAGGACTCTGAAATTTGTGCCTAATTCGTTACCGATAATAAATTTGGAAAATATAAAGTGTTGACTTTGAGTTATATGGACGGGAAGGTTCACCTACCTCTCTCTCCGCTGAGGATCTGGATAATACCAGACACAAAAAGCCTGTAGGTCAATGACTTGCAGGCTTTTTTGTATTCAATATGTCCGTCACTAAAGACACGGATTTGTGCCTAAATCGTTACCGATTCCGTTCTAGATAAAAAATAATTAAAGGAAAAAGAATAAGTGATCTTTGATAGTGATGTTGCTATTCTAAAAGATTAGTAAGCAAATCTTTTCTTTCATTTTATGTTCTTATCTCAAAAACCTACTCAACCGTTCTTGATATGACTGTTTGTACATTCGCTTTGTCTTATCGTTCAGAAATGAATGCTTAATCAGTTTATCTATCAGCGGATTATTCGCAGAAAACATCTTGATAATTGCATCCCGTTTCTTGGGGAGTACCCCATTACGGTTGGCAAACGTGATAAAATCCTCCTTAGACGGATGTCCGCTGTTGCAATATATTTCTGAATGTTCACTTCTCTGCAACTTTCATCTTAAATACTTGCTTAGCTATTTGCATTGTGAGATGTTCATTTGCAGGTATAAAGTTCCTGAATCGTAGGTTTTTATAACTTGGTGCAGGCTTGATGATGTAGTGTCCGTGTTCACCCTGCGGGGTAAGGACGATTTGCCCATTTTGCACCACAGCAGATAGTTTTTCTTGCACTCCCGATATGGATATTTGATTGATACTCTCTGCAAGATCAATACTGTCGGCATCGTAATCAAACCTCAAAACAGGACTTACCCGCTTGCCATCAAAAAGTTTTTTGAGACAAGGTGGACTAAATGTATCGTATCCCGGTGTTAAGTTACCGGGACAAACTTCTATCTGTTTCATATCTTTTTCACTATTATAGCTCCGATGGTATCGGTGTGTGCAGTTGCTAACAACAACCCGAACGCATCGTTCTCGTCAATCTTCAGCGTTTGACACTGGATAGCTTTATTTGTTCCCTCTGAAAGCATATTAAAAAAAAATGGAAAAAGCGTTTCTGATGTGAACTCTCTCTGATTTTTGGGAAACGAAAGACTTATGGCTGTTTGTTTTTCATCAATCAAGAATGAATCATCATAACAGAATATATATTTTCCGCTATCGGTTTCAGTTAGCATACCAGCTAGAACGCCATTGCTAAATACTTGAGCACGTCTCATCTATTCACCTCTTTTACTTTCAATATTAATTCCAAACCAAGAACTTCTGCTATTTTAGTAAGCGTACTCATAGATGGATTACCTTTGCCAACCTCAATACTTTTGATAATCCGCAAACTTAATCCTGTATAATCCGCCAAATCTTGTTGAGTTAAACCTAACAAGGAGCGACGCTCTCGTATGATTGAATAAAAGTCCATAGTGCATTATTTTACCTCTTTACCGCAAAAATAAGATCTTTTTCTTTATAAACAAACAAAAAGTGCAGTTTATTTCACTGTGGTTTTTGTGATCAAATTTTGGGAAGTATAGGTTATCATCAATACTTCTCATGTATCTATTTCTTCATTGCTTCCGCTCTTAGATTAGCAGGCATTTTTTCAATTGCATAACGAAACGCTGTGCGCGGCATTACCTCTCGCTTTGACATAACGTAGTCGAATACGGCTTGTTGGTGAGCTTCGCTGGCAGCTTTGAGCATCCATCCGTAGCC
>JAEWSJ010000025.1 GCA_023398335.1 Bacillota bacterium
GAGTATCATAAAGGTTAGCTAACATAAATTTAAAAGTATTTCTAATCTTACGATAGTTTTCAGCAATAATCTTTAAGATTTCATCGGAAATCTTTGTTTCAGCCGTGTAATCAACACTAGCAACCCACAAACGTAAAATATCCGCTCCATATTGTTCACAAATAACATTTGGATCAATACCATTTCCTTTTGACTTGGAGAACTTTTCACCATTGCCATCAACGATCATTCCATGAGTAACAATCTTGCTAAATGGAGACTTATTTCCAGTTGCAACCGATAAAGTTAAGGAAGAGTTATACCATCCACGATATTGATCATTACCTTCTAAGTAAATATCAGCTGGGAATTTACATTCACGTTTTTTATTTACTGCCGCAAAAGAAGAACCAGAATCAAACCAAACATCCATAATATCTTTTTCTTTAGTGAAAATTCCATTAGGAGAATGGATAGACTTATAACCTTCTGGTAATAAATCTTTCGCTTCTCTTTCAAACCAAACATTTGAGCCTTGTTCATCAACTAATTTAATAATATTATCAAAAACTTCTTTTTCTAAAAGAGCAGTTCCATCTTCAGCATAAATAATCGGAATCGGGACACCCCAAACTCTTTGACGAGAAATACACCAGTCTTCTCTTCCTTCAATCATCTTTCTAAGTCTAGTTTTACCCCATGAAGGTAAATATTCAACCTTTTCAACTTCAGTTAAAAGATCGTCTCTAAAAGATGAAATTGAACAGAACCATTGTGGTGTCGCTCTAAAGATTAAAGGCTTCTTAGTTCTCCAATCATGTGGATAGGAGTGAACTATTTCTTCAAGATGTAATAAAGCATCTTTTTCTTCAAGCATCTTTAATACTTCTTCATTAGCATCTTCATAGAACATGCCTTTTAATCTATCTCCAGCTTCTTCTGTCATGTATCCATGCGCATCAACTGGACATAATGGAGCAATATTATATTTCAAACAAACTTTATAGTCGTCTAAACCATGTCCTGGAGCAATATGAACACATCCAGTACCAGCATCAGCAGAAACATAATCACCTAAAATAACTAAACTTTCACGATTGATGAAAGGATGCTGAACTTTAATGTTTTCTAATTCAGTACCTCTAAATGTTTTTAATAAAGTACACTCAGTTAAACCGAAAGTCTTGGTTAAGTTATCTTGGAATTCCTTCAAGAAAACCAAATTACCTTTATTAGTCTTAAATAAACCATATTCAAAAGCAGGATTTAAACAGATTGCTAAGTTGGCTGGAAGAGTCCATGGAGTAGTTGTCCAAATAACAAAATAATCTGTCTCAGGATTTAATAAGCCTTTTCCATCAGTAACTTTAAAACGAACAAAAATTGTTTTTGCTTTAACATCTTGATATTCAATTTCAGCTTCAGCTAAGGCTGATTCAGAAGAAGGAGACCAGTTAACTGGTTTAAGACCTTTGTAAATATATCCTTTTAAAGCCATGTCAGCAAATATTCTTATTTGTTCTGCTTCATAGTCTTTAGTTAATGTTATATATGGATTATCAAAATCACCAATAATACCTAAACGCATTATTTGCTTCTTTTGTCTTTCAACTTGTTTATAAGCATATTTCATGCATAATTTTCTAAAATCAACGATAGGAGTGGATTTTCTATCAACGCCAGATTTTGCAACTGCATTTTCAATAGGTAAACCATGAGTATCCCATCCTGGAATATATCTAACATAACAACCTTTTAAGTTTTGATATCTGTTAATTATATCCTTTAAGATTTTATTTAAAGCATGACCCGCATGCATATCACCATTAGCATATGGTGGACCATCATGAATGTAAAATTCTTTTTGACCTTCATGAGCAGAAAGAAGTTTTTCATATAACTTCATCTTTTCCCATTCTTTTTCAATAAGAGGTTCTTTTTGTGGTAGATTTCCTCTCATTTCGAAAGAACCTTTATTCATGATTAACGATTTTTTTAATTCCATAACTATTTCTCCTTAAAAATAAAAAAATTCTCGATCTAGGGACGCTAATTGCGCGGTACCACCCTAGTTCAAAGAATCGCTCTTTGCACTCATTATTTTATGGCTCCAAAGTGATACTTTTTAGATATTCCTAACTACCTTGCACCATACGTAGTTCGCTAATAGTTTTTTCTAAAAAACTTGTCTTTTTCAACGCCACCTTAATTATATATATAAACATTAAAAATATCAAACGGAAAATGAAGCAAAGAGAAGCGGACGAACACCCATTAAAAACTTAAATTAATTGTTCAATTTTATGTTAAACATTAGCTCCACATCTTCACTATAAAAGTAAAACTATTTTATAAATTTATGCATTTAAAAACCGCACAATCAAGAAAGAAAATGTGCGGTATATTTTTAGAAAACTTTATATTCAATAGCAGGAGAAGCAATCGAAACTTTTTTCCACTTATCTTTTGAATACAATCTCGATAGTTGCGTTTCAAATTCATCGCAGTAATCATTCTTAACGAAACATATTACCGAGCCTTTGAAACCACCACCATGGATTCGAACAGCCCCATAATGTTGAATGAATGTATTTAATGAATCAACAATATTTTGTGGAGATCCTTCGTATTCACCACTTACATATGTATTCTTTAAATAAGTTGCACTTGAGAATTGAGATTGACGAACCGCTTGTAAAAAATCATCCACTGATTTCTCTTCTAAAGCCTTAACGCCAAGAAGAACATTTCTATTTTCATTGAAGAAATGTTTTGCTTTCATATTGGCTTCGTCAGGATCTATTTCGCCACTATCAAATTTCTTTTCAAACTTTTTAGCGTTGATATCTCTTAAATATTCTTTTCCATATTCATTAGCTACTTTTCTCATTCCGTTAGGAATCGAAGCATATAAGTCAACTAAGTCAGAATGGTTACCTTCAGAGTTAATTAAATAAATTGATAAAGGTAAATTAAAATCTAGTGTTTCAATTTTTGGATTATCAATATTTTCAAAATCGATAAAATTGCACGCTCTATAGGCTGCTCCAATTTGGTCTAATAAACCACATGGTTTATTAAAGTAAACTCGTTCAGAGAATTGCGAAACTTTTGCAATGGTAAGAGCATCGATTTTCGCATCGTTATATAAATATGAAATAATTGAGCCAATCAAAACTTCAAAAGCAGCGGAAGAAGATACACCACTTCCATTTGGAATCTCCGAATCAATATAAGCATCAAAGCCACCGATGTTATAACCAAGTTCTTTTAATTTAGCAATAACGCCCTTTGCCATAGCAAGGGAAGTACAATATTCTTTTTCTTCAACTTGCAAATTATCTAAATTAAAAGTAAATGTTCGATAACCTTTAGACTTAATCGAAACTTTGGTATCTCTAGCGATGGTAGTATTCATTCTTAATGAGCAGTTCGCAACAATGCATAATCCGTGATTATGATCAGTGTGGTTACCTAAGATTTCCAAACGACCACCTGATGAGATAAAAGCTTCGGCATCTTTCTTAAATACATTTTTAAACTCTGATTTAAGTTCTTTAATAATTTGTTCGTTCATTTTACTTACCTAAATGCTTAATAAATATATCTAAAGCATTCTGTCCTTTCTGGTCTTTTTTAAATACAGCAGTATTATCTAATATGTTTCTACAAACGTTATTAACGTATTGTATAACTTCATCATCAAGGTTATTTTTCCCTCTTAAATAATCAATCATAGGCTTAAAATCAACTAAGTCATTATACTTACTAAAAGCATCTTTATAAGATAAATTATGTGAAACAACTTCTTTAATTTCATTAAATTGTCTAACCAATCTTGCTGGTAATATAAATAGTCCCATGGCTTCAATCAATCCAATATTCTCTTTCTTAATGTGATGATATTCTGGATGAGCGTGATAGATTCCATCTGGATATTCTTCACTTACTTGGTTGTTTCTTAGGATTAAGTACACTAGATATTCATCTCCTACTTTTCTCACAATTGGATTCAAAGTATTATGACGTTCACCTTGAGACTCGTGAATAATTCCTTCCTTCTCATCATCGTAATTACGCCAAGTAGACAAAATAAGGTCAAAAGCTTTAACAATCTCATCTTTATCTTTTCCTCGTAATAACAAAACAGTATTATACCAATCAACCTCGTAAAGCTTCGTTGATTTAAAACTATTTGGTAATGCGAACTCTTTTTTATTATTCATTTTCATAACAGGAAGAAGATGTTCGCCACCTTGGAAGTGACCATGATTCAATATCGAACCACCAACAATTGGTAATTCAGCATTAGAACCTAAGAAGAATGATGGGAATCGATCAACAAAATCTAACAAAGCTTTTATCGAAGATTCATCTATTTTCATAAAATCATGTTTGTCATTAAAAACGATACAATGCATGTTGTAATATCCATATGGCGAATATTGTAAGTACCATTTATCACCACCAAGATCCATTTTTATAACTCTGATATTCTCACGTGCAGGATGCTTTTCATTTCCATAGAAACCAACATTTTCTTTGCAAAGCAAACATTTCGGATAAGTAGTTACAGTCTTATTTAAAAGCTTTTTAATATCTTTAGAATTTTTTTCCGGTTTAGAAAGATTAATTGATATCTCAAGATAGCGAGAAGAATTATCTTCATTCGCTAACCAAATAATATTTTTATCAACTTTAGTCTTTTGAACATAATCATTATAGATAGACAATCTGTATAAATAATTAAGCGCAGCAAAATCATTCTTCTTTTCCTCTTCTTCAAAATGATTTTGAACTTGACTTGGAAGCGGAGATAAAAGTCCCATCAGTTTTGTAACAAAACGATTTGCTTCGCCTTCATCCATCTTTTTTTCATTAATTAAATAATCGTTTAATGAATTAACTATCTCATCTGGTACTGTTAATGATTTTATATATTCTTTATCAATATCACCATTATAAGGTTCGGTTAGATTTAATTCCCCAAGAAGGATATTTCGAAAATAAATTACATCTTGTTCATGTAATTCTAAATGAGTGAAAGCGTAGTAAATTGCTTCTTCAACAGTTTTTAAAATATTCATTCTTAGTTAATCCTCCTATATCTTATAGAATTTATATGTAATCTTATCTTCGTATTTATCATGCGATTTAATTAGTATTCTATCTCGTGATAAGATATTTCTTTGTGGCTCTATTGCAAGTCCTCTTCTTAGCTTAAGATCTGGAGAATTGATAAATTGAACATCTGTTCCCGAATTATCTAAATAGATATTACATGCTTCATCAGTAGTAGATATACATAATTTACAATTCCCATTTGAAAGTATAACCTGTCTCTTTTGTTTCTTGATTTCATCAAATAAAAAGGTATGATCAATTGTTTTTGCAGGAAGATAGTTTTCTATCTCATGAAGACGTGCAGATAATTTAGTTAACTTTCTAAAATCCAAAGCATGATAGATTTTTTCAGTCGCGACTGGAAGAAGATGACTATCACATTTTAAAATATTAGATGCTTCAACCTTAATTTTATAATTTGTAACATCAGTTGCACCAAAATTGAAATACATGTGATTAGACATATTTATTAAAGTGTCTTCAGATGGAATAGCTTTAAATTTAACACTTATGATATCGGAATTTTTTGATATCTCATATGTGACATGGAAATTTGTTTTTCCAGGAAATCCACATTGGTTCTTTCGAGTAACAAAAGAAAAAATAACTATAATATTTTTATTATTCTCTTTAATCTTATATGAAAAATCTTCATAGGATATATTGTTCGCACCACCATGCAAAACAAGTTCACCATCGTTATTCTCTAATACGACTTTCTTACCATTAATTGTTTGTTCTTTAGTTATTCTACCGGCAAGTTGTCCAAGTGTTTTTCCAAAATATTGATTTGAATTTAAAAACTTTTCTTTACTCGATATAGTCAGAATCATCGGTTGATTATAATAAGACAATGAATAAACACTAGCCCCTTTTGTGCAAAGAGTAAGTCTTAAATTTGCGTCATTTGATAATGTTATGAATGTACTACCTTGGCATTCCTCTATTGAATAATTAACCATATTACCACACCCTTCTTATATACTTATATTTTAACCTAATATCTGTCATTTGTATTAAATTATTACAAAATCCAATTAATTTAATCAAATATCACAACTTTTTTATAAAAAATCACTGCTTTTTTACATATATTTCACTTTTTGAATATGTATTTTTTGAATATGATGTTGAGCCTTTAGATAGCAAATCAATAGCTATGTTATAGATATATTCTGCCTGCTTAATACTATCATTAACTACAGTTCCAGCAATTTTACCTTCATCGACAGCTTTTTTACCATCGACTGTGCAATCAACTCCAATAATGATTGGGGATCTCGTACTGTTAATTGATTCGAAATAATTTGCTGCTCCAATAGCCATTTCATCATTGTTTGAAATTATTAATTCAATATCCTTAGCTTTATCACCTAGTTCATTTAAAGCAGCGTAGGCTTCGCCACGAATCCAGTTACATACTGAAACGCCAGCATACTCAATATTAAAGTTATTAAGAGATGAAATAGCACTGTTAGTTCTTAATTCTGCGTCTTGGTGACCTATTTCACCTTTCAAAATAAGCGTTGATAATTTACCATCATTGTTAAAATCATACTTACTACCATAGATATCTTCTGCATTGTAATTAAAAAGTTGTTTAACAATCGTCGCTTGTTGATTTCCCTCTGCACTTGCATCAGTTCCAACAAAATAACATAATGGGTTTTGTTCAATAACACTTTCTTCCGGAGCTCTATTAAAAAATATCAAAGGTTTATTTGTGGTTTGACATTTTTTAACGATGGTATTTGCAACCATACGATCACAGAGATTTACAATAAAAGCGCTATACGAAGCTGAGTTTACCGCTATGGCAATTTGTTCATTTTGAATTGATTGATCATTTGAAGCGTAAAAAACATCAACTTTATAATATTTTGAAAAATTATTACTGATTGAATCAACCAACGAATTTAAGAATGGGTCAGTTTTTGTATAAGCGAACAAAGCAATTCTATTCACTTCAGTATTGTTACAAGAACATAAAGAAAGAAGACTAGAAAAAATGGTAATAATTTGTTTAAATCGTTTCATTCTTATTATCCTCCTTAACTGTAATTTGGTCTAACAAAGCATCATTTTCTTCAAGTGTTTTTGGAATAATTACTTTAATCGTTGTTCCTTGATCTTGAATTGAAGAAATAACAATATCCGCATCATTCTTATAGAAAATAATAAGACGTTGATAAACATTTTTCATCCCAACACCCTTAAACGATGTTCTATCTTTAATTGATTCATTAAGTTCTTTGACCTTAACTTCATCAATTCCTAACCCGTTATCGATAATTTCAAAAACAACATGATTATCCTGTGAGAAAACCTTGATTAATATTTTACCTTCATCAACCATTCCTTTTAATCCGTGATTAATGCAGTTCTCCACAAATGGCTGCAAGATTAATTTCATACATTTGTATTCTTCAAGTCCTTCTTCAATATCAAATTCATATGTAAAAGCGTCTTTATAACGAATCTTTTGAATTATTAAATACGATTCGACATGTTGAATTTCTTCCTTGATTGTAATAATTTGTTTACCTTTTGAAATTGAGATTCTAAAGAACTTTGCAAGTGAATCAACCATTAAAACAACATCTTTATTTTGGCCAGTTTCAGCTAAATATTCGATACTATTAAGGGTATTATATAAGAAATGTGGGTTGATTTGATTTTGTAAAGCTTTTACTTCTGCAATACGTGAGACTTCCTGCTCCAAGACAATTTGATTCATTAAGCTTTGAATCTGAGTTAACATCTCATTCAGGGAAACACCTAACGTAACAGCTAGTCTTTGACGCATAACTTTCGAAATATCAACTCTTGCATTCATATCACCACTTCTAACATTTTTAATCGTATGACTAATCTCTTTTAAAGGCTTTAAGATTTGTCTCGCAACAAAATTAGAAATAACAAATGAAATCAATAATGAACCTACCGATACACCGATAATAATAGAGAAGAAATCATTAATATACGTGTAGTATTCAGAAATATTATTAAGAAGAATAAGTCTCCATTTGGTATAATTTACCGTATCAACCTTAGCAAAAAAATGTTCTCCTTCGCTTTCCTTCTCATCATTGCCCAAAACGATTTCATTTGCCGCTTCTAGTGCGAGATCTTTATATTTATCATTGTTAGAATAAATAAAATCATTGTTGTCATTAATAAAGAAAACTGCGCAACTAGTAGAAATATTTGCAATATCAATAATTTGTTGGAAATTATATGAGAAAGATAATACTCCTTCTTTCCATTGATTATCATCTGTGTCAAGATAGGTAACAGATTTTCCGACCTTAATATAATATGCTTTCCTTGAAGAATCATAATATGGTTTAGAAAAATAATATGAAGTATTGTCATTGATTACTTTAGATATAAACTCATCATCGACATTAGAAGTTTTTTCAGGATATGAAACGATATATGTTTTGTTTTTGTAATCAATAAAATCTATTGAATATAGATCTTCACGTGAATCAACCATGGTCTTAAAAATATTTTTTGTTGGAGAAGAAGTAGAGTACTCCAAAGTTTCATTTTCAACATATAAAAACTCATTGATTATCTTTCCAGCATAATTCTTGTAATTAGTTGAGATTTGATTAGCAATATTATTAGAAGATAGACGAGCAACATCTAAAATATTAGAGTTGTAATAAAAGGAAGAAATGATTGATATAAGTCCAACAACGAAAGCAAGCAAGCCAAAAGTTGTCAAGAAAATTAGATTTTCTAGTTTAGCTGGTTTTCTAAATCTCTTTCTTTTTTCTTTCATATTATTTAGCTATCTTATCTCGATACGCACGAGGAGATAAACCGGTATATTTCTTAAATGTTGAAGAAAAATAGTAAGGCTCTGAAAAGCCACATTTATTGCAAATATCAATTATCAACATGTTTGAATTAGCTAGAAGATCTTTAGCTTTTTCCATACGGAGTTGAGTAAGATATTTAATAAAAGTAGTATTTAGTTCTTTCTTGAAAATCATGCAGATATAAGAAGTAGAATACCCTGCCTTTTCAGCTAAATAGTTCAAAGATAAATCAACATTCTTATAGTTTGCATCAACGTAATCAACAATAATTTTCAAACTAGAACTAACATGCTTCATACGTAGAGAGTTATTATCTTCTTGAACAAACTTAATAAGTTCCTTAAACAACTCGAATAATTCTTTCTTATCGATTGTTTTCATCACTATTCCATATATTGTATCCGGTAAATAATGAGCAAATACATTATGAATAGAAGATGAAGAATCCAAAATAACATTCAAAATATTCGTTGAAAGATAATAATATTCATTCAAGGAATTATTCTTTTTATTTGAAAATAATATGTCTCTTAATTTCGCACACGAATCTTCATATGAGCCATATTTTATCGCGTATTGAAATGAACTTAATTCATATTCATCAACAAGAATATCTAAATCATCTGTTGCGTTTTCAGAATAGAATTTAATATAGTCATCTTCAACTAAGCCCTTTTGAAACAATGCATGCTGAGCTTGTAAATAAATGTTTCTTATATCACTGATTGATGAAGTAACATTTGAAATACCAACGATAATATTTTCATTGAAATAACGCTTGGTTTTCATATTGACACTTTCAAACAGTCTTTCAGCGGTCGTCAATAAATCTTTTGAATCATTAAGTTTAAACAAAATAGCAACTTTATCATCAATAAAAGTTGAATCGATAGTCATTTTATAGTCATTAGAGGCTTCATCAACATATTTGTGTACGTAAAAAAGCATGTCATCAAGCGAGAGTGAACTAGCATCGTCTTTATCGCTTATAATGTGATTAAGTTTTATTATTCCAAGAGCAAAATACGGGAAACAAAAATTCAATTTTAAGAATGATGCTCTATTCTTAAAGAAAGTTGAGTTAAATTTCTTTGAAATTAAATTTAGCAAAGTGTTTTCGCGTAAGACCGGCATAGACTTTTCGGCATACTCTCTTAAAGATTCTTCGGATGTATCTTTCTCTTTTTGCTGATCAAGAATCATTCTGACCTTATGAAGAGCTTGTCTAAATTGATCTTTTCCAATCGGCTTAGTTAAATACTCAATAACACCATATTTAATAGCACATTTGGCATAATCAATCTTGTCATATCCCGAAAGAAAAATAACCTTTATACTTGGAAATAATTCATATATTCTTTTAGATAGTTCTACCCCATCAATATAAGGCATAGAAATATCCGTAATAACTAAATCAACTTCACTGTCAGGAGCGCTGATATAATCCAATGCTTGGAATCCATTTTCAAAAACTTCTTTCAAGCAAAAATCTTCTTCGCTAAAGTATTCAATATCTTTGACACGGTTTCTGGATTCTTCTTCATCATCAATAAATATTACGTTATACATGCTATTATTATATCATTTACCAAAAAAACAATATATATAAAATGTAAGAGTTTTCTTTTAATAAATTACAAATTAATCGTAAGTTCGATAGGACAATGGTCTGAACCAAAAATTTCATTATGAATTTCAGAA
>JAEWSJ010000007.1 GCA_023398335.1 Bacillota bacterium
CTTACTACATTAATATTCTATCATAAAACGGCTGGAAAGTCAATAAAAAAAGAAAGACTTATATATAAATATATAAATCACTCAAAATAATTATTTATTTATTGAAAAGTTCAGGCAAACTCGGGATAAACGGCAAATACTACTTTTTTAATATCTAACATTCATTGAATAAACTCTTTGTATTTGGTAAACTAATTAAGGTCGAAAGATAGGAGATATTTATGGAAATAATTAATGATTTAGTTGAAAGAGGATTGCTTGATAACTTTTCAAATCGTGAAAAAGTTGAGGAATTATTAAAAACTAAACAAACTATATATTGTGGCTTTGATCCATCTGCATGTTCTATGCAATTAGGTAACTTTGTCATGATTACTGTTTTAAGAAGATTACAACAAGCCGGACATCGAATTATCGCTATCATCGGTGGTGGTACTGGAATGATTGGTGATCCATCTGGTAAAAAAGCTGAGAGACAATTTTTAGATAGCGAAAAAGTAAAATATAACGTTGAATGTATTAAAAAACAACTATCTAAATACATTGATTTTTCATCAGAGGATAAAGGAATCTTACTTGATAATGGTGACTGGTGGGGAAAAATATCTGTTATTGAATATTTAAGAGATTATGGTAAATCATTTTCACTAAACTATATGCTTGCAAAAGATGTCGTTGCCTCTCGTTTGGAAGCTGGTATATCCTACACTGAATTTTCCTATATGATTTTACAATCAGGAGATTATTATAGACTACACAAACAATATGGTTGTAATTTGCAAATTGGTGGCGGAGACCAATGGGGCAATTTGACAGCGAGTCTTGAGTTAATTAGGAAAAAGGAAAGTACTGCTGATGCGGAAGTTTTTTCAGTAAAACTTATTACTAATGCAGAAGGTAATAAATTTGGTAAGTCTGAACGAGGCGCTTTATATTTAGACCCAACCATGACAAGTCCATATTTTATTTATCAATACTTCATAAATGTTTCCGATATAGATGTTGGCAGATATATGAAAATATTCGATGATAGACCAACATGCGAAATAGATAAAGATATTGCAGAACATATGGCGTGTCCAGAAAAAAGAATCGGACAAAAGAAATTGGCACATTTGATTGTTTCTATTGTTCATTCTAAAGAAGTCGCGGATGAATGTGTTAAGATGTCTGAAGCATTGTTCTTAGATGATTTTAATTCTTTATCACAGCAATCTCTTGAAGAAGTATCAAGTGGAATTAATTGCTTTGATGGAAATGAAGATTTAAATATACTAGACGCATTAATTAATTTGAAATTAGCTTCCTCAAAACGTGAAGCTCGTGAATTTGTGAATGCTGGATCAGTTAAAGTTAATGGAACAAAGATTATTGATTTAGAATATGTTGTAAGTAAAAACGATGCTTTGTTTAATAGATTCGTCTTTATCAAACGTGGTAAAAAATTATACGCTTGTTTAAAATTTTAGTTGATAAGGAGATGAAAGTCTCCTTTTTTAGCGCTTATAACTTGACAGTGCTAAGACTTATGCTATAATTATTTTAGCAGTCATATATAACGAGTGCTAATAGGAGGCTAATTATGTCTGAACAACAATACACGCAAAAAACTGTTGAAGTTATAAATAAAGCAACGGAAATCGCTAAGGAGAAACAAAATCCTTCAGTTGATATTCCTCATTTACTTAGAGCATTATTTGATTCTGAGGGATCTTTTTATGTAAAAATCCTGGAGAGATTAAATATTGATGCTAAATTAGTATCACAAACAATCGATGGATTCATTAATGATATTAATAAAACGAATTCAAATGAAGAACCTTTTCCTAGCGTTGAATTTAAAAATGTGATTTTTAACGCGACGAAAATACAAAAGAAATTTAACGATGATTATTTATCTGTTGAACATCTTTTACTTGCTCAATTTGAATCTAAACATTCATTAATTAAGAATTTATCTGAATTAAAAGGCTATGATAAAAATTCTTTTGAAGAGATAATTAAGTCTATAAGAGGCAATTCAAGAGTTACTTCAGATAATCCTGAATCAACATATGATGTATTAAAAAAATACGGGCGTGATTTGGTTGATGAAGTTGCGAAAGGACATGTCGATCCGATAATTGGAAGAGATGAAGAAATTAGAAGAGTAATGCAAATCTTGTCGCGTAAGTCAAAAAATAACCCGATTTTAATTGGTGATCCTGGGGTTGGTAAGACAGCTATTGCTGAAGGTTTAGCATGGCGTATTTTTAAAGGTGATGTTCCTGTATCATTAAAAGATAAGGTCATTTTTGAACTTGATTTAGGCTCTCTTATTGCGGGAGCAAAATACAGGGGTGAGTTTGAAGAGAGATTAAAAGCTGTATTGAAGGAAGTATCTAAGTCTGAAGGACGAATCATTTTGTTTATTGATGAAATACATATGCTTATTGGTGCTGGACGTACTGATGGAGCTATGGATGCTGCAAACTTATTAAAGCCTTTACTTGCTAGAGGAGAATTGCATTGTATCGGTGCAACAACTTCAGATGAGTATCATAAATATATAGAGAAAGATCCAGCCTTCGAAAGAAGAATGCAAAAAGTACAAGTTGATGAGTCAACAGTCGAAGATACAATTACCATTTTAAGAGGAATCAAAGAAAGATATGAAGTACATCATGGTGTACAGATTACTGATGATGCTTTAATATCCGCAGCAACTTTATCAAAAAGATATATCGCTGATCGTTTTTTACCTGATAAAGCAATAGATTTAATTGATGAAGCTTGTGCTAAAGTAAGAATGCAGATTGATTCAATGCCAGATGAACTTGATGAAGTTAAGCGTAAATTAATGGCATTAGAAATAGAAAAAGTATCTTTGAAAAATGATGATTCTGCTTCGGCTCAAAAAAGACTGAATGATATTGTAAAAGAGATTGCAAATTATCAAGAGAAAAAGAATTCATTAACTTTAAAATGGCAAAATGAAAAGAATGAACTTGAGAATGTAAAAGTATATAAAGAACAATTAGATAAGGCTAAACTTCAATTAGACAAAGCTATTAATGATGCTGACTATAATCTAGCTGCTAAATTACAAAATTGCGATATTCCTCAATTAAAGAAAAAAATTGAAGATCTAAAAAACAAAGATAAATCCGATAATATGTTAGATGAAGTTGTTACAGAAGAAACTGTTGCTAGTATTGTTTCTACTTGGACAGGTATACCTGTAAGTAAATTATCACGTTCTGAATCGTCAAAAATTTTAGGCTTGAAAGATGAACTTAATAAAAGAGTAATAGGTCAAGATGAAGCGTTAACATTAGTATCAAATGCTATTTTAAGATCTAGAGCTGGAATTAATGATGAAGGAAAGCCATTAGGTAGTTTCTTATTCTTAGGTCCAACTGGTGTTGGTAAAACTGAAGTGGCCAAAGCATTAGCTGAGCAATTGTTTGATTCTGAAAATCAAATTGTGAGAATAGATATGTCTGAATATATGGAAAAATATTCTGTATCTCGTCTTATAGGTGCTGCTCCAGGTTATGTTGGTTATGAAGAAGGTGGTCAACTTACTGAAGCTGTTAGAAGAAAACCTTACTCTATTGTTTTGTTAGATGAAGTTGAAAAAGCTCACCCAGATGTTTTTAATATTTTATTGCAAGTATTAGATGATGGTAGATTGACTGATGGTCAAGGTCGTACTGTTGATTTTAAGAACACAATTATTATTATGACTTCTAATTTGGGAAGCGAGTATTTACTAGACGGTAATACATCTGAAAATAAAAATAAAGTAATGGAATTGCTTAAAACTAAGTTTAAACCTGAATTTTTAAATAGATTAGATGAAATTATTATGTTTAATTCGTTATCTAGTGATGTCATAGATAAGATTGTTATTAAGTTTATGGAACAACTTAAGAAGCATTTACTAGCAAAGGGAATTGCATTATCCTATTCAAAAGAATTAGTCGATAAAGTAAAAAGAGATAGTTATGATCCAATATATGGTGCAAGACCAATTAAGCGTTATATACAAAAAGAGATTGAAACACCATTATCAATTGAAATAATTAAAGGAAATATTACTTCATCGTGCAATATAAGTGTAAAAAATGATGAATTTATTATTCAAAAATAATGAATTAACACTAATTTAATTACAAAGCCTTATATTTTTGTTAACAATATAATGAAATATAAGGCTTTTATTTATGATATTATAGTAAAAAGATTGTTTAGAGGAATATATATGAATAAACTTGAATCAAAAGAAGATTATCTAGAAAGAATACTAATTTTGCACAAAAGCAACGATATTGTTCGTGGAATTGATTTGGCAAATTCTTTTAAGTATTCAAAGGCAAGTGTTTCAATAGCGTTAAAGAAACTTAAAAATTTAAGATATATTAATGTTGATTTAGCAGATGGGAATATTATTTTAACAAAAAAAGGAAGGGTTATAGCTGAAGAAATATATGAACGTCATACAATTTTAACAAATGTACTTGTTAAAATAGGAGTACCAGAAGATATTGCTCAAGAAGACGCTTGTAAAATTGAACATGAGATATCAAAAGAGACTTTAGAAGCGTTAAAAAAAGTAAGTCAGTAGACTGGCTTATCTTTTACCATCTAAAACAGCTGTTTTAGGCACTTTTTTCATTTTTTTCTTTACTTTCATTGTCTCGTATTATATAATCAATCTTGCGATGGCGAATGTGGTGAAGTGGTTAACACAACCGGCTGTGAACCGGTCACTCCGAGGGTTCGATCCCCTTCATTCGCCCCATATTAGAACGATAAAAGTGATACAAACGAGTATCACTTTTTTTGTGCCAAAAATGCCGTTAAATCGGGGCTTTTGCAATTATCAGATAATCCCGGTCTCGCTAGAGGGTCCGTTTTTTGCCTCTTTTAAAGAGAAAACATCACTCACTCGTTAAATGGATTATGCAAGGGGGTGCACTCGTTAAACGGATAAAGGGTAGGGGGTGCACTCGTTAAACGGTTTTATGAAAAATTATCTCGATGCCGTTTGAACTTTGCAGGTAACCCCTACTTTGTAGCAATCTTTATATGATTCATTTACCATTTCTCTATTGCTTCAAAAAGAGAATCTGAGCGTTCATTATTCGATATTCAATTCGATGATAGACGCAGTGTGGTCGACTTGGACAGGCACTGCGAGTTTGTGATTGTAGAGGCAACCGCATTTCGGATATGAATAACTTCCTGTCCTCACTAAATTTCATTCCTTTTCTCTCGAGATCGTCTACATATCGTAGCCATTAGCTTTGCTAAAGATAAGCCTTGGTTCAAATACGCCTGAATCGTCATTCGATCATCCACATCTAAGTGGGTAAAAGATTTTCTTCTTGTCATATTCTGTCCTCCTCTATCGGCAAGAAAGACCAATTAAATTGTAAAGCATTTAAAAATCTATGAATGCTGCATCTGATTTGCAACTTGAGATTTTCAAAAAAAAATAAAAAAGCGGTTACATATATCTTGACAGATCTAAAACAATATGCTTGAATTTAAATTTTTACTGTGCTAAATTAACATTGGTGATAGATATGAAGAAAATAATTCCGATTTTTCTAGCTTTATTAACATTCACAAGTTGTGTTTGCATTAGTTGTGTTGGAAATACTGGTACTAGTAATGATTCGAACTCTAATAGTGATTTAATTTTGCCTGGCAAAGATAGAATTTGGTGGGATGCAAGTTTCGCTAACATTGATGAAGTTAAAGAGTTTATTATTGATTTAAAAAATGCTCAAAGAAATAGCGATTTTAACTTTGGAGTTTGTGAATTTGAATCCCCAAGTGGTTATAAACTCTTTAGTATAACTTTTTCCGGTCATATAGATAACAATGCCTCAAAGGAAAAAGATATTTATAATTCATCATACGATTATTTTGAAGTGAAAGCTTCTTTTTATAAGGATTCTGAAATTTTGCCAAATTATAATAGGTTTGATATTTATTTTTATCCTTTTTATTCTAATAACATAAATCTTATAAACAATGAAATAGAGTATAGTATTCTTAATTACTATAATGGTGCGTGTGAAATTTCTTTTAGCTATGATACAAGCGTTGTTATGGAAGTAAAAATATCAGCGGAAAGTAATATTGAAATTGACAAAGAAAAAATGATTAATGAGTTGATTAACAATTACAAATTGGTAGTTTAAAGGAGGAGAAGTTATGTGTAAACTAACTATTTTATTTGTTTCTTTTATTGGAATATTTGGCTTGTCAATACCACAAACTAACGAAATTTCTGCATCAAATGATAAAAACTTGAATCAAATAAATTATCAAATCGATGAAGAAACAATGATAAAGCCTACTGCTCTAGCTCCAACCTATGAAATTCAAAATGCTAATAGCGATAATATTTTCATTACTGATTATTTTGCACCATATTATTTTAGTAATTTAAATGGACGTTTTGGAAATAATGTAAAAGGCTCATGCACCTATGTTGCTGTAGATATGCTTTTATCTTACTATGACTCTTTTTGGGTAGATGATTTCTTACCAGAAAAATATGATGGGCAAAATGTTTTCGTTGATGAAGCAGTTTTAGATGCCACTGAATCACCTGGTTCTAAAAATGAGGCTGACATTGAAGTTAATCCATATGGCTTATCAGGTGAAGAATATTATTATTTGGTTAACTAATATAGTGATGATATAGTTCATTTTGACTTACTTTCAAGAGGTATTGAAAAGCTTGATTTGTACGATGAAAATACAAAAGTGCTATCTTTAGGAACGTTTCTTAAGGATGTGCGAGATGTTATTTATGATTACTTAGATGAATCAACCACTTTAAGCAGAGACGACATCAAAATAGGATTTGAAAATTCAGATCCAACAAAAATGAGAGAGACAATAATCGAAAAGGTAAAACAAGGAATCCCTGTAATTGTTGATGCGGCGGCTCCTCTTGGTGGCGCACATTCTTTTGTCGCCTATGATTATGACGAAGAACATGATGAAATTTATTGTAATGCTGGTTGGTATAATGAATCAACTTATCATATAAGTATGGCTGATTTAGGATACACAGGATTACAAGAAATAATGTATTTTGAGCCGACAATTGAACATGAAACTTGTTTGAACTATTCTCGATATGATGAATATGGAGATGTAGTGGAAATTTGTGCATGCTCTTCGATGATTCCCACTGAGATAGAGATTTCTAATAATTATTTAGATGTCAATCCTACATTTAAATGGAATTCTTTAATAAAAGAAAAATGGTCTGAAAAAGATAATCTTTATCATACTTTAAGTATTTTAAGAAGTAATAGATACGAGGCATTTCAAATTGATGACATTTTCGATAACAAATATACTTTAACCTCTCAAGAGTGGAAAAATGTAATAAATGATGTAGCTGATCCATCTTATTATGTATATATCACAATTGGATCGGATACATATCCATATTGGGATGATTATTATTGTTTAGTTTCATTTAGAGAACCTAATAGATATGGCTTAAGGTCGTCTTTTTTACCACAAGATTGGGGCTTTGAGGGACGATATTATTTCTCAAATGAACTTAATTCCTCTAGTGTTGCTTCTGACCCTGATAGAATGTATACAACAGTTACACAAAATGAGTTAACCATTAATACCGAAAGACTAAGGTGTGGTTATATCGAGGAATCATATATAGTTCTTTCACCTAGAAGAGAGGATGCTGGCAGAGCATATTTTGAAATGAATTTTGATAAGCCAGTTTACTCATTTATGTATCGTGCATGTATGTGGAGTGCTTCTGAAAATCTTGACGGAACAGCTATAATTCAAGTAAAAAATGCGCAAGGAGCATGGTCTACATTGAAAGATATCCCTATTAGTTCTTTAAAAACTAAAGAAAATGGCCTAACTCAATTTACTGAACTAACGCTATCTGGTATTTATGGTTTACGCTTTGAAACAACTGCAACTGCTACTGGTGATAGAAACAAAGGTAGATTTTGTTTAGGCGATATAGTCTTTAGTACATCATTAATCACTGGAATGCTACCTTATCTTGATTACGATTATACAATCTAAATAGTGCAATTTAGAGCTCTGAAATGAACTGTACCCCTAATCCTGAACAAGTTGATTGGACTATATCATAAACTCTACATGGATGCTTCCCTGAATTTACTTGGAGGCATCCATGTTATCCTTGTTATATAATCCAATTAACAAACAATTAGTGTCTAGATAATTGGGTACCCATCACATAGGCGCTTTTTAATTGATAGATAAATTTACTATCATTAGTATAGATGTTTTTAGGTCTTTTTTAGAGAAAAGCAAGGCTTACTCGTTAAACGAATAAGTGGGTGAGGGTGCACTCGTTAAATGGATTAGGTAGTAGGGGTGCAAATTGTATCAAATTTGTAGTGCAGTTCCATTAAAAAAAATGCAAAAAAGCCCGATATAAAGGGCTTTTTTTAGTGATGCAAAATTATGTATTTAATCATAAATTTTAATGTTGTTGTAATGATTATTACGAGTATGTATTGTTAATTTTTATCATGTATTCGTGATATATATATTTGATATTTACTTTACAGAAGAAATAGTCATTATTTTTGTTTTATAAACATTAATAATTAATATTAATGAAATTATTGCTGTAATTCCTTCGGATATAGGGAATGTCCACCATACTAATGTAATTGCATTTGGTGAAAGAGTAAATAAATACGCAACGGGAAAAACGAAAATAACTAATCGACATAAAGATATTAGCAATGGCTTGCATGTGTATCTTAACGCTTGCATAACGCCTTGAATTGAAATACTTATTCCCATAAAAACATATCCAATTGCTGCAATTCTAATTGCAATTGTGCGAGAATTAATTATTTCTTCACCAGAATCACTAGTCATTCCAAATAATTTTGAAAGAGGTCCAGCTAATGCTTCAAATAGAATAGTAATCGATAAAGAAATTATGATGGAATTAATTATTCCATATTTCAATGTATCTGTTACTCTTTCTTTATTTTTCATTCCATAGTTAAAAGAAGTCAAAGTTATTAAGGTGTTTGATAATCCAAATGCTGCGAATAATGCAAATTGTTGAATTTTGAAGTAGATTCCAAAGGTACCTTGAATCAATTCAGTATTAGTTGAACAAGTGCCTAAAATTAGATTCATTCCAAGCATCATTACGGATAATAAAGCCTGCATAATTGCAGCTGGTAAACCAATCATATAGATTCCTTTAATGATTGATGAGCTTGGTTTTAAATAGACAAGACTTCCATTAATTTCTTTATTGGTTAAATAATGTAATAACATTGCAACAATTAAAGAAGCAAATTGACCAATTACTGTCGCATATGCTGCTCCAGCAACACCCCAATTACATATATAAATGAAAACGTAATCTAACAAGATATTTATTAAAGCACCTATAACTTGAGATAAAGTTGAAAACATTGTTTTTCCTGTGGCTTGTAAAAACCTTTCGTAGACGGTGAAACCAATTGCACCTAATGATAAAGTGCATGTAATAAATAAATATGTCTGTCCCATTTCTATAATCTTTTCATTGCCGTTTGCTTGAATAGAGATGAACCATTTAGATCCAAATAATCCAAATAAAAGGAAAACTAAATATATAACTAAACTAAGAAAAATACCATTTCCCGCTACTTTAGCAGCGCCGACACTATTTCGTTCTCCAAGATATCTAGATAGTAATGCATTAATTCCTATTCCCGTTCCGACTCCGACAGAGATAAGTAATATTTGGATTAGAAAAGCGTATGTAATGCTAAGTTTGCTAATTGACCATCGCTCCCCATGTTAATTACAAATGCAGTATCAATGATGTTATATAACGCTTGTAATATCATTGATAATATCATTGGTAAACCCATTTGCCATATCAGTTTGTTCACTGATGTCTTTCCCATTTTGTTTTGTTCTGTTTTTCCCATGTTAATTCCTCCAAAAAAAATAACGTAAGCCATGAAAACTGGACTTACGTTATTAACTAACCACGCGTTTACTTGAAGGATTATATCACAGTGATTATGTCTTATGTAAATGAAAATTGATAAAAAAAGAGAAAAAAATTTTTCTAATAATAATCACGTGTTGTTTCATATGTTTAAAGGTGTATCATTATTTATGGAGGAAGGATATTATGAAAAAAATTTATAAATTAATTATGTTGGTTCCAATGTGCTTATTAATTACTTCTTGCGCTAAAGAATGTACATATGATGAGTTTGTTGCTCATGAGAATGCGACAAAAGCTGCTAGAGATCAATTAGTTGTTACTTCTTTATCATTTTTAACTACATCCGTTGCTACTTCAGAAGGAACAGATTCTTCTAGTATTACAATGGGATCGGTTATTAATAATGTTGAAGGTGATTATTATCTATATACATATACAAGTATAAATACAGTGTCATCTGGAGCAATAATGTATAAAGATGCTAATTCTTATAAGATGACAACAACAAACGATTCAAGTCTTACTATCGATGTGGCTGAAAGTTTAGTTAAAGAATCTATAACAGTGACGCTTAATAACTGTTTAACTTTTAACGTATGGGATAAGATTATTTCTTCGGAAGATAACAAGGAGACAACTAAGTTTTACACTGATGGTGAAGGTGCTATCGTAAAATTTAATGAAGATAATGTAAATGGGGAAATTAAGATTGATAGATATGGGTATGTTTCTAGCTTTTATAGCACTGCTACAGAAACTAAAAATGATGGAACAAAACAAAAAACTAAAACAACTATAAGTTTATCCATTAATAAAGAAATAAAACGTAAGACTTCTTTCTAATTATTATTAGCTTATTAAAAGCCTCGCTGCTAATTGGCAACGAGGCTTTTTGAATGAAAATTGATTATATGAGTTTACTTTGATGTTGTATTGTTTGAAGGAGGAATTGTATTAGGAGTTGGTATAACAATAGGTTCGATTTGTTTCGAATCTTCTTTTTTGTATGAAATTTTGAGAAGAAGAGGAGTAACAAATGATGAAATAATTATTAGAATAAGAATAAAAGGAAGAATACCGGAATCTACTAAGCCAGAATCCACACCTTTTTGTGCACAAATTAAACACACTTCAGCACGTGCCATCATTCCTAGACCTACTCTAGTTGAATCACGAAGATTGTATTTGCACATTAATGCACCAGTTCCACAGCCAACGATTTTACCAATTAATCCTACCAAAATAAAGCAAACGCCAAACCACACCATATTGGCACTTATTGATGAAAAGTCAACATTTAAACCTATATTAGCGAAGAAAACAGGGGTAAATATCATATAACTTAATATTTCACTTCTATGATCAATGTATCCAGTATCCTTGCTCCCTGATAATAGCAAACCTGCAAAATACGCACCTGTAATATCAGCGACACCAAATACTGACTCTGAGCAAAATGCAAATAAGAAACAAATTGCAATTCCAAATATTGGTATTCTTCTTGTATGATCATATTTATTATTTAACCAAACAAATAATTTTCTTATTAATAATCCAATGACAATAATAGCAATAAAATATACTAAAACACTGATGATTACTGCAACAGAAGCAAGATTTTGTCCCATAGCAGAAGTTAACGCATCTGCCAATAATCCACTGCCATTTGAGGATGATCCACTCATAGATGAAACAAAAGAAAGAACGACAATTCCTAAAATATCATCTAATATTGCAGCAGAAACAATACTTGTACCTACTCTGGTATTTAGTTTTCCAGTTTCTTTTAGTGTTGCGACAGAAACGCTAACAGAAGTAGCAGTTAAGATTGTTCCATAAAATAGATTACTCATCAATGTTTGATGATTTGATAATGCTCCAAACCCACCATTAAAAAGAGTCGCAACAAGGAAGCCTAAAAACATCGGAACAACAACTCCCATTATTGTAATAACGATAGAAGCAACACCACATGCTTTAATCTGTTTAACATCAGTTTCTAATCCGGCAGAATACATGATTAATATTACACCAATTTTAGAAAGGAAACCGAGACCTTCTTTGCCAGAAGCTGAAACTAGATTTAATCCTGGAATAAGATTAAATAATCCGATTATTACACCAGCAAGAAGCATAGATACAACTTGTGGAATGTTTATTTTTCGACAAAAAATATCTAAGACTTTAGCCAAAGCTAAAATCATGGCTAAAGGTAATAAGATTTCGTAAAAATTAATTGACATAAAAAAAGGCCTCCAAAAAATATCCATATTACTAGCATATATCTTAAGTATTATGTCTAGTCGATGGAATACATATTATATTAAGTCTTTTTGAACACAAATTCAAACGAAAAATGATGTTTTACTAATTAATAGAGATAGAATATTTTGTTCAAAGCACAAAAAATTAGCATTGTTTAATTGTAACGGCTTACATTTTCATTTGATTATTGTTTCTTTAATGTTAAAATAAAAATAATAAGGACGATTGTCCAAAAATAGAAAGAGGAGATATATGGGTATACAAGCTCTATACGCGATTATCGTCTTAACCTTAGTAACTTTATGTTACATTTTTCTCATTTTTTATCAAATTAGAAAAATAAAGGTTCACAATCCAAAAGTTGATGAAATATCAACTTATATTCACGAAGGAGCTATGGCTTTCTTAAAAAGAGAATATAAAGTCATGGCACCATTTATTCTTTTTATTGCATTGTTTTTAGGTTTAATTGGTTTAGTTCCAGGATTGCAAAATGCCGAAGGTGTTGGTTGGCAATCTTCAATCTGCTTTGTTATTGGTTCTTTCTTTTCTGGGTTAGCTGGTTTCATTGGTATGGAAGCTGCAACTAGATCAAATGCAAGAACTACTCAGAAGGCACAAGAAGAAGGTATGTCTGGAGCCTTTAGAGTTGCATTTTCAGGAGGCTCAGTTCTTGGCTTATGTGTTTCTGCTTTAGGTTTGTTCGGTATTTGTACTTTATTCATTATTTTCTATTATGCATTTGATATTAAGACTGCTGTCCATGTTATAAATGGATATGCACTTGGATGTTCAATGATTGCATTGTTTGGAAGAGTTGGAGGTGGAATTTACACCAAAGCCGCCGATGTTGGTGCTGACTTAGTTGGTAAAGTTGAAGCTGGAATTCCAGAAGATGATCCAAGAAACCCTGCGGTTATTGCCGATAATGTTGGTGATAACGTTGGAGATATTGCTGGTATGGGTTCGGATTTATGTGAATCTTATGTCGGCTCAATAATTTCCGCTTTATCTTTAGCATTAGTTACAGCCACTACTAATGGAGTATTTAATACTGAAGTTGGTATAAAATACATAATTTTCACACTTATTATTGCCGCTATCGGTTTGGCTTCATCTGTGGCATCGGTTATATTAATCCGTGCAAGAAAATGGAAAAATCCACAACACACATTGACTTTAGCAACATATATTGCTACTGGTTTAGTAATAATTAGTTCGTTGTTCTTAGCTGTTTTTTATCTAGATAAAATTGGCTCGTTTGTCGCTGTTCTTTCTGGTCTAGTAACTGGAATTGCCGTAGGTATTATTGCTGAAGTATATACTTCTTCAGATTATAAAACAGTTAAGGAGATTGCATCTGAATCTCAAACAGGTCACGCAACTAATATCATCGCTGGATTCGGTGCTGGAATGCAATCAACGGCTTTAACAATTGTTATTTTAGCTGTTGGTATTGTTGTAGCATATTTTGCTTTTGGAGAATTTGGTATTGCTCTTGCTGCAGTAGGTATGTTGTCAACTGTAGGTATTACTGTTTCGGTTGATGCTTATGGACCGATTTCTGACAATGCTGGTGGTATTGCTGAAATGAGCAAATTAGATGAAGGCGTAAGAAAAATTACTGATAAATTAGATTCAGTTGGTAATACAACTGCTGCAATCGGTAAGGGATTTTGTATTGGATCTGCCACACTTACATCTTTAGCTTTATTTGTTGCTTATGCATCAGCTTCAAATTTACAATTTATTAATATTCTTGATCCGGCTGTTATTGTATGTTTATTGATTGGTGCAATGTTACCATATTTATTCTCGTCATTAACAATTAAATCAGTTGGAAAAGCAGCCAATAAAATGATTGATGAAGTTCGTACTCAGTTTAAAAACAATCCAGGAATAATGGCTGGAACTAGCAAACCGAATTACGCTAGTTGTGTTGATATTTCTACTCAAGCTGCTTTAAGAGAAATGATTATTCCAGGGTGTATAGCTTTATTTTCACCTATAATTATAGGATTAATCTTTGGAACTAATGGCTTAGGTGGCTTACTTGTTGGTGGCCTTGCCTCAGCTATCATGCTAGCCGTATTTATGGCCAACTCTGGTGGTGCTTGGGATAATGCTAAGAAATATATTGAAGAGGGACATTTTGGTGGAAAGGGTAGTGAGACTCATAAGGCAGCAGTTACTGGCGATACTGTCGGTGATCCTTTCAAAGATACCGCTGGTCCAGCAATGGATATATTAATTAAATTAATGTCAATTATTTCTTTGATATTAGCTCCAGTCTTATCATCTTCATCATTTACTTGCTTATGGGATTTAATTCTTAAAGCTTTAGCTTAATAATTTCTAACTCAATATAGAGTTCTACTTCGATCAGTTGTAGGACTCTTTTATTTTCAATTAATACGCGAATTTTTAAAATTATATTGAAAAAGTTACTTCTCATTGATAGACTAAAGAAGCATGAATTTGCTGCACCCGTGGTGAAACTGGTAGACACGTTGGACTTAGAATCCAATGGTTAACCCCATGCAAGTTCAAGTCTTGTCGGGTGCACCACATCTTTCATATAAAAAGCCATCTTCAGCAGATGGTTTTTTTATTAATAATTACGGCCTTTTTTGAGAGATTTGTTTGTTAATTTCTTCACATGCACGTTCTGATATAAATGTTAAGTGATCACCGACACGTTCTAGATTTCCAACTAAATTAATAAACACTCCGGAGGATGCTGGTTGGCATTTTCCTTCGTTTAATCTTAATATATGACCATCGACAAGAGAAGTTCTTAAATCATCAATTTCTTGTTCTAATTTTTCTATGCTATTTAATTTAGAAATTGACGGCTTTTCAGTAATTGTATCTGTAATTGAAAATAATTCATTTATCTTTTTGGCCATGTCGTTAATTTCAACTAAAACAATATCTGAGAAAATTAAGCTGTTATCAACTACATCTTTGGTGTAAAGGGTAATGTTATCAGCAATTTCGGATAGACGAACTATATCTGCAATGTCATGATGCATTTTTGATATTCTCTTTCCTCCATCTTCATTGATTCCAGCTGAAGTAACATTGATAATATACAAAACTAATTTTTTTGACATATCCTGGACCTTTTTTTCAAGGTTATGGATTTCATCAGTTTTCGAGCAATCTTTTGTATTAAATCCTTCTAAAGCCATATTTAATGCTTTTAAAGATATTTCAGCAATTTTGTGGTAGTAGATTATTGCTTGGTTTAAAGCAATAGTAGGATTATTAAGAAATCTTTCATCAATAATAGTATTGAAATCTTCTTCTTGATTATTCTTCTTATCACGAATAATAATAGTTGATAATTTAACTAAGAGGCCAGATAATGGTAAAAATATCAAAGTGGATACTATGTTAAAGAAAGTGTGGAACATAGCAATTTGCGTAGCTGGTTTTTTAAACCATCTTCCAAAAGTAAGGGTGTTAAAATCCGGCCAACATATTAAAACAATAAAGAATAACACCGAACCAAATACGTTAAATAATAAGTGAATTATTGATGCTCTTTTACCATTGGCAGTAGAACCAATAGAAGAAAGAAGTGCTGTAGAACATGAACCGATGTTCGTACCTAAGATGACATATAATACTCCATTACCAGCACCACCAACCGTAACACCAGCCATAGCTAAGGCTAGAATGACTGAAGTAACAGCGGAAGAAGATTGAATTAAAGCTGTAAATACTATTCCAATTAATAAAAGAATAAACGGATTGCTCATATTAGTTAACATATCTTTAACTATGCTATTTTGATTAATGATGCTTTCCATATTGGTTTTCATTACGAACAAGCCTAAAAATAAAAGACCTAAACCACAAATCAACATTCCAGCAGTTGCAATCTTGCTGTGTTTTTTATGCAAGAACATTTCCAAGAATATTCCAATTAAAGTAAAAGCAATAAAAATTTCTGATATTGGAAGAGAAGAAAGAGCAACTATTTGCGCAGTGATTGTAGTACCAATGTTAGCACCCATAATATATGATGCGGCTTGAACTAAAGACATTGCCCCAGCATTTACGAAACCAACGACCATAACCGTAGTAGCACCAGAAGACTGCATAATCATGGTTGACAACATACCAATCCCAACGCCAACAAATTTGTTATTGGCGGTTTTTGCAAACAATTTTTTTAATGATCCAGTTGCTAGTTTTTCAGTTGAATCTTGAAGTAATTTCATTCCAACTAAAAAAGTACCAAGTCCACCGATAACTAATAAAATGTATATAGCAATAATAGGCATGATAATTCTCCCTTTATTTTTTCAACTGTTTAAATTATAAAATAAAAAATGATAAAAATTAACATTTTTCGTTAATTTATTAAAAAAACAATTTATTTATATGAAAGACAAAATTTTTAACTGGCGATCTAGTTAACAAATTTACCTTGTTTCTTTACATAACAATTTAATTATATTAAAATATATAGAGTTGAAATATTTTATCGTGGAGGAAGAAAGATGAATAATATTATTCTTAATTCAGTTAACGATTGGTTTAATTCGATAATTGAATCTTTTAATAACATGACGCCATTGCAAATGTTTATTGTTGGTTTAGGTGTTGGAGTTGTTTTATTAATTGTTATTTTCATCATAGTATCAGGTCACTATAGACATAAGAGAATGAAAACACATAAAATATCAATTGATTTTGATGGTGGTTTATATCAAGGCACGAGCGATGAATTAGTTATTGTAGCAAAGCAAGGTGAGGACATTGATTTCACTAAAGTTTTACCAACAAAAGATGGCTATGTTTTTAACGGCTTTAATATTTATAAGAAATATGTTTCTTCTTCGATAAATGAAAAAGGAATAATAAAAGAGTCACTTACCATTGAAAAATATGATGGTGAGAAAAAAGATATTATTGAAATGCCAGATTATGATTTGTATGTTAAAGCGATATATTCTATTATTCAAGATCCTGAAGTCATTAATTTAAAAACACAAAGATATTATTCGGACTTCTTAACATTGGAAGATTTAATCTCGGAACTAAAACATTTAAATGAAAATAAAGATCAATATCCTGTTGAGATTAATCTTAGAAATTCACCAAAATATCCGGAGATTACATTTTTATTTAAAAATTTGACTTTATTAGGTTTCTTAAAAAATGTTGATGGAATTACTAAAGTTTATTTCAGATCTTCTTCTTCTGTAGATGATAAGTTACTTAATCCGTTCTATGAAGCTGAAGATATAAATGATTGCTTTTATTGGTATAGTTTTATCGTACTGTATAATACAAAATTATCTAGATTTATTCGTTCATTTAAAGAAGCATACGATGAAGTTGATTCTTCTATTCCAACCTCTGCAATAGAATTTAATTTAATTTGTGGATCGTTGTCTGATTTAGCTGATCCATTAATTGATAGATCTTTGTTTTTGGTCGATAAGTTTGAAAAAGATCGTCTCCTTGATCCTCAACCGGATTATGTTATAAAAAGAGAATTACCTCCGAATTATGACTTTAGTATTTTAAAGAAAGAAAAAGAAAAATCATCATTTGAAGAGAAAACACAGGAAATAATTAAGGAAGAACAAGAATTACGAAATAAAGAAGAAATTGAAGAAGCAGATGATAAGAAAGAAGAAGTAGTAGAAGAAAAAGTTGAAGAATCAAGTGAAACTAAAACGGATGAAGTATTGACTGAAACTAGCGAAGTTAAACAAGAAGAATTAGTTGCCGCTCCAGAATATATTATTCCTGAAGGTACAGTTTTAACTAAACAAGAAGAAGTTGAAATTCAAATTAAACGCACCGCTCTAAATTACAATAGAGAAAAATTATGTGATGTAGTAATGGAAGATAATCCTCAAAATGCAACATTAGTTAAACGCTTTGATAATCCAATATCACCATATTCTTTTAAAACGGAAGATAAAACTTATGCTTTAGTTTATGAAAATAGATTCGGCTTAGTTCGTATTATTATTAAACTAGATTGTGATTATGCAAAAGAGTTAATGACTAAGCATGAATTATTTAAAGAATCTAAGTTCCCAGGGGGCGGTAATTTTTATCAATTTTATTTAGATAACTCATTTACCGAAAAAGAAGAAGTTAAATCCATATTTGATAGTTCTCGAATTTTCACTAAAAAAATTATTGACGAATCAAAAATTGCAGAAGATAAATCCGTTCCTGTTGAAGAAAAGCAAATTGAATCCAGTGATGAAAGTGTCAACCCAACTATAATACTAAAATACGATATTAAAGATGGTGAAGTATTAACTGAATTAGAGAAAGAAGAAGTTAAAATTAACAGAACCGCACTAAACTATAATCGTAATAAAATAGTTGAAATTGCTTCTGAAGGTAATGATAGTGTTAAGAAATTATCCACAAGTGAAAAAGGCCCTCATACTTTAAAGTATATGGGAAAAACTTATGCTATGTTATATGAAAATAGATTTGGTCTTGTAAGAGTTATTGTTAGATTAAATAATGCTGAAATTAGTAAAATAAAAAGAAAGCATAAATACATTACTCCATCAAAATTTCCATTCGGATTCTTTTGGTATCAGCTTTATATCGATTCTTCATTTTATAAAAAATCTCAAATTGCTGAATTATTCGCCAATTCAAGAGAGTTTACTCGTTTATTAGTTGAACAAGAGCAAGAAAAAAAGAGAATCGAAGAAGAAGCTAAAGCGAAGGAAAAAATTGAAACTCAATCCAAATGATTATAAAGAAACCGATTAGCTTCGGTTTCTTTTTTTGTGAATAAAAATTATATGAAAATAATGGTTAATTTTAATTTAGATGTGTTAAACTAAATTGTTATAATTAATGAAAGGATTTTTTTAATGAAGCAAGTATTCGAATTAGATTTCGAAGGTAAGAAATTATCAGTTGAAATCGGTGAAATTGCAAAGCAAGCCGCGGGGGCTTGTTTAGTTCGACTTGACGAAACAGTTGTTCTCTCCACTGTTTGCGCCGCGAAAGAACCAAAAGAAGGAGTGGATTTCTTCCCTCTTACAGTTGGTTATGAAGAGAAACAATATTCTGCCGGAAAGATTCCTGGTGGATTCTTAAGAAGAGAAGGAAAACCTTCTGAACATGCTACCTTGACCGCTCGATTAATCGATCGTCCAATTAGACCAATGTTCTCCAATGGTTTCTGTACAGAAGTACAAGTTGTTAATATGGTTATGTCAAATGATCCAGATGCAACTCCAGAAATGACCGCTATGTTTGGTTCTTCATTAGCTTTAGGAATCTCCGATATACCATTTGATGGTCCTATCGCTGGAGTATATGTTGGTAGAGTAGATGGTGAATTTGTTATTAACCCAACTCAAGAGCAAAGAGCAAAAAGCGATTTAAACTTAGCAGTTGCTGGTACATATGACGCAATTAACATGGTTGAAGCAGGAGCTCAAGAATTAAGCGAAGAAACAATGCTTGATGCTATTATGTTTGGTCATGAAGCTATCAAAAAGTTAGTTGTTTTCCAAAAAGAAATTATTGCCAAAGTTGGTAAGGCTAAGAGAGTAATTCCATGTCATGTTATTGATCCTGAATTATTAAAAGAAGTTGCTTTACTTAACGATTCAAAAAATAGAATTATTAAATCAGTTTCTATTTTTGATAAACTCGAAAGACAAAACGCTATCGATGATATCGAAAATGAAATTTGTAAGATTTATGAAGAAAAAGAATACAAGGATGAAAAGAGCAAAAACGATAAAGTTAAAGCTGTTAAAGAAATTCTTGAAACCTTTGTTAGAGATGAAGTTAGAAGACTTATTACTGAAGACAAAGTTAGACCTGATGGGAGAAAGATTGATGAAATTCGTCCTCTTGATGCCCAAGTTGATCTACTTCCACGTGCACATGGTAGTGCTATGTTTACAAGAGGACAAACACAAGTTATATCCGCTTGTACGTTAGGAGCGTTATCAGATTCTCAAATTATTGATGGCTTAAATGAAGAAGATAATAAGAGATTTATGCATCACTATAATTTTCCACCGTTCGCTGTTGGCGAACTTGGTAGAATGGGTACTCCAGGCAGAAGAGAAATCGGTCATGGTGCTTTAGGAGAAAGAGCATTATCTTATGTAATTCCATCTGAAGATGAATTCCCATATACAATTCGTCTAGTTGCTGAAGTTGTTGAATCAAATGGTTCTTCTTCACAAGCTTCTATTTGTGCTTCATGTATGGCTCTTATGGCCGCAGGCGTTCCAATTAAGGCTCCAGTTTCTGGTATTGCAATGGGACTTATAACCTCAGGCCCAATTGATGGTAAACATCCATATACTGTTCTTACCGATATTCAAGGTATGGAAGATCATTTAGGCGATATGGACTTTAAGTGCGCAGGTACAACTAAAGGCATTACTGCTTTACAAATGGATATTAAGATTAAAGGTATTACCAAAGAAGTTCTTGCTCAAGCTTTAGCTCAAGCTCATGGTGCTCGTGCAAAGATTCTTGATGTCATGTTAGCAGCAATTCCTGCTCCAAGACAAGATTTATCAAAATATGCATTAAAGATGCATACAATGCAAATCCCAGTTGATAAAATCAGAGAAGTTATTGGCTCCCAAGGTAAAGTCATTAATGATATTATTGAAAGATGCGATAATTGTAAGATTGATATCAATGATGATGGTAGAGTAATTGTTTATCATGTTAATAGAGATATGATTAATAAAGCAGTTGGAATGATTGATGATATTGTCAGAGTTGCAAAAGTTGGTGAAGTATTCGATGGAACAGTTGTAAGAATTGAACCATTCGGTTGCTTTGTTAATTTGTTTGGCGATAATGATGGTATGTGCCATATTTCCAAACTCGATTGGAAGAGAGTTGAAAAGGTTGAAGATGTTTGTCATATTGGTGATAAATTAAAGGTTATCGTTACAAATATTGATGAAAAAGGTCGTATTGATCTTTCTCACCGTGATTTTATTGAAAAACCTGAAGGTTATGTCGAACAACCTCAAGCTCCAAGAAAGCCATTCTCAAAGCCACACAATAACTTTAAGAAGTAAAATAATTACCAGGTCTTAATAGGCCTGGTTTTTTTGTCTCAAAATTAATTAATGCAGTAAAAAAATATAGTCAATGTTGTATAATATAAATTAAGAAAGCAAAATATTATTGCTGATATCAAGGAGAAAATATATGTCATTCAAAGCTTTTTATTCAGGTGCTAACGTAATTATTAATGTTAAAGGTGGAAAGTTTAAAGCAATGACATGTGCGTGGGCAACAATGATTAGTTATGAATCTGTTGGTTTACTTATGGGTGAACAGTCTGATACAGCAAAAAGTTTACGCCCGGGTGATATAGTTGGTATATCGTCTCTTGCGTCTGGTCAAAAAAATATTGCCTTAGCTTTTGGTGAAAAACACTCTTTATCATTTGATAAATCTCATTTAGCTGAACTTGAAGTACTTGATTCAGCATATGTAATTAAAGGTGCAAAGACTCAAATGAAAGGTGAAGTTGTAGATATCATTCATCTTCCAACAGCTGAAGCGGATTATTTTGTTATTGTTAATCTTCTTTCCAAAAAAGAAGATGCCAATAAGAAATTTATGTCTTACAGTGAGATTGAGGAATAGGGATGAATCTTGAAGTCTACGTATGTCCTTATTATCTAAAGAAAAGAGTACTTTCTTTAATTGATAAGACTAAACCATATAAAATTATTACTAGAGAAGAATTGGAATCTTCTTTGCTTTTTTCATATGGAAATGATTCAATTTATTATGTTTATAATACGTATGCATCATATAATTTCTCATTAGCACAAAACTTGATTGATTCTGCGATTAGTTTAAGACCAAACTTACTAAACTATTCTGATAAAAAGATTATTGAATTAGTAAATATAAGAGAGTCACTATATAATCGTCACCTTATATTTAAGAATGAACTACTATATAAGATAATAAAGCATTCAACTATTCATCTATATGGTGAGGATAATTCGAAAAATCTAATTAGAGCATTAAAAGATAATTCTCTTACTTTCATTATTGAAGACTACAAAAAAGTATTTGTTAATAAACCATCCATTACTTTATATGAAAATACTAGATTAGAAATTGGTGAAACATTGAACAAAGTGTGTAGTTTAATAGATCAAGGGGTTAATTACATTGATATTGCTATAATTATTCCTCCATCAAAAATCTCGGCTTATATTTCATTAGGCGCTTTGTTTAATTTAAAATTTAAACATGATTCAATCAATGTTAGAAATTATCCTTTTGTGGCAAAATTTCTCGAGACTTCTGAACAAAATAAATCTTTTGACTTAAGTGAATTAGAATTTGATAATAACGAATTTCTTAACCATATTAAAAGTCAGATCAAAATAGTCTTCAACGAGAATTTTTCGAATTATTCTTTTGATTTTCAACTAAGCTTATTGAAAAGCGTTCTTTCAACTTATATTGAAGGAGAAGGTATTGCTTTATCAACTAACATTGATGATATTTGGAAATATAAATATGTTTTTATTACTAATTTTGATAATTCATATCCTTCTATACAAAAAGACAATGATTATTTATGCGATAAATTAAAAGAAGAATATACATATGTTGAGAAAACTGATGATATAAATAGAAATAATATAATTAAATTAATGATGAACATTTATTCTCATAATAACGTATATATTTCTCGTGCGGAAGTTGATTCAACCTCTGGTAAGCTGTTCGAATCATTAATAACTAAATCTGAAATATACAAAGATGATATGTTTATGGAAGAAGTTAAGTATGATTATCATGAAGTGAAAAGATATTCTGATCAATTTGATAAACTCTATTTGAAAATATCTGATGAGTTATATAAAAAATATGGCGAAATGAATAATTATTATTCATATTTGTTATCATTGAGTAATTTAAGCACTACACCTTATCAAATTCAAAATAAAAACTTACGCTATGCATTGAATATGAAAAATAAAACATCATTTTCCTCACTTTCTACATATTCCGTATGTCCATTTTCTTATTTAATTAAATATATATATAAAATTAAAGATAATGATAATTTGTTTAATATTAATAGCGGCATTATTGGTCATAAAGTGTTGGAATACTTAATGAAAGATGAAGTGTTATCATATGATGATGTTTTATCTGAATGTAAAATTGATTGTCAAGCGTTGTCTATAAGAGATAATTTTTATCTGAAGAAAAGATATGAAACTGCTGTGAAAGTGATGACTAGGCTCCGTGAAATAGCTCATGAAACTACATTGTCTACTTTTGAAGAAGAAATTCCATTTACTTATACTTTAAATAAATCTAATAAACTTATTGAAGGAAAAATAGATGCGATATATATGGGTGGAGCAAATTACATTGTTGTTGATTATAAATCCAGTGATAAAAAAATTGATTTAGATGAAGTGGTGAACTGTTTTAATTTTCAATTACCTTTATATTCGTTTGTACTTGAGCAAGAAAGAATGAAAGATAAAAAACTTCTTGGAATGTATTATTTCAATCTTGATCCGAATACAATATTTGATTATAAATATGAAAAAGAAAAAATGTCAGGTCTTACTATCGATGCAAATGAATTAAAAAAGGCCAGCTTATCCGGGAAGCCGACCAATAATTTTACTTCATCAAAAATAGAAAAGAAGATGTCTATTGATGATATGAAAAAAGCTATGTTTAGTAAAATTGATGAATTAATTGATGAGTTATCTAATGGTATTTTCGATGTAACTTCAAAGAAATTATGCTCAGACGATAAAGTTATAGCCGATAAATGCCAGTATTGTACATATAAAGATATTTGTTTCAAAACCAAATCGGATGAAGTTTATATACAGAAGATAAAAGATTTAACAGAAGAGGAGGAAGAGAATAATGGATTTTAGTCCTGCTCAAAAAGACGCAACAAATAAAAGTGGTCATAATATTTTAGTAAGCGCAGGAGCTGGTAGTGGTAAAACTACTGTTCTATCTGCTCGTGTAATGCGTATATTAAAAGAAGGTGGTCATATTTCACGTCTTCTTATACTTACTTTTACTAATAACGCTGCACATAACATGCGCGAAAAAATAAAAAAAGATATTGTTAAAGATGGTACTTGCTTAAGTGAATTATCGTATGTTGATTCATGCGATATAGTCACTTTCGACTCTTATTATCAAAAATTAGTACGTAAATATTTTTACAAATTAGGAATATCTTCTTCATTTCAAATCGTTGATTCAAATCTTTTATCAATTGAAGTTGAAAAGAAAATTGATAGTTATTTTGCAGAAATGTTTCAAAATAACAATCAAACTTTTATAGATTTTCTTAATAAGTTTACCTATAAAGATGAGAAAGATATTAAGAATTTTATTATTAGTTTATACGAAAGTTCAAAAAAATATAGCAATCCATCAAAATATCTAAATAATCAAATCAAAAACCCAATGATTGATGATGCACAGATTGAAAGCTGTTATAAACAAGTCCTTTTTGATTCAGTAAATCAATTGTTGATTGATTATAAAAAGATATTAAATGATGAATTTATTGAAGATGAAGCCTATAGAAGTTATGTTGAAAAGTTCAATGATGCATTTCATTATATTGATAAGTTAAATTCTATTGTAGAAATAAAAGGTGCAATTGATTATTTTTCTCAACTAAAAGCGTCAAAAAAACGTGGCGTTGATTCGCCATTTGTTAAAAAATTTAATAAGATAAAAGCTAATCTGTTTACCAAAGCATGTAAAAATTTAGACACTTTACCTAGTGAAAAACAGGTTAAAGAAATCTATTATTCTAACAAAGATTTTTACGTATTTATCTACTCGATTGTTCTCCGTTTATATGAAGATATGATGTCTTATAAAAAACATAAATCTATTTATGAGTTTTCCGATATGACAACGTTTGTTTTAGACTTGTTATATTCAAATAAAGACATCTGTGACGAAATAAAAGATGGTTTTGACGAGATAATGGTTGATGAATATCAAGATAATAATGATACTCAAGAAGAATTCTTAAATTTGATTTCTCGTAATAATTTATTTATGGTTGGGGATGTTAAACAATCTATTTATAACTTTAGAAATTCTAATCCAAAGTATTTCATGCAAAGATTTACTGACTATTCTTCTTCTAATGGTGGTGAACTAATCGACATGAAGGATAATTATCGTTCTTCGCGCGTAGTCATAGATGATATTAACTTAATTTTTGATAAATTAATGTTTACGTCTTTTGGTGGGGCTGATTATAAAGAGTACCATCATTTAAAGGCAATAAACGATAAGATTCTTTGCTTGAAAGAATTACCAACTAAAATATATGAATATGATGATGGGTCTACATCATCTTCTTCCAATATTATTATGGAAGCAAAAATTATTGCAGAAGATATTATTACAAGAATTAATAATGGTGAAATGATTGGTGGAAAGAAAGCAAAGTTCGGTCAGTTTGCAATTATATGTGATCGAGGTAACGAGTTTGACAAAATTACTGAAGTCTTCGAATCATACCAAATACCTATCAATGTTGCCAAAGATGAACAAATCAATGATGAAGTAATATCATTTATTATAAAAAATCTAATCAATCTATATGTGTGTATTTCGAGTAATGATTATTCCTCTGATAAGTTTAAACACGCTCTTCTATCAATAAGTAGAAGTGTTATAGGGCAAAAAAACTTTGATGAAGTAAATAATTTATTTATTTCTAAAGATTTTATTAATGATTCAATAGTTAAATCAATGAAAAATATCGTTGAATTAAGTAAGAATAAAAGCTTGTACGAAACGTTTCAAATTATGAAAAATGAATTTGAATTTGAAAAATTACTAGTCGATTTTGACTCTACTTTTGATACCTATCGATACCTTATTGAGTATGACAATTTATTCTCTCAAATGGATATAATTGATTATTCTTTGTTAGATGCTCAATATTATTTCGATGTAATATTTAAAGGTGATATGCAGTTCAAACCTAGCATTACCGATAATCATGAGGAGTCAGTTACATTAATAAACATTCATAAATCTAAAGGATTGGAGTATGGAGTAATATATTATGTTGGATTATCCAAGCAATATAATGAGATGGAACTTAAAGATAAATTCTCATTTTCTAATTTAGGTTTACTACTTCCATATACAGTTTTTGACATTAAACCTGAAGATAAAGAGAATGCTGTGGAGAATTTTCCTTCAAATATACTTAAAACTTACTCGAATAATTTAGTTAGAAAAGAAAGTCGAGAAGAAAAAATTAGATTGCTATATGTCGCTCTATCAAGAGCAATGTATCAAATGATATTTTTAAGACACGAAAAAGATGTTGATAGCGTACCTTTATTAAAAGATGCTTCTTCTTTTGATGATTTATTTGATATCGCAGGCTGTAGTTTTGAAACAAAGAAATTTAATAATGAGTCTATTAAAGGAATTCAATTAAAAAATAATTCAGCGAATAAAAATGAGTTAAAACTAAATTACACTTATCATTCAATAAATTTACATGTTACTGATGAGACTCATAAAAGAGCATCAAAACTTAATCAAGATGTCTCAGATAAACTTTTGGAGCTTGGAACGTTAGTTCATAATGAGATGGAACTTGTTGATTGTTTTGAACCACGTTTAGATAAAATTGCTGACGAACAAATTAGGCATATTGCATTTAATTTTGTTAATTCAGATTTTATGAAACAATTTAAGATTGGGTATTCTCAGTATCACGAATATGAATATTACGATGATGATAATAACACTTTTGGTTCGGTTGATTTGTTGTTAGTTAATTCATATGAAGCGGTAATTATTGATTATAAGCTTAAACATATTGATGATGATGCTTACATAAAACAGCTAAATACTTATCGTAAGAATATTGAAAGAATATTTAGATTGAATGTTAGATGTTATTTATACGCTTTAATATCTGGTGAAGTAAAGGAGATAAAAAAAGATGAATGAGTTTACTGAGTTTAATGTTTCAAAAGCTTTAGTTTATTTAAAAGACGGGTATGTTGTTTCTACGATTGTTGAAACAAAAAAATTATATTTTGTTTTAAAGAAGGATAAAATTATTGTTCAAAGTCCGCTGACAAAGTATTCCGTTTCTGAAAGTGATTTTATTCATATATATGAGGGGTTAATATTCTCTTTGGTTCAAGATGAAGAAGAATCGGTTGATCTAAAAAAAGATGAAGAATATTACTCTTGGCGTAATAAGTAGAAAAAGGTGAAAGTCCGATACAAAATACGCTATAATATTAGGGCAAAATAAGAGACCTATTATTTATGAATAGAAGAGGAGAATAGATATGGAAGAAACAAAATTAAGAAAAGCAAGTAAGGCTTATTATTCCGATGCGTTAAAGTCATTAAAAGATTTCATTTCGATTAACAGTATATACGATGAAAAAACAGTAACTTCTCAAACACCTTTTGGATTTGGAGTTAGAAAAGCTTTAGATTACATCGGAAATTTAGCTACGAAAATGGGATTTAAAGTTGATTATTGCGATCATTATTGCACTGAAATTAGTTATGGTGAAGGTGATTGCTTAGATATATATGCTCACGCGGATGTTGTTCCTGTTTCAAAAGATTGGAAGCACGATCCTTTTGTTCCAACAATTGAAAATGATCAAATGTTTGGCCGTGGAACTTCAGATGATAAAGGTCCAGCAATAGCTGCCTTATACGCTTTAAAGATGATTAAAGATATGGGGTTAATCAAGGGCTATAAAGTTCGTCTTATTATTGGTGGTAATGAAGAAAGAGGAAGTGCTTGTTTAGAGCATTATTTCCACGCTATGAAAAAGAATTATCCATTTTATGGATTTACTCCAGATGGTGATTTTCCATTAATATATGGAGAAAAGGGAATTTATTCATATTCCGCAACTTATTCTATCGGTGATAAAACAATTCCTTCTTTTAATTTTGGCGAAGCCACAAACATTGTTTTAGCTGATGCTAATATCATATTAAATGATGTTGAGAATTTAAGAGAAAAGGTTGAAAAATATGCTTCGCTTCATAAAGATATTAAAGTTACATTGGTTGATAACAATGTGATTTTTAAAGGTAAAGCATGTCATGGATCTGTTCCATGGGATGGAGTTAATGCTGGACTTCATATGTTGAATTTTTTAGGTACAGTTAAAAACAATAAAATATTATGCAATGTTTTTGCCGATTATGAAAAGGGCGATGGCAAGAATTACCAAGGCGATTACTCTTCAACTCATTTTGCTGATTCTTCCTATTGTATAGGAAAAATGGAATATGATGGTGACAAACTTACGGTTGTCGTGAATATGCGTTTACCAGAAACAATAGATAAGAATGACGCTATAAAGAATGTTGCCGATAAAACCGGTGCTAATATCAAATATCTCGGTGGTAGCGATGCTTTATTAGTTGAACCAAGTTCACCGCTTATCACACTTTTAATGAAAGCTTATCAAGATGAAACTGGAGATCATGTATCTAAACCTGAAGCTATTGGTGGTGGTACATATGCTCGTGAATCAAAAAATTCTGTTGCTTTTGGTAGCAAGTTTGTTGGAAGAGATAATAGAATTCATGATGATGAAGAGTTTATTGATCTTTGTGATTTCTATAATTCTATATCAATATACGCAGCTGGAATAAAATATTTAGGCGAAGATATAGCTAGAAAAAGGAAATAAGATAAATGAGATTAAGACATAAAAAATGGGCTGATTCATTATTAAGCGAACATCAAGATATTGCATTGAATGATGATGACTTATCTTCCTTACCAGCTTTTGATGAGTTGGAATTAGGCAGTGGTTGTGGTGAATTTTTAATTCAAAAAGCACTCAACAATCCAGATAATAATTATTTAGGTGTTGAAATTAATAATATTGCATTTGCAATTGCAATAAAAAAAATGGTTGGATTAGAAAAAATTCCAACAAATTTAAAATTTATTAATACTGATGCTCATAAATTATTAGACCTACTTAAAGATGAATCATTGAATCGTATTTACTTAAATTTTAATGATCCATGGCCAAAGAAAAAGCATCATAAAAGAAGATTAACATATGTAACTATGCTTGATATCTACTATCGCTTACTTAAAATTGGTGGAGAAGTATTATATAAAACTGATAATGATATTCTATACCCAGATTCAGTTGAGTATTTCAAAACATTTGGTAAATTTGATTGTGATTTTATCGATGATTATATTTCATTAGATGAGGGAGATGTAATGTCAGAATATGAAAAGAAATTTCGAGGCAAGGGCAAAAGCATCCATCGTATTGTAGCGAGAAAAACTAAATGATATATGAAGGAAACTTATTCTTTAATTACCAAGAGTTAAAAGATGTTATAATTATTGTAATTAACAATGAAAAATATCCGACACGAGTAATAAAAGAAGATAATATATTTGGTTTATATTGCGATAATGAATTAATCGGGGTTAATATCTTTAATTCAAATGAGTATTTGAAACTAAAGATTAACGGCTTAGTTCACAACCCAAACACTCCACTTGTTCAAGTAATTCACGATATAATTAAGTCTAGTATTAATGAAGAAGTCTACATAAAAGATGCACTTTCATTCTTAGCTGTTGTAAAAGAAAAAATCGAAAACAGCAATTACATTATTAGTTTGGGAGATGACGAGTATATTTCATCTTCATTGGAAGAAGTTGAAGTTGGTGATTATGTATTAGTTGTAAAGACTGATACAAGATTAGATAATGGCGATATGTCCACGATGTACATCAAGAAGAATGCAACGTATTTAATTATTGCAAAAGAAATTCAAGGCATTGATAACGCTCTAGGTGTACAAACATATTTTATTAAAGAAGGAAAATAAGAAATATGACTGAAATTGAATTGAAAGAAAAAGGATTGATTAAAAGAATTACGAATAAAACTTTTAAGTTTGATCAACGTTTTAAAGAAGGATTCTTTAGCGCTAATTATTTTTTAAAAACTAGAAAAATTGTTGAAGAAAATCTTGCTAATAACATTGTTACAATGCAATTTTTCCAAAGAGCTGATGATGTAAAATTATGCGGAGTCGATGAAGCAATTGCTTTAGTTCATACATTTGCTCGTAACCCTCAAGAACTTGAAATATTAGCACTTAATGATGGCGATATGATTTCAAATGGTGAGCCAGTATTAAAGATTACTGGTCGTTATGAAGATTTTGGATTCCTCGAGTCAGCAATCGACGGTATATTATCGCGTCGAACATCAGTTTGTACAAATTGTTATAACGTTATTAAAGTGGCTAATGGTAAAAAACTACTTAATATGGGTGATAGACAAGATGATCCATATACTCAAATGGGCGATGGCTATGCTGCTTATGTAGCTGGAATGAGGTTGTTTTCCACTGATGCCTATGGTACTTATGTAGGCTTAACTGGAAAAGGTACTATGCCACATGCTTTAATTCAACTATGTGGTGGTGATATTTATAAAGCTAGCTTATGTTATCTAAAGACTTTTCCAAATGATCGTCTAACAGCTCTTATTGATTATCATAATAATGTAGTTAGAGATTCGGTTGATCTTGCAAATAAGCTAGGAAATAAACTTGCTTGTGTTAGAGTTGACACATCAAAATCTCTCGTTGATCATTATTTTGATGATAAAGATACTTCTGCCTTTGATCCACATGGTGTTTGTGGTGAACTGATTGTTGCTTTACGTAAGGAACTTAATGATGCGGGACATAAAGATGTTAATATATGTGTTTCAAGTGGCTTTGATGCACGTAAGATTAAAGATTTTGAGGAACGTCATATTCCAGTAGATATTTATGGGGTTGGAACTTCATTACTAAGAGTTAACTTGGGTTATACTGGTGATTTAGTTAGATTAAATGGTAAAGATCAAGCTAAAGAAGGCAGAAGAGATATTCCTTCAACTAGACTTCAACATGTTGAATATTTAGCCTAATAAATTGGATTAAAAAGAGTCAGCCTCAAAATTAGCTGACTCTTTTTTGTATATAAGTATATCGGTTATTTACATTAATCCTGTTGTAACTTTGACAACATAGAGAGTGATAAATAATAAAGAAATAACATACATAAGTGGATTGATCTTTTTATAATCACCACGAGCAACAGAAATAACTGTATATGTGATAAATCCAAAAGCAATACCATCAGAAATAGAATAGGCAAGAATCATAGTAGCGATTGTCATAAATCCTGCTGTAGTTGCAACAGCATCACTCCAATCGAGATTCTTAAGTTGTCTAAACATCAATGTTCCAACATAGACTAAAGCTAAAGATGTGACAGGTGAATAGGAAACTCCATTAATCTTTACGGAGGAGAACATACCTAAGGCTGGATAAATAGCTAAAGAGAGAAGGAATAATACTGCAACGACACAAGCGGATAAACCTGTACGAGCGCCAACACCAATACCAGTAGTCGATTCGACATATGATGTAACTGTGGTTGTACCAGCAATAGCACCAACAGCAGTACCGATAGAGTCAGCAAGTAATGCTTTTTGAGAATCTTTGATTTGACCTTCTGAGTCAATCATACCTGCTTCTTCACCAACAGCAACTAATGTACCGGCTGTATCAAAGAAATCAACGAATAAAAGCGCAAATAAAACGGCATAAGCAGAAGGTTTAGCAAAAACCCCAAATCCTTCAGTGAAACAAACACCAAAGACTTTACCTAAATCAGAAACAGAACCAACAGAATCAGTTGCAAAGGTTGGAAGATTAGCGACACCACATTGCCCCAAGATGGCACTAATAAGACCAATTGCAAATAAAGAAATAATAACAGCAAAATTATTAACCCATTTTACTTTAACATTAGAAAGAACGAAAACTAATAAAATACCAACGATTGCAACAATTACCGGTGTTAAAGAAAAATTACCAAAAGAGACACCAGTTTCAGAATTTGCAACGATGATTCCAGCATTTTTTAAACCGATAAAAGCGATAAAGAAACCAATACCAGCACCGATTGATATTTTAAGATTTTTTGGAATAGCATTAAGGATCCAAGTTCTTAAAGGAGTAACCGAAATAAGAATAAAGATAATACCAGCGACTAAAGTTAAGGCTAATGCTTCTGGATAACTATATCCCATTGCACCACAAACGGTGTAAGTTATCATTGCATTGATACCCATACCTGGAGCAAGAGCGACAGGGAAGTTGGCATAAACACCCATTATTAATGTGGCGATAGCAGCAGAAATAGCGGTAGCAGCAAAGATGGCTCCTGGTGTAGCAGGCGCAAGACCACCAAGCATGAAACCATTGACTGGAAGAATGTAGAACATAGCTAAGAAGGTAGTAAGACCACCAAGTAGTTCCCTACTAAGTGTTGTGTTTCGTTCTTCGATATGGAAGAACTTGTTTAGGCCATTATATATAGAATGACCAAGATTTGTGAAAAAAGCTTTCATCGTTTGATTTTATCCTCCTTTCAAATAAAAAAAGCCTCAGTGTATATCTGAGACTGTTCTTTTTACAAAAAACAAAAATTTCATTTACCTTAACTAAATGTCTTTTGTGCTTTGTAAGAAAGTTACAGTCGTAGTACCCAAATTTACGGATTGGGTGTAGAAACTTTTGGACCTTATCTCCAATGATATACGACTTCTACTTTTTTAGTATAAAGGTTAAGTATTACTTTATTCAATCTAAAGTTTAAATATTTTTTTTAGAAACCGGTTACATTATTTTTTACCATGTACTTTATATACGAAAATAATAATTGTGTTTATAACTTAATATATATACTTAAATTTGATAAAATAGTTATGTATGAAAAAAAGAATAGAATTATCCGTACATGATATTGTCGATTTACTTCTAAGAAGAGGTGATATTGATAATAGAATATATAATCAAGGAACGATGGAAGAAGGCACGAAAATTCATTGTGCTTATCAAAAAAATCAAGGTGATGAATATGAAGCTGAATATTATTTAGCCTATTCTTTTGATATTGGAGATTTTACATTAGATATTCAAGGACGCGCGGATGGTGTCATTAAAGATAATTATGGAAATGTAATTATTGACGAAATTAAATCGACCAATATTGATGTTGAAAAATTTAACGAAGAACAAAATGATTGGCACATGGGACAAGTTCAACTTTATGCTTACATGTATATGTTATTAAATAGTATTACAAGTATTAGTGTTCAACTGACATATATTTCTCAACTTGATAGCACTCATATTGTACAAATACTTCATAAATATTCGTTTGACGAGATAAAATCAATTTGCGATGGATACTTAAACCAATATGTTAATTATCTTACTTCAATTAAAAAAAGAAGAGAAATTCGTCAAACCAGTCTTACTTCTCTTTCTTTTCCATTTGATTCGGTGAGAAAAGGTCAGCAAGAGATGATGGAATTTGTTTCTAGTAATATCGATATGCAAAATGTTTGTTATATTGAAGCTAAGACTGGAATTGGTAAGACCATTTCTACTTTATATCCTGCTGTTAAGAAACTTGGTGAAAAAGATTTAGATAAAATATTCTATTTAACTTCAAAAAATTCGATAAAGAACATTGCAAAAAGAACACTGGTGATATTGAATAAATCTGGTGCCAAAGTAAAAACGATTGTTCTTTCTTCGAAAGAAATGATGTGCATTAATGATATTAAGAGGCACTGTAATCCAGATGAATGTCAATATGCCAAAAATTATTATGATAAGATTAATGAAATAATTAATAGATTTATTAATATGTACGATATTTTTGATATAGATAATATACTTGAGTTTGCAAAAGAAAACCAAATATGCCCATTTGAATTTCAACTGGATTTATCAAATTATGTTGATGTAATAGTAGGAGACTATAATTATTTGTTCGACCCTCACGCAAAACTAATTAGATATTTTGAAAATTGTTCTAAAAAGCCGTTTCTTTTACTTATCGATGAAGGACACAATCTTCCTTCAAGAGTAAGAGACATGTATTCCGATAAACTTAGTTTATTCGAAATTATAGATTTATATAAAGAGATAAAGGAAAATTATAAACCATTAAAAGGTTTTACAAAAAAAATAGCCAATAATCTGCTTGATATAATTTCATTTTTCGACTCAATTGAATGCGAAGAATTTGATTCTAAATGGGAAAATGTTAAAGAAGAGAAGGGTTTACCTCTTGCTTTGAATGACATATTAACTGCGTTTATTAAATTGATAGATAAAAAGAACAAGGATAATATTATTGATAATGATAAGTTATTAGACTTATTTTATAAGGTAATAAATATGTTATCTTTACCAGAGGATGATGAAAAATATGTTTATTACTATACATTTGATCAAAATAATGAATGCGTAGGATTTTCGATTAATTGCATTGATTCACGGAATATTATCAAGAAAGAATTTAACAATTTTTATGCTTCGGTCATCTTCTCCGCAACACTTACTCCTCGAGATTATTTCCTTGATCTTTTAGGAGGAAATAAAGATAGTCAAGCTTTGTACCTACCATCACCATTTAAAGAAGAGAACAGATTAGTTATTGTTAATTCATTTATTTCTACTTACTATAAAGATAGAGATATTTCAGTCGGGAAAATATTTAATAATATCTTGGCAATCATTTCTTCTAAGGTAGGCAATTATTTTGTGTTTTTCCCTTCGTATGAATATATGATAAAATTTAAAACTTACTTTGATGCTTTTCCGATGTATGAGTGTATTTATCAAAACTCTTCAATGAGTGAAGAAGAACGTAATGAGTTTTTGCTTAAGTTTAAGAAAAATCCAACTCGCACAACAATTGGTTTTATTGTTTTAGGCGGGATTTTTGCCGAAGGTATAGATTTAGTGGAAGACCGTTTAATTGGCGCAATTATTGTGTCTGTTGGTTTACAAAGAATGTCGTTTATAAACGACAAAATCAAAGATTACTTTTCAAAAGATGGTCTAGATACAGGTTTCTCCTATGCTTATAATTATCCTGGACTAAATAAAGTTTTGCAAGCAGCGGGAAGAGTAATAAGAACTGAAACGGATAAGGGTGTAATTTGTTTCATTGACACAAGATATGCGAATACTATCTATAAAAATTGTTTAGAAGAGATGTATAATAATTACGAAGCAATCGGTAATACCCGACTTATTGCAAATAAAGTAAAAGAATTTTGGAGTAAATAAAATGAATAAGTACGATTTAGACCACATTAGAAATTTCTCGATAATCGCACATATCGATCACGGTAAATCAACTTTAGCGGATCGAATATTAGAAAAAACAGGTGCGGTTGCCATACGTGATTTAAAAGAACAAATTTTAGATGATATGGAACTTGAAAGAAGAAGAGGAATTACCATTAAACTTAATGCTGTTTCTATGAATTATCGCGCCAAAAATGGTGAAGATTATCTTTTTAACTTGATTGATACTCCAGGACATGTAGATTTTACATATGAAGTCTCCCGTTCGTTAGCAGCGTGTGAAGGCGCAATACTTATAGTTGATGCAACTCAAGGTGTTGAAGCTCAAACATTAGCAAATGCTTATTTAGCAATTGCTAATGATTTAGAAATATTACCAGTAATTAACAAAATGGATTTGCCAAGCGCTGATTTAAAGAGAACGGAAGAAGATATGGATTCCACTCTAGGGATTTTACCGGGATCTTCAATTCCTGTATCAGCCAAATCTGGATTGAATATTGACAAGGTACTTGAGGCAATAGTACATAATTTACCATGTCCAAAAGGTGATAAAGATGCCTCATTGAAGGCTTTAGTTTTTGATTCAAAATTTGATTCCTATCGTGGAGTTATTGTTATGATTCGAGTTTTCGAAGGCTCGATTAAGGTTGGTGATACAATTCAACTTATGTCTTCACAAGCAAAATATTTAGTTACTGAGTTAGGTATAAGATCACCAAAAGATGTTAAAGTTGATGAATTATCAGTTGGAGAGGTTGGTTATCTTGCTGCTCAAATAAAGAATATTAAAGATATTGTTATTGGAGATACTATAACTTCTGCAACATCCCCAACAACAGAAGCGTTACCTGGTTATAGAAAATTGAATCCAATGGTTTATTCAGGATTATATCCATCTGATAATAAAGATTTTGAAGCTTTACGTGATGCTTTAGAAAAACTAGGACTAAATGATTCGTCTTTAGTGTTTGAACCAGAAACCTCACAGGCTTTAGGTAGTGGATTTAGATGTGGCTTTTTAGGCCTTCTTCATATGGATGTTATTCAAGAAAGACTTGAAAATGAATACAATTTAGATATCGTTTGTACTGCTCCGTCGGTTTTATATAAACTTGAAATGGTTGATGGAAGTAAAGTTATACTGGAAAACCCTTCGGAATTTCCTGATCCAACATTAATCAAATTAGCGGAAGAACCTTTTGTTAAAGCTACAATAATGACTCCAAAAGAATACATTGGTACTTTAATGACTTTATGTCAAGATAGGCGTGGAGTTTATATTGACATGGAATACGTTGATGAACAAAGAGTTTCGTTAATCTATAAATTACCATTAACAGAAATTATATTTAATTTTTTTGATAAATTAAAAAGTATGACAGCTGGTTATGCTTCGTTTGATTATGAAGTGATTGGTTATGAGCCTTCAAGACTAGTTAAGATGGATATATTGTTAAATGGCGAGATAATTGACGCCCTCACTATGATTGTATTTAAAGATTTTGCATATAAAAGAGCAAGAGTGATTGTTGATAAATTAAAAGATATTATTCCACGTCAACAGTTTGAAATACCTGTCCAAGCGGTTATTGGTGGTAAAATAATTGCTAGATCTGATATTAAAGCAGTACGAAAAGACGTTTTAGCTAAATGCTATGGCGGTGATATTTCTCGTAAGAAAAAATTATTAGAAAAGCAGAAAAAGGGTAAAAAGAGAATGCGTGAATTTGGGAAAGTCCAAGTACCTCAAGAGGCTTTTATTGCATTGTTATCTGTTGATGATTAGAATCATTTCGCTATATAATTAGTATATTTTTAGTATTTAGATTGAAATTAATTTCTATTATCTATATAATTTAGTTATTAGTTGATTGATAGGAGTGAATTTATGGCAGATATAAATTCTTACGCAATAAAATTTTCGGAAGAAAAATATGCGACTAAAGATGATGTAAAAAAACATTTTAACATGTCTTCAGTTGATAATATTTGGAATATTATTGTTGAATATCGTAAGAATTTTACTGAATCTCTTGAATTGCCAAGTATTGATAGAACAAAGTTCTCTCTGGTATATACAAAAACTATTAATAATAGAATCTTTGAACTTGAAAGATTATTAAATAAAGCATATTTTGTCTATGGATCTTTGTCTAGTCTTGGTCAAAAAATATTTAGAGAAAAAAGATTGTCGAAAATTTTGCGTGAAATATCTAATTCCGTTGGATCAAAAATATCGAATGATTTTTTAGTTTCATTAATTAATAATGATGTTTCAACTATACCAAATGAATTATTAATTGTTGATAATTATTTAGTGGCTCTTAATTATTTGTCTAAACATGATGCGGGTAAATTATCATATGTCGATTATAATGCTGTGTCATTAATACTTGAGTCAGGTCATGAACCAACTGCTGTTCCTGAAGAAAAGATTTATCGAAGTACAGTTTTAGAAGAGCCACATTATTACACTCAATTTTATGTTTATAAAGCGGCTTTAAATGATAGAATCTCTGATATGGTTAATTCTGCTTGTGATTTTTCTAATGATGAAAATATTTTTGCAACTGTAAGGGCAATTGGCGTTCTATATTATTTGGATTATATTATGCCATATGAGTATTTTAGGTTACAGAATGCTTGTTTAGCTTTTAAAACATCTTTATCTCATTCGGGATTTTCCTCATTTGCTAATTTCATCAATATTGAAAAATTGATGTTTACAAAAGATGAAATATTTGATCAATTAAAAGTTATTTCTCAAAAAACATTGGATTTGACATATTTTTATGATTATATTATTTCTTATTTGAAAACTGATATTCTTGAAATCAATGATGATCTTGTTTTATCTCAAAAAGAAGAATTGACATATGAAAGTAAAAATATTGGCTTATCTCAAGAAGAAGTCTTAAAAGTTACAGAGAATATTGAAACAAGAGAAGATGGAACAGAAGTTGTTAATGTTATTACTCCATTAATTGAGAAAAGAGAATCTATTTCTCCAACTCCTTCTTCACTTATATATGGGGAGCAAAATGTTTCGCTACCGGTCTTCCCACGTGGCCTTTCAGATCTTGACGTTGATAAAATTGTAGTAGATTTACTGGAAACATATCCTTCATTAAAAAGGACTCAAGCTCATTTTTATGCAAGACACTGCACTATTGGAAAATCATATACCATCCAACAGTTTAAGAAAGAAGAATGTACTTCTTATGAAACAGCAAGAACGAGTATGGATTATTTAACATCAATGGGTTTCTATGAGAAGGCAAAACTAAGAAATAAGTTTGTCTATAAGCCGGTCCCTAGGAGATAATTATTATGAATTTATACACATTATTAATCATTACTGCATCTATATTTTTAGTCATAGTATTGTTATCAATTCTATTTATTAACAATAAAGAGAATAGAGAATTTTATTATTCAAAATTGAATAATACTGGTCTACTTATTGTAAATATTTTCAAATCTATTTTCTGTAGAAAAATTAAATGATGAGTAAACCTAAAAGTCTTTATATTCATATACCTTTTTGTAGTTCAATATGTTCTTATTGTGATTTCCCAAAAATTTTATATTCCACTAACTATCATGAAAAGTATCTTTTAGCATTAAAAAAAGAGATTAGCGGATTAAAAGAACATTCTTTTGATACAGTTTATATTGGCGGCGGAACTCCGTCTGTTTTATCTATAAATGAACTTGAAGATCTTTTGTCTTTCATTAATGCTAAATTCAAAATTAATAAAGAATATAGCATTGAATGTAATCCAGAGTCGTTAGATGAAAAAAAAGTTGAATTATTTTGTAAATATGGCGTTAATCGTATTAGTTTAGGAGTTCAAACAATCGATGAAAATCACTTAAAAGAACTTAATAGACATCATACGAAGGAAGATGTAATTAATTCTGTGAAGTTACTTAAAAAATATGGTATTGATAATATAAATTTTGATTTTATATATGGACTTGATAATGAATCAATAGAGAACATTAAAAACAATATTGCTTTCGCTTGTTCATTAGATGTAAAGCATATATCTTATTATGCATTACAAATTGAAAAAGGAACTATGCTATATAACAAATATAAAGGAATGGTTCAAAATGAAGATAAGTTAGCAGATTATTATTCTTTTATTTGCAAAGAATTAAGGAAACATGGATATTATCGTTATGAAGTATCAAATTTTTCAAAAAAAGGTTTTGAATCAAAACACAATATAACTTATTGGAGAAATAAAGAATATGAGGCTTGCGGTTTAGGTGCAACTTCATATGTATCTGGAGTAAGAAATACAAGAACAAGAAATATAACTAATTATCTTGAAGGAAAGAATTTACTTGTAAACTCAATAAATGAAGATATTCTCGATCAAGAATTCAATTATTTAATGCTTAATCTGAGATTGACTAAAGGATTTACATTTTCTGAATACCATAGATTATTTAACAAAGATTTTTTGAACGAGTATAAAAATAATTTAACAAAATTAAATGATGATTTTATCTTTTCAAAGAATAAAATAAAGACTAAACCATCAAAACTATATATTCTTGATAATATATTGGTTGATTTATTACATTTTAAAGATGAAGATTAGATATAATATTCATATAGTTGTTGATGAAAGGATATAGATATGTTACCAAGCATAAAGTCGTTATATAGAATTGGTCCAGGACCATCATCTTCTCATACTATAGGTCCTTTTAATGCGTCTTTAGATTTTAAGTCTCGAATTAAAAATATTAATTATTCATATATCATTGTTACGCTTTTTGGCTCTTTGGCTTTAACTGGAAAAGGTCACTTGACAGATAAAACAATTTTAGAAGCGTTAAAAGATGATAAAGTTAAAATTGAGTTTAATATAGATGTAATTAAAGAGCATCCAAACACGCTGATTTTTAAAGCTTACGATAGTAAAAATAAATTAGTATTCTCTCAAACGTATTATTCAATTGGTGGCGGAGAAATAAAATCGGATGGATTTAAATCAAATTCGATGAAGCCTGTATATGATTTCTCATCCTTTAATGAATTTAGAGATCGTTTTACAAAAGCAGAGTGTTCAATTCGTGAATTTTTTATCAAATATGAGGGGAAAGATATTATTACTTTTGCCGAAGGTATTTTTGATCAGATGGTTAAGACCATTGAAAAAGGTTTGGTTACTGAAGGTGAAGTTGCGCAAAAATTACATGTAAAAAGAATGGCTAAAGAGATTTATTCCGAAGCTATGTGTGAAACAGATAACAAAAGAATATTAACTTTATCTTCTTATGCTTATGCTGTTAGTGAATGTAATGCCGCTGGAGAACTGATAGTTACTGCACCTACTTGTGGCAGTGCAGGGGTATTACCGAGTGTTCTATATTATTCTTATAAAGATATGCATATTGAAAAAGACAAAATAATTGATGGATTACTTATAGCTGGACTTATTGGATTAATAATTAGACATAATGCGACAATATCTGGAGCTGTTGGCGGATGCCAAGCTGAGATTGGTTCAGCATGCTCTATGTCTGCTGCTGCACTATGTGTTATTAATTCATTATCGATATATCAAACTGAATATGCTGCTGAAATTGGCATGGAACACAATTTAGGATTGACATGTGATCCAGTGATGGGATATGTTGCTATTCCTTGTATTGAAAGAAATTCTATTGCAGCAATAAAAGCATATGTGGCTTATGTATTTGCTGACAAAATATCACCTCTTCGTCATAACGCTATTTCACTTGACGATGTTATCGAGGTTATGTATCAAACTGGTTTAGGTTTATCAAAAGATTTCAAGGAGACTTCTAAAGGTGGCCTAGCCTCAATCTATAATAAAGGAGAAAAATAGAATGGAAATTCGTTATTATCCGATTCATTCATCGTTAAAGAATGATTATGTTATTAATTCGTCCTCGAGCAATTTGTTAACAAAAATAAATGCTTTACTAGAAACTGAAATTGTATCTTCTTCGCTTGAAGATCTTTATCATGGTGATTTGGCTTTAATTCTTATCGAATCAGGTGGTAGTGAAGAAGAGTTTCTAAAAATTAAAAGTAAATTAAAGGAACCATATTATTTGCTTACTTACGGTGCAAATAATTCCTTGGCTGCTTCTTTAGAGATTTTATCTTATATCAAAAGATATGGTGAAGTTGGTGAAGTCTTACACGGAAAAGAAGAAAACATTGCAAAGAGAATTAAGTCTATTTTAGGCTTGAATAAAGTAAATGACACAAGAATATATCATCGCTTAGGTGTTATTGGTGCTCCATCAAATTGGTTAATTTCATCAAATGTTAATTATGAAGAGGTTAAAGAAAAATTCAATATTGATTTAGTTAATATTTCAATTAATGAGTTGATTGCTGTATATACTTCTTTAAATGTAGTTTTAAAAGATGGAAGATATAACGCGGAATATGATGCTCAAGAATTAACTAAAGCGTATAGATTATATAAAGCAATGAAGGAAATTGTTAAACAATATAATTTAGAAGGTGTAACAATTCGTTGCTTTGATCTTATTTCCAGTATTAAAACAACAGCATGTTTGTCTTTGGCATCCTTAAATGAAAAAGGAGTTGTTGGATGCTGCGAGGGGGATATTCCAACATTTATTACTCAATACGTAGTTAAAAGTGAACTTAAACAATCGTCATTTCAAGTGAATCCTTGCTACATTGATAGTGAAGAAAACACTGTGATATTTGCCCATTGTACATTACCTCTTGATATGTGTGAATCTTATAAATTTGATACTCATTATGAGTCTAATATTGGTGTTGGAATAAAAGGTGAATTAAAAGAAGGAGATGTTACTGTTGTTAAAGTATCTCCAGACTTGAAATATTATTTTGTTTCTGAGGGAGCAATAATAAAGAACTTAAATCGCAAAGATTTATGTCGAACACAGATTAAAGTACAGTTAGATGAGAATGTGGATTATTTCTTAAAATCACCACTTGGAAATCACCATGTAGTAATTTACGGACATAAGAAAGAAGAATTATCAAATTACTTCAATTTCTTAGGTTTAAAAAGCATTATTTAACAAAAAAAATCGGCTAGTTTAATTGAGGACTAACCGATTTTTTGTTTACTCTAATTCGAAAGCGCCCATGTACAACTGGTAGTATTTTCCGTGTAGCTTTATCAGATCGTCGTGATTACCTCTTTCGATGATAACTCCATTTTCTAAAACCATGATAGCATCGGAGTTTTGGACAGTGGATAATCTATGAGCAATTGCAAATGTTGTTCTACCTTTCATTAATTTATCCATACTTTCTTGAATTAATGATTCAGTATATGTATCAATTGAAGATGTTGCTTCATCTAGAATCAATACTGGAGGATTAATGATTGCTGCACGAGCAATTGAAATTAACTGACGTTGACCTTGTGATAAGTTTCCACCATCTCCGGTTATGATTGTGTCATAGCCTTGTGGTAACATTTTGATAAAACCATCTGCATTAGCTAACTTAGCTGCTGCAATTACTTCTTCATCTGTTGCGGTTCTTTTACCATATTTTATGTTGTCTTTAATTGTTCCGGTAAAAAGATGCGTATCTTGCAAAACTATACCAAGTGAATTACGTAAATCTTCTTTCTTAATTTTATTTACATTTATTCCATCGTATCTTATCTTTCCATCTTGAATATCATAGAATCGGTTGATAAGGTTAGTGATTGTTGTCTTACCTGCACCAGTGGCACCAACAAAAGCAATCTTTTGTCCTGGTTTTGCATAAATTGATACATCATGAAGAACAATTTTATCTGGGATATAACCAAAGTCGACATCGTAGAATCTAATATCACCTTTTAATTCAGTAAGGTTTTCTCCATCTTTATGGTGTGGGTTTTTCCAGGCCCAAGTCGAAGTAAGTTCGTTAGTCTCATGTAATATTCCATCGTTGTCTTTAGTAACATTAACTAAAGTAATGTATCCATCATCAATCTCTTGCTTTTCATCCATTGACTTATAGATTCTATTTGCACCAGCTAAAGCTTGGAAGACAAAAGCAATTTGCGAAGTGACTTGGAACATTTGCATATTTAAAGAACGAGAGAATTGTAAGAAAACAACTAAATCAGCTACTTCAAGATGTAATATTTCATTGGATTGCAAGCAGAGAATTGCTCCTACCATTGCACATATTGCATAAGATAAGTACCCTAAGTTGTTGTTTAATGGCCCCATAAATGAAGAATACATATTAGCTTTAAAGTTTGAATTTTCTAGTTCTTTATTCAAATCATTAAATTCATTAATTGCAATAGATTCATGATTAAAGACTTTAATTACTTTTTGTCCTGAAGTCATCTCTTCAATAAATCCGTTTACTTTTCCAAGATTTTTTTGCTGATAAATAAAGAATTTAGACGATAATTTCGCGTTATATTTAAGTACGAATATCGATAAACAAATAAAACATATTGCGATTAATGCAAGTATCCACGAAGAAACAAACATTAAGATAATCATCGTACTAATACTTATTATTGATGATAATGATGTTGGTAAAGCTTGAGAAATTAATTGTCTTAAAGTATCTGTATCATTGGTGTAAATAGACATTATTTCACCAGTTGTGCGACTATCAAAATAAGATAAAGGAAGTTTTTCCATATGTATGAATAGTTTATCTCTAACTGATTTCAATGTATCTTGAGTTATTACAACCATAATACGAGAGTATGAATAAGAAGAAATAACAGTTAGTAAGAAGAAACCGATCATCGTACTAACGATTCTATATATTTCAGAATAATCGACTTCGGCAATTGGAGTTGAATTAGTTTTTTCAATTGCTTTAATCAAATTGCTGATAAAGGAAAGACCAATACTACCACAGGTAGCAGTGATTATAAGACAAAGTAAAGCAACAAAAATTAGTATTTTGTGTGATTCATACATTGTTTTAATAACACGCCATATTAGTACAAAAGGCTTATCAATTTTTTCATGTGGACGCCCAACGGCTCCACGCATCATGCCTGGCATTATAAATTACCTCCTCTTGGACTAGCTTTCATTTGTGCATTGAATATTTGTTCATATTCTTTACATCTCTTCATTAATTCATTGTGATTTCCAATGTCTACCAAGCTACCATTGTTTAAAATAATAATTTTATCCGCATTCATAATAGACGATATACGTTGAGAAATAATAAATTTGGTTGTATGTGGAATTTCTTTAATAAATGCTTCGCGAATCATTAAATCTGTTTTAGTATCAACGGCAGAAGTTGAATCATCTAGAATAAGTATTTGTGGTTTCTTTAGTATGGCTCGAGCAATGCATAATCTTTGCTTTTGACCACCGGAGAAATTTACGCCACCTTCTTCAACTGTTGAATTGTATTTATCATCCAGTTTTTCAATAAATTCACTTGCTTGGGCATAATTACAAGCTTTTTTAATCTCTTCATCAGTTGCTGTAGGATTACCCCAACGCATGTTACTATTAATTGTTCCGCTGAATAAGGTGTTCTTTTGTAAAACAACGGAGCATGATTCTCTTAAAGTAAATAAATCATAATCTTTAACGTTGTGATTTCCAACAAAAACTTCACCTGATGAAACATCATAAAGTCTATCAATAAGAGATATTAATGTTGTTTTTGATGATCCGGTTGGGCCGAAGATTCCGACAGTCTCACCGGAATTAATTTTGAATGACATATTTTTAATAGCTAATTTAGACATATCATTTGAATAGGAGAAATTAACATTCTTGAATTCAACTGATCCATTATCCACTTTCATGATTGGGTCAGCCGGATTTACTATTGTAGGAATCTCATCTAATACGGCTAATATACGTTCTTTTGAAGCTCGAGACATAATAATCATCATAAAGACGACGCAAGCCATCATCAAAGATGAAAGAATTTGTGAGCCATAGTTGATAAATAATTGAAGTTTACCAACTAACATTGTTGGCTTATCACCAACCATCATTGTACAAGCAAAGAAGATAATTAAAATATATGATGTATATAGCAAGAATTGAGATACCGGATTAAATAACGCACCTAAAGCTTCTGCTTTACATGAAAAATAACGAACATCTTTTGACGCTTTTAAGAACTTACTACTTTCGTAATCTTCATTGGTATATGATTTAACAGTTCTAATAGCATTTACATTTTCTTGAACAACTAAGTTTAATTGATCGATTTTCTTAAACATTTGTTTAAAGTATTTATTTGCAATCATTATTACTATGAATACAATAATTAATAATAAAGGAACAATACAAAGAAAGATAATTCCAACTTGGATACTTTCAATGCATGTCATTACTAAGGCAGCAACAAATAATAGAGGAGCTCTAAAACATATTCTAATTGTCATTTGGAACGAAGTTTGAACATTTGTTACATCTTGAGTTAATCTTGTAACCAATGAAGCGGTAGAAAATTTGTCGATGTTTTCAAATGAGAAAGTTTGTACTTTATCATATAAAGCTTTTCTAATGTTCTTTCCTAAACCTGCGGATGCTTTCGTTGCAAAATATCCGCTTCCACATCCACCGATAAGTGCTAAGACGCTCATTCCAATAATTAGGCACGAAGCAGCAACTATATAATTCATATTTTGCATCTTGATACCAATATCAATCAAATTCATCATTACTAATGGAATAAATATTTCAAGTAATGCTTCAATAACAATAAATAATGGCGATAAGATACAGTATTTGTAATATCCTTTGGCGTATTTTAATATTCTATTCATGTTTTTCCTCCTTAAATTCATCTGAATTACTGCGTATAAATTTCATTAATAAGTCACGTAATTCTTGTTGTTCACTAATAGTCAGCGAAGAAAAAATCATCTTATCAATTTCATCAAATTGATTTATGATATTTTTGCTTAACTCTTCACCACTAGAACTTAAATGAAGTATTGTTCTAGATTTGCATTGCGGATCAATGGTTTTATCTATTAATCCAGATTTGCATAACTCAGATATATGCTGACTAATTGTCGATTTTTTTAAATGATATTCTTCAATAATTTCTGATGCGCTTATACCTGTACCATTGTGACGTGCTATGGTTTTAAAAATCATCATTTTTGTGCTTTTTAAATTGTATTTTTGAAAAATGAAATCTATATCATGTCGTATTATTGATGATGCGATGTTAATACAGAATCCAAGTTTATGTTCTTTATTCATTAATTCCTCCTGCGCATATGTTAAATAATAGTTAGAAACCGAACTAATGTCAAGAACTTTCTATCCTAAATAAAAGATTATTTTTAACGATTAAATTTATCGATTAAGAGGCGGGGATTCTTTCAAAAAAAATATTGCATATTAATTTAAATACTTCTTGATTTTATAGAGACCTATTTGTATAATAATAAGGCATGCGGTCATGGCGAAACTGGTAGACGCGTACGTTTGAGGGGCGTATGGGTATCCCATGAGAGTTCAAGTCTCTCTGACCGCACCACTTAATTTATTTAAAAGTACAAAAAAGCCTTAACAAAGGCTTTTTTTAAAGATTTATATATTAGTTGTGATACGAAATAGATACAGTAAATTTGTTCAGCTATATAAAATACTAAAGTGAGAAAAAAGCACCAAAATTATATACTATAAATAATAATGTTTATAAATAAAATATTATGGAAAAAGAATTATGGATAAATCGTTAATAGAATATTTATTAAGTGAAGAGAAGCACGCTTTTAAAGGGTGGGATTTCTCCTATCTAGATAAAAGATGTATAACTGAACAATTACCATGGCCGTACAACAATATTGTTAAGAAATATTTATGTGACACAGATAACATCCTTGATATGGGAACGGGGGGGGTGGTGATTTATTATTAAGTTTTAATCATCCTTCTAGATTTACATCGATAACAGAAGCATATGAACCTAATATTAAATTATGCCTTGAAACTTTGTCTACAAAAGGAATTAAAGTTTATCCTATAAAACAAGATGACGTATTGCTTAATGTGCCAAGTGAAGCATATGATATTGTTTTAAACCATCATGAATCATTCTCAGAAATGGAAGTATTTAGAGTTCTAAAAAATAAAGGCTTATTTATTACTCAATAAGTCGGAGCTTACAATAATAAAGATTTGGCAACTATATTAGATGAAAATCACGAAGACCAGTTTCCAAACATGACTTTAAATCAAACCGTAAAAAGATTAGAAGATGTTGGATTTGAAATAATTTATAAAAATGAATGTTTTCCTAAAATCAAATTTTTCGATTTAGGCGCTGTAGTGTATTTTGCAAAAATTATTCAGTGGGAATTTATTAATTTTAGTGTTGAATCAGCGCTTGATAAATTAGAAGGACTTAATAAACTCTTATTAAAACAAGGTTATATTGAATCTACTGAACATAGATTTATGATTGTTGCCAAGAAAAAATAGATGCGAATAATTATTTCATAAAGTTTTTTATTTAGTTTGAAATTAAAATGTCAGTTACTTTGTCTTAATTGTTCCTTCTTTGTAGTATTTAAGAAGTTGTTCTAGATCGTTAATATTTGCTAATATTTGTTTTCCTACATAACTATCACGAACACTCATTCTTTTAGAGTAAAGAGTAATTCTTTGAACTTCATGCGAAATATCGATGTTATTCATGATTGAATCATCTTTTGTGGTAAATACATTATGGGCAATGAGTTTTAATCCGTGTGAATTATATACCAAAGTATACCCGGCGATACCGGTGAGTGAATGATATGCTTTTGTTAATCCTCCATCAATGATGATATATTTACCTTCAGCTTTTATTGGCGACTATCCTTCTGTAACTTTAACAGGAATATGTCCATTAATAATAATAGCTTTATCATTGCTTATATTGAACTCGTGCAATATTTTTTCACAGTATGTTTTCTTTTCGATATATTTATAATATGGATTTTTATCTTCATGAAAATCTTTTCTATCTTCCGCACTAAGAAACATCGTTTCAAATGTAGTAATATCTTTCTTACAAACCAAAGGCGAATCTTCAAAACACCATAAAAAGTAAAATATGTCTGTATCATCTTTGACACTTATATTTTCGCAGTATAATAAGATTTTCTTATTTCTTGATCTAAATAATCTAGATAAGATTTCCCACTGTATTTTTCTCCGTTAGGAGCTTTAAAGACATAGAATGAACCATCATCATTCATTGGAATACATCCATGATATAAAAGATTATCGTTATATTCGAGATACATTGAACCATGTGAAAACAAAAAATCAATATGTTTTTTAAGCTTATCACAATGTTTGAATGATAAGACTAATTTATTGATAAGTTCTTTTTCATCTCTTGTTAGTTCGTAAGGTGCAGAAGGATTTATTGTTGGAAAGGAGCAATCAACAAGATTATATGTTTTTCCGTTGTGTCCTAAATATGTTCCTTTTTTATAATTAACTCTATCTAATTTCATCAGATACTTTTCGTTATATTCGGGGTGATTGTTGATTAATTGTCCTTCGAGTTTAAAAAGAATAATAGATATAGCTTTATGCATTTTTGCCATAATTGCTGTGTCGTAATCTTCGATTTGGTTTGCTTCGTCATCAGACGGAATGAATTTAGTACATGGATCATTCATATATGTTTTCATGGCAAAATTTACAAGAGGGCGGAGAGAAATTCCATAGCCATCTTCCAATGTACTTAAATGCTTATAACGACAGGATGTTCTGATTACATTAGCAATGCAGCAAGGATTTCCAGCAGCAGCACCCATATAAACAATATCATGATTGCCAAAGGTAATATCTACGTTTCTTTGACAACATATAAATTCCATGCACCTGTAAGCACCTAAGCCACGATCAAATATATCACCCAATATATGAAGTCGATCAACTGCTAAGATTTGAATTAAAGATGATAATTCTATAATGAGACTATCAGCCATCCCGGTTTCTATAATAGATGTAATAACTGAATTATAGTAATCTTCATTATTGTAAGTATATGAATGTGATTGAAGTAATTCTTCAATAATATAAACAAATTTTGGCGTTATTGACTTTCTAACTTTAGATAAAGTGTATTTTGAAGATGATATTTTAGCGATTTCAACAAGTTCAAATATTGTGTTTTAATAGAATTCTTTTGTGAGTTTGTTTTGCTTAGATAATATATCAAGTTTTTCTTTTGGATAATAAATAATAGTTGCCAATAATGCTTGGCTTTCTGGCAAAAGAGAAGTCAAATTTTCCTCGATACGATCTAAAATAGTACCAGAAGCTGATTTAATCATATGTTCAAAAGCATCAAATTCGCCATGAATATCAGATAAAAAATGCTCTGTAGCTTTTGGTAAATGCAAGATAGCTTTTAAATTAATCATTTCGGTAGCTGCATCTTGGATTGTTGGATAAGTTTTTGCTAATAACTCATAATAACTAATATCTTCGTTCATTATTGTTACCTCTCATAAAATCATTCTATCATCTCAGATAATAGTGTTGTAATCATAAATTATTATTTTCATACAAATCTAATACTATATTATCAATTGGAGGCGTTTTATTTGTAATTTATTGTATGAATAATACTCGTTTTTCTATTTTTTTGAAAAATCATATGCTATATTATCTTGGTAAGGAAAGAGATTTTATGGATAATTTTATTTTAAGTGGTGAATCCACATGTGACTTAGATAAGGAATATTTTAATAAAAGAAATATTCGATATGTTTGTTTTCATTTTTTTATTAATGGAGTTGAATATGAAGATGATTTAGGAGAATCTATTCCATTTTCTAAATTCTATCAAATGATGAGAGATGGAGATGAAACAAAAACTTCGCAAGTAAACGTCGAGGATTACGTTAAATATTTTGAATCATTTTTATCACAAGGAAAAGATATTATTCATTTGTGTTTATCATCTGGCATCTCTGGCACTGTAAATTCTGCAATGATTGCTAAATCTATGTTAGAAGAAAAATATCCAAATAGAAAAATATATGTTGTTGATTCTTTAGGAGCATCATCAGGATTTGGTTTGTTAATGGATAAATTAGCCGATTTAAGAGATTTAGGTTGGAATATTGATCAAATCAAGCTTTATGCTGAAGAACATAGATTAAATTTACATCATTGGTTTTTCTCAACGGATTTAACCTTCTATGTTAGAGGTGGAAGAGTTTCAAAAGTCTCCGGTTTTGTTGGAACTGTATTAAAAATTTGTCCATTATTAAATATGGATAATTTAGGTCGTCTTATTCCACGTGAAAAGATAAGATCTAAACAAAAAGTAATTAACACTATTGTTCAAAGAATGGTTGAAAATGCTGAAGGTGGCTTAGATTATAATGGAAAATGTTTCATATCTAATTCAGATTGCTTAGAAGATGCGCAACATGTTGCTGCTTTAGTTGAAGCAACTTTTCCTAAACTTAATGGAAAAGTTCATATATTCAATATTGGAACTACGATTGGTAGTCATACCGGTCCTGGGACAGTAGCATTATTCTTCTTTGGTAAAAAGAGAGAAAACTAATTTAAAAAAAGGCTTTACAAATTGTAAAGCCTTTTTAAATGTTTAAATCAGTAATAAGTTTTATTAGTGATTCTTTTTTTAGCATTGATTTAATGTCTTCATATGAATTAAATTGTATATTTTTAAGATTAAAGTGTAGGGAATTCATAATTACGTTAATAAATGATGAATTATCTTTATAATCCTCATCAGTTGACCCATTATATTCTTCATTTATCAAGTTAATCACTATTCTTCGAAACATTATTAGCAATGAATCTTCAATCCAATAAGAGTATGACGATGAATAATTATATTTTTCTGTTAATTTAAGACGAATATATAATTCTAATCCATCATCAACAGTATGCCAAATATCCGCAAATGAATAATTGTATTTCTTTTGTGTTATTGTAGGATAAACTAAGGCATTATCATTAATTATTTTTATTTTATTTTTATATTTAAATTGGGGAAGGATATAAGTTTCAAATAATTCAATAGCATTTTTATCCATTTCAATTATAGTAATTGAATTTACATTATTCTTTAGAGAACACATGAAAGGATAATAACCAAGACCTAAGCCAAAGGTCAGGACATCCCCATTTGCGTTCCTAATAGTTTCTTTCATTGTTTCAATTTCGTTAGGTGTAATGCTCATCCAAATTGTATTATTCTGTGTAGCGCATATGTATTTAAATTCATCATTAAAGTATCCTAAATGATTATATTCAATAAAATAATCATTTTCGTTTTCTACTGTGTCTTTGTATATAAATGGCTCATTCTTAAAATATTTATCTTTTGTAATTTTCCACTTGCTTTTTTTAACATCTTTATTGATATTTATTGATAAATAATATGGATCTCTATTGTAGTCTGACGCAATTAATTTTTTTATTTGATTTGCTTTATGTTTAACAAGAAGTTCTTTATAATTATTAACTTCTAGTTTGTTTATTAGTGAGTCAAGTGTTAAAATATCTTGCCCAGCTTTATGAGCAAAAGAAGATAAATACTCAATATAAAAATCTGACACGAGTATATTTTCTTCTAGTGTATTGAATAATTTGTTTAATTTAATATCATCATCTTTATTAATGTTAAATATCATAATTCCTCTATCTAATTAATCGTCTTAATAAATTTAACATTAATTAGTTAACTAGGCAATTATATTGTTAAAAGTAAACTGATAATAATTAAAAATTCAGCACATATATAAGTAATCATTACTGGAAAGTCTCTTCGCTTTATATCCTTGATAAATGTGACATAAGCAAGAGTACAATCGGAAATCAAATATAGAACATATCCTATAGAAAAGAATAGATAAAAATAATTCTTTGTTATTATACAAGCGATGATTCCTAATGATAAATTAATACTTAATATTGATAGGTAAAATATAGAACCAAGCCCATTTTGCGTTCCTAATAGTTTCTTTATGAATAATATAGAAATTACTGAGAAAATTACAAAATAAATGGGAATTAATATGTAAAAATATAAAGGAATAGTTAAACTAGAGCGTAAACATACATATATTAAGTTTAGTACATGACAAGCAAGAAAAGATGTTCCTCCGATTAAGAAGAAAATTGTTTTCTTGTTTTTTAATAAAAATATATCTCCTAAACAAGCTAAAAAGCATGAAACATAGATTAAGTATTCATTTATGTTATAAAACAACGCTGAAAGACCTAATAAAAGCATCAAAAATGGCTTTGTTTTAGCCCTTAATGGTTCGTTTTCTATAAAGCAAAAATACAGATGGAAAATTGAAAGAACAGCGAAGAGAGAAATGCAAATGTAAAAGCCAATTATCATGTTAATGTACCTACTTTATATTCTATTATATAGAAAGCAAAAACACAAATAATTAAATTTAAATCGCTTTCATTATTTAGACTTTTTTCCTTTTTTTATTTGAATCACTTTATTTTCAACACTGGTTTCATAATCGAAATTTGGATACCCGTTTTTAGGATTTAACACCATATTTTTCCGATGAAAAAATTGATATAAATAATAATATTGTGAATTCATATTACTATGTAATATGTTTTTTTGTTTTTATATTGTTTTATTTATTTTTATATT
>JAEWSJ010000030.1 GCA_023398335.1 Bacillota bacterium
GACCGAATCATCTTTACCCAAATATAGTATAGATAGATTGGTTATAGTTATTTCATTATTCATTAAGTTTGAGTAATACATATAAGTATTAAAAAAAGACATCTCTAATGAAGAAGAAGGAACTCTTCTTTCATAGATGATGTCTAAATAGTCATCATGTTTAAACTGCTCTTTATAAAAGTATCGGAATAGTTTCTCAATAAAAGAAACATTTTTTTTTTTTACATTTAATTCGCAAGAAGAAAACGAATGAACAAAATCAATATAAGAAAAGTCATTTCTCATAACTAAATCCCTCCATTAATTCCTAACTCGAGTATTGCACTTAAGCAAAATTTTGTCAAGATAATGAATAATTCTATTTAGATTAACGTGATAAATAGGTAAATTGTTTACTTCAAAAGTAGCCTGACTCAAAACTTAACTTCAAAAGTAATTAAGTACATTTAAAAAACCTTTGCTAAATAAATAACAAAGGTTTAATATGTTTAGATTTATTAACCCCATCTCTTGGCTTTACAAACGAGTTTATAGCCAGACATAACCGCTAACTTCTTAACTGGTTTAATTAAGAAAGACGGTAAGACAAAGTATGTACGATATCTAATCTTTCGATATAATTTGCTGTTGCTCTTTTTGAAATTACTCCAATAGTCCTTATAAGCTTTTTCTTTTTCTTTATTTCCATCAGCAGTAACGAAGAAAAGAGTTAAAAATTCTTTAATAACAAGATCATGAATCATGTATTTATAATGTTTCCTTGATAAGGATTTTAATTGATCTAACGTATATAAATTAGTAAGAATTGATATTACCCTTAATTGTTGATCATAACGTTTAACCATATTCTTATAATTAACCGATTGATCACTACGACCGATAAAATAACGATAGAAATTAAGATCTAGATAATACATTGATTTAACATACGCTAAAGGTTGATAAGTAAAGATATTATCAACGTAGAAAGTGTGTTCTGGTAAAACCATCTGTGAATCTCTAATAATCTGTGTTTTATAAGTCAAAGCATGCATCATCAAAAATTCAGCTTGATTAAATCTTTTTGCTTCTTTCCAAGTAAACAATCTATTAACTGGAAATTTACTCTTGTATGATTGAACTGCAGAAGTGTGATCTTCAACATGTTCAAAAACAAAATTGGTAAAATATAAATCTGGTAATATTTGTTTTCCGTAGTTTTCTTTTATAGTTGTTAAGAATTTTTTATAAGCGTCTTCATCGACCCAGTCATCTGAATCAACAACTTTAAAATAAACACCAGTAGCATTTTTTAAACCGTAATTAACACCGCTACCATGTCCACCATTTTCTTTGTTAATAACTTTAACAATCGATGGGTTTTTAGCCATGTAATCTTCCGCTATTTCTTTAGTGCGGTCTTTTGATCCATCATTAACAATAATAATTTCGACATCTTCTCCACCTTTAAGCAAAGAATCTATACATTTATTTAAATAAGCTTCTGAGTTGTAACTTGGTACAACGAACGATAAGTATTTCATAATAAGTCCTCAAATTTATCTCTAGAAGTATTATATATCTTTTAGTTAAAAAATACTAAACCGCTTACACAAAATGCTGCTTTTACGTCGCAAAAAACATTTTTTAGCCAGAAACAAATTAAAAATTAACTTTTTCAAATCTCTTTGCGGATATTTTGTACGTTATATACATCGTAACCGCATAAACAACTACTCCAAAAACAAACATTAAAACTTGAAATAACAAAGCAGTAGAATCATTGATAATCGATAAAAACGAGAATGAAGAAAGAACTTCAAACAAAATCAAGAACAATGAAGCCCCTACCGCTCCAAATAAGAATCCCCATAAAATGTTATTTGCTGTCTTATAGAAATACGGAATAAAAACAATATTAAATATTGCAAAAGCAATAAGACATAAACCATAGAAAGCCATTGTTGGTTCTAGACCATAGCCTTTTCCATTTTGAAATAAAACTAACAAACTTATTATTGCAAAAGGAATGGATATTATTAGACTTCCTATTTCAACTCCTCCAACTATCATGAGTCTTGCTTTAACAATATCTCTTTTAGATACCGGTAAAGTCAAAGAATAATAAACATCTCTATTTTCTTTTCCCACAGCGAAAATAAAAATAAAAGATACTAATACATAAATTAAAAATACACAGGAAGGATAGCTTGGAATTAAAAGCATTATTCCAAACAACATAAAGATATAGACCATTGGATGAATTGACAATTTAAATTCTTTAAACAACAAGTTTTTCATAATGTTTTTGTCCTTTCGCTAAATATCATAATATCTTCTAAGTTTGGCTTTTCAACTTTAACACCGGAAATTTTATTCGCAGAAGAAATCAATCCTTCAAACACCCCATCTAGATTTACTCTAAATGAAATGCATTTCTCTCTTATTGAATCTGAAACATTTTCATCATTATCTTTAATAAGTAAATATTCATCCAAGAGCTCTTTTCTAGTGCCGGTAAAAATAATTTTTCCTTGTTTAATATAAGTTATATCGTCCGCACACTTCTCAAGATCTGAGGTAATGTGGGTTGAAAATAAAATTGTAATGTTCTCTTTTTTTACTAAAGAAATAAATATTTCAAGTAATTCATCACGTGAAATTGGATCAAGACCAGAAGTCGGTTCATCAAGAATTAACAATTTAGCTTTATGAGATAACGCTAAAGTTAACGAATACTTTACTTTCATACCCGCGGATAATTCTTTGATTCGTTTATTTTCATCTAAATTAAACGCTTTTAAATATTCATGATATATCGAATCTTCCCATAATGGATAAAATCTTTTAGTTACATTAGTAATATCTTTAAGTTTTTTATTAATGTAAAAATCTATTCCACCAAGAACAAAACCAATTTGTCCCTTAATCTCTGTTTCGTTATCTCTCATATCAAGATCAAGAATCTTTACTGATCCGTTATCAGCATGAACTAAATTCAGCATCGATTTTAAGGTTGTAGATTTTCCCGCTCCATTACGACCGATAAATCCCATTATTCTTCCTTCTTGTTCTTTAAAAGATACATTATCTAATAAAAAAGAAGGATATTGTTTACTTAAATTTTCTATTTCAAATATATTTTTCATTCTCTTTATTCCTCATCATACTCCATGAATACCTTACTCATCTTATCCATGACCTTTTTGTCCGAAGTAATTACTATCCCACGTTTTGAATCCGCAAGAATAATCACTCTAGAACCAGAAGTAATATTAAACATCTTACGAACTTCATTTGGAATAACTATTTGCCCTTTGGTTCCAACAGTGACAAACGCAGCAAACCTATCGCGTGGATGATCTTTAGATTTAAGCATATAATTCCTACCTTTCATACTTGTATGATATTTCATACCAAAAAATTTGTAAAATAAAAGTATTACTTTTTATATAGCTTTATTAATGTAAAATAAAAAAGCTGCAAGTAATTAAACCTGCAGCCATTATCTAAACTAATTATTCTTTAATAACTTCTTCTAATTCATCAACTAAAGTTGTAAGACGATCAGTTACTGCTAAGAATGTACTTGGATCAGCAAAATCAACACCAGCCTTCTTAACTTCTTCGGTTGGATAATCACTTCCACCCATCTTTAATAAACCAACGTATCTTTCAAACGCTTCTTTACCGCCCTTTTTGACATTGTCATATAGTTTTAAAGAAGCAGCAAAAGATGTAGCATATTGATAAACATAGAATGGTGTATAGAATAAGTGAGGGATATAAGCCCAAACAAATTCTTTAACTCTTTCTTCAGTTATATCAATTCCATAATATTCTTTATAAAGTTTAATCATCACATCAGAACACACTTGATAATTGATCGGTTCTTGTCTTTCAGCAACACGAGATAATTCTAATTCATATTGAGCAAACAAAGTTTGACGGTAGAAGGTAGAGATAATTTCATCAATTGCTTTTTGAAGAAGAAGAATTTTTTCTTCCTTACTTGCTTTACCTGATTCAATAAAGTAATCAAGTAAATTATGTTCGTTAAATGTAGACGCAATTTCCGCAACAAAGATCGTATAATCTTGAAGCATTGTCTTTTGATTTTCAATTGAATACAAGGTATGAATTGAGTGACCAGATTCATGAGCTAATGTAAAGACAGAATCAAGGGATTTATCAAAGTTCAAAAGAATAAATGGGTGAATATCAGTTCCACCGTTGGAATATGCACCACTTCTCTTACCTGGTTGTTCATATACATCGACATAACCTTCTTTTAAGACTTCTCTAGCTTTATCTTGGAAATCTTGTGGGAATTTTTCAAGCGATTTAAAGAATAAATCCTTAGCTTCATCATAAGAATATTCACGAGTCGAAGAAGACATTTGTAAGAATCTATCATAAGAACGATGCTTATCTAATTTGAAGTATTTTCTTCTTAATTCATAATACTTCTTTAATGGAGCGGTATTTTCAGAAGTGACCTTAACTAAAGTTTCATAAACTTGAGTTGGAATATTGTTTCCATATAAATGCGATTCGAGAATTGATTTATAATTTCTTGCTTTAGTCTCAGCTAATTCAGCTTGAACTGTAGTGTTATATATTTCACCAAAAACATTCTTATGAGAATCATAATATGAGAAAATAGCTTCAAAAATATTTTTTCTATCTTCAGCAGAAGGAGCTTTTTCAATCTCGCTTCTCCAGTTTCCTTGAGTAACGGTAAGTTCTTTTCCATTTGATAATGTAATTGTCTTTGGAGTAAGATCTCCTACCGCTAACATTGAATATAACTCCCCACCCTCAGAAGTAAGTGGAGCAAAACACGAAAGAAGTTTTTCAGATTTTCCATCTAAAACATGTTCGCTTGAGCGGAATAATTTTTCAATTCCAAATTTAAATTCATCTAATTCAGGATGATGAATGAAGAAATCTTCAAAGTACTTCTTACCAATTTGAAGAACTTCTGGTGATTCCCAAGATAAAGAGGAGGATAATTCGTTTCCGATAAGTTGACATCTGACACAATCCGAATTATTCTTAACATCTTTCTTATTTAAATCAGATCTCATTGAAGCATAAATATAAGCTTTAGTAAAATCTGACAAAACTTTCTTTTGTAAGGTTAAATACTTAGCGTATTCATTCTCATCGTTTAATTTTCCTTGATAACTAGCAAGAACAGCAATGCTATCTTTTGTTTGTTTAAGAGTGCTTTCAAACTCCTCTTCTGTTCTAAAAAGAATACTTAAATCCCATTTATTCATATAATTTCTCCTTTGTAATTACTATATTATACTATATACTTCTAAAATTAATATTTAAAGTTATCCACTCTCAAATCTAGCGTTGTATTTCCTTGAGAATAATCCTTTAAGACAAAATTATCCACTTCCATAAAATTAAACATATGGGCCATCAAGATATTAATTGGTAGATTTCTAAACTTTCGATATATATCAACATTGTAGTTGTAGAATGGTATGGAAAACTTAGCGTTTCTAAACGCCTCTTTAATAAATTTAACCGTATCATTTTCACTGTTTTTTTCGGATATATTATTAAACTCATTTAGATATGCCACTATTAATGACACAAAATCGTCCGTGCCAATTTTGTCTAAATCCATCTTTTTATAACTCTTATACACAAAAGTAAAATTTTCTTTTTCTTCTTGAGTCATCGTTACATTTTGAATTAGCGACGGAATTAAGTTCAAAGTTTTAACATATCCTTTTCTTAATTCATTCCACGATGAATCGACCTTGTTTTTCCGCGTTACTAATCCTTTGTAAACATTTCCTAAAAGGTAATAAAGCAAAGCGATTAAACACAAGACACTTAGTGGAATAAGGACAACAATTAATATTTGTTCAACAGTCATATAATTTATCCTCCTTTTAGAATAAAGTCATCTGATCTGATGGTGGTAAATCACCTAAAGCACCTAATTCTTTTAATTCAGTTGCTCTTTGAAGGGACAATCTTGTTCTCTCTACCAAATCTTCTATTGATGAGAATTTACGAATATTACGAGCTTCAACGATAGATTCAGCAACGGATTCTCCTAAACCTGAAATGGTTGTAAATGGAGGAATGATTGCGTTATTCTCATAGTCAATTTTAAATTTTACTGAATCTGATTTATCTATTGATATATTATCAAATTTAATTCCACGATCATACATTTCAAGAACCATATTCAAAACTAGCATTAAATCTTGTTCTGTTGCAGATAATTTCTTTCGTGTTGCTTCAACCTGATCATTGAATTCTTTGATTTTATTAATAATAGCAAAACGACCTTTGCACATTACTTTTATATCAAACTGATCCGCTCGACATGTAAAATATGTCGCGTAGAATGCTAAAGGACGATGTACTTTAAACCAACCCACTCTAACACCCATCATACAATAGGCGACCGCGTGACCTCTTGGGAATAAGTATTGAATCTTACAACAAGAATCAATGTAATATTCTGGAACCTTATGCTCACGCATAAGTTTTTCGTATTTTTCTCTCTTTTCAGCGTTCTTTGGTTTGGTAAAATTGTTCTTTCTAACAAGTTCCATAATTTGGAATGAATCAGAATAATCAATACCATAGTTATCATGAAGGCCAGTCATAATATCATCACGACATCCGATACATCCACGAAGATCTGTTACATTATTTTTAATTAAAGCGTCTTGGTTTCCAGCATAAACGTTTGTACCATGAGACAAACCAGAAATAATAAGTAAGTCACCGAAGGTATGTGGTTTTGTTTCTGAAAGCAAATTCATAACAAAGTTAGTACCGAATTCCGGCATACCTAAAGTACCTAATTTAAGATTTAAGTCATTATATTTTAATTTAAGAGCATCCGGTGAAGTAAATAATGACATTACATCTTTATCATTAAGTGGAATTTTATCAATTGGCATGTCCGCAAACTGTGACATCATACGTAACGCCATTGGATCAACGTGACCAAGTAAATCTAGTTTTAATACATTATCGTGAATAGAGTGGAAGTCAAAATGAGTTGTCTTCCATGATGAATCTGGTTTGTCGGCTGGATATTGAATAGGGGTAAAATCATAAACTGACATTCCCTCTGGAATAACAATAATACCACCCGGGTGTTGACCTGTAGTTCTTTTTACACCTTGACAACCAATGGCAATTCTTTCAAGTTCCGCTTGCGAAATATCTTGCGCATGGACGTTAAGTTCCGGATGCATTTCTAAAGACTCGAAATAACCTTTGGCATAACCAATAGCATTTTTCTCCGCAACCGATTCAATAGTTCCAGCTTTATAAACATTTCCCTTACCGAGCAATACTTTAGTTAAATCGTGAGCATGAGCTTGATAATCTGGTGGAAAATTTAAGTCAATATCAGGAACCTTTTCCGCGTGGAACCCTAAGAAAGTTGCAAAAGGAATATTTTGACCATCATGAATAAGTGGTGTCCCACAAACTGGACATACCTTATCTTCAAGATCAAAACCAGATGCATACTTTACTGGATCCGCCCATTCGAGGTGCTTACAATGTGGACATCTATAATGCGGTGGAAGTGGATTAACTTCTGTAATTGAGGCCATCGTCGCCACTAAAGAAGAACCAACACTACCTCTTGAGCCAACAATATATCCATCTTTATTAGCCTGACCAACAAGTTCGGAAGCAATATAATAAATAACGTAATAATTATTAGCACCAATACCAGCAAGCTCAGCTTTTAGACGCTCATCTATTTCTTTAGGTAATGGATCTCCATACCATTCATGAGCCTTTTTATATACTCTTTCAACAAGTTTTTTATCACAATCTTGAATTGTCGGGGTGTATAGTTTATCTTTTATCGGATTAATTACCTCCGTCATAGCGACAACACGATGTGGATTTGTAATTACAATTTCTTTGATTTCGTCTTCATTTCCTAAAAACTCGAATTCCTTGACCATCTCATCCGTAGTTCTTAAATGTTGATCCGGATTCTCGTAATATTTCATCTTGTCTCTTCTAAATGGATTGAGCGGATGACGAACACCTTTTAAGCCTTTAGCAAAAACATAGACATCTCGATAAATCTTATCTGATTCTTCAAGATAGTGGCAATCGGAAGTAGCGCAAACCAACTTACCTGCTTTCTTAGCAGCGTCGATCATATCCACGATAATGTGCTTCACCATATTCATGTTGCTAACTTGTCCATCATTAACTAAATAAGAATAATTAGCCGGTGGTTGAACTTCGATAAAATCGTAGAATTTCATTTTATCGATAGTTTGCTTCTCGGATTTAGTCATACATGTATCAAACACTTCGGAATTTCCACAGGCACTACCTAAGATTAAATTTGCTCGATACGATTCTAAAACAGCACGTGGAACACGTGGAACATCTTTAAATGTATCGATATTAGAAGTCGAAATAATCTTAAATAAATCTTTAAGACCATCTTGGTTTTTTGCGTAACAAGTCACGTGGAAAGGACGCGCATTCATTAAAACTTCCGGAGAAGATAATGAATCTAAGTCTCTATGCTTAAAATTAATATCCATGTTTAAAAGCTTTGTTTCCATCGCTTCCCACACTCCAAGAAGAACTTGAGCATCATAAACCGCACGGTGCGCTGATGTTTCATCATAAGTAACACCTAAAACACGACAGATCGCACCTAAAGTATGAGATCTATTATCCGGAAAGAAGTAACGCGACAATGGTAAAGTATCAACAACCGGATTTGCTAATTCAGGCATATTGTTGTTTCTTAAAGCTTCATTTAAAAAGCCAAAATCGAAAATAGCATTATGTGCAACTAAAACTGAATCGCCAATAAATTCAACGATGTCTTTCAAAGCTTTTTTAATTGATTTGCCATTCTTAACATCGGCATCTGTAATATGCGTAAGACTAGTGGTAACTGGAGAAAGCGGCATATCTGGATTGATGAAAAAATCCACTTCATCAATAACATTACCTTTGGAGTATTTTGTAGCTCCGAATTCAATAATTCGGTCATATCTTGATGATAGGCCGGTCGTTTCTAAATCGAATACAACATAAGTAGAATCCTTAATTAAATCATCCGAAGGATTATATATATTATTTAAATGACGATCAACGACATATAACTCACACCCATATAAAACCTTGAGGCCATATTTTTTACCCAATTCAGCAGCTTGTGGGAAAGCTTGAACACAACCATGATCAGTAACAGCGATACTATTCCATCCCCAGCGATGTGCGGCTTCAAAATAACTTGGTATTTCACCGACAGCGTCCATTGCGGACATCTTAGTATGAAGATGTAATTCTGTTCTTTTTTCGCCTTCATAAGTATCTTCTCTTAATGGTAATGGAGGAAGTTTAGTTAATGAACTTACATCAATTACAGTTTGTTTATTATATTCATCGTATTTCACTTCGCCACGGATTTTTACTAAATCACCTTCTTGAATTGAATCAAGAACATCACGCGTAAATCTCTTACCCTCAAACAAATTTGAGGTGATGGAATAAGTGTTATCCGTATATGAAATGATGACTAATTTCTTAGTCTTATTCTTAATATCTCTTTCTTCTCTCTTAAATATTTTGCCTTGAACTTCAACTCTTTTTAAACCAATAATATCTTTTAACTGGCACGGAATATAAGTTCTGTCCAGCATGGCTTGCTCTTCTCTTTTTTTATTAAATTCAGCTGACATCTTCACTTGCTTCATAGTTTCTTGACGATATAATTCATCGATTTCTTCTGAATTAGTCTCAATCTGTTCATCGTTTTTTAAGCGAATCAAAAAGACTTGATAACCTAGAGATATCTTCGAAATAAACGTTTGTAAACGAACTGCGCTCTTTTTTAAATCTTCAATGTTAAAACTAGATACATAATCGATGTATATGCATCTTTCATTATCAACTATCTTGTAACTTCCAAGATCGTAATAATCATGTGCATCTAAATAATCATCCACAATTTTTCTTACAATGTTATTATCAATGCATTTTTTATAACTGAAAGTTAAATCACTGACAAAATATTCCGGGTCATTTTTTTCAAAATAATCGATACACGAAAATAGATCTTTATAGGCTTCGTATGTCATAACTTGGTTTAAGACCCAGGTAGCTTTAAAACGGTTGCTTCCTTTTGAGGACTCAACATCAACGAAAAGTGAATCTTCGTATTCCAAATAAAACTTTGGATCAACTTTCATTTTCACTAAATATCGTTTTACAATGCCATCCATTTATCTATAAACAAGTAATTACACTTGCCCTTTCTAACAAAACATTTATATTGCTGGAGCAATAATATCTTTTATAAGTAACACAATTGAGAGACCAATTAATAAGAACAAACCAATCATTGAAACAATGTTTTTGGCCTTAGAAGGTATCTCTTTTCTTGTAACTCCTTCAACCGAAGTAACAAGTATTTGCCATCCATCCAATCCTGGGAAAGGAAGAAGATTCATAATTCCTAAGTTAACTGATATAAAGCCCCATATTGATAAAACTGAAGAGAGACCATTTTCAACCGCCATCGAAGAAACTTTGAAAATTGAAATAATACCACCGGCACCAGCCCAACCCTCAGGAGTAAACAACATACCAATACCAACAAAGATTGCGGAACAGGAATAAACCCATTGATTCCATGCCATACCGAAAGCTTTAACAAATCCATATGTAACTTGATGAGTTGAAATAGACACACCTAAATAATTAAAGGAAAGAATCTCAGTTCCTGCAGATTTTACGAAGATAGAAGAAGTCTTTACTTCTTTATATTGACTGATCTTCGCTTTATCAAAAGAGCCTTCAATACCATTGGTATATGTCTTTCCATCTTTTTCATAAGTAATATAAACTAAACGATAATCCGCTTCTGCTTTAGGTTTATAGTCAATATAAACAACATTTTCCGATGTTGATTTTTCAACATCAACATAACGGCAAGATAAAACATTTGAAATTGCACTATTGTAATTAAGATAAGTTATCTCGTTGCTATTTTGGAATGCATAACGTGAAACTTGTGCATTAAGTAATTCTTTCGTCCCACCATCAGAATAATAGAAAATTTGCGATATTTCTTTAATAGGATCATCCGATGTAATAAAACCGGCTTTAGATAAAATACCATCTGATGCAACATTTACTTTAGTTGAAGTATATTCAGCGATATTTTGAGGAACGGCAGCATAATTAATAAAATAAACCACATAGCCTAAAATAAAGTTTAAGAATACTCCAGCTCCCATGATGATAATACGTTTCCATCTTGCAATACCTTCGATGGTTCTTTCTCGAGGCACAACAACATCAATAGGTGAATCTTTTTCACTCTCATCCATGTCTTCACCCGCCATTGATACATAACCACCTAATGGAATAGCACGAATGGAGAATGTTGTTTCGCCACCTTTTCTCTTATGCTTAAATAAAGCTGGTCCCATACCAACGCTAAATTCATAACAATAAACTTTAAAGATCTTTGCGGTTGTTAAATGCCCTGCTTCATGAATAACAATAAGAGTGCCTAACGCAATAATAAAAATAACAATATTTAACAATGTGCTCCAAAATCCCATAATATACTTTCTCCTTACTTCGACAACAAATAATATCGCGCAATAATTCGTGCTTTTTTATCAACATCCATAATATCTTTTTCACTCGGAAAAGATATGTTGATCATCTTATTTTTAACAAGATATTCTATCGCTTTTTCCATTTCAAGATAGGTAAGTTTCCCTTTTATCATCTGCGAGATAACTTCTTCATCCACCGCATTAAGGAACGCCATCGAAGTGCCACCTAACTTGAATGTATCTAATACTAACTTAAATAGGGGATATCTTTCAATATTAAATTCTCTAAAATTTATGGAACACTTACGATTGAATAAAACTTCTTTATAGTCCGCTTTAACTCGACGTGTCTCATTTAACGCATATGAAATTGCTACTTTCATATCGGAAGGACCAACTTCAAATAAATATGAATTATCATTGAACAAAAGAGCAGAATGGACCAGTGACTCATCGTTAATAAGTACATCGATCATATCAATGCTTATATCGAATAAATATGAAGCCTCAATAAATTCAAAACCTTTGTTAACCATGGTTGCTGAATCAATTGTAATTCTATGTCCCATAGACCATGTTGGATGATGTAAAACATCACTCAAAGTAACATCCTTCAGTTTAGTTAACGGATAATCACGTAAAGACCCGCCAGAAGCAGTAATAATTACTTTTTGTATTTCTTCGCGAGAAGCGTGCTTAAAAAGTTTACTTAACGCAACATGTTCCGAATCAATCGGGTACATTTTTCCTTTACCGGAAACTAAAACTTTTTTAATTAACTCTCCTCCGATAACAAGAGATTCTTTATTAGCTAAACATAAAGTTTTATTATTCTTTAAAACTTCTAAAGAAGGAATAAATCCCGCTGAGCCAACTAAGCTATTAACTACTTTATCGTATTCAACTTCATGAACTAAACGTATATTACATTCTTCGCCACTAAAAACAACATATTGTGGATGAGATAAAGAAAATTGATCAGCTATTTCTTTATCTTCAATTCCAACACATTTTAAATATGGAAGATATTTAATATAATTCTCAAGCACTTCAACGCGTTTTGAAAAAGAGACTCCAACAATATGAAAACGATCTTTTTCTGTCTCACATAATTCAATACATTGAGTACCTATGGATCCAGTTGCGCCTAAAAGCAAAATCTTTTCGATCATGCTAAGAAATTCCAATTATGACAAATGAAAATAATAAGGACCGCTACACAAGCACATGAGAATGATAAAGAATCAATACGATCTAGTACGCCACCATGTCCAGGGAATATTCTTCCAAAATCTTTTATTGCGTAAGTTCTCTTAATTGCTGAGAAAATTAAATCACCAAAATTAGCGCATAAAGGCATAATTAATGATAAAAGTAATATCCACCACCAGCTGTTACCATCAAAGTCTAAATAACCTTTTAATAAAGGCGCACCTAAACTATTGCATACCGCTGCAAAGCCAAAGGAAAAAATTACAGAGAAGACTACACCTCCAGCAAAACCTTCCCAAGTTTTATGTGGTGATATACGTGGAGCCATCTTATGTTTACCAAAGAACACTCCGACAAAGTACGCTCCAATATCAGTCATATAAGTACCTGTTAAGACATAGAAGAATAACAAGGATGATTGTGGGTTATTCCAGCCGTAGAATTTATCTTGGCATGGATAATAACGTAAAAATAACAAGGCTGATATCGCAATAGCAAAATAGATACCGATGGTAAAGAGATAAGAAGCGTCTTGAACAGTAAACTTCTCAGTAAATAAACAAACTATAAATAAAAACAAGAAATAAGTAATAATACCTACAGTTGAGAAATTCACCGTTTCCATATTTAAGAAAAAAGAATGTTCTCCAACTTGAATCGCCAATAGATATGGCTTGATAAACTGCCAAAGAATAAAAGACAAAACAAATGAATAAGCAACGATATAAATAAATATATTGTATCTGTTCTTATTTGGAGCTTTAACAAATTCATGAATTCCAACAATAGCTAAAAACATGATCACAGCAAAAAAATACCACGTTCCAAATATTGTTGAAGGAAATCCAACAAGAGCAATGACAATAGCTGTAATAATTCTTGTGCTCATTGAGTGTCTTGAGCTAGATGATAACTCATTCATTTTTTAACCCACCAAATCTTCTATTTCTGCTTTCGTATTCTTTCAAACACTTTATTAAGTCTTCTTTAGTAAAGGAAGGCCAATAAGTTTCTGTGAATATAAGTTCTGAATATGCGAGTTCATAAAGAATACAATTGGATATTCTTTCTTCACCACTTGTTCTAATTAGTAAATCAACATCAACTAAAGATGAATTATAGAGATTCTTACTGAAATATTTTTCATCAATCGAATCTAAATCAATTTTATTATTTTTATAGTCTTCCGCAATGCGTTTGGCAGCGTAGACGATTTCTCTTCTTCCACCGTAATTAAATAAGACATTAAATACGTGGTTCTTTCCATCTTTTGTTTCTTCAACCGCTTTATTAATCGTAGATAATACATCTTCTGGGATACGAGAATCAGTTAAATCACCTGATACAATGACTTGGACTCCTTTTTCCTTAAATTCATCAATATTATCTTCGAAAAATACTTTAAGCAAATTAAACAAATAACTGATTTCATGTTCAGGTCTATTCCAATTTTCCGTTGAAAACACGAATAATGAACAAGCGAAAATATTAAAATCATCAAAACATGAATCAACGATTTTTTTTACATTTTTAACACCAGCTTTATGACCCATACTTCGTGGAAGAAGTCGCTGTTTAGCCCATCTTCCATTTCCATCCATGATAAAAGCAATATGTTTTAATGGTTTTGTTAATTGATAAACTTCTTCTTCATTTTTTTTCGACATAATTAATTAAAGGGTTAATAACTCTTTTTCCTTTGTCGCAAAAATTGTATCTACTAATTTGTTGTACTTATCTGTCTCTTTTTGAACATCAGCTTGCAATGTTTGAGAAAGATCCTTACTCATTTCTTTATCTTTTTTAATTAAATCAATAATATCACGACGAATATTACGAATAGCAATCTTGCCTTCGTCACAATATTCTTTAGCTTGCTTAACGAATTCCTTTCTTCTTTCACCTGTAAGTTGTGGGAAATTCAATCTAATTTGAATACCATCAACAATTGGGTTAATTCCTAATTCAGAATCTCCAATAGCACCTAAAATAAGTTTGACACAAGTTGGGTCAAATGGTTTGATGATAAGTTGAGTTGCACTTGGACAAGTAATAGAAGCAACGTTCTTTATTGGAGTCATTTCTCCATAATAATTAATTAAAATCTTATCAAGAACATTTGGTGAAACTGATCCTGATCTAATAGTGGATAAACTTTGCTTTAAACTTTCAATAGCCTTATCCATTTTGTGTTGACATTGTTGTACTAATTCTTCCATATTTATTTTCTCCTTTTTAATTACTTTCTAATAGTAGTTCCGATATCTTGTCCTTCAATAACTGCAGCGAAATTATTTAAATTCGCCATATTGAAGACCCTAATTTCAATGTTTGATTCTTTAAGTAAAGATACTGCTGTAGTATCCATAACTTGAAGATCTTTACTTAATAATTCTCTATAAGTTATTTCTTTAATAAGTTTAGCGTCTTTAACTACACGTGGATCTGCATCCATAACACCTTCGACGCCGTTCTTTGCCATTAATATAGCATCGCAATTCATTTCTTTTGCTCTTAAAGCAGCACAGGTATCAGTAGTAAAGAAAGGATTTCCTGTTCCGCCAACAAAGATTGTAACGCGTCCTTTTTGTAAATGTCTTAACGCTCTTTTTTGAATAAATGGTTCAGCTACTTGCGGGGCGTTAATCGCTGTCATTACTCTCGATTCAACACCAATTTGTTCCAACGACGAACTAATTGCAAGTCCGTTAATTATTGTTCCTAACATTCCCATATAATCAGCTGTTGCAGCTTCAATACCGATGGTCGAAGATAACTTGCCTCTCCAAATATTACCAGCGCCAACGACGATACAAATATCAATTCCAAGATCCTTTATCTTCTTAATTGCTTGTGCAATTTGAGCTAGCAATTTAGCATCGAATATTTGCTTATCTTCATCATCTTTTAAGGCTTCGCCAGATAGTTTTACAAGTACTCGCTTATATTTCATACTATATCCCTTTCTTGTTTTATCGCTTCTTATAAATTATATCATAGATATAATTATTTTTTTCATAAATATATTTGTTTAAAAAACATATGATATTTTTTAAAAATACAGTAGCAATTTTGTTGCGAAAATGTAGCAAAAAAGAGCGATTGCTCGCTCTTTAAATTTCAAAGTAAAATTACTTCATTTGTTCGGCGACTTCTTTTGCAAAATCGTCTTGACGTTTTTCAATACCTTCACCAACTTGGTATCTGACAAACTTAACAATAGAAGCTTTGTTTTCTTTACAAGCTTGTTCAACTGTTAATTCTGGATTGATAACAAATTCTTGTGATAATAAGACTTGTGAAGCAAAGTGTTTTTGAACTCTACCTTCAAGAATTTTTTCTTGAATAGCAGCTGGTTTTTTACCGAAAGAAGGATCGTCTTTGCTGGATTCAGCTTGTAAGACTCTTTCTTTTTCGATTTCATCAGCTGGAATTTCACTTGCATTTAAGTATGTTGGAGCATTAGCAGCAACAGACATAGCTATTTGTTTTGCAAAAGCTGCATCACCTTTAACGATTGTTAAAGCAGCAATTTTGCCCTTCATGTGTAAATAACTACCGAAAGTTTCGTCATCAGCTTTAGCAACGATGACAAATCTTCTTAAATCAAGTTTTTCACCAAGCTTAACGGTTGCATCAACGAATAATTGATTGATTGTTTGACCATTAGCTGTTTTACATGCTTTTAATTCATCAATTGTAGAAGGCTTATTGGCTAAAGTAGCTTCTCCAACTGCGTTAATTAAAGCGATGAAAGGATCGGAATTAGCAACGAAATCTGTTTCGCAGTTAATTTCAACAATAGCAGCATCGTTACCGTCAATTTTAATGGTACTTAAACCTTCAGCGGCAATACGTGTAGCCTTTTTAGCTTGCTTTGCAATACCTTTTTCACGTAACCAAGCGATTGATTTCTCAATGTCGTTTCCGTTTTCGACTAAGGCGTGCTTGCAATCCATCATACCGGCACCGGTACGATCTCTTAATACTTTAATTAATTCAATTAATTCTGACATTATTTGCTTTCCTTTTCGGCTTCAGCAACAACTGGTGTTTCAGCAACTGAAGCATCGTCTTTCTTTCTGTTTGGTTTCTTATCGAATTTCTTTGCAAAATTTCTTACAGTTCTCTTGCCTTTTTTAGCGGAACGAATAGCATATTGATCTTCTCTGATTCTAAATCTGATTGTCTTTAATTCTTCGTTCTTATCAACTGTCTTTAAGATTTCGTTCATGTTAGCTGTATCGCCTTCGACGTGAGCATAAGCATAAGCGACATCTCCACCCTTACCTTCAACAACAGCATCAGCTAAGATACCAAGGATAAGTTTGATGGTCTTGGAAGAATCATCGTTACATGGGATTGGGAATGTGACACAGGATGGATTGCAATTTGAACCTAAAAGTGCAAATGTTGGGATATTTAAGATTTTTGCTTCAGCAACAACGTTGTGTTCGGTCTTTGGATCGACAATAACGATTGCATCTGGAACTTTTCTCATTTCCTTAATACCATCTAAGTTAGCAGCTAATTTAGCTTGTAACTTCTTCTTTTCACCTGCAATCTTCTTGGACATATTTTCATATGTACCATCGATTTCGAGTTGGTCTAAAGATTTTAATAATTTTGTACGTTTGCTAATGGTTTTGAAGTTTGTTAATGTACCACCTAACCACCTGGTGTTTACATAGAAAGAACCTGATCTAACAGCTTCTTCAACAACGATTTCAGTAGCGGCTTTCTTTGTACCAACAAATAAAACCTTACCACCCTTAGCAACAATATCTCTTAAAGCAACGTATGCTTTTTGAATTTCAACTGTTGTTTTGTCAAGATTGATGATATGGATACCACTTCTAATACCAAAAATAAATGGTTTGAACTTTGGTTCCCATCTTCTTGTTAAATGACCGAAGTGAGCTCCGACTTCGATTAATGCCTTTGTTGAGACAACTGGTTCGTTTGCATCATGCATGACGCTTGCCATTGTACTGGCAACGACTGTTTCTTCAACTGGTTGATTTTCGGCTTCAACTACCTTTTCTTCTTTTTCACTCATAAGTGAACCTCCATTTGTTATTACCTCCACCACTTCGGAAAATAGGCCCGCAAGTATACCTTTTTAAGCCTTACATTCTGGCCGTATGAGCGGACTAGCCTATCAAATTCATGGTGTGTGCATTCGCAATCAAAATAAAAGCGCATTTTGACCGCGTAAATATAATTTAACATAATATAATAAGAATAATCAAGAATTTCATGATTTTAATTGACTTATATAGTCTTTCAAGTGTAAAATTGCCATTAGAAAGGGTTATAAAAATTTATGTCAAAAACAAAAACATCAAACTCAACAAATAAAGGACTCATCCTTGCAGTCGTTACACTAATAGTAGGATTATTAGGCTTCTGTCTCTTAACCTTATCTGGACTTCATCTTGAAAGTGTGGTTTTAGGCTCAGTTGATTATTCTCTCTTAGCTTGTATCTTCGGTAACGGATCTGCATTACTCCCAGGAGTTAACGCTGGATTATTAACTGGTTTCATTTTTGGAGTCGTTGGTATTCTTCTTTCCGCTGGTGCTCTTAAAGTAAGAGGTTTAAGTTACTTAGCTTTCGCTTGTTATGTCGCTTCTTCAACACTCTTCCTTTGTATCTTCTTATTTGTTAATCCATTCTCAAATTTAGGAAATACATATACCTATGGTGTTGGATCAATCATTATGGCTATCTCCCAACTTGGCGCATGTGTCTTATCAATTGTTACTCCTATTGTTTCCTCAATTGAAAACAAACAATAATTAATAAAAACCAAAATAACATGAAAAAGTGTTAGATTTTCTAACACTTTTTTTAGTCGTTATAAACGTAATCTTTCTTTTCTATCGCTGTATCGCAGTTGAATGGTTTTTCAAAGTAGTAACCTTGAAAATAATCACATTCCGCTTTAGTAAGAAGTTTTACCTGGTTAGGTAATTCAACACCTTCAGCAACGACTTTCATCTTCAACGAATGAATAAAGTTAATCAAAGCAACTAGCGAATCGTATTTCTCTTCTGTTGCTAACATATCGACAATTTTTTTGCCTAATTTTACATAATGGAACGGTGCAGACATCAATGTATTGATCGTTGATTTACCATTGTCAAAATTACTTAATGATAAACGAATATCACTTTTTTTGATAAACGCTACAAACTCATTAAAATTCTTATTATTTATCAATGAATTAGCTTCGTATATTTGATATTCAATATATTCTTTACTTATATCATTTTCAGCTAACTGTTTATCAACATCAACAAAGAATTCCGAATTATATATCTGAGCTAATGTTAAACTTATCGATACATGTCTTATTCTCATTCCTTTTGATCTAACATAAACTAAATCTTTAATTACTTTACTAACTACTATTTTTTCAATCTCGATAATATGACCCGAATTAATAGCTATAGGTATAAATTCACTTGGTAGATAAAGATTGCTCTTCAATCTTAAGAACGCTTCATAAGATTTAATTTGTCTAGTTTTCACATTGATGATAGGTTGATAGAGAACAATGAACCCATCATTGCTAATTGAATTTACTAATTCTCTTTCAATATCCACAACTTCTTTGATTCTAGAATGCTCTGTTTCTTCATAGAAACTGAAGCCATTCTTCGTCTTGTTCTTCGTAGCATACAGGGCTGAATCCGCAGCGGAAATAAGCGAAGATTCATCTTGGCCATTTAACGGATAACACGATACACCTATTGAGAAAGTAATAGAGATATTAATATTTCCAAAACTAAATTGAGTTTTTTGATTATCTAATAGTTTACTGATAAATAAGACAATTTCTTTTTTGTTAGATGTTTTTAGAGTAAAGACAAACTCATCTCCAGCATATCTATATACTTTATTATCAGTTCCTTTGCATATTTCTTGAAAGAAATCCGCCACTTTTCTTAATGTTGCGTCCCCAACCGAATGACCATAGGTATCATTGATAATTTTGAATCTATCAATATCAAGAATCATAATTGAGAATCTTGCTTGATCTTTAATCATATTAGTGACATCTTTGGAGAAAATTGATCTAGAACTTAATCCGGTTAGATAATCATGGGAAGCGATGTATTTCATCTTTTCTTCCGCTTCTTTAATTTGCTTATTTTTATTTCTTAATTTCAAATAGTTCAACGATAAAACAACAATAAACGAGAAGGATAAGATTATTGAAATAAGTGAAGGAATAAGTATTGAATAATATTTTTCAAAGAATGATGGATTGTAATTTAGTAGCACAGAGGAACTTGGAAGAAATGAAATATTCAAACCAAATCTTAATAATAATTCACAATCAAATTTGTAGTATGAAAGACTTTCTTCTGTTTTCTTTAAATCATTAACCGATTCTTCAAAATATCCTTTTTCAATTCTGCTTACCAAAGTATTCATTGAAGCGTACGATGCTTTTTGATGGGAATAAATATATCCACCAACAAAATACGTACCGATAGTAGCATATTCATTGATGCAAAATAACGGAGCGGTGCAATTTTGTTTAATTATCAAATTTGAGTTAACCGTACTATAGGCATTTCCATATTTATCTTGGGAATAAAGTATGTAAATATTTACTTCATCTTTACCTAACTTTTTTAAAGCGTCTGCATAACCTTTTTCATCTAATTCTCCACCATCGATTTTATTTACTGGTATTTCTTTATATTGTGGATTGTTCGTAATAAACTCATTGAAGCAATAATTGAACGATTGCTTCTCACCTTCACCGGTAATAGAACTATCGACGATGTAGTTTATTCTTTTGGCGTTTGGAATTAAATTAAAGGCAGCTTCCAAAGTTTTATCATAATTAATATCTTCAACATATCCCGTATAACAATCTTTCTTTCTCGCGGCATAAGCATTATCTTTGTTATTAATACCTTGGAAAACAACAGGAACAGAAGGAAATAATGTGTCGTGATAGGTAATGATAAAATCAAGAGCGTTATCATCTGCCACAATAATTCCGTCATATGTTTTATTTGAAGATTTAACCCTCGTATGTAAATCGCTAAAATACTGTTCTTTATATTCTTCGTTATATGTTATGTTTTTAGTATCCATGAAATAATAATCTACATAATAATTAGATGGTAAAGCTTTTTGTAACCCGTTAATTTGTTCAGGAACTGAATCTAAATCGAGATTGTACGAAGACAAGTACATAACATTCTTCTTATTTCCCACCACGGTCTTGCTATTTTGTTTATCAGTCAAGCCATTATTTCTTTGTTTGTTGTTATCAAGAGTAAAAGAGCCTGAAAACAAGCTAAGTAGAAAGATTGATATCGACGCAAAAGTTATATTAATCATTTTTCATTATATCTTATATATTTATTATATCGTATATTAAATTAAAAGCAAAATATAGATATTAACATGAATGTTTAGTCGTTATCATCCGTTCCGTCTGAACGCATATATGTCCATATATTAGATAATATTTGCTTACCTAATTCCGAGGCTTTTTTCTTAGTATCTTCGTTTTCTTCTTTAAAAGTCTTCATTATTCTTCTTAAAGATGAGAATTTATGATCAGTAATATCTTTCGCAGAATCAACATCAGAATCACTGATTATCATGTACATTTTTTCTACCAAAAATTCAATCTCGTCATCTTTACATGTTAACAACCATTTATTAAAACCTTGACAGGCATTATTAACTCTCTCACTCATCTTCAACTCTTTTTCAAAGGAATTATTATCTAGATCTACGTGCCATTTATATAAATTATGTTGTGCGAGTAACGAACCCTCTGATGCAACAACAATTTTATTATCTGCATTTGAATATATTTGACCGATGATTGATTGATAGGGAATGTATTTAACAAGTTTATTATATTTATGTACAACATCAAGTTTAGTTTTTAGTTTTTCGCTAAAGCCCGGTCCATCGAAAGAATAGACAGCTTCTATTTTTTTAGCTATTTTATTTGGAGCAGCAAAATAACTATAAGAGGCTAAATTTCCTCCTTTAGAATGTCCGCATAAATAAAGTTTTGACTTTCCATATTTTTTCGCCACTTTAATTAAATAATTATACGCCGAAACTTGTCCAGGAATCGGGCAACGAATAGCCATATCAAAATCTTCTTTCCAGCCAACTAAAGTTGCATCAGTTCCACGATAAGTAACAATTTTTTCTTTGGTTGGTAAAATAAAAGTAATCGCCGCAAATTGTTCGGCATTTTCTTTTGAAAAAGAAGAAACGAAAGAGGCACAAATAACTTTTTTGTAACGTGGGTTTCCAGTTATCGCGTTAAAAAGTAATAAATCATCAGCGTTATACGCTAATCTTTTAAGAAATGAATCACGTTTTGATATATCGTACATTTTTCCAATGGTAATACATTCTTTAAACGACTTTAAATAAACATCAAAATTGAAGTAAGACAGTTTTGCAAACACTGCAAAATCAACCTCGTTAACCTTTTCTTCTTCAAACGATTTGTAGAATGAAGAAACATAATCGATGATATTTTTTGATATTTGTTTTTGCTTACTTTTCTCTTCTGCCATAACTAGTTATTAATTGCGATACTTTGATGCTTAGAAACGAAGAACGAACCAACTCCAATACAAGCTAAAGACAAGATCAATAATAAAACTGAAATGAAATTATTTATGGAGAATTTGCTTCCATTAACAGCGTTGATTATAGCCATTACAGTATAAGAAATAGAGACAAACGAGGCATAAACAACAACTGAATATGTAAATACTGTGCTGATTACTTTATTGCGGATAAATAAAAAGACAAAACCACATAAGATAATTAGTAACCACACCATATTTGCAATAGATACTAAATACTTATTAATATCTGCGTTGCCAAAATTCAACGAATATTTACCATATAAGATAAGTAATAATAATGCGGGAGCTAACGCTTTTATTGTCCCACTACATCCTTTACCACCAAAAATAAAGAAGCAGTAAAATCCAATAATAACAATAACAGTGAATAAGCCAACGATAAAATTAAGAAGATTGGATGAAGGTGAAGGAATTCCTCCCTCCATTAAAAACTTAATGATTAACAATAAGCCCGCGACATAAAACAAAATTTGCGAATAACCCGCCTTGTTTTTTTTACTTTTTGAATTGCTATTTCCCATAACTTTCCCCTTTGTATTTAACAAAATAATCATAACACATATGGTTATTATTAATAACAATATATTTAATTCCCGCAAACAAAAAAAATACATCAAAGAAGAACATACTTGATCTTTCGCTTGACGTATTTATTTCTAGAATTATAAATCTAATCTATTAATAGCTTTTTTCAACGCTATTTCCGCACGTTTATAATCGATATCTTTGTCCGTGGTCTGCAATCTTTTTTCCGCGCGCTCTTTAGCTTTCTTAGCGCGTTCAATATCAATCTCATCCTTGCTTTCAAAGCTATCTGCCAAGATTGTAGTTTTATCTTTTTGGACGTTAATTATTCCTCCGCTTATCGCGTAGAAAAACTCTTTGCCATCTTTCTTATATCTCACATGAGAAATAACAAGTATAGCAATGAGAGGTGTATGAGAATGCATAACACCAATAGCGCCAGAAGAAGTTACAACATTGAGTAATTCGACTTCGTCTTCCGTTTTCTTACCATCTGCCGTAATCATTTCAAAATGAAACTTATTTGCCATTTAATTCTTTCGCCTTTTCTTCTACATCTTCAATTGTGCCGACATATAAGAATGCTGCTTCAGGATAAGTATCATATTTACCAGATAAGATAGCTTCAAAGGAACGAATTGTATCGTCTTTCTTTACGTATTTTCCTGGCATGTTGTTAAAAGTTTCCGCAACATGGAAAGGTTGAGATAAGAAGTTTCTAATTCTTCTTGCTCTATTAACTGTAATCTTATCTTCTTCAGATAATTCATCCATACCTAAAATTGCAATGATATCTTGAAGTTCCTTATATCTTTGTAAAATTCTTTGAACTTCACGGGCAACTTTATAGTGCTTTTCTCCAATGACATTTGGATCAAGAATATTCGATGATGATTCAAGTGGATCAACCGCAGGATAGATACCTAAAGAAGCGGTATTTCTATCAAGAACTGTCTTTGCATCAAGGTGAGAGAAAGTTGTAGCAGGAGCTGGATCTGTTAAGTCATCAGCTGGAACATAAATAGCTTGAATAGAGGTAATAGAACCATTCTTAGTAGAAGTAATTCTTTCTTGTAATTGTCCCATTTCAGTTGCTAAAGTTGGTTGATAACCAACCGCAGAAGGCATACGTCCAATAAGGGCAGAAACTTCACTACCAGCTTGAGTAAATCTAAATATATTATCGATAAAAAGTAAAACATCTTGGTGTTTTTGATCTCTAAAATATTCAGCCATAGTAAGAGCAGTTAAAGCTACTCTCATTCTAGCCCCTGGAGGTTCATTCATCTGACCGAAGACTAGTGCGGTTTTAGATAAAACACCACTTTGTTTCATTTCAAAATAAAGGTCATTCCCTTCTCTTGAACGTTCACCAACTCCAGCGAAAACTGAAAGACCATGTCTTTCGGTTGCAACATTGTTGATCAATTCTTGAATAAGAACGGTTTTACCGACACCGGCGCCACCGAATAAGCCAACTTTACCACCCTTAACATAAGGGCAAAGTAAATCAATAACTTTAATACCTGTTTCAAGTATTTCTGTTGAAGTATTTTGGTCTTCAAATTTTGGAGCTTCACGATGAATTGGTAATTGCGGACAAGTTTTAAAATCATCGACTAATCCGTCGATTGGTTTACCTAAAACATTAAACATACGTCCTAAAGTTTTTTCACCAACTGGAACGGTAATTGAAGCGTTAGTATCCAATACTTTCATACCTCTAACAAGGCCATCGGTTGGTCCCATCGAGACCGCTCGAACAGTGTCATCACCAATATGTTGAAGAACTTCAACAGTTAATGATTTACCATTTTCTTGTTCGATGACTAAAGCAGTTAACAACTTTGGTAAATGGTCTTCTTCGAATTTAACATCGACGATAGGTCCAACGGCTTGAACAATCGTACCGTAGTTATAATCTTGTTTCTTTTCCATTGTTTCTTCTCCTCCTATTTATTTATCGCTCCAGAAACTACTTCGGTAATTTCTTGAGTAATTGCAGCTTGTCTAGCTTTGTTATATTCAATCTTTAGTTTGTCGGTTAATTCTTCAGCGTTGTCGGTTGCGGTATCCATCGCGTTACGACGCGAGGCTTGCTCACAAACGACTGCTTCGGTTAATCTTCCATATAATACAGTGTTTATGTATTTTGGAATTATCAAACTAAGGACTTCTTTTTCGTTTGGTTCGAATATCGTATCAACATTTACTTTTTCTTTTCCTTCTGAGATATCTCCTAAAGGAAGAATAGTAATGTCATTTGGAATAAATTTCAGAGAGTTTTTATATAAAGTTGTTATTAATTTAACCGACTTATATTGCCCTGATTTATACTCTTTTAATATTGTCATTCGTAATTTATCAACACTTGGATAATTCATCTTGTCTAGGAACGAAACATAGTCCTCATCTAAATCTAAATCTTCATGAGATAATTTAGTAAATCCTTTTGTTCCAAGAATTATCACTTTGTCATTTGCTTTAAGTTTAGTATTTAAGAATTTGAATAAATTGTAATTATATCCCCCGCATAAACCGAGAGAAGAAGTAACTACAACATACAAGGTTTTATCAACACCTTTGTATTTTTTAAACTCTTCAATATCATTATCTTGAGTGTCCGCACCTTCAACACACGACAAAACTATTCCCTCCATCATATTTAGATAAGAGATTATATTATCCATGCTGTTTCTCCACTTTTTAAGTTTAACAGTCGCAACGAGATTCATTGCTTTTGTAATCTTTTTTGTGGATTCAACCGATTGTATTCTTCTTTTTGTCTTAGTTAAGGAAGCTGACATCGTTATTTTCCTTCTTTAATTATGCAGTTAATGATTCCTTAATATCCGCAATGGCTTTATCCATCTCAATATTAAGTTCATCACTTATTGCTTTCTTTTCTTTTATTTCACCAATAATATCTTTGTGATCTTTATTCAACTGAATCCATAATTTATCTAAGAATGGACGAATTTGTTTAATTTCTAATCCGTCTAGATATCTATGTTGAGCAGTGAAAATTTCCACTGTTTGTTGAACGAAAGTCATTGGAGAATATTGGTTTTGTTTTAATACTTCCATCAAAACATCACCATGTTTTAATGTTTTCTTTGTCACATCATCTAAGTCTGATCCAAATTGAGCAAAGGCTTGGAGTTCATGATATGATGCTAATTCAATTTTTAATGCTTTCGCTGTTTGCTTAATACATTTATATTGAGCAGCACTACCAACACGGGAAACTGATAAACCAGAATCGATAGCAGGACGTTGACCAGCATTAAATAATTCGGTCATTAAGAATATTTGTCCATCAGTAATCGAAATAACGTTTGTTGGAATATAAGCGGAAATATCTCCGGCTTGTGTTTCAACGATTGGTAAAGCAGTAATACTACCACCACCATATTCTTTAGATAAACGACAAGCTCTTTCTAATAGTCTTGAATGTAAATAGAAGACATCACCTGGATAAGCTTCACGACCCGGTGAACGTTTTAAAAGTAATGATAAAGTACGATAAGCAACCGCATGTTTTGATAAATCATCATAAATGATTAAAACATCTTTACCATTTTCCATCCATTCCTCTGCCATAGTAACGCCGGCATATGGAGCGATGTATTGAAGTGGTGCTAATTCACTAGCAGTAGCAGATACTACTGTTGTATAAGAAAAAGCATCATGTTCTTTAAGTTTTTCAACAAGTTGAACAACCGTTGAATTCTTTTGTCCAATTGCGACATAAACGCAAAGAACGCCTTTGTCTTTTTGATTGATAATCGTATCAATAGCAATAGCAGTCTTGCCTGTTTGTCTATCGCCAATAATAAGTTCACGTTGCCCTCTACCAATTGGAATCATAGCATCAATAGCTTTAATACCAGTTTCAAGAGGAACATCAACCGATTTTCTCGTCATAACTCCTGGAGCAATTCTTTCAACTGGTCTTGTGTGATCATATTTGATTTCACCTAGTCCATCAATTGGTTGACCAAGGGCATTAACAACACGTCCTAAAAGTCCGTCCCCAACTGGAACTTCAACAACCTTACCAGTTCTTTTAACTACATCACCTTCTTCAATGGCGGTATCTTCTCCAAACAAAACAGCGCCAACGCTGTCTTCATTAAGATTCATTACCATTCCATAGACTCCGTGTGGGAATAATAGAAGTTCGGAAAGCATAGCGTGATCTAGTCCGTATACCGTGGCGATACCATCACCGACTGTAACAACCGTACCAACATCATTTGACTCTATCTTCTGTGAATAATGTTTAATCTGCTCTTTGATAAGTGCGGATATTTCATTTGCTTTTATTGCCATTTTACTTTCCTCCTGCGATTAATGATGCTTTTAATGATTCAATCTTATTCTTTAATGAACCATCGAACACCTTATCTCCAATTACGACTTTAATACCACCGATTAATCTTTGATCTATCTCATTAACTAATTCAACCTTGGTTTTTAGAACTTCACTTAGTTTCTTTTCTACTTTAGTAATTTCTTGTTCTTCAAGCTTCTCCGTAGAATAAATTATTCCATCTTTTATTCCCAGTTCTGCGTTTGAAATTTTAATGTATTCATCGCATATTCTTTTCATTTCTTTCGCTCGTTTATTATGAACGATTACTTTGATGAAATTCACAATATCTTGTTCCTCTTCATCTTTGAATATTTGATCAATTACTTTTTCTTTCTCTTCTTCCGTTATAAAGCACGATGAAAGGAGATGTATTAACTCCTCGTTTTCCGCGATTAGTTTTTTAACCATCTTAATTTTCGTACGATAAATTTCAACTTTTTTACCTTCAACAGCAATGGAATTTAAAGCTGAAGCATAACGATTATATAGAGAATCCATAGTTATTACTTCGTTTCTAGATTATCAACGAAATCATCAAGCATTTTCTTGTTATCAGAAGAAGATACTTCTCTGTTAAGTAAACTTTCAGAGGCCGAAAGAGCGATTGATACCATATCATCATGGACTTCTTTCATTGCTTTCTCTTTTTCTTTTTCTAAATCAAGTTGAGCTTGAGCTCGTTTCATACTAAGTTCTTTTTTAGTTTCTTCTAACGCTAATGATCTTTGTTGTTCAGCTTCTTTTTGAGCTTCTTCAACAATCTCAACAGCCTTTTTCTTAGAATCATTTACGTTCTTTTGTGCTAGCATGTTATTTTCTTTAGCTTCAGCGTTTTCTTTAGCAGCTGAAGTTAAGTTTTCCTGTACATATTCTTTTCTTTTTTCAATAAAATTATGTATAGGTTTATACGCGAATTTAATAACGATAAGAACCATAATGATAAAGGCGATTAATTGTACTAAGAAAGCCCAAATATTTGGGAATATCTTATTAACAAAATCATCACCAGTTGGAAGTTCCATTCCATTTGTTAAGGTAATTACATTTAATAATGACATAAATCTTCCCTTTCCTTAACCAACGAATAAACAAAGAATAGCAATAAGTAAACCATAGATACCTGTGGTTTCTGTTAAAGCACATCCTAAGATCATACCAGTACGTAATTTAGAGTACATTTCTGGGTTACGAGCCATACCATCCATAGCATGAGCACAAATGATACCTTCACCGATACCAGAACCAGCACCTGTAAAGACAGCGATTGCTGCGCCAACATATTTTAGTCCATCCATATTAATTCACCTCCTTCTATATTAAGCTTTAATACTCTGAGCTTTTTCAATATATTCACCACTCTCTTCTTCTTCATCTTCGTTCGATATGAAGATCATGGTTAACATCAAGAATATCAACGTCTGAATCGCTCCAGAGAACACATCGAAATACATGTGTAATATTGGAGTGACTAAAGGTGGAAGAATGATACTAGCAGCACCGGAAGAAATGAATCCTCCGAATATTGCGTTCGACGCCGCACCTAAGAAATAATAAACAATAGACATAAGTGTAAAGCCAGCAAGCGCATTACCAAACAAACGCAAAGCTAATGATAATAACGGGGCCCACATTGATAATAAGTTAATTGGTAAGAAGACTGGTGAAGGATCGATGTAGCGTTTGAAATATCCCCACTTGTTCTTTTTCATAGCGGTAAAATGAATCATCGCAAATGTACATAAAGCAATACTGAAGGTCACACCTAGATAAGTGAGAGGTCCAGGTAAACCAAGCAGCGAGGCTAAAAAGCAGAAAATAATATAACACGATAAACCTAAAGCATATCCGGAGAAATGTTTCCATTTCTTACCCATTAGTTCAACTGTAAAATTTTCTATACTTTCAACTATAAAAACCATAGCCATCACAAAGCCTTTATGCGGAACTGTTGGATCTTTCTTCTTAAAGACAAAATAAATTACAAAAGATAAGATACATATAATTAACATAACAAAAAGGGAGATAATTATTTCTCCTGGGAACATATCCCAACCAAAATAAAGCATGTTATTTATTGTTTTTTCATTCATTATTTTTTACCTTCTTGACCAATTTCATCTTTAAACACTGCTAGTGATAAAGATGTACATAAATATGGTAAAGCTGCAACAGCTACTATTAGATAACGAAGATCATTAACTGTCTTTCCCATGGTGAAACAAACAATTAAAGCGCTGGAAATCAAACCGATAAGCATCATTAAGTAACGAATAAACGTAAATAAGATAAACGTTCCTTGCTTTGAGTTAGCGGATATATATGATGATCCTTTAATAAGTAAATATGAGTTTAATGAACCGCATATTGAGCAAACTAAAACGCATAACGGAGTAATCCATTCATTAAATAAAAAACTGAAACACGATAAAGCAATAAGCACCAAACAACTTAAGATATACGCTAATAAAACTTTCGATGTATAAGATAAATTTTTTATCATGTTAGCCCTTTCTATCGACATAAATCAATTATATATTAATTGTTTTAAAAATCAAATCAAACAGTCGTACTTTCTTGAAATACTAAACAACGTTTGCAAAAATGTTTATTTATTAACGGTATAGTTTATAAATTCTTCATAAGGAACCGGTTTAGAATAGTAATATCCTTGAATAATATGACATTTTAAATCTCTAAGATAATCTACCTGCTCTTTAACTTCAACACCTTCAACAATGATACCCAAATCTATACTTTGAATCATTTTTACAATGCTATCCAAAATCTTTTTGTTTTTAAGATTTGTATAATCGCTAATGAAACGCATATCCAATTTAATAATATTAGCAGGAATATCTTTTAAGGCATTAAGAGAAGAATAACCCGAGCCGAAATCATCAAGTTCAATGACAAAGCCTCTTTCTCTTAATTCTCTTATTTGACTAATTGCTTTATCCTTGTTAGACATAACCGCTGTTTCGGTTATTTCGACCGCAAATAACTTTTTATCGATATTATTCTTTCGTACTACATCTTCAAATATCTCGCAGATATTTAGATAATATAAATCTATTGGTGATACATTTACGGATATAGGTATGTTTTTCAGATTGGTTTTTTGAAGTTTTGCAACAATCTCACCCGCCTTATAATAGACATACTTATCCAGAATATGAATAAGTCCATTAGTTTCAAGAAGTGGAATAAAATCATTGGGTGGAATAAGCCCATAAAGCGGATGTTGCCATCTAACTAACGACTCTGCACCATATACTTCATTGTTAAATGAATTAACTTGTGGCTGTAAATACAACTTGAATTCTTCATTCTTTATTGCGTCATCGAAATCTTTTAACAATTGTTTCTTATATTCATCGTTTTGTTCAATTCTATCATCGTACAAAGCGTAGTGAGTGGGAGAAGAAGTTTTAACATTGTCACACGCAAGTAAAGCTTTATTAAAAGCTTCGTTAAATTCATCGTTACTTCGCAAGACGTACATACCCGCTTTTAAAACAAGGTGAAATGAAACAAACTCATCATTCATTTCTTTTGATAAACGAGTGAATAACTCTCCGAGTTTATTCGTATATAAAGAGGAGAAAATAACAAATATATCCGCTTTATATCTTGCGCAATAAGTTCTTGTCTCTTTGGATAATTTAAAGATCTTTTGAGCTAGGATATTAATTATCATGTCTCCTGTAACGTTGCCGAATACAGTATTAATACGTGAGAAATTTTCAATATCAATAGCAGTAAGAACTGTGTTCTCTCTTTGTCCGGAAGGAATAGTCTGACTTAAGATATTGAATAAGTGTCCATATTTAAATAAGCCGGTATCTTCATCGTGCGTAGCGAGAAACTCCATTTTCTTCTGAGTTTTCTTTAATTCAGTAATATCAGTTAATAAAATACTTCTTCCAAGTAATTCACTTTTCTTGTTGAAGATATCCTTAAATAATACTCGATAGATTTTATCCTTATATTCGTAATTATCCGTATCGTTCTTTGAACAGAAGGTTACGAGTTCTTTCTTGATTAAATTAAAATCGGAAAAAGAATCAGTGTTTATTTGTTTTGCTAATAAGTTTTGATAACATAAGTCATCTTTATTATCAAAAATAAAAGTTGCGTCCGTATTATTATCTAAGTACTTCAATAAAATTGCTTTTCTAATAATTAATTGATTGAAGTATGAATCAAAGAAGAATAACAAATAAGCGATAATTCCATACATAGCAATTGAATAATCAATATACACATCCACTATAACTAGATAAGTAAGGTTGACTATCGTCGCAATAAAAACAAGTCCGATAATAATAATGTATTTGAATTTATATTCATTAGGAACTCTAAATAAGCGATTAACTGTAGCGACAACACCCAAGATAAGTAAAATATAACAAAACGCTAGGTGGGCATAAAACCATCCATGACCAACCCCAACTAAATACAAGACACCATCGGAAACTACCTTTTCGTATCCAAGTGTAATTTCATTTGAAGGATTAATCAAAAACATTATTATATCTGCAAAGACAAAAACAAAACACGCAAGTAAGAACCATTTATATCTTTTTGTCTTAACAATTTGATCGTCTGAAAAATATATGAAAAACAAAAATAGGAAGAAGCATAAAAAATCCATTGAAATATATAATAAAGAGAACAATACAGATTTAATAAAATAATCATTAATGAAAAACATAATTATATAAAGAGCCGTGACAACTACACTTGAAACAATCGCACATAATAAATAATTACTTATTTTTGTCTTACGTTTAAACAACATAAAAATTGAAACGGACAAACTCATTAGCATTGATATGCTAAATAAAACAATAATTAATATCTTCATTTACCAGTCCTCTATTCTTATGTAGTAATAGAAACAATCTATAACCTAGTTATTTTTCTTCTGGTATTCCATAAACTAAGAACGACGCTACCCGATCAAATGTCATTTTATCCTTAGTAACAAAAATCAATTTATCTCCGCAATGTAATACATAGTCTGGTCCAGGAGAAGTAATCGCGCGTCCATCTTCGTGATTAACTACCGCGGCAATGGTCGCCTCAGTATAGTTATAAAAATAAACATCTCCAATTTTCTTTCCTTCAATCCACGAATCGTTAGGAATAACTATTTCACTAAGTTGAACCGCTTCTTTAGTTTGATAAGTAAAACTATCACGCATATCTTTTATTGCAAAATCAATTTCAGAGTCGAGAGTTTTCTTTTTTTCTAATAAAGATAAAAGTGAGGAATATTTATTTTGAACAAGAGTTTTGTTCTTCCATTTATCTGCAAACTGTTGAGCGTGTAAAACCGATACAACAAATATACCAACTCCTCTTTTAATCTCAACAATATCTTCTTTAGCTAATAAATTAATAGATTTTCTTATAGTTTCTGGTGAGACATTATATAAAGATGCTAAAACGCTTCGACCTTTTAGAATCATTCCTTCTTGATATTCTCCAACTAAAATACGTCCGCAAATATCTTGAGCAATCTTAATATATCTTGCCGCTTGTTCTTCTTGTGACATTTTAATTTTCCTCCGCTAGATAAATATATTCTAACATAGACATATTTCAAAAACCACAAGGTAATTATTCTCAAGTTGCTTTTATAAAAAAAGTTGAATAAATCAAATTATCTAATATATGTTGTTGAAATATAAAGATGTATAAAACAAATCTAGAACCACACTTTTGAATTTAAAAAATATTTTTGAATTATCTTGAATGTTATTGAATTATGATGTATAGTGTTGTTGTGAAAGGAGATAAAGATGGAAATTTCTTGGTTTAAAAAAGATGTTCACGAAGGTGTTGCTACCGTGTATTCCACCAATATAACAATCAATAAAAAAGGTTGCTCTAGATTAGATGAATATTACGGCGTACTAATTGGATTAGTAGAAAAAGATAAATTGATAGTGATTAAACCTTTGACAAAAGATGAGACGTTATCACCGATCAACTCGGGCAATAGTCCTCTAAAATTATCATTTGGCTTATCCTATGCTAGAGTTTCTAGTTGTGAGTTTATCAAAAGTGTTTCTTCCTTAATTAATTACAATTTCGCACAAGGAGCGAAGAAGTATTATACTAGATGGGAAGAGAAAGAAAATATATTGATTATCGATTTAAAAAAGGAGGTCGGTGAATAATGATTGAAGATTACATTCTATATATCTGGCTAGGTATATTCATAATCAGTTTTATCGTCGAAGCGTTCACAGTTGATCTTGTTTCAATTTGGTTTGCTTTTGCCGCGTTAATCGCATTGGTATTATCAGCTATTCCTGGTATTCCTTGGTGGGTTGAAGTCATCGTCTTCTTCGTTTTAGCTCTCGGCTTTATTTTATCCGTTCGTCCTCTTGCAAAGAAATATTTGCAAAGAAACGAATCCAAATCTAATATTGATGAAATTATTGGTAAAAAAGGTAAGATAATAAAGAAGATAGATAGCTTAGATGTTGGTGAAGTTAGAATCGGAGATGTCATTTGGTCTGCAATATCTAGTGATGAAAATGATACACTAGAAGTAGATACAATTGTTGAAGTTGTTGCTGTTCAAGGTAACAAATTAGTTGTTAAAAGAAAATAACCAATAGGAGGTACATCAAATGGTTGGTATTATTATCGCTTGTGTCGTATGTGGTCTATTACTTATTATTGCCGCGTCTGGTATTCGTATTGTTAAACAAACAAACAAATACATCATTGAAAGACTTGGTGGCTTCCATCAAGCTTGGGGTGTTGGATTTCACTATTTAATTCCTTTTGTTGATAGAATCGCTAAAGTTGTTTCCATGAAGGAACAAATTAAAGATTTCGATCCACAGCCAGTTATTACAAAAGATAACGTTACAATGCAAATTGATACCGTTGTCTTCTTCCAAGTAACTGATCCAAAATTATATACTTACGGTGTTGAAAGTCCAATCACCGCTATCGAAAATTTATCCGCTACTACTTTACGTAACATTATCGGTGAACTCGATTTAGATGAAACATTAACTTCCCGTGATATTATTAACTCCAGAATGAGATCCATTCTCGATGAAGCCACCGATCCATGGGGTATTAAAGTTACTAGAGTTGAAGTCAAGAACATTCTCCCTCCAAAAGACATCAGAGATGCAATGGAAAGACAAATGAGAGCTGAACGTGAAAGACGTGAAAAGATTCTTCTTGCTGAAGGTCAAAAGAGTTCTGCAATTCTTATCGCCGAAGGTAATAAAGAATCCGCTATTCTTAACGCTGAAGCTGAAAAGCAAGCCGCTATTAAGAAAGCTGAAGCCCAAGCCGAAGCTATTCTCAAAGTCAAAAAAGCTGAAGCTGAAGGTGAATTATTAGTAAGAGATGCCGAAGCTAAAGGTTTAGATATGCTTAAGAAAGCTGCTCCAGATACAGCCGTCTTAACCCTTAAGTCTTATGAAGCCTTAGCGAAAGTTGCAGATGGTCAATCAACAAAGATTATCGTTCCATCCGACTTACAAAATGTTGCAACATTAGCAACAAGTATCGCTGAAATTGTCAAAACAAATACTCCTTCTAAAAAAGATACAAAATAATTAGATAGATTATTAGCCGCATCAATATTATTGTTGTTGCGGCTTTTCTGTTTAAACGATAAAATAAAAGCAGGTGAAATTAATGGGAAATATAAATACATATTTACGTAATGATTGCACAGAAACATTTGAACAAAGAGAGTTTACCGATGTTGACAGCTTAATTCTCTGTCATTTAGCATACTTGCATTTCGGGCGTTCAATCGGTGGCTTGCATAAAAATCTTAAAGACAACATTGCTTTTTCTTCTCTTGATAAGCCGCGTAAATTAGTTACTTTTAAAGCGAATAATAAAGAGTTTATTAATAAAGAATATTATAAGACCTTAGTAGCTTTATTAAATGAAAAAGATGTGCGTTTTAGAAATGTAGAAATGAATTATCATTTAAGTTTTTTACGTAAAAAACCCGCGATTCAATTTTCCGCAATAGTCTATTTTTTAGATGATAAAAGAGTTTATATTGCCTTTAGAGGGTCAGATGGATCAACCGCTGGCTACAGAGAAGATATGGAAATGTCATTTTCGAATAGTTTACCGGGTCAAAAAGTTGCGGTTAAGTATCTCGACGAAGTAATATCGAAGCTTTCCAATGATAAAATTATCTTTATTGGTGGTCATTCCAAAGGTGGAAATTTTGCTAAGTACGCTTTTTTATATTCACGTTATAAAGATCGAATAAAGAAAATATTCGACCATGATGGTCCTGGTTTTCTAGAAAACATCGAAGCAGATCCCGACTACAAAGAAATGTGTTTGAAACTTGTACGCAGTGTTCCAGAATACGATGTTGTCGGTTTGCTTTTATATAATCCACAACAGAAGAAAGTAGTTCTTTCTTCTGCAACTTCTCCATTAGAACAGCACTTTCCACATACATGGAAAATAGAAAAAAAGATGTTCTTATGCAAAGATACAACTACCAAAGCATCAAAAACAATTGATATTTCTATTCGCTTATGGCTTAAAGAATTACCAATAGCTAAAAGAAGAAAGGTTGTTCGTCTAGTCTTTGATGTTTTAGAAAAGAATAATATATCTTCAATAGACGACTTTAAGATGGGTGCTTTTAAGAAAATGAGAATTATATTTAAAACCTATAGTGCTGTTAATCCAGAAGATAAAAAACTAATTAGGAACACCTTATATTCATTATTTAGATGTATGTTTAGTGCTAAAAAAGAAGTCGAAACTATTCAATTAAAGGAAACAAATTAAGCCTTCTAACCAAATAAAATCAAGTGAATATCAACAATAAATTTCATATAGTAAATATTCTATTTATTATGGTATAATTTAAAACGATGTTAATATAATTAACACGTTAGACAAGGACAATAAAATGAACACAATAAAATTCTTATTTAAATCTTTAGTACAAAACACCTGTATCTTACTTGAAAAGCAAAAATGGTGGTTAGCTCTTATCGTTTTGTTAACTTCTCTTGTTATTTGCGTATCTCCAACATTATCAACCGGTTATACCTCTAATGTTGCAACATACTTAAATACTTCAAAGGATGCAGCAATTGATAAAGGTTTAGCAAAATTTGCCTTAGATATCAACGATGAAAATTCCGTTGTAATAGAAAATAACACGTTAACCTCTACTGGAATTTTTGCTCCACTTGCTGATTTAACCAGTGAATCCGCTGCTTCAACAGTATATCAACCAAATAAATCTTATACTCATATTGATGGAGATAAATCAATCACTGTATTAAGAACCTATTTCCTTAATCTTGATTCAACTAATTCGCAAGACTTAGCAACCTTGACTTCGTTCAGAAACGTTTCTATTCTTAAGTCCGGTAGTTCCACATCAACAACCGCTAAAGAAATTCAATCTTCATATATTATTTTTACAAAGAACGCTTTCTATATTTATATCTATCAAGCTAAAGGCGCAATCTTAACTACTAATCCACTTGTTTACTTCTCTGGTGTCTTCACTGAAGAAGCATTCAAAGCTAAATACGATTTAGCCACAATGAAAACTATCGCTGAAACAACAAACAACGATAAAGCTATCGAAGCAAACTGGGTAAAATTCTTCAATGAAGCTTATGCTCCAGTCAATGTTAGAAGCACGTGGATTTCAGTCGGTACATATTTAGGAATTGATTTTGCAGTAATTTTCTTCTCAGGATTAATTTTCTTCCTCTTCTCTAGAGGTAAGAATAGCATTAAACACTATTCATTCTTAGAAGCTGAAAAGATCGCCTCATTTATGGCCTTAACTCCAGCCGTTATCTCCGCTGTTGTTTCTGTATTTATGTCACAGTTTGGAATATTCATCTTCTTAGTTGCCATCGCATTTAGAATGATGTCCGCTGTCTCAAAACTAAACGGTAACAATAGTTCTTCTTCCTCTGGTCCAGTCTACAAAGCTAGATCATAATTCAATCAAATCAAACTGCAACTTAACAAAAATTTGTTGCAGTTTTTTGTTATTCGACGATAATTGTTATCGTATGCTCTCCAAGTATTGATGAATATCTTATTAATACTTTTCCTTTAGATTCCGGTCTAATAACTGCTTGGGCTCGTCCGTAATATGTTTTTGTGGAGTTTGATAAATGTCCTTCTTTGCAATAAGGAATTGCGCTCCCAAATCCCAATAATGAACCATTTTCGATAGATTCTATTTTTATGTTGATATCTTGTTGAGTTTTTAACACCCCATTATTGTCATTAACATATAAATTTAAATAGACTAAATCGTCTATACTAATTTTCTCCTGTTCAGGAATAGCGTTAAGTATCTTAGAGTCATTATCAGCCTTTAATATACACTCACCAACTATTTTTTTATCTTTAGAAAGTGCGACTGCTTTTAATTCACTACCGTTGTATTTTGTAGTGAATCTTTTTACTCCTTTTTTACTCATCTTTCCCTTTTTAATTAATTTACCATCAATGTATATTTCATAATATGGTTCAAGCGAATATATCTCAATTCCTACTTTTTCATTAATATAGGATGAATATGCCCATGAAGGTATTGCACGAGAAAATCTCCAAGCAGATGGTGAATGGGGGGCGTTTAATTCTTTAGGTGAAATCGTACCAACCTTAATAACACTATGTCTGAAAGCTACTTTCTCATAATCATTTTGAGATAAAGAGTCTCCCAATAAATCAAGCATTCCAGAAGAAGCTGATATCCAGCCGCTTTTATCTTTAGTATAATCAATAGCGTTTTTAGATAGCATTGCTCCAACGCTTACTTCACCAAGATAATCCATTCCAGCCCAAACAAAATCTCCGATAATTCTCTTATGTTTATTTGCTAACCTCATGAATTCAACTGCGTCATTACAAAATGTTTCAGTTCCAAGAATAATTCGGTTTGGATACTTTATTAAATCTTTTTCGTATCTTTTAATTCCGTAGTTATATCCAGCAATATCAAGTTTACTAAATGCTCCTTTAGTATATTTATCAACCATTCTAATCGTCGCACCTGTTTTCATAAAATTCGCACCAAAAATACCAGCTAAATTATTGAAAAACTCGCTTGAATTAGTTTCTTTCTTCTCAACAACATTTGATTTCTTATCACTGTATTGCGCAAATGGAGTATGAGCTAATGCGTTGAAGAAAACATTGATTCCACATGTCACCGGACGAGATGAGTCTAATAGATGTAAACACTTTGTCATTTTATCCGTTAACTCAATTCCACGTTCAAATGCTGTCTCTCCTACTTCATTACCGATTGAATACATAATAACAGAAGGATGGGAATAATCCTTATCCACCATATCTGATAAATCTCTGCCAAATTCATTCTCTAGATATGAGGCATAGTCATATTTTGTTTTATGAATATACCATGAATCCGCATATTCATCTAAAACCAATAAACCTATTCGATCCGCTTCCTCAAGAAACGCAGAACTAATTGGATTATGTGCGCTTCTAATAGAATTAAATCCGTTTGCTTTTATAAGACGTGCTTTTCGTTTATCTGAATATTCATAACCTTCCGCTCCTATTAATCCGTTATCAGAATGAATACACGCACCTAAAAGAACTACTCTTTTATTGTTAATAAGTAGCCCTTCTTCTTTACTTATAGAGATTTCTCTAACCCCAAAGGTTATTTCTTCTTTAACGTCTTTATCAATAGAAAGTACCGCATGATATAAATAGGGATTATCTACCGACCAATTAATACAGTTTGGAATTTCTATTTCATCTTCAATATAATTTGTATCGATATATGTCTTAGATAAAACTACGTTGTTTGAATCATCAGTTATCTTTAGATCTATATTCGTTCTATCTTTAGTTTTAGCACTGAGTAAAATCTTACCTAAATAACAATCTAATGTTTTGATTTTCGTTGTGCGAGGAATAAAATAATTATCTTCGTACATGTAAATATGCGCACTTCTATATATACCCGCACCAGAATACCACCGACAATTAGGTTGATCTTTATTTTCAACTTCAATCCTTATTTCATTAACAAGCCCAAAAGTTATAAATTGAGTTGCGTCAAAGATAAAATCAACAAAGCCATTATGTCTTTCATACGCTAATTTATCATTGATATATATCTTGCTATTATGATATATTCCTTCAAATCTAAAAAATACAGTTTTGTATTTTTTATCAATTGAAAATGATTTGTAATAAATGTAATTATTACCTTGAAAATAAGCTCCGTTCTTTCCTGAAGGATTGATTTCTGTTCTTTTTTCATATCTCATTGCGTCATGTGGAAGATTAATCGACCTTAAAACATCTGAGCCAACTATTTGATAATACCAATTGTCGTTGAATTTCATCTTATTACTCCTACATAAAATGGCTTAATTATTGGTTAAGCCATTGTTAACTTATTTATTTTTTCTTACTAGACTTCTTTAACTGATACTTCTTTTCTTCTTCTTCGAAATCCAGATGCTTCTTTTCACATCTATCTTTTAGTTCTTTAATTCTAGCTTCCTCTTCTTCTTTTTCCGCTTGCTCTTGTTCAAGTTTCAATCTTTCGGCTGGCTCGATCCAGTTTTCACCTCTTGAAAGAACTGCCGCTTTTTGTCTTTCAACAATTTGCTTTTGTTCTGAATCAAGATTTTTTTCAACATTGAATAAGAATATTAATATTGCACAAATTCCAAAGGCAATTGTTTCAATCCATAAATAAGAAATAGAAATGTTGGATAAGACTCCTGAATTTTGAACAAATGTTGTTGTAATTGTTCCATCAACATTGGTTGTCGTATATAAAATGTCGTTGGTAATTGTTGAAGGAACCTCACCCGTAATTGGAGCGACATATCCGTTTGCACTACCTTGACCTAAAAGGCCGTTAAATATTGCAGTTCCAACACCTGTTGCCGCAACCATAATCGAACTGTAGATTGACATTGTTAAGCCATCACAACGATAACCATTCTTAGCTTCCAAATGATCTAGTTCATCCGCTAAGAAAGCTAAGATCATATAACAAGCCGGGGCACTACCTAGACATTTTAAGGCGACACCAATAGATACCGCAATAACATTACTACCACCAATGATAGCAATAATTCCACCGATAACACCTATTACCATTCCAACAAAAGTAACTAATCTTTTACCAAATTTGTTTGATAGTGGCCAGACGATTACCGAGGCTACTGCCATCGGAACAGCACCAAGAACTGCGATAAGTGTTTGAGTTAATCCGCTACCACCAGAACCAATTCCCCAGAAATAGTTATCTAAGTTATATTCGCAGAAATAAACCATTGAAAGATTCTTTATCGCACCACTAAACTGAAATACTAAATAGAAAACGATAATTACCCACCACATCTTATCTTTAATTACTGCATTAACTTGATTTTTCAAAGGTGTTTTATTCTCTTCAGAAGTTGTATTTATCGTTTCTTCTGTAACTCTTTCACGAGTATAGTAATACTGCAATAAAGTACAAACAAAAGTAATAATACCAACGATGATAAATGCAATAGTCCAACTTGTTTGAGTTTTTAATAATAAAGAAACAAGTATTGGGAAAATCATCGAGCCCGATCCCATTACCGCTAAACCAGCAACATTGGTAAATGACGCTAGTAAACCACGTTGTTTTGAATTACGTGTTGATAACGGAATTAACGTACTATTGGCAGTATTGTAAATTGGATAAGCAATCGCATAATAAACGTTATACGAAATTGCTAACCAAACCATTTTTGCTACTAAATTATCAAATGGTACGATAAACATTAAGATACAAGCAATACTTAAAGTAACCGAGGATAGAAGTATCCATGGTCTTGCCTTACCTTGCTTTGTTCTTGTTTTTTCAATTAATTGACCAACCACCAAGTTTCCAACAATAATAAGAATTGTTGATAACAAAGGTAATAAAGTTAAGAATGTCGATAAGCTTTCAGATTGAACACCTGAAAACAAGATATCGGTAAAATACTTATTTAAGAAACTAGTAAAAATACCGCTTGCTAATAAAGCTCCGAAAGGTCCTACAAAATAACCAAAAATCATCTCTTTGAACTTAACGTTTGCCGCTTTAACTTTTGTTCTTGTCAATGGATTATCGAAGAATTTTGAATTTTTTGTCTTTTCCATAATTAATCCCCTTGATATTTTTCTGAATAAGAATATTTGCCGTTTAATAATTCTCTTTTACGTCCGCTTGGGAGAATTAGTTGACATGTTGTATTAATAGGTACTTCAACATCAATTATGAACTTTCCATCTTCGATTTTCCAAGATGAACTGATTTTACCATAATTAGTTAATGTTGATGCCTTAGCGTATGTTAATCCTCCGCCACAGATTGGAGCAATTTTAAATTCTTTATATCCTGGTTTAATCGCTTCAATTCCCGCTACTCGACGATATAAGAAGTCACCAACAGCACCTGAAGCATAATGATTAAACGAAATCATTCCACCAGTTCCATCTGAACCTATTTCACAAACACCTTTTTCATTTAATCCATCCCATCTTTCCCATATTGTTGTTCCACCAACTTCTACTTCGTAAAGCCAAGAAGGACATTTAGTATTTAGTAACATTTTATACGCCGTATCGACTTTATTATTATCCGCAAGGGCGAATAATATATACGGCGTTCCTGGAAATCCAGTCCCAATGCAATAATCGTTCTTTTTAACTAACTTCTCAAGATTTGACGCCGCTTCTTTTTGTTCATTGGCGTTAAACATTTGGAAATAAAGTGGAAGAACATAACCGGTTTGGAATTCATTAAGTAATCTTCCTCGACGATTTGTAAATTTTTCAATATATGCGTTTGATACTTTATTTGCTAAACGATCATAATGTTTTTCATCATCTTTTTTCTTTAAAATGTGTGCGATTAACGCTAGGGTACGACTGGTATTTTTTAAACTGGCAGTTGCAGTCCACTTCGATCTTTGTTGCCATTGTTGCATTTTTGGAACATCTGGAGCAACCCAATCTCCAAAATGAAACATCGATAATGTATGCCAGATATACCTATTTTTACCAAAACTGAATAATCGAGCCCAGAACGCACATGCATCCACATACTTTTTCATCGACTCATACATATATTCAAGAATTCTTTTATCACCATTTGATTGATAAAGAGCCCACGGAACTAATACACAAGCATCTCCCCAAAAATCAATTGCCATTAATGGCATAGTTGTTGGAAAACCATAGCTTTGAGACGGAACGGTATTAGGAATACCGCCGGTCTTTCTTTGCTCAGCTTTAACGTCAACTAACCACTTAGATAAGAAACGAGATACATCAAAGTTAAAACATGCAGTCGGTGAGAATATTGCGATATCTCCAGTCCATCCCATTCTTTCATCTCTTTGTGGACAATCTGTTGGAATATCCATGAAATTAGATTTAGCACTCCAACAAATATTACTTTGTAATTTGTTAAGTTTTTCCGATGAACAAGAGAAATCACCTATTTGTTCAATATCCGAATATAAAGCATATCCACTAATCTCAAAATCATCGATATCGATACCTTCAACTGAAATATATCTAAATCCCATATAAGTAAATGTTGGAGAATATTCTTGTTTTCCCTCGCGACATATATACTTTAATGTGGCTTTAGCCGTTCTTAAAAACACTGTATTTAAATCTCCTTCCGGAGTAAGAATCTCAGCGTGCTTAATTATTATAACTTGACCTTTTTTTGCGTTCTTAATACGAATATTAATAACTCCTGCAAAATTTTGCTTAAAGTCAAATATTAATTCACCTTTACTACCTGTTTTAATAAATTCTGCCTTCATCGTCTCATGACGAATAACCGGAGAACCATATTCAGCGATTATTCTAGGACTGATGGATATTTTTTCGTATGTTGCTTGCCGGTAATTTATCTTATTAATATCAACATTGGCATCATATGTCTCTCCATCGTAGAAATCAGCTTCAAGAACATTTCCTTCTTCAGTTACTTGCCACGAAGTATCAGATCCGACAATTTCTTTCGTCCCATCTTTATATAAAATATGCATTTCACATAATAAAGCTTGTCGCGGCGCAGTAATTCGATTTGCTCTAGTAAAGACGAATGACCCAACAGCCCAACCACCTGAAATAACAAAGGATAATTCATCTCCATCTTTAATCTTTGAGGTCAAATCATAAGTTTGATATTGAAGGAAAGATTTATAGGAAGTAAATCCCGGAGCAAAATAACGTTCTCCAACTTTCTTGTTATTTATTTTTACATCGTAAATACCTAAAGCAGTGGAATACAGTCTAATTTGTTCGACTTCTTTCCTTATATTTATTCTTTTTTTGAATGTCATAATTTTTGGTGAGCATCTTTTTTCTTTAAAAATATACTCTCCATCACTTATCCACTTACCATTCCATTTTTCATCGTAAAAACCAGTTTCAAAATCAACTGTTTTTACCGCTGTATCATTATCTGAATCAACAACTTCAATTTTCGCTTTATAGGAAGAAAATGGCTTGAGTTTTGGTCCATCATAAACGATTCTAACTTCATCAACAACTTCTTTTCTCCATTCACCGACAGAAATAATAACTTTAGAAATAGAAACATTCTTTTTATCACTTTCAAGAATATATGAAAAACAAGGATGTAAGTTATCTGTAACACAGTTATATTCGACTTCTTCACAAGTGAACTTAATTATTTTAACCATTATGATCTCCTTAAATAACCATATTTCTTATATTAATAATATACAAGAGAATCATTAATGTAAGAAATAAAGAAAAGAGACTGTATTTATATTAGATTGTTTATTTACAATTCATACAGTCTCTTTTAAATTTTAACTAATTATTCTTTAACAATCTTAAAGAAACTTGCAACAACACTAGCTAACCAAGCAATTATATAGAATACGAATCCAGCAATTGCTACGCCAGCAGAACTCATGTTTTCTGGAGTTTGAACTTCAGCAATGACATCTTTATTAGAACCAAAGATAAAAGCTAAACCCTCAGCGCGTGATGATATAAATAAGATTAATGATGCTACTAATAAGACCGCACCAACAACTCTTAATACACCAACACCTATGTTTGATACATCTCCAACTTTACCTTCAAACTTGAATTGTGATAGAGCAATAGCTCCACATAAAGCTAGGATGGCAAATATCGACATAACAATAACAGAACTTTCGTTTGTTCCTTTGAAATAACCAGTAGCAGTACCATTGATTAAATAAAGAATAAAAGCAATTAATCCAGTGAGAGCAGCACCAGCGGCAATGTAATTACCAACTGTTTGTTTTTTTAGAAACTCTTTCATTTTATTCCATCTCCTTTTTCTTACCAAATAATGATAATGCACACCAGCCTGCAGCGGCAATTCCACCTACGACATAGCTTGTAACGTTAATTCCGTTAATTGCTAATTCCCAGGACGGAGTTACTCTTGTAGTACTGATATTTAAGATAGCACTATTGGCAAATGCGTATAATTGATATTTCATAGCAAGTCTTGAGGCATCAACTAAAGCTTGATCGTGTTTAACACTTTCTGGGCTTAAGTATCCCCATGTTGCATCAACGCCAGTTTTACCTAAATTTAAATGTGAGTTATTGCCTGCAAAGTCAGCCATTTGTGTAACGGTTGCCATTGCGCAGCTTTCAGGATTGAAATAATATGCATTGTTCATCATATCAGTTGAAATGAGACCTTTGAAGTTCCATTCATTACGGATTAACGAGACTAACATACCAGTATGATGTGAAGCGTTGATTGCGCCGATACGGTTGAAAGCAACCATTAAACCTAAAGCGTCACCTTCTTCAACAGAACCTTGGAATCCACGTAAGTCAGTTTCACGGAACTTTTGTTCGTTCATATAAACTGAAATACCAGATCTATTGTGTTCTTGATCATTGAAACCAATATGTTTTGGACCCGAGATAATACCAAACTTTCTTGTTCCTTTGGTTAATTCAGTACCAATAATATTACAAAGCATTGGATCTTCAGAAGGATATTCAGTATTTCTACCATTGTATGGACTTCTGTGATAATTTAATGCAGCACCCCAAATTTGATAATTTCCAATCCAGAGGCCAACATTACCTAATAAGCAACCCCAATCATAAGCAAGATTTGGACTGAAAGCGGAACCTAATAAAGTTTGAGAGTTAACACAAGCTTTGAATTTTCCAGCTTCTGTTGTTGGATCGACGAAGTATGGATCTACGGAAGCAGATTCACCATTATTGGTGGATAAAGCTTTAGAATTGAATCCGTTTGGTCCATCGTTTTGTTTAACAATTGGATTTTCAATATTTGTTAATTCATCTGATTGTGAGCCACCATGTGCGATAGCACCTAAGGCTTCTTCAGCTGGAATAGCATCGACTAATTTATCCCAATATTCATCATCGATATTAGTTAATTGATCATAGCCGATTGATTCAGCATTGAACTTTGTTCCAGCAACACCATCAACATTAGATACTGTATCTGTTGTTTTAACGGTATATTGTTGGTTGCGTAATTCTTTAATCCATTCATCTTTCTTAGGACTATCTGCAAGAGTTAATCCTTTACCATTATTGATGGTATTGTAATCAACTGGATAAGTACTTTCCCATTTAGATCTAGAAAGATATGTTGTTGAACCAGGTAAATAGTAGTTCATATTTGCATTATCAACAACGTTGGTAATCTTTGTACCGGAATCGGAAACAGAATATGTTGTTACATCTGTACCACCATCATTAGACCAAGTTTTAACACGGTTTGTATTACCAGCTTTATCTGGAGTGTGGCCTTGTCTTGCCATGATGTTATTTAAAGCATCGTGTGCGCCATTACCAGTTGAGAAGTAATATGTACCTGCATCCATAATATATGTTTTGGCTTTGGTATAGTCATAGCTAGCCATATACTTTGTTGGAACAGATATTTCAACTTGTTTTGTTTGTCCAGCTTCAACATATACTTTGTCGGAATTCAAGAACTGAATTGCGCTCTTTTCGATAAAATTAGTTCTATCGTATTCGGTATATGGAGATTGAACGAATAATTCAGCACGAAAATTTCCAGCTTTATCACTCTTGTTTTTAACGGATATTGTCGCGGTAATATTTCCACCGACCTTATCTTCTACTAAAACATTATTCAATGTTAAATCGTAATCAAGATATGATAAGCCATGTCCGAAGGAGTAATTGATTTCTTTGTCATAAGACCAAGAAGTACCTTGAGTTGCACCTGCAGCAGAACTGGCTTTATATGAAGGATTAACTATTGAATCATAGTATCTTGTTTCATAGTAGTTATAGCCGGTATAAATACCTTCTACTTCATTAATATATGAACCACCATTATATGTGGCGGAACCTCCGAAAGAACCAGCCATTGTATTGGCAATAGTTTTATCTGGCCATCTTGGATCAACATAGCCTTCAGATACTATTTCATAATCGGAATAATAATTACCACCGAAGTTTTTCATAGCTGGGGATGATGTTGAATCTACTGCGTAGGTATCAGCTAAAGCACCAGTTGGATTTACTGTTCCATCCAAAGCTTGAACAATGCCAGTAAATTGATAATCATTTGGAATACCAATGTAGGCAATACCATCAACGGCGTAATCACCTCTTACAAGTGGGTCGATTTCGATAGTACAAGATGTATTAAGAAGAACAACGACCTTGTCACATGTTTGTTTAGCAACTTTAACAACTTCTAATTCATCATCTGATAAAGCTAATGGATTCTTTCCGGTTGGATTACCTTCAGTATCTAATGCACTGCCTGGTTTATATGTAGAACCTTCACCACCTGGACGTGAGAATGTGACAATACCAACTTTGGCATTAACTTGACTTTCCCATCCGCTAGTTGCATAACCTTTTGAAACAAACTTATTTGGGTTTACTTCATTTACTTTAAATGTTGTATAATCACCCGCTGTCTTGTTTGGAGAGTTAACATAATTCTTTGTAACTTCACCAGTCCAAGCATTTGTTGATTCTGTATACTCCGCAAAAACTTTTTCATAAATACCAGCAACTGTACTATCAAGAGTAAAGCCAGCATTCTTTAAAGCTTGTGGAAGAATAATTTGATCGGCATTTCCTGCTGCTGATAAATATGGTGAATAGGAAGCACCACCGAATACAGCGACAGTATTTGCTTTAGCAAGAGGTAAGACAGAATTATCATTCTTCATGATAACCGTTCCTTCCGATCCTTCTCTAATAGCGAATTGTTTAGCCGCAGCCATAACTTCATCGCCCGATTTATATGTCGAAACATATTTAGCATTGTCAGAACTTGTAATATAACTTTGAGTTCCGAAAATACCATCAATTGTACCCCTATAACTGTTTACAAGACCACCTGCTAAAGTAGTAGCAAACCCAATAGATAGTAAGACAGCTGAAGAACCTAATAAGACATTGTTAAGTTTACCTTTTTTTTTCATTTTGTCCTCCTAACCTTAACAAAATTGTAATCCCCTAATAAATTACAATCACTAATACGGCGTTTTTTCTTTTAATAGTAATAAGATAAAATAGCTCGTTTTCGTATATTCAAATGCTACCATGTAAGCGCTATAACTTGATATAGTATGAGCGATTGTTGCATAATAATCTTTAACTTGAATACAATTTATCAAAATTATTCATATTTAATCACGATTTTCTTAAATATTAAAAAAAGCGATAAAAATCGCTTTTTCATATTTATTCTAGAAAATCTTCATTTAATGTTACTTTAAAAGCCTTTGCTAATTCTTTGAATTCATCTGCTTGAATAGTTTGTCTTTTTTTATTGGTCATTGATAAAACCTTAACTAATATCTCCGCGCTTTTTTCCACGGTATCAATAAGTCCAAAAGTTGTATCAAAATCAGGTCCGGTTCCAAATATGCCATGATGAGCCCAGATTGCTAAATCATATTTTTCCATTAGCTTTGATGTTGCAACAGCAATTTCTCTTCCACCTGGAACCATCCATTTAACCACACCGACTCCTTGTGGGAATACAATTGGACACTCCGTAGCCATTTCCCATAGTTCTCTTGAAAACACTTTATCTTCAAGAGGAAGAACAAAGGTTAAGGCAATAATATTTGTCGCGTGACAGTGATACACAATTCGATAGGCATCATTCGTTCTTTTCTTTACCACTTCTAAATTCATCAAATGACTTGGAAGCTCAGAAGTTGGATTTCCACCATTAACTAATCCCCATACAATTTGATATTTAGTACCGTCATCATTAAGTTTAATAATGCATATTGATTCTTCTGGATTGGATAAAACATTCATCATAAATTTTCCCGATCCAGTAACCATAAAGTATTCGTTAGCTAAAGTTGGAACAGAAGTACCGATATTTTTCCATTCACCATCATGGAAGCACTCTTTAACATCTTCAACTTCATTGTTCTTTATTCGATAAGAGAGGTTGCCACCATTTCTTTCATGCCAGCCCTTCTTCCACCCTTCATCACAAACTCTAATAAATTGTTTTGTAAATTTTGCATCTAATACTTTCATACTCTATCCTCTTTTATTTAACACTCTATTTTCATAGACATGTATTTCTTCAAGGGCGTCAAGGCCAACTTTAACACCTTCCTTATAGCAGTAGTAATCAAAAACTTTTCCATAATTCATTGTTTTCAATCTTTCACTTAAGAATAATCTATCGGTGTAATTACCGCTTTTCTCAATCTTTTTTAATAACTCAGTTGGTTCAAGTAACGCTTTAAGAATTGAAATGAGAGTTGAACGAGCTCCGATTACCCAAGCAGCAATACGATTAATTGAAGCATCGAAGAAATCTAATCCAATCGATGTTTTATCTATAAGATTATTTCTCACTAAGGAACGACCAATTTCAATTAATTCATCATCTAAAATTACTACATGATCACTATCCCATCTAACAGGACGAGAAACATGCAATAAAAGATGTGGAACATAAAGAAGAACACTGCTTATCTTATCCGATATCATTTCAGTCGGATGGAAATGTCCTGAATCAAGACATAAAGCAATATTATTTTTAGTAGCGTATCCCATATAGAATTCATTACTTCCAACTGTATAAGCTTCAACCCCAATACCAAAAACTTTCGATTCAACTGCGTCAATGTTGTATTTTGGATCAATCTTTTCTTCGAGAATCTTATCTAAACTATCCTTTAATCTAATCCTTGGCTCTAACCGATCATACGGAATATCTTTGTACCCATCTGGAATCCAAATATTAGTAATACATGGGACACCTAATTCTTTTCCAAAATATTCACCGATTTTTCTGGCTTTCTTACAATGTTGAATCCAGAAATTTCTAACTTCTTCATTAGGTGAAGATAAAGTAAATCCGTCTTTAGCTTTTTCATGTGAGAAACAGGTTGGATTAAAATCTAAGCCTAAATGATTCTTCTTTGCAAAATCAACCCAAGTCTTAAAATGTTTTGGCTCAAGTTTATCTAGATCAACTTTTTCCTTAGTATCCGCATATATTGCGTGAAGATTTAATTTATATTTACCAGGAAGTAAAGATAATACTTCTTCAATATCTTGTCGTAATTCATCGATGTTTCTTGCGCGCCCTTTGTAATTACCGGTGGTTTGAATACCTCCGCTTAACTCTTCATTAAAAAGGAATCCTCTAACATCATCACCCTGCCAACAATGAAGTGATATTGTTACTTCCTTCAATTTCTTCAATGCTAAATCAGTATCAACACCAATTTGGGCATATTCTCTTTTTACTTCCTCGTATTCTTGTTCAATATTCACTTTATTTACCTCCTTTGGTAATTGATAAATATTTCTGATATTTAATTTTTGTTATATCTTGATCTTTTGGTTCATATTTTTCTTTATTTGTTATTTTAGCTAGTTCTTTTCTAGCTTCATTAAGAGAAGAAAATTTATTGAAATAAATTAATTGCGCAATTGCATTACCATAAACTGTTGCTTCTGTTTCTCCAGTTTCAACAATAATATTTAAAGCATTTGCAATTAGTTGATTAAGTAACTTTGCATTTATCCCACCACCGACGACAATAAGTTTATTCTTTTTATCTTGAGTTATGAGTTCTAATTCATTCATTTTTTCGACATATTTAAACGCCATTGATTCATAGATAGAACGAACAATTTGACCAATTGATATATTGTTTTGTTGCTGATTAGTTTTATCTAAATATCGATAATACTTACATAACATATCTCCAGGTTTTTGAAATAATTCATCGTCTATATCAATGTATATATCGTTATTATCTATTTTCTTCGCTTCATCTTGCATAGTTTGGAAAGAGATTTTTTTATCAGTTTTTTCAAAATCTTTTTTTAGTTCTTGAACGATAAATAAGCCCATAATATTCTTTAAAAAACGAACTGAATGATTCAAGCCAATTTCGTTGGTGTAATTATATTTATAGGACATTTCATTAATTATCGGATAAGACAACTCTACTCCTAATAATGACCACGTTCCACTAGATAAATACGCCGTGTGATCGGATAAATTTATTGAAGCAATAGCACTCGCAGTATCATGGGAGCCAACCGCAATAACAGGTATTTGATATATTCCTTCTTCATCGCATAGTTCTTTTTTTATTTTCCCAACGAGCGTTGATGGAAATATAATTTGAGGAAAAATATTTTTACTAAAACCAATAAGTTTAAAATTTTCTTCTGAATAATCTCTGGTTATTGGATTATATAAAGCGGTTGTAGATAAATTAGTTAATTCAGTTCTTTTTTCTCCGGTTAGAAAATAGTTTATTAAATCCGGAATCAATAAAACTTTATCAAATGATTCTTTTTTCTCAGCGTATAGTTGAAACAACGTATTAAAATTCAAAAACTGAATTCCAGAATTACAATAAATATTTTCATATTTACACGTTTTAAGAAGCTCTTTAGCAGCTTTTTCGTTTCTTTCATCTCTATATGCAACAGGATTATATATTAAAGTTCCTTTAACATCCAGTTTTCCATAATCTACCGCCCAAGTATCGACTCCAACACTTACAATATCAGAATGTTTATTTAATGTTATTCTTAATCCGCTTTTGATATTTTTTATAAGTGAATCAAAATTCCATTCGAGTTTTCCATCGCAATATTCCATCGCATTACTAAAACGATATGTCTCTTCTTTCAAGAGAAACCCTTTGTTATAATCAACAACGATGAATCGTCCGCTGCTTGCGCCTATATCTACTGCCAATACTTTCATGAAACCAATCCTTTACTAAATAAAGCATAACACAAGCAATTAGAATAAAATATTTTGTGATTAAATATTGATATTTGAATTATCAAATGTTAATATTTATTCATAATTAATCAAGATTGGACAAAAATTATATGTATGATTTAGAAAGACAAAATAAAATTCTAGAAATCTTAAAGGAAAAAAAGTCAATTAGTGTTAATAAACTAACTGATGTTTTATTTGCTTCAGGCGCCACAGTAAGAAGAGACCTCGCTAAAATGGAGCAAAAAGGACTTGTTGTTCGAACCTTTGGCGCTGTTATGCTAAATCCGAATCCAACAAATAATGAAACATCATTTGAGTTACGTGAAAAATCAAATGTAGTTGAAAAAAGAATTTTATGTCAAAAAGCTGTTGAATATATCAAAGATAATTCTTCAATATTCTTCGATAGTTCAACAACACTTCTTCATATTGTTCCATATTTAAACAACTTTACAAACTTAACAATTATTACAAACGGCTTATTTATCGCTAATGAAATAATTATGAAAACTAAGCATCGTGTTATTATTTGTGGTGGTGAAGTCCAAGCTAATACAAACTCAATTTTAGGACCAATGGCTTATGATTCTATCGGAAAATTTCATGTTGATCTAGCCATTCTTTCTACTGCCGCCATTACAATTGATAGTTTTTATGGTTTTAGTGAATCAACCGTAGATTCTGCAAAAATCAAGAAAACCATGGCTGATAATGCCTCGCTTGTTGTTTGTTTAGCAGATAACACAAAATTCAATAATAAATCACTCTATAAATCACTTAATTTTAATGATGTCGATGTTTTAATTTCGACTTACGAACCTAACGAAGAAGAAATGAAAGTGTTAAATAAAGAAAACATAACTTTCATTCATTAATTATCGAAAGAAAATAATCTATCCGAATAAACTGACCATGAATAATCAGTTTTATAGTTTACTAATGCAGATTTAGAAACATAAATATTCGCGTCGCTTTCATTAAGTAACTTGCTTCCAACTTGAATTTTATTTGGGTAATTATTTTTGATTATTATTTTTTGAATATTAGAACCATTAAATGAATTATCAAATAACAACTTGATGTTGTTATTTATTGTAACTTCTTCAATATTTTCATTATTTGTAAATACATCTTGGGTAAAGTATCTAATCGGCTTTCCATTGTATGAGGTTGGAATATTAATTTTTGTTTTGTTCTTAGATAATTCAGTCAAACCAACGATATACGCATAATCTTCTTTTTCTTGATATGAATAACATTCTTGATCAGTATTATTTTCTTCATAAACGTCTTCATCTGAAGGAATTATCGGCTTATCTGGGTATGTTCCATATATCTGAGAATTATCATTAAACAATATTTTTAAATCACTAACTAAGTTCAGTGTGTTTACAACCGCTCCTGATGAATTTAAATGATAATTGGTATCGTAAAACCATTCATTATCCATGATTGACTGATGTGGATTTCCAATAATACTAAAATTCAATTTTGAATCTAAATAATTATAGAACTCATCAACTTTAGCAAGGTGTGACTGCGTTATCGCTTTTACGTTCATCGGTCCAAAATGATAATAAAACTTAGCGTTATTTTTCTTAAGTGCTGTACTATATTCGTTTAAATAAGTAATAAAAGCATCACTGATAATCTCGTTATCAAATGTAATCATATTATTAACATCATATTGTTTAACCATAATGTTATATTTACGATCGTTATATTCAATATCTCCATATGAATTAAACGAAGACACATTATAGACTCCTTCTGGATTTGGTTTTGTATTGGAATAATAATACATGCATTTCTCACCAACAAAAGATGGAAATGCTCCCCACATTTTTTCTTTATCTTTTCTATCAATATCTTTTAAAATATCAAAATCTCCATCAACAGCTTTCCACATTTCACTATTGTTAAAATACATTGATAAACTTTGGGGATGTTGTTCTGGAGAAATAATAACCACATCATCTTTCCCTACATACTTTTTAGCTATATCTAACATAACTTTAGTTCCTAAAGACGCATATAAACCAAAATTTACAACATCATATTCTGGAAAATTTAACTTAATTAAATCACTTCTTATTCCAAAAGGAACGGAACTTCCACCAATAAGAATTATTCTTTTCTTTGATTTGTTCTTAATATTTTTGACCTTAAGTTGAAGCCCAGCGTAAAACGTATTCTCAAATTGTGCTGGCAAATAAAACCCTAAAGAATATATCGTTGCAGGAGCACTCATGATAAGTAAGACAGAAATAAGTGATAAAAGTATTCCTTTAATGTATTTTTTCATGTTAAAACTCAAAGTAGATAAATCCACTTCCTCCATTTATCGATGAAATATATAACCACGATAACGCTATTAGTATCACCACTAATACATATATTCCATATTTCTTTGCTTCTGTATTTATATAGCGTAAAGAAGACGTTGAATTATCAACAAAATTTATCTTTGGAATATAATCAATAAACACTAATACAGCGATTAAAAATAATATATATATCAAACTATATATATTCAAAGATAAAGCATCTACAGCTGCAGAAAAACCTCCATCAAAATTAGTAAAGATATTTGATATAATCACAAACGCATCATTAACACTTTGTGCTCTAAAGAAAATCCACGTAAAAGAAATTATCAAAAAAGTCATACACGTTTTTAAGATATTTACTATGTTAGATTCTACTTTTGATTTATTTCTATACTTATTAAAGAGCGTCTCAATTACTATAAGAAGTCCGTTGATAACTCCCCATAAAACAAAATTCCATCTAGCGCCATGCCAAAATCCACTTACTAAAAATACCAGCATAATATTAAGGCATTGTCTTAATAATCCCTTACGATTTCCACCTAGTGGAATATAAATATAATCAGTAAACCAAGAAGTCAAACTGATATGCCATCTACTCCAGAACTCACGCACGCTTTTCGATAGATATGGATGATCAAAGTTTTTACTTAACTTAACTCCGAATAATCTAGCCGCTCCGATGGCAATATCGGTATAACCTGAAAAATCACAATATATTTGTATTGAAAAAAGAAGGGCTCCAATAATATATGTTGGACTATTAAAACTTAACGAACCAAAAGCGGTGTTTACAAAAGTAGCAACATAATCAGCAATAACTATTTTTTTCACAAATCCAGTTAAAAGATACTTAATTCCTTCACTAACATCCTCGGAATTAATGCTCTTTGAATTTTCTAATTGTGGAATAAGATTTTCCGGCCTTTCAATCGGTCCAGCTACTAGTTGCGGGAAGAAAGTTACATATATGGCATAGATAAAAATGTTTTTAGTATAGGAAACTTTTTCTTTATAAACATCAATAACATATGACAAAGTTTGGAATGTGTAAAAAGATATTCCAACCGGTAAAATTAAGTTAAATCCCGCAAACGATACATTTAAACCAAAGAAGTTTAAGATTGATGCTCCAGTGAAACAAAACAAATTTAAATATTTAAAGACAAACAAAACAGATAAACACAGCAGAACTGAAACAATCATATAAGTTTTCTTCAGCTTTAAGTTATCTGTTTTACTTAGCATTAAAGCAGAAAGATACGAGATCAATGTTGTATTAATTATTAAAGATAATAACCAAACATTGTAATAAGCATAGAAAAAATAAGATGCCGCAAGAAGGAAATACTTCTTTGCTTTTCTTGGAAAAACCCAATATAAAAATAACACCGAAGGAAGAAAGATAAGAAAAGCGATTGAATTAAAACTCATTCGTTCTTTCCTCAACTTTCCACAAGACAAAAGCTGAGAATAAATACGTTATTGTAAACAATAACAACTCTATATACTGAGCTTTATTAATAACTAAAATAACAAGAAAAGATATGAAAAAAGCAATTCCCAAAAGAGTAAAGATAAAAGATATTCTTTTTATAAAAAAAGATAAAATTAAACTTATAAACGCACAAATAAGGAGAATTATTGCGGTTAAATTAGTTAAAAAAACAAAATTCATCACAAACCTCCTGCCTTTTTCATTCTATCATTATCCTTAATAAAAACCACGATTTTCTTAAATAATTAATTTTTTTCAATATACATATCACTTATTTTTTGATAAAATCGAGTTTAAAGGAGAGAGCAATGAAAACAAATAAACCATTTAAAATTTTTTCTGTTTTATCATTATTATTATTATCTTCTTGCACTCCTTCATCGGTAAAAGAAGATAATAAGATATGCGTGATGATAGAAAATAATCCTCTTGTTTCACTTCAATCTTCTGTTTACTACATAAATAAAGGTGAAGATCTTTCTTTTGATTTCACTATTTCATCTCATTGCGAATTAAAAAACATCAACTATGAGCAGAAAAAAATTAGACTGATTAATTATTCTGATGAAGTCAAAAGTTTTAACTTAACTTTGTTTTCTGTTTCCTACTCAGTATTTCTAAAAATTGAAACATCATATTATCGCGATCAAATAACGTATAACTTAAATGGCGGTCATGAACAATATGTTCCTGAATCACAAACTTTCATACAAAACATCGATAGAATTCATTTAAGAGCAAACACATTAACTGGAACAAATATATTTAAAAAAGATAATTCAACTCTCATCGGATGGAATACGAAAAAAGACGAAACAGGAGAAGAAATATCATTAGGTGGAAAAGTATATTCTTCTTCTTCAATATCGCTCTTTGCAGAATGGCAAAATAACAGCCCAGCATCATCTTTTTCATATATTAAGAACGAAAAAGAAATAACATTAACTAGTTATTCTTCACTAGATAAATCAATAGTAATTCCTTCATCAATCGAGGGAATAAAAGTAACTTCGATATCTAAAAATTGTTTTACCAACTTAGATATAAATGAACTTGTTATCCCTTCTTCAGTTGTAAAAATCGAGGATGAAGCTTTTACTTCTTGCAATATTAATAAACTGTATTTATTTGATAATTTGAAAGAAGTTGATGATGCTGCATTTGTGAATACTCCTATCGAGAAAATAAGAATTAACGCTTATTCCGCTCCAACTTTCAGCGGAACCTATTTTGACACATTCAATGATAAACTTGATCGTTTAGCGTTACTACAAAATAATAAAAAGATAGTTCTTTCTGGTGGATCTTCATGGAGATTCGGCGTTAATAGTCAATTGATAAATGATAAATTTCCTTCTTACGATGTAATAAATATGGGCGTATACGCTTATTCAAATATGCTACCTCAATATGAAATGATTTATAACTATATGAATGAAGGTGATGTTTTACTTATTTCACCTGAATTTGACGCTATTGCTCAGCAATTTTGCACATCAAATAAACTGGATTATTACTTTTTTGCGATGAATGAAGGCAACTACAATTCAGTTTCGTTGCTTAATCCGAATAAGTACAGTAATTTCTTTTCAAGCTTTAGAGAATATAACAACATACGTTCGATATCCACTCCAAAAAATTACGCTTGTTATTCATATACTTACGATGAAAACAACGAGTTTAAAAACACTAGAACCTACAATGATTACGGTGACTATACCTACTATAGACCTAATAATGCAGAAGAAAAATTATTCGGTATAAAGCGCGCTTCCTATAACAAATATGATTTCAGTAAATCTTATCTCGATTCATTTAATAAAGTAATAGATAAATTTTTAAATAAAGGAATAAAAGTCTATTTTACCTATAGTCCTCGAAGCGAAAAAAGTATAACTAAAAACAGCACAAAAAACGCAATTGATGAACTGGATATTTATTTAAGAAACAACTTAAATTCACCAATAATATCACCAATTGCAGATAGTTTAATCAACGCTTTTTATTTCTATAACACCGACAATCATCTTTCGACTGACGGAGTAGAAAAAAGAACAAAAAATCTAATAAACGATTTGGAAAAAGTGCTTATTTAGCTTGTTTATTTAGAACATTAAGCAAAAATTCACCAACATCCTTTTCAACTTTTTCATGACCTTTTTCATTTAGTATTTCATGCTTCATATTTGGATAAAGAATCATCTTAACTTCTGCTTTATCATTCTTATAGAATTTTGCTAATTCTTTGATGTATTTACCATTTCCACCAACCGGATCTTTTTCACCTGAAATAATAAGTAAATCTCTATTTACTTTAATCTTAGAAAGATTTGCTTTGTTGAATGTTTTTTGTAATCCAGCAAACAAAGAATAATAGAAATTAAATGAACAAGCATAACCACATTCTGAATCCAAATCGTATTTTCTAACATTCTCTTCGTTATATGATATCCATCTATTGTTTGAAGTATATCCATCAGAGAAATGCTTTGGTGATCCAGCATTAAATGCCATATTTTGAACATTTGGAAAGAACTTTGATGGATGATTTTTACAACTTGGAAGAATAAATACATTCATCACATGAGCTAAAACATTAGAGAAACGATAGGTAGCATTGTTAAATGAAGAACCACATATAACTGCTGCTTCTATTTTTTCTGAATGTAATTGATAGTATCTTTGAGTAATAAAAGAACCCATTGAGTGACCAAATACCAATATCTTTTTATCGGATATTGAATGGAGATAATCAACTTCTTCATCTACTTGTTTAACCGCTAAATCAAAACCATCTTTTGGCCATTCGCCATAAGCCCTAACTGGCTTATCCGCTTTAGAAATGTTTTTTCCGTGCCCTGGTTGATCTACTGCATAAACATCAAATCCTAATGAGTTCAAATATAAAGCAAATTCATCATACCTTAATGAATGTTCTGCCATACCATGAACAATAACAACATTAGCTTTTGGTTCTTTAATTAACCATTTGTTTCCATAGACAACTTCGTTATAACTAGTCTTAAAACTAAATTCTTCTTGTCCCATAAATTTACCTCTCTTTATAGATATTATACATTTGTTTAATATTAAAATCTATCTTGCTGAATATTTGTAACATCGAGCTTTA
>JAEWSJ010000031.1 GCA_023398335.1 Bacillota bacterium
ATAAAAATAAATAAAACAATATAAAAACAAAAAAACATATTACATAGTAATATGAATTCACAATATTATTATTTATATCAATTTTTTCATCGGAAAAATATGGTGTTAAATCCTAAAAACGGGTATTATAAGATAAGTATTTGGTATAACGATGTAAAACAATATGTTCAGCAATAAAAGATTTATTCTTGCTAATACTCTAGAGGTAAAGTAGAATATAGACATAAAAAGGAAATAATTAAATGGATAAAAGACAAGAAAAAACATTGGATACAATCTTCACAGCATTTGCAAAACTAGTGCATGAAAAAGACTATAGCGATATTACCATTCAGGATATACTTGATGAAGCCAAGATTGGAAGATCAACATTTTATTTACATTTTAAAACTAAAAACGATCTGTTATTAACCATAAGTAAAAATATTTTTGATCATGTTTTTTCTCATTCTTTACAAGAAGAGAAAAGCCATGATTTTTCTAAAGAAAATTTTTATGATTATAAACATCTTATCACACATATTTTTTACCATGTTCGTGATGAAAAACAACTGATTACAGGAATTATTTCATCTAATGGAAATCAGGTCTTTTTAAATGAATTTGAAACAAATCTCTATACATTAGCTGATTCTTATTTTTCGAATTATCCAATAAGTCAGTCTTTTGTACCGATAGATTTAAGGAAATCTATTCTGGTCAATAATTTTATTGTTATATTAAAGTATTGGATTAAAGATGACTTCCAGGAATCACCGGAGAAATTAACAGATTATTATATTGCTATTTTTTACAGTAAAAATTAATTGATTTTATAATGTTATTTTATTTACTTAACAGTGATAAACAAAAGCTCTTTTCGTGCTTAAAATGATAGTGTAGTTATCTTAGTTTATCTAAGCACGCTTTAAATTTATCTATTTGAATTGAAAAAATCGGGTCGTTTTAATTTTTATTATATAATCAACATTTTGATAATTATACGCTTTAAAAAATGCATATATAGCCTTATCAAATAAACGGGGTTCATCATTAGACGTTTTAAAAAAGTATTCTCCATATTTATTTCATTCATCATTATTTAATTACTTTAGGTTTTCAATTGGAGCATAAGAGATAAAGGAATAATTATTGTTCATTAATAAATCTTAGCATAAGTGTTTATAAATAAATGCAACTTATTATTGTATACGTCAATTTTTAACACCCATATATAAAAAGAAGCAAAGATTCGCTAATCAGCTAGTTGTTATCTTTGCTTTTTGTTTGCTTAGTCCGCCAAAACGCGCCAATGGGAATTCGACTCTTACTTTATATTTTTGCTGATTTCTTTTGAATATGGTAACAGTTCTTCAACTGGAATCTTATTTATATTTCTATAATTTTATTAAGATAAGTTTAAATTAATTAGTTAAATATGAAATATGGCAAATAAAAAAGCTTGATGTGTATTTCTACTTAATCAAGCCTTGAATTTTAGATGGTGCCCGGGGCGGGAGTTGAACCCGCATGACCGATTAAAGTCGCAGGATTTTAAGTCCTGTGCGTCTACCAATTTCGCCACCCGGGCAAATTGCAATAATAGCTCGTTCTTTCGAGCCTTATTCATTATAAATAAGAAACGAACTTCATGTCAAGACTTTTTTGACAATCAAGACATTTTCTGACGCTTCAAGATAAGTGATTTTTCACCATTTTCTTTCTCAACATTTTATTGTACAAAAAAAGCCTGATTTAACAGGCAATTCTACTTCATTGTCGAAATCGACAATTAAATGGTGACTCGCTGGAGATTCGAACTCCAGACCCCTTGATTAAAAGTCAAGTGCTCTACCGACTGAGCTAGCGAGTCATTACTTTGGCTGGGGTACCTGGATTCGAACCAGGGCATATTAGAGTCAAAGTCTAATGCCTTACCGCTTGGCGATACCCCAATGAAGTAATGGTGGAAGAAGGTGGATTCGAACCACCGAACCCGAAGGAACAGATTTACAGTCTGCCGCGTTTAGCCTCTTCGCTATTCTTCCATGTATAATATAACGCTGGTGGATGTTGTAGGGATCGAACCTATGACCTCCGCCGTGTAAAGGCGATGCTCTCCCAGCTGAGCTAAACATCCAGCCCCTTAAAGCGTCTTTATTAATATAGCAATAAACCAATGTGGTGTCAATTGTTTTTTATCCTTTTTTGAAAAAAACTACTGATAGGTAAAAGATGGTTTTTGCATAGTTCAATCAATGTTTTAGACATGAAGATTATTTACATATATATAAAAAAGAATATATAATTATTATATATTTATAGACGGAGAAATATTATGGTATTTATCGAAGTAAACAAGTTATGTAAAACATATGGTGTTGGTAACTTACAAGTAAAGGCGTTAGATGATGTTTCTTTTGATATTGAGCAAGGTGAATTTGTTGTTGTTCTTGGCGCTTCCGGTGCAGGAAAATCAACTTTATTAAATATTATTGGTGGTATGGATCTTGCCACTAGTGGTGACTATATTATTGATGGTGAAAATATTGCAAAATACAATGAGAGTAAATTGGGTAATTTCAGAAGAAATGATATCGGATTTGTTTTCCAATTCTACAATTTAATAAATAATCTAACAGCGTTGGAAAATGTTGATATTGCTGCATCTATTGTAAATAATCCACTAAACTCAAAAGATATAATGAAAGAAGTTGGACTTGAAAAAAGGCAATATAATTTTCCTTCTCAATTATCTGGCGGTGAGCAGCAAAGAGTTGCAATTGCACGTGCAATTGTAAAAAATCCGAAATTGCTTCTTTGTGATGAACCGACTGGAGCATTAGATAGCAAGACGGGAACTACAATAATAAAACTTTTATATAGTATATCAACAAAACTTAATACTACAGTTATTATTGTTACACATAACTCTTCTTTAGCTGCGGTAGCAACGAGATTAATAAGAATTTCCGATGGTAAAATTGTTGAAAACAGTTCTAAGCCTCGTTTGAAAGATTTAGATGATATTGTATGGTAAAAAATAAGTCGACTTTTTTATTACTTTTTAAGAAATTAATTCGCTCGGTGAAAAGTAATTACAAGCAGTTTTTAGCGATTATTGCTATATCATTTTTAGCAATATGTCTTTTTAGTGGTTTAACTGCAAACGCTGAAAATTTTGCTGATCGAGTAAATACACTTTATACCGAATCAAATTTCGCTGATATATATGTCACCACGGATTCTACAACTAATGTTAATTTTGATGAGTTAAAAAAGGTTGAAGGAATTAATGAGGTAGAGAAACGTAGTTATTTTCCAATAAAAAGTGATAAGAGTTCATTGAATTTGATTTGCCAGAATGATTCGAATAACTTATCTCGTCCTCTTATTCAAGAAGGTGAAGAAGGTTTTTTAGTAATGAAAAGTTACGCGGATACCTTCGATATTAAAGTCGGAGATGAGAAGTCGTTTACTATATCAAATTATTTTAATAATGATAATTTCAAAATTTATTTGGATATTCTTTCTAATTTTGTTCTATCTGGCAAAACAGATATCATGCGTAATAATGAATTAACATTTACTACGAAAGTTAGTGGAATTATGTTACACCCTGAAGGAGTTCAATCATCTGCTTTTTCTTCTTCTATAATATCGTCAACATATACCTATCTTACTAATTCTTTTGTAAAGGTAATGTCGGAAAATTATGCTATAGACTCAATTAGCGCTTATTTAAATACAGTTACAGGATATAATTTTAACTTTAATCAATATTCGTACATGTTATTATCAAGCACAACTAACCAAATATTGGTAAAAGCAAAAAATAATGTTGATATATATAGTTTAAATGAGAAGGTAAAAGATTTTATTTCTAATCAAAAAAATACGAAACTGTTAGTATCTACCACTAGCGATAATCTTCCTTGCTCATTAGCTTTAAATCAAGATGTAACACAAGCTAAAAAACTTACTTATGTTTTCCCGATCTTTTTCTTTTTGGTATCAGTTTTAGTTATTTTAACAACTATTTCTCAAATGATAATGAAAGAGCGAATTCAAATAGGTTCGTTAAAAGCTGTCGGTGTCAGTAAGACTCAAATATATTTACATTATGTATCTTATGGGTTTGTTTTATGTCTTATTGGAGGAATTATCGGCTTCTTTGTTGGTCCGTTATTAATTCCAAATGTCATGGAAATAAAATATAAATTGCTGTGGGATATTCCTTATAAGAAACCAGGCTTCTTCTATCTAATGTCAATACTTATTACTGCTTTATTACTTTTATTATCCGCGGTAGTATCGTTTTCAGTTTCTCATTCGGTTATTAGTGAAAAACCAGTTGATACATTACGTTCTTCTTCTCCAAAAATAAGTATGAGAAAACGAGCAAAAGAGAGTAAAGTAGCTAAATATTTTTCAATTCCAACTCGAATGGCGTATCGAAATATTATGCGTAGTAAAGTGAAATCTATAATGGTTATTCTTGGCACATTAGGTTGTACGAGTTTACTTGTATCCGGTTTTGGAATTATGGATACATTGAATTATGGAATTGAATTATCATATAAGCAACAATTGAGACGTGATATTAATATTACTACCGCTACATATTCAGAGGAGGATTTTAATTCCTTAAGTAGTATTGATGGTGTGAAAAGAGTTGAGAAAGTTCTATTTTATCCTGTTAGTGCCTATGCGGGAGATTACTTTAAAGATACAACTATTACATTGATGGAAAAAGATTCGTTATGTTTTTCTTTATCTTATGGAGATGGAGGAGTAGTTGTTGATAAAACCACCGCTGATAATATGAATTTAAAGGTTGGGGATGAAATTAAGATTGAGATACAAAATAACGAGATTACTCGAAAGGTCGATTCTATTTTTGAATCATCGTTATTACATGGATTTTACGATATAAATACGGATTACTTAAAATTTAATATTGAACCTACGTCCTACTGGATTACTTTAGATGATGTTAATCGGGAAAATGAAATTGAAAAATACATTCAAAATAATTATTCATTTGTGTCAGTTTTATCTAGCAACAGTACAGAAGCGTATGCGAATGATTTACTGGGATCCATTCGTAACATGACAGATGTAATAAAAATCTTTGCCATATTATTAGCAGTTGTAGTTATATATAATTTGACAAGTATGAATATCAATGAACGTTCACGAGATATAGCAACGATGAAAGTTCTTGGATTTAATTATAAGGAAATAACTAAGACGTTAATTACGGAGATAATGATAGATACTTTTATCGGGGCTGTGCTAGGCCTTGGAGTAGGATATCCAATGTGCGTGTTAATTTTAGCAATTAACAAAACAAGTTTATTAACTTTCGTTTATCATATTGAGTGGTATACCTATATTATTTCCCTTGCTATCAGTTTGTTTACCGCTATGGCAGTAAATTTGTTATTATGTTTAAGAACTAAAAAGATAAAGATGGTCGAGTCTTTAAAATCTATGGAGTAATATTATGGAATTAGGGGAGATGAAAAAGTATTGGTGTTTATTTTTGTTAGGTGGAATTGTATTAGCATTTTTTCCGTATTTAGTTGCAATGCTTAACATGGGTTATTTTGGAAAAGTCTATATTGATGGAATTTATCGTGATACCTTTCTATTTATATTAATGGTGTTTTCTTGTTTTTCATATATTGTCTTATTTAGATTAATATATAAATCAAATATAAAAAGAAGAGTGTTACTCATTGTTATTGACTCAGTTATGGCAGGCTTAACGATTTCAATATGTGCTTGTGTTGCGTATTATTTCAAAGATGAATCAAATATTATTCTTAAGTTTATTATGTATTATTTATCTTATATTGGTGTAATAGGACTTCTTATTCTACCGACGTCAATATACTTATTCTTTATCAACAATAAAGAAGAAGAATAGAAAATCAAAGATTTGTTAATGGATGAATCATAGTTATTCATCCTTTTTAGTTGCGGAATAAAAGATTTACTATATAATATAGTTGTACGGGGTATACTAATTATGGAGGTGCATATATGAAACAAAACAGAGAAAGAATGAAAGAGGCATTATTATCTATATTTAAACTTGATGTAATAACATCTTTAAAAAGGTTCTTAGAAGGTGAATTATCAATAATGCTTTATTTATATTCAAATTATGGCGATAAAGTGAATCCATCAGAAATAGCAAAAAACTTAAATATCACTAAAGGAAGAGTAACAGCTCTTCTATCTTCTTTAATTGATAAAGAGTATATCAAAATGAGTCTCGATAATAATGATAGAAGAAAACTAAATGTTTCATTAACTGAATTAGGATTAACTGAAATAAATAAAGAAATTAATAGTACGGATAAATATATAGACGATATATTGAATAAAATGGGAGATGAAAAAACAGAGGAGTTAATTACTACTCTCCACTATATATCTCAAAAAGCAGGTGAATAATATGGAAGAAATCTTAGTCGAATTTAAGCATGTATCAAAATACTACAAAAATGGGAACCAACTAATCAAAGCTACTGATGATGTCTCATTTAAAGTTAAAAAAGGAGAATTTTTGGTGGTTGTTGGCCCTTCCGGTGCAGGTAAAACCACAATATTAAACCTTTTAGGTGGAATGGAAGGTTGTGATAAGGGTGAAATTCTTGTGTGTAATAGCGATGTTGCAAAATATAAAGAAAGGCAAATTACTTCATATCGTAGAAACGATGTTGGATTTGTTTTCCAATTCTATAATTTAATGCCAAATTTGAACGCTTTAGAAAATATTGAACTAGCTTCGGAAATTTGCAAGAACGCTCTTGATTCTAAAGAAGTATTAACTCAAGTTGGTTTAAGTGATAGAATGAATAATTTTCCATCGCAATTATCCGGTGGTGAACAACAAAGAGTAGCTATTGCAAGAGCTATAGCTAAAAATCCAAAATTATTATTATGTGATGAGCCAACAGGAGCGTTAGATTATCTAACTGGAAAAGCAATATTAAAGTTGCTATACGAAACTTCGAAAAAAACCAACAAAGCTGTAATTGTTATTACGCATAATGCCGCTATTACTAAAATGGCTGATCATGTTATTTTCTTAAAAAATGGAAAGATTATTAAGGAAGAATTTACTTCTTCTCCTGTTCCAATTGAAAAAATTGAATGGTAGGTATTTATGAAAACTTTTTATAAAAGCTTATTTAGAGGTATTAAGTCCAATCTTGGAAGATTTATTTCAATTATTGCAATTGTTATACTTGGAATTGGTTTTTTGATCGGCTTATTATCTTCAACCCCGGATTTACAGTACAGCGTAAGTAAATATTACGAAGATACTAATTTATCGGATTTAAATATAAAAAGTACAATTGGTTTTGAGTCATCTAGCGTGAACTTATTAAAAACAAAATATAATGAAATAAAAGAAATTGTTGGTGTAACTCAATACGATAGAGAGATGATATATAAGGATGAGAATATCAGTGCAAGGGCATATTATTTAGATTTAAATAATGAACAAAGTGTAAACAAACTTACTTTAGTAAAAGGAACTTATCCTTCTTCAAAGTACGAATGCGTAATTGAATCACCAGATACTTATCTTTTAGATATCCCATTAGATAAAACAATTGAATATAATGATGAGACCTATACTGTAAAAGGGGTCGTTTCTTCGGCTTATTATTTCCAAAAGCAAAAGGAAACTACTACTGTTGGAAGTGGCAAACTAAGCTCGGTAATGTATTTTAATACTTCGTTTTATGATGAAGAGATGCCAATAACTGATATATACATTGAACTAAATAAAAAACAAGGAATAAACTATTTTTCAAAACAATATGATGAATTAATAGATGAATTTGTAGTAAAAATTAAAACTGAAGAAGAGGAGATTACTAACGCAAGAATAACTTCATTGAAGCAGGAAATATATGAGAAATCATATAAAGAAGTATATGACGTTATTTTTGAAGAATATAAGAAAAATATATCTAAGGCCTTTGACGATCAGATTGCTGAAATAGGTATTAATTTACGTAATCAATTGATATCTTATGGCTATACGGGAGACGCACTTGAACAGGCTTACAATCAACAACTAGATCAAATTATTGAAACGAACGGATTAAAAGGACAAGCATTAAGTGATAAAATTGATGCCCAACTTGAAAATAAAAAAAATGAGATTGAAGAGAAATCCATTTCAGAAACAAATAAAATTGTTAATAAGGAAATAGATAAATTAGAAATATCAGTTTATTTCTTGGATACAAAATCATACAATGCTTCCTATATAAATTTTAAGATGAATTCAGAGAAGGTTGCTGATGTTGCGGTTGTTTTCCCGTTCTTTTTCTTCCTTATTGCTGGATTAATTACTTTAACCTCTATTACTAGAATGGTTGAGGAAGAAAGAGTAAGTATCGGTACTTTAAAAGCCTTGGGCTATTCTCGTAATCTAATCTTACTTAAGTATTTATTATATGCTTTATTAGCTTGCGGAATTGGTTGCTTAATCGGAGTGGGAGTAGGAATATATTCGTTGCCATATTTGATTTATTATATGTATAATTCATTATTTGCCTTGCCTGACTTTATCATGAGACTTGATCCATTTTATATATCTTTATCAGTCTTAGTTATGATAGTTTCTGTTTTGTTAGTTACATATTTAGTTTGTCGATCTACTATGAGAGAGAAACCATCAACATTGATGCTAGGAAAGGCACCTAAGCCAGGAAAAAAGATTCTTCTTGAAAGAATGCCTTTCTTATGGAAAAGACTTAAATTTAAGTATAAATCGATGTTTAAGAATATATTTAGATATAAAAAGAATCTTTTTGTTATGTTGATTGGTATAGGTGGATGTACTTCGTTATTATTGATTGGCTTCGGCATTAAAGATTCGATTGATATCGTATCAAATTATCAATATAATACGATATTTAAGTATGAACTTGTTGTAAATGTAGATAAAGAAAATGATTCAATATTTAGCTCTATTGAAGGAATTGATCAGTTCTCTAAACTGCATGTGGAGTCAGATGTAAAGTGTTCACTAAATAACAATAAGATATCTTCATATATATATGTGTTTGATAATGAAAGTAAAGTTGATTCATATATCCAGTTAGAAGACTTAAAAGGGAATATCTTAGAATATTCTTCTTCTGATATATATATAACTAACCAGATTGCTGAGTATTTAAAGATTAGTGAAGGAGATGAATTTACCATTGCCATCGATGGTAAAGAACATAAAATTGAGGCTCAACATATAGTTAGAAATTACGTGAATAACTATATATTTTTAAGCGTAAATAAGTTAAATGAGTTAACAAATAAAACATATGGTATTAATTCATACATTGTAAATGCGGATATTTCCACTCAGGATAAGCAAGATAGAATTGTGTCGTTAATATTAAATAATGAAGACGTTAAATCTGTTGAAGCAGTATCAGAAACAAGATCATTCTTTGATTTCCTTATAAAAAACATAAATTATATTGTTCTGTTATTAATAGGCTTTTCTGGAGCGTTGTCCATTGTTGTTACCTATAATTTAACAAATATAAATATCAATGAACGAATAAGGGAAATAGCAACGTTAAAAGTTTTAGGATATCAAAAAGAAGAAGTTGCTGGATATGTATATAGAGAAACGATGGTTCTAACTATTTTAGGCTCTAGTCTCGGATTGTTAGTTGGGTATTATTTACACAAATTTGTTATGTCAATAATTCAAAACGAGGGAATGTTGTTTGGAGATTCTATAGCTCCTCTTAGTTATTTTTATTCGTTTGGAATATCGATAATCTTAGCTATAATAGTAGATATTTTGTTTTTACCTAAATTAAAAAAGATTCAAATGGTTGAATCTTTAAAATGTGTTGATTAAATCGAGCGAAGTAAATTAAGTAAAGCAACTGCGCCTTCTTTAGGTCCATTATGCGGATCAATACTAAGCTTGGTAAATAGTTTACCAATAAATATTTTGTTTTTATATAAATCATCAAAAATATCATTGATTAATTCTTTACATTCTTCTTTGCGTTGTAATGGTCCAAAAGGATTGGCAAAAAAAGTAGATACCTTTCCAATTTCACTAGTCGTTCCTTTTGCTACACGTTCACCTTTGATAAATTCGTTTATTGCAATTTTTTCATCGTTAAATTTTATTATTCCATCATTTGATGAAGTAAAGTTATCTGCGAGCAAAAACATATCAACATGATGAAGCTTTTTAGTCTCCTTATAAGTTGTAATTGGAATTACTACACGGGAATTAACCGATTCAATATTTAGAAAAACTGATCTATCAACAGAGCGAAGAGAATATCCTTTTTCTAAATCATCCAATCTAACAAACGCACCAGTTTCTGTTCCTGAACAATAAACTTGAGAATCATTGATTTCGAATGTTCCCATATCATCAAAGATTGTATAAATTTTATCTATCAAAGGATCTCTAAGCATGTTTAAGGCTTCAATGGTTTCTGATTTTCCTGCACCTGAATCACCAAGAATAACTACATTAAAACTCTTTTTGTTAGTTAATTGAATTCGTATACCAGCACCGTGGATTGGTAGTTTACGTTCATCAATCATATGAAGATTATGAAGTGTTAAAATCATCTTTTTTAGATAACCAAAGTAATCAATATTAGCTTTTTCAGGGCATACACCGACGTATGTTCCATCTTCCAATTTGTAATAATAACACAAGTTGTAATCAATATTAATTCCGAAAAACAAAATAAATTCGGGCTTTTTATTCTCGACATCGGAGAAATCAACAATTTTAAATAGGTTTCCTAAAGCCACAATAAATGAAAGATATTCTTTCGAAATGAATAAGTAACCAACTTTATGGTTGATCTTAATTGCTATTGCTATATTATTATTTGAGTCGTAACTTTCTTTATCAACGAACAAATTATGAGTAGAGAAAATTCCTTCTCTTGTATTCTTTTTTGAGGATGAAATAAATGGTGGATTGATAAGCAAGGTTTTTAATCTTGGCGTACTTTCAAGAAAACCAAGTTCATGTGGCAAGTCAAGTTTACTGGAATTTTCAATAATAAAACTAGCGTTAGTACCGGAAGGAAGTTGACGGTAAACTATTTGTTCATGACCCAAAACATTTTCATATATTTTACGATAAGTGGAAACTATTATACTTTGAAACTCTTCATTTAAACTAACGAATTTTGATGATTCGATATTGAATTTATTTGAGTTAATTAATGCGTATCTTTGTTTACTTCTCCACACGTCGTATATTCCGTCTATCATCGATAAAAATTCATATTTATCTTCGCTTAATGGGAGTAATTGTTTTTCAATATTTGAATAATTTCCGGATAATAATTCTATGAATAATGAATGTATTTTATTATCAATGTTGTCAATGAATGTGTCATTGATTAAGTTGTATAACTTTATATCTTCGCTTTCAAGTGAACAAAGATACTCATGCAAAATATCTTTGAAAAAACTTGAATTAAGTATTTCTTCTGAAGTTAATTTGTGATTGGAAAATTCAAATATTAATGTATTATTCATTTATGGTTTTTATTACCTCACTCATTGTATATATTAACGTGTCAATTTCATCATCTTTAAGACTTGATAATGCTAAGCGAATATGTGAGTTATCAAGTGGGACAACATACATGTGTTTTTCTTTTAATTTTGCAGTTACAAGTGGAGAATTGTTGATGTATAAAGTAATAAAGAAACCATTTGAATATTTCGTATGCTTAATATTGTATTTATCTAAGGTATCAATAAGATGTCTACCTCTTAAATGCAAGATATTCATATTTGCTAAGATATTATTCTCAATATCTTGTCTAGCCTTATTGTCAAGCAAAGAATTAGATACAGCGATAATAGCACTCCCGGTTGGACAGGAATATGTTCCTCTTGCAATGCAGCATGCAGAATTAACAATATTTACACTTACTTCTTCACTCTTTGTTAAGCCTAATAAAGCGCCCGTTCTTAAACCATACATCCCGAATGTTTTGGAACACGAGAATGCAAACATACATAAGAACTGAGGATTAAATGAATTTATTGCTTTGAAAAGTTTATGCGAAGATAAATCTGCACGATCGTAATCTAAATATGCAACATCAAATAGAATCGTGATATTTCCAAGTTTAGTAATTTCGTTTAAAGAAACGAATAATTTTTGATATTCTTCGCTTGATAAAGAATAGCCAGTTGGATTTTGACAAGGATCGTTTATTACGACGAGGACGTTTTGTTGTACTTTTTGATATTGTTTAATTTTTTGAATAAGATTATCAATATTGAAGTTTTGATTACTATCAAAAATTTCATATGTATCAAAACCTATTCCTGCTTCTGAAGCAATAAGTTGGTAGTTGTTCCACATCAATGAAGGAAGTAGAACTTTTTCACCTTTTTCCAAAAATGTTTTGAAAGAAATAAAGCATGCACCTGTTCCACCTAAAGTTGCGCAAAACGGCACGGAATATGAAGATGTAAATTTGTCATAGTATTCTCGGAAAAGCCATTTTGAAACTGCTTCTTTATATATTGGTTGTCCTGATATTGGTGGGTAGTTCAAATTATTTGGTATATCTTTACCTATATTAGCTTTTATTAGTCTTACTCCGTTTAACGTTTTATCATCATTAAGAAAAACACCGATAGAAGCATCTATTTTGTTTTCATAATTATCTTTCTTTGCTTCTGCTGATATTTTCAAAATATCAGCACTAGCAACTATTGTTCTTGAGCGTAATGCAGTATATTTATCCATATTATCCTTCTTCTTTCTGTGTATATTATAATGACTTTCTCAATCCTTTTGGATAGTAATTCTTCACTTTGTTACCAACTTTCTTACCATATCCAATATTACATCCTAAATAAGATAGAATTACAATCCCATCTTTCATAGAAGATGCGATAGAAATCTCTTCTCCTTTAAGATATTTTTCCGTTTCTTCTTTGCTTATTTGAAGAGAATTTTCACTTGATAAGTAATGAGATAAGGCGTGATCATATGGACATTTTGAATATTTTGAATCATTGCTTAGTTTTAATCCAAACCTTAATGATTTAAGTTTGAACATTATAGAATCGAAGTATGGTAAAGCATATGTTTCATTAAGATAATTAAACTCGTATAAATTGAGTTCTTTATTGTATTTTCCATGTTTTAAATTGAATGAGTTAGAAGATAAAGTTCCATCTTTCTTTAAAAAGCATACGAAATGACCTTCGCCTTTTTTATATAGTGAAGGAAATAAATGATAGCAACCTTTTAGCGTTCCTTCATAGTATCCTTCTTCCTCTTTAAGAGGTAAAACGGATAAATCTGAGTGAAGGGAGAGAATATTATTTATTCTATCTTCATCTTCTTCTTTTAGAAATGAACAAGTAGAGTAGGATAAGATGCCGCCTTTTTTAAGTAAATCATATGCAATAGATAGTAATTTATCTTGAAGTGGAAGAAGATTTAATGTCTTTTCATATGACCAATCATCTTTTACTTCGGCACTTTTTCTAAACATTCCGGTTCCTGAACAAGGAGTATCAAGAATAATTTTGTCAAAATATTGTTGATAGTTATCTAAAAAGAACGAAGGGTCGTAGGAAGTAACAATAACGTTTGCTAGTCCCATTCTTTCGATGTTTTTTGCTAGTTCAACAGCTCGAGAAGACGAATAATCATTTGAAATAATTAAACTACGAGGATGCTTTAAGGCGTAAGAAATAGTCTTTCCACCTGGAGCAGCGCACATATCTAAAACAACTTCGTATTCATTTGAAATGAGATTTTGAGAAATTATATCGGCTGAAGGATCAAGAATGTAATACGCTCCACATTCGTGAAGTATATTCTTGCCTGGTTTATCAATAGATGAATCGTAGAGATATAGACTTTTATCAATGTTATCTTGTTTCATTGTTGTAAAATCATTTAGAACAGCGGAGTTTGTTTTATTTACATTTAAAAGAAGACCTTTATTTGGTGTTTCTTTTTCCATTTCTTCCTTTAGTTTTTCAATGGTCTCTTTTTGAAGATAACTAGCTAATAAATCATACATTTCCATATCTAAAACATTATATCATTAGTACCCTAGGCGTTTTAATATAAATGAACGAAATAATATAAAATATTATTTACATATGGTAAAATGAATGTAGAAAGGTGGATATTTATATGGCAAATAAAAGAAAAATAACTTGTTTACATCCGATGATTCTAAAAGAATATAAAGATGCTAAATGCGCTGATTTGTTTATTTTACGTGGCGACGAAAAAATCTCTGAGAAAAATCAATTTGTCTTAACACGTTCTCCAATTTATAACTGCGATGAGTATGTATGGGTGGGTGAATTAAATAAAGGTGATGAAATTAAATTTTGTCATGCCGATATGAGATATTTACCTAATGTATCAATATATAATAATATTTCAGGACCTGGAATTACTTTATCTGGCACTGAAGCATGTGTAGATTTTTCTTTTAAAGATGCGCTTACTTGTCCCGTTACTGATTGTGATTTAATTTACAATTTTGTGAATGGATCTTCTAAATTATTCTATGTAGGAGAAAATAAAGTTCACACATTGTTCTTAAGAGTGTATGATAATAACCTAGGATCTGATAATGATAGATGGTTAGTTATTTCAGTTGAATAGTGGTCGTTGAGTTGTGTCTTTTTAACCATAGTTGTTATTTTTTTATAAATGTATTAAGATTGTTTTTTGAAAGGTAAAGGTTTTTTTATGCGAATGGTAGATGTTATTTTAAAAAAGAGAGCTGCAAAAGAATTAACTAATGAAGAAATAAAATTCTTTATTAATGGTTTTGTTGATGGCTCAATACCTGATTATCAAGTTTCAGCTTTGTTGATGACCATTATTTTTAATGGAATGACAGAGAAAGAGACATTTGCTTTAACTGAAGCAATGTTAAATTCAGGAGAAATTGTAGATTTATCTTCAATTCCAGGAGTAAAGGTTGATAAACATTCAACTGGTGGTGTTGGTGATAAAGTTTCATTGGTTTTAGGACCAATGGTTGCTGCTTGTGGTGTAAAGTTAGCAAAAATGTCAGGAAGAGGACTTGGTCATACTGGTGGGACACTCGATAAACTAGAATCGATTCCAGGATTATCAATTCAAGTTTCAGACGAAGATTTTATTAAACAAGTTAAAGAAGTTGGAATGGCTATTGTTGGTCAAACTGATAAATTAGTTCCAGCGGATAAAAAATTATACGCTTTAAGAGATGTTACAGGCACTGTTGATTCAATGGCTTTAATTGCATCATCTATTATGTCAAAAAAGTTAGCTTCTGGCGCTGATACAATTTTACTTGATGTAAAATTTGGCAATGGAGCTTTCATGAAGACTCAAAAAGATGCTGAAACATTAGCGAGATTAATGGTCAAAATTGGTAAAAATTTTGGTAAAGATACTAGAGCTGAAATCACCGATATGGGTGAGCCACTTGGAAAAGCCGTTGGTAATATCTTAGAAGTAGAAGAAGCAATTGATGCCTTAAATGGCCACGGGCCTTCTGATTTATTAGATGTATGTTTATCTTCTGGTTCAACGATGTTAGTTCAAGCTAAAGTTTGCGAAACCAAAGAAGAAGCACGTGCTTTATTACAATCTAAAATTGATTCAGGTGAAGCATTTGAAGTATTCAAAAAATTTGTTAGTGCACAAGGAGGAGACGTTACATATATTGAAAATCCTTCTAAATTTCCAACAGCAATGTATAAGCGAGATGTAGTTTCAACACAAACGGGCTATGTTTCAAAAGTTGAAGCTATTACTATTGGCGTAGCTGCAATGCAACTTGGAGCAGGAAGAGAAAGAAAAGAAGACTTAATTGATACTTCTGCTGGTATTGTTTTAAACAAGAAAGTTGGAGATAAAGTTGAAAAAGGTGAAGTCCTTGCAACCATATATACAGATAAGCCAAATTTCGATAATATTGCTAAGAATATCTATTCCGCTTTCGAGATTGTTGATGATGAAGTTACTCGTGGACCAGTTGTCTTAGAAGTAATTGAATAATTACTTTATTTAAGAACTAATTGCTATATTATTGATAGTCTTTTATCTATAACGTTATTTGTCAGCTCGCATACAATTAGATGAGCTGACTTTTTTAATGATTATTTTGCGAGAATTATGTATAATAATTCTTGTGAATGTGAGGACTTTATGATTATTGCGACTTTTCAAAATGTATCAAAAGAATATAGTGGTGAAAGACTTTTTGAACCGGTTACTTTTGATATTAATGATTCGGAACGAATTGCAATAGTTGGTCCTAACGGAACAGGAAAATCTACTTTAATAAAAATGCTTATTGGAGAACTTCAACCTGATTGTGGTCAAGTTGTTATTTCTAAAGGCTACAACATCGGATATCTTTCTCAATCAGTAATATCTGATTTAAATCATACACTTCATGAAGAAGCTCTTTTAGTATTTGACAATTTAATAAAAATGGAAAAAACTTTAAGTGATCTTTGTATTAGAATAGCGGATAATCCACATGATGAATCTATCTTAAATTCTTATTCTTCTTTAGAAAATAAATTTCGTTCTTTAGGCGGGTATGAATATCATTATAAGATTGATCAAATGTTATATAAGTTCGGTTTTACTAAAGATGATTTTGATCGTTCGATTTCTTCTTTTTCTGGTGGAGAAAGAATGAAAATGGCTTTTGCTAAATTATTATTACTTAAACCTGATTTATTAGTGCTCGATGAACCGACAAACCACCTAGATATTTCTACAATTGAATGGCTCGAAACATATTTAAAAACATATGATGGATCTATCTTATTTGTTTCGCATGATAGATATTTTATCAATAGTCTTGCTAATAAAGTCTTTGAACTTGATCAAAAACGTTTGGAAGTTTATGTCGGTGATTATGATAAATATGCTTTCTTAAAAAAAGAAAGATATGAGCAAAGACTAAAACAATACAAGAGCCAACAAAAAGAGATTGAAAAATTAGAGTGGTTTATTAATTTTTATATGCCGAAACCACGTTTTGTTTCTAGAGCGCATGATAGAGAAAAGAAATTAGCAAAAATAAAAGAATCTTCAATTGAAAAGCCAATTGAAACTAGAAATAAAGTCAATATGAATATTACTGGTAGTGTTCGTAAAGGTAAAAGACTTATTGAAGTTAAAGATGTTTCTATAGGATATGATACCCCACTGATTAACAATATTAATTTCATCTTGTTTGGTGGAGACAAACTAGCTATTATGGGTCAAAATGGGTGTGGTAAAACTACATTCATAAAAAATCTTTTACACGAATTAAAGCCACTAAGTGGTGAGATTGATTTTTTAACTTTGCTTAATATTGGATATTTAAAGCAAGATGGAATTAATCTAAAGTCTCCTTTATCAATATTTGAATTCTTTAAAGAAAAATTTCCACTCATGGATGATCAAGCTATTTATAACCATCTTGGCAGTTATGCATTTTCATATGAGGATGATAAGAAAATAATTGATAATCTTTCTGGTGGAGAAAGAATGCGTGTTGTATTTGCCGAACTTGTTTTACATAATTATGATTTGCTTTTATTAGATGAACCAACAAATCACCTTGATATGATGACAAAAGAAGAATTAATCGACTCATTAAAAAGATATAATGGCTCGTTAATTGTTGTTTCACATGATAGATATTTTGTTGATCAAATATGCGATAAATTACTTTATTTCACTTCAGGAAATTCATACTATTACGAAGGAAGATACACTGACTTTAAGGTTGAGGTTCTTGATCCATTAGAAAAAAATGCTGAAACAAAAGAAGAAAAAGACGAAGTAAAAGAAACAAATAAAGATAAATATGTTCCAACTCATCAGAAGAAAGAACGACCGCGTTTGGCTAAAAATAAAATTGAAGAAAGAATTTCTAAGATTGAAGAAAAAATGTCAGAGATTAAATCCCTTTATGAAAAAAAAGAAGTGTATCAAGATATAGTTAAATTAAGAGAACTAGAAGTACAAGAGAAGAAATTAGAAGATGAATATGAAGATTTGTTCAATCAGTTAGCTTTATACGAAGAATAAAGTCTACTGATTACTATAATTAGTGAAATATATTGAAAAAAATAGAGTAAAGTATTAAGTTTAAAGTAGAAATAGAAAGAAGAAAGATATGAATGATTATTATAAGCTTCATTTAGCATATAGCCTTCGACCAACTTTATTGAATAGAATTATCTATGTGAGGACTGATACTAAACTTGATGAATTAGCTGCGATTTTTTTACTTTCTCTAAATATTCAAAAGAAAGAAAAATACGCTTTTAAAGATGGGGTATCTTCTTTTTATTCAAATAGCGATGATATTATTACTGATAGAGATTTTTCTTCTAAAGGTGTGTCAATTGATGAATTAAAATTAAATTGCGATAATGATTTTGACTTTTCATATGATTTAGATGATTCATGGGATTTTAACGTTCAAGTCGATCGCAACATTTATCGTATGGATTCAGATCATAAATTTGTTTTGGAAAGCGCTAATGGAAAAGGAATTATTCCTGGTGAATCATTTTTGTTCCGTAAGTATTCTCAGGAGAGCATACTAAAAGAAGAAGAAAAGATGGCATTATCGCTTGATACCTTTCACAATGAAATTGATTTAATTAAATTAACAACTTTTATCGATGATTATTTCGATATATTTCTTTTGCAGGATTAATAGATGTTAGCAAAAGATGAAAATATAGTTATAAATGATAAAAACATTGTAATTAGATGCATTGGTGAAAATGACATCGATACGATGACTGTTTTTGATAATACGATTATTCATGAATCAAATTATATTGTTTTTTATGATTATTCTTCTTTTACAATAACTAAAAGAGAACATGAATATCGTTCTTTAATCATGAATTATCTATTTTCAAAGAAAAGTTTGTTGTTGGGGGCATTTATTGATTCTACATTAATTGCTGAATGTTATTTTGGGCCAGTAAATGATAGTGATCATCGAGCATCTATTGAAGTAGTTGTATTAAAGCAATATCAAAATATAGGTGTTGCTACCGCGTTATTTAACAAAGCTTTTGCTCGTTTGAAAGTATGTAAAATTGAACAAGTTGAAGCGATGGTTGCTAAAGAAAACGAATATGGAATAAAACTCATGAATCGTTTTGGTTTTAAAGTATGTGGTACTATTCCACATGCGATAAAAATTAATGAGGTGTCTTATTACGACGGACTATATTTTGTTAAGGATCTTAGATAGTTTTATTTGACAATAATCTATCAGCTCCGATAAAACATACCTTATTTGCAATTTCTGTTATTTCTGAAATTGGAATTGATTTTGAAGAACTTAACCATACAATATATAAATCAACGATACCAGAGGCATAGAATTCACTATAGTATTCGATGATGTTTTCATCAACAATATATCCTTTGCGTAAATAAAGTAAGATAGCTGCTTTAATAATTCTTTTAGCACATTCGTGAAAAAGAGGGCGACTATCTTCTTTTACTAATTTTCTTAATAAAGGTGAGTAATTTATTATTACTCGATTTAATTCAAAAAAAACATTTTTTAAGTCACAATCAGTTTTAGTTATTATGCTGCTGTTAATTCTTGAAATGAGAGTTTCAGTATATTGACTTTCCATATCTTCAACAACTGAAGCAACATTTTCATAATGTAAATAAAAAGTTTTGCGGCCAACATTGGCTTTTTTAGTAAGTTCGGTAACAGTTATTTTTGAATAATCTTTTTCTTGAATTAATTCGAGTAATGCATTTTGAATAGATTTTTTTGTTTTGTTTTTTCGCGGATCCATAATTATTATTCCTTTATTACACAACTGAGTATTATATGTGTAATTATACACAAAAAAAGTGCGATTGGTAATAGTTATTTAATTGATTTTAGAATAAAATACACATGTGAGTATTTAACAGGAGAAATTTTATGGGAAAGTATATTATTTGCGTGGATGCTTCAGCAGATTTAAAAGAAGAATTTATTAAGGAACACGAGATTCATTGTGTCCCAATGCAATATAGTTTAGGTGAAGATATGCGTACCTCTTTAGGCTTTGAAAAGGATGAAACAATTAAAATGTTTTACGATGGTCAAAGGCAAGGAGATATGACGAAGACAACTCAGATCACTCCGTTTATGTATGAAGAATTTTTTGATGAATACTTAAGTAAAGGATATTCAGTCCTTTATTTAGCTTTATCTAGCGGTTTATCTTCAACATATAATTCTGCTTGCTTGGCTGCTCAAAACTTAAAAGAAAAATATCCTGATGTTGATTTATTTCCAATTGACTCATTATCAGCTACCGGTGGAATGAACGTTCTTACTGAAAAAATGGTTGAGAATAAAGCTAAAGGATTATCAATAGAAGAGAATAGAGATGATATTCTTAATTTAGTTAAACATATTCATCACTGGTTCTTTGTTCAAGATTTAATGTACCTTAAAAGAGGTGGGAGAGTCGGTAGTGCGACCGCTATGGTTGGTTCATTATTAGGAATTAAACCCGTATTAGAAATTGATGAGAATGGTAAGTTAATTAACATTTCTAAAAAAAGAGGCAACAAAATTGCAGTTATGGCCTTGATTGAATACTTTAAAGAATTTTATGATGAAAAATATTGTTCTGTTGTTTATATAACTGATGCAGATTGTAAAGATCTAAGTGATTTCTTAAAAGAAGAGCTTTTAAAAATTTATCCGACTTTAGTTATTAAACAAACATCGTTGTCTCCAATTATCGGTGCTCATACCGGTCCTGGTGCATTAACACTTTGTCATTTAGGAAAATAAATATTGCTAAATTAAGTGCTTGGTAAACCAACCAAGTACTTTTTTCGTCTAGTGGTCTATTTATTTATTCTTTGGTTTTGTATATAATAATTTTAATCTAAAAAGTAATAGGAGATAACAAATGAAGAAAAAGATTGGTTTCTTAGGTTTGACTTTCTTTTTAACACTCGGTATGACATCATGTGGAGCTACAAATCATTCATATGATGAATATAGAGCCGAAATGAGCTTTAAATCAGATAGTTTTAAGATTGTTCAATTAACAGATTTGCATTGTGGAATTCAAACTGATATGGAAGTATTAAAAAGATATGTCAAAAAATCAATAACAGATGCAAATAATCCGGATTTACTTGTATTTACAGGTGATACATTTATGGAATCTAATCGAATTAGTGTATCAACTTTGTTAGATTACATCGATTCGTTTAATATTCCTTTTGCGTATACTTATGGAAACCATGATTTACAGGGAAATTATGATTATTACTATATATCTTCGTATATAAAAGGTTTGAATAATTCAGTATATATTGATTATGATAACGACAATATATACGGATTAACAAATTACTATATAAATATTAAGAAGAATGGTACGGTTGTATATAGAGTTTACATTATTGATAGTAATTCTTATTACTTTAACGGCGTTAAATACAGTTACGATATTATTCATGAAGATCAAATTGCTCATATTGAGGATATAACTAAGCATGAGGGAATAGTTCCTTCGTTAGCTTTCTTCCATATTCCTTTATACGAATTTAAAGATGCCTATAAAGAGTATAAAGCTGGAAATGTACAAGGTAGAGGCGAAAACAATGAAAAATGTTCGGTCGGCTATAAACGTACTGATGCTTTTGAAAGAATGAAAAAATGTGGAGTACAGGCGATGTTTATCGGACACGATCATATTAACTATACCGACATACTATATAAAGATGTTATTTTATCTTATGGAATAAAATCTTCTCCAGAAATATATAATTATAAAGATATTGTTGGCTATAAAATGATAACTTTAAATGGATTTAATAAAATAACATTTGATAATATTCAAAGTGTAATGTATGGAGAATTTTAATTATGGAAATGATTCAGAAAAAAAGTAATATGAAAGCAAAGATATTCTTTGTTATCGCGTTTATTGTCACGTCTCTATCATTCTATTACGGAATGTTAAACTTATTTGGAACTATAATTGATGAATTCAATTCATTAACATTGTTGCTTCCAATGATGATTGCTTGTGATTTACCAGTAGCATATCTATATTTCTTCTTTAATCACACTTATTTAAAACCAGTAACCAAGAAAAATATCATATGGTTTATATCAATCACATCTATATTGATTGTAGGAGCAATTGTACTTTTCTTACTTAACACGCATTATTATTTCTTTAATAATAATACTAAAATATCGCTATTTGTTTTTTTAGTAGCGGTAGTAGTTATGCTTATTATTAATTCATTCTTATTATTTTGTGTTACTAATAAAAACTTTATACAAAAATATGAAGTTAAACTTGTCGATAATAAATACACATTGAAGTCAAAACATAAGAAGATTTTACTCGGTATATATTCTTTATTTGCATTATATTTCACAGGTAATTTTATCGTTTCAATATTTAGATTTGGTAATTATGTAATCGAACCATTGTTATATGTATTTTTGCTACTTGTTATTTTATTACCGGGAGCGACGTTATTCTTAAAAGTATCAAAAAGAGAAAATAAATTCTCAAAAATTTATTACTATGTTACTGCAGCGCTTTCTTTATTAAGTATAGTTGGTATTTTCTGCGTTTTATACTTTGATTTTGCAAGTATGCTTAATGTTGGTCAAACTATATTCTCGATTGATTTCGCTTGTTCAATTCCAATTGGACCAATTGTTTTATCGTTATTACTTTTATATAATTTGTTCTAATATGAAAATACTTGTCGTATCTGACTCACATGGAGATTTCGATACTTTAAGACGGATTCTTCTCGCTAATCAAAAATGTGATATTTTTATTCATTGCGGTGATAGTGAACTACCATCATCGTATATGCCTTTTGAATTGTTAGCAGTTAAAGGTAATTGTGATTACTTTGATGATTATCCGCTTAAAAGAGATATAAAGACTAAATTTGGAACAATCCACGTAGAGCATGGAAATTTATTTAGCGCATTAACATATTCGTATATCTCTTCATTAAATTGTTATATATATTTATTCGGTCATACTCATGAAAGATGTGCAAAAAAAGTCGATAACACATATATTTTTAATCCTGGTAGTTTAACTGAACCTCGTGATTCCTCACTTGGTTCTTACTTAATTATTGAGATAAATGATGAAAGTGGCGAGTTGAATTATAAGTTTTACGATGTGGAGTTATAATTAAGAAAATTTACAAAGTTAACTAATAAAAAAGCCACAGAATTGATTTCAGTGGTTTTTTTTGTAATCTTTTATTCCGTCTAAAATAACTTGTTTAGCAATTTTCGCTTCATCTTTTGATAATTCCTTAATACCTTCAAGTCGATAAGGAATGTTAAGCTGATGATACTTTTGAACACCCATCGTATGGTATGGAAGAACATCAAGAGCTGTAACTGACGATAATGAACCGATGAATTGACCTAATTTAAACAAGTAGTCTTTGTTATCGGTAATTGTTGGGACGACAACGTGTCTTATCCATGTTTCAACCTGATTGTCACTAAGGTATCGTGCAAAGGCTAATATGTTTTTATTGCTTTGTAAGCAAAGGTGCTGATGTTCAATATCATCAATATGTTTGATATCTAGCATGACAAGAGAGGTATATTTGATTAACTCATCAAATTTATCTTTTGTTTGTTTAGAAAACGTAATTCCAGATGTATCAATACAAGTATGAATATTTTCCGCACGTGCTTTTTTAAACAATTCAATAATGAAATCAATTTGAAGAAGTGGTTCACCACCGGTGACAGTGATTCCACCATCTCGATAAAACGCTTTATTTTTATTAAATTGTTCTAATAATTCATCAGTAGTCATTTTTAAAGGACTGTCATATCCCCATGTATCTGGGTTATGACAATAAGCACAACGCATTGGACAACCTTGAAAGAAAATTACAAATCTTAATCCCGGTCCATCAACTGTGCCAAATGATTCTATTGAATGAATATTACCAAGAAGCATTATAAAGCCTTATGGAATGTACGAGAGATGACTTCATCTTGTTGTTGTTTAGTTAACTTAATGAAGTTTACTGCGTATCCAGATACTCTGATTGTTAGTTGCGGATAATTTTCTGGATGTGCTTGGGCATCTAGAAGAGTTTCTTTAGTTAATACGTTGACATTAAGATGGTGGCCACCTTCTTCAACGTATCCGTCTAAAAGACTTACTAAATTATCAACTTGTTGTTTACTTGTGTTTACAGACATATTTATTCTCCTTCTTTCTCATCAAGACCTTCAAATAATGTTGGTGTTTTACACGCTCCATTAATGCAGTCTGGATTCTTTTCAATTTCGACTTTTTCCAATTCTATTTTATCATTAGTCTTATCAACTTTAACATTGATATGCCCTCCTTCATTTTCAAAGAAGTTATCAAGCATATCAACTAAAGTATCTATTTGTTTTTCTTTGTTAGTTTTTCTTTCCATTTTTATCACTTAATTCAACATCAAGATCACCTACAAAGATGTCGTCCTTTCCTAAAGCATTAGGAATGATTGTAAAGGTATTTGAAATACCATCTTGAGCATCGGAGAAAGGAAGCTTAGAAACAGAAGCTAAGGATTCTACAGCACCATGTGAATCACGTCCGTGCATTGGGTTAGCACCTGGAGCAAATGGTTCACCTTTTTTTCTACCATCTGGAGTAGAACCGGTGTTTTTACCATAGACGACGTTAGAAGTAATGGTCAGAATAGATGTTGTTGGAATACCACCTCTATAAGTGTGATTTTGTTTAACGAAAGTCATGAAAGAGTGAACTAAATCTTCAGCTATTTCATCAACTCTGTCATCATCATTACCATATTTTGGGAAATCTCCTTCAATCTCGTAATCGGTGACAATTCCATCTTCATCACGAATGGTTTTTACTTTAGCGTATTTAATTGCGGAAAGAGAATCAGCAACAACGGATAAACCAGCAATACCAGTTGCAAACCATCTTGTTACTTTTTCATCATGTAAGGCCATTTGTAATTTTTCATAGCAATATTTATCATGCATATAGTGAATGATATTGAGAGCGTTGACATATACTCCTGCTAACCATTTCATCATATCTTTATATTTTTCAATCACTTCATCATAATCTAGATATTCAGAAGTAATAGGGCGATACTTAGGGCCAACTTGTTTCTTTGTAATTTCATCAACACCGCCATTTATTGCGTACAATAAACATTTCGCTAAGTTTGCACGAGCTCCAAAGAATTGCATTTCTTTACCTATTCTCATCGAAGAAACACAGCAAGCGATAGCATAGTCATCTCCATGAGTAACTCTCATTAAATCATCATTTTCATATTGAATTGATGATGATTCGATTGAGGTTTTAGCACAGAAACGTTTGAAATTTAACGGTAATCTCTTAGACCAAAGTACTGTAAGATTTGGCTCAGGAGCAGTACCTAAATTCTTAAGAGTATGTAAGTATCTATAGGACATTTTTGTAACCATATGTCTTCCATCAATACCAACACCACCGATTGATTCAGTAACCCAGGTTGGATCTCCAGAGAAGAGGTCGTTGTATTCAGGAGTACGAGCAAATTTGACAAGTCTAAGTTTCATAATGAAATGATCGACAAATTCTTGAATTTGTTCTTCAGTATAGACACCATTTTTTAAATCTCTTTCAGCATAAACATCGATAAATGTTGATGTTCTTCCAAGAGACATGGCTGCGCCATTTTGTTCTTTAACTGCGGCAAGATAACCGAAATATAACCATTGAATAGCTTCTTTAGTATCTTTAGCTGGTCTTGAGATATCAAAGCCATAGATTTCACCTAATTTCTTTAAGTCTTCTAAAGCTCTAATTTGTTCACTTAATTCTTCACGTTCACGAATAACATCACTATACATGATGATTCGAGTATTATCTTTTTGATTTTTCTTATCTTCAATGAGTTTATCAACTCCGTATAAGGCAATACGACGATAATCTCCGATAATTCTTCCTCTACCATAAGCATCTGGTAAACCAGTGATAATATGAGAAGAACGGCATGCTCTCATTTCTTCTGTATAAGCATCGAAGACTCCGGCGTTATGAGTTTTTCTATGTTCAGTAAAGAAATCTACTACTTCTTGATCAACGGAGTAGCCATTATCTTGGCAGGCTTTTACGGCCATTCTTATTCCACCATATGGTTGGAGAGATCTTTTAAATGGTTTATCAGTTTGGAAACCAACAATTTGTTCAAGATTTTTATTTAAATATCCAGCGTTATGTGAAGTGATTGTGGATATAATTTTGGTATCCATATCTAAAACTCCGCCTTTTATTCTTTCTTGTTTTGAAAGTTCCATTACTTGTGCCCATAATTCTTTTGTTGCACGAGTTGGATCAGCTAAAAACGAGTCATCTCCATCGTAAGGTGTGTAGTTTTCTTGAATGAAATCTCTAACGTTGATTTCCCGTAACCATTTACCTTTTTTAAATCCTTGGTATTCTTCTTCAAACATATTGTTTCTCCTTTTTATTTATTAGTACTATCGACATTTTTTATTATACATAAAGACGAATTTTTATAAAGAAATATGATAACAATTATAACCGATTTATAAAGTAAAGTGCTTACATTTATTATTTAGCTTTTTTCTTTAACTCACTTAATTTAGTGGAACGCTTGATTTTTTTTAGTCTTTCGTAATTGATATTTAATGACTTTTCATAATTTCCTGTTAATCTAGGAATATAAAACACGCTTGATTCAAGCCCATCCGGTAAATATTCGATATATTCCCATAAATCAGGTCTGTCATAAGGATATTTATCTTCTTCTTTAGCGTTTACAGGAGTGTATTTTAAATAATCTCGAACCTCAGAAGGATATTTTTCAATAGAATCTAGAGCTTTAAAAAGGGCACTGGAAGCGGATTTTGATTTTGGTGATAAGGCTAGTTCGGTTACAGAGAAAGATAAAGGATAAACTGCTTCAGGCAAACCAACATCTTTTGCAACTTCACAGGCATGATAACAACGATCAACCGCTTGTGGGTTAGAAAGACCAACGTCTTCATATGCTGTAACTAGCAAGCGTCTTATAAGTCCTTCTAAATCTCCGGCTTGAATTAATTTGGCTAAATAATATAGCGCTGCATCAACTTCACTTCCACGAATGGATTTTTGAAAAGCCGAAACAGTGTCATAATGCTCATTTTCGTCTTTATCAGCGTAGAAGTTAGGTATGGAAGAAGTAGATAAAACATCTTCTTTAGTTATTTCATGAGTCGAAGAATAACTAAGAGCTAATGTTTCCATAAAATTGTAAGCGTAACGTAAGTCTCCTCCAGAAAGAGAAGCAATGGTACGAAGAGCATCTTTTGTAAATGAACGAGAAGAATTAAGTCCCTGCGGATTAGATATAGCTCGAGTTAAACCAATAATTACTTCATCAATACTTAAGGGCGTAACCTCAAGAAGATGAGTACGAGAACGAATAGCAGGGTTTATCGATATCATTGGATTTGCTGTTGTTGCTCCAATCATATATATTGTTCCGTCTTCAATCGACGGTAATAATAAATCTTGTTTTTCTTTATTAAGACGATGAATTTCATCGATGATTAATATACAATCTGCATATAACTTAGCTTCTTTTATTGCGTTTTGAAGATCAGCCTTTGAAGATGTAACGGCATTTAATTTAATATAATGGACATTCATGGAATTAGCTAGAGCTTCAGCAATGGTGGTCTTGCCTGTTCCTGGACGACCAAAAAGAATAACGGATACTAAAGAGTTATTCTTAACACAGTTTGTTAAAAATCCGTTTTCTCCTACGATGGCTTTTTGACCAATAACTTCATTTAATGTTGTTGGTCTCATTCTATATGCTAATGGTTTTTTCATGAAATTATCCTCATAGTTAAAATTATAGCATGTTAAAAACGTTTTTTATTAATTTACATATCAATTTAAATAAAGTAAAATAAATAGGACAGGAGGATGATAAAATGCGCAAGAAAAATATTAATTCAAATGAATCAGTTAACTTGATTGAACAAATTGTAAAAAGCAATCCTGCTGTCGTGAAAATTGATAATAAAAACACCGTTGAAAAAGGTTATGATGTTAATCAAAGAGTAACTGATAATGAAGATGAAAAATCCTTTATTATACGTACTTCTCCTTTTGTTAAAGATGAGATTTTTGATTCTTATAATCCGGAAGAAGTTGAACAAATAACTTTAAAAAGAGTTGTTAAAAAGAAAAAAGGCAAGTAAGAAATGAGATTTGTTATTCAAGTATGCGATAGTGGGTCGGTTTCAATTGATTCAAAAGTGGTCTCCTCGATAAAAAAAGGGGAAGTGGTTTTAGTATCTTTTACTCCGTCTGATAATGAAAAAATCGTTGACCGAATGATTGATAAATTAGTTAAACTTAGAATATTTCCAGATGAAAAAGGAATGACAAACTTGTCGATAGATAAAGTGAATGGAGAGTTTTTGTGCGTTTCTCAGTTTACTTTATATGCCTCGCTTAACGAAGGCAATAGACCCGCTTTTATCAATTGTATGAAACCAGATGAGGCAAGAAAACTATATGGTTATTTTTGTGAAAAGATGAGTGCTAAATATTCAAAAGTTCAGTATGGAGTATTTCAAGCAGACATGAAAGTAAGTCTTGTAAATGACGGTCCATTTACAGTTATTTTAGATTCTAAGGAGTTAGGTTATGGCGACTAAAGTTTTATTAGGCTTATCGGGCGGAGTTGATTCCGCTGTTGCTGCATATTTATTGAAACAACAAGGATATGACGTAACTTGTTGCTTTATGCGTAACTGGGATAGCATTACTAATAATGATATTAAAGGTAATCCAACTTTAAATGGGTCTAAATGTAGTCAAGAACTTGATTATGACGACGCTTGTAAAGTTGCTGAAGAACTTAATCTTCCAATTTTGCGTGTCGATTTTATTGAAGAATATTGGAACAATGTTTTTGCAATGTTTATTCGTGAATATGAGAGAGGACGTACTCCTAATCCAGATGTATTTTGTAATAAATACATTAAATTTGAAGCGTTTAGAAAATATGCTAAGCAACATGGATTTGAAAAAATTGCTATGGGACATTACGCAAAAAAAGTTGTTGATCAAGATGGCTTTGCTTATTTATATAAAGCGGATGATAGAAAAAAAGATCAATCGTATTTTCTTTCGGAAATTAATGAAGAACAACTTCAAGATGCGTTATTTCCATTAGCGGATATTGAAAAAACAGAAGTAAGAAGAATAGCAATTGAACAAAATCTTGCTGTTGCTAAGAAGAAAGATTCTACTGGGGTTTGTTTTATTGGAGAAAGAAATTTTAAACAATTCTTATCGAATTATTTACCAGCTCAACCAGGAGATATTGTTGATATAGTATCGAAAAAAGTGATTGGTAAACACGATGGTGTTTTATATTATACTGTTGGTCAACATCGTGGCTTAGACATCGGTGGTATTGTTGGATTTAAAACTGAACCTTTCTTTGTTGTCGGCAAAGATGTTAAAAATAATATTTTGTATGTTGGACAAGAAGAAAATGAATATATGTATTCTTATTGCTGCAAGCTTACTAATGTTAATTTAATCATGCGAGAAACTCCTAAAGTTAAAATATCTTGTAACGCAAAATTTCGTTACCGTGGCAATGATATGCCAGTTGAATTTGAATATATTTCTGCGAATGAAGCGTATTTGCATTATAACAAGTACAAATATATTGCAAAAGGACAAATCGCTGTTTTATATGATGGAGATAGATGTCTAGGTGGAGGTATTATTGATGAAATCTATAAAGAAAACGGAGATAGAATCGAATACTGATCTAATCGATATTGAACTACAAGATACTTCTTTTAAAAAGAGAAATAATATTGAGGGATATAAGGAACGTAATATCGTTAGAGCAATAGTAGAAGTGGAAGAAAATAAGTTTGTGTTTGTAAATATTGTTCGTGACGATGAATTTGGAAAACTTGAGTATATTGAAACTTCTGGCGGAGGTGTTGAATTAAATGAAAGTCTTGAAGAAGCATTAAAAAGAGAAATGCAAGAAGAATTAGGATATAAAATTGAAATTATAAAGTACCTTGGTAAAATAGTAGATTACTATAATTTGATCGATAGAAAAAATATTAATAATTATTTTTTAGTTCGCAAAACCGGTGATGTAAATCAATCATTGACTGATGATGAGAAGAATTTATTTCACCTTAAAAGAGTGATTATGTCTCTTGATGAGGCGAAAAAAGAATATGCCAAACATAAAAACGATAAATTAGGATATTTGATTTATCAACGTGAAATTGTAGTTGTTGAAAAAGCAAAAAATTTTTTAATTGATACTTCTTGTTAACAATATGTGTCATTTGGTCAACTTAGTGTGATAAATTCTTGTAAATTTTCAGTAATAATTTATAATATAACTATTCATGTTTGTATGGCTTTTTAAATATGAAAATTTTTATGCAAGGAGAGTTTTAAAATGAATGTTGGAATGATCAGCTTAGGGTGCGCTAAAAACAAGGTTGATAGCGAAGAAGTATTAAGCTTTTTATATAGAAATAGTTTCAATATTGTTTCTGACCCTAATGCTGCAGATATACTTATTGTTAATACTTGTGGTTTTATTGAGGAAGCAAAAAAAGAAGCGATAGATACGATTTTCGATACGTTGAAATACAAAAAAATAACAGTCGTTATTGGTTGTTTAGTTGAACGTTATTTCGATGAATTAAAAAGAGATATTCCTGAAGTAGATTTGTTTGTCCCAATTCGTGAATATAAGAACTTTGGACATCTTTTGGAAGCAGTCATCAAAGGCAAAAAAATGGAAGGGAAGGTTGAATTAACTAAACGCCTTTATTCAACACCGCAGTACCAAGCTTATCTTCAAATATCCGACGGATGTAACAACAGATGTACCTATTGTGCAATTCCGTTAATTAGAGGTGGATTCCGTAGTTATCCACTTGATGAATTGAAAGTTACAATTGATGATTTAGACAAAAAAGGAATCGAAGAAGTAGTCGTTATTTCACAAGATACAACTCGTTATGGTAGTGATTTAGTTGGACAAAATATCAATACTTGTACTTTGCTTCGTGAAGTATTAAAGCACGAAAATTTTAAATTTATACGTTTGCTGTATCTTTATCCTGATGAAATAACTGATGAGTTAATTGACTTATTTAGAAATAATCCACGTTTAACTCCATATTTTGATGTACCGATTCAACACTCGGAAGATCATGTTTTACGGGATATGCATCGACGTGGCAACAAAGAACTATTAATCAACTTATTTAAAAAGATAAGAGAAAAAGTTCCACACGCTATTATTCGTACAACTCTTATTGTTGGCTTTCCGGGAGAAGCAAGAGAAGATGTAGTTAATCTTGATAACTTTATTCGTGAAGTTAAGTTTGATCACCTTGGTGTTTTTAAGTATTCACGCGAAGAAGACACAGCTTCATATGATTTTGCTAATCAAGTGGCTGAGAGAGAAAAAACAATTAGATATAATAAAATTATGAAAACTCAAACTGCTATATCTTACAGTTTGAATAAAAAAAGAATTGGTGAGGTACTTGATGTCTTAATTACTTCATATGATGAAAAGACTTATTCTTATGAAGGAGTATGCTATTTATTTGCTCCGGATGATATTGATGGTAGTTTAACCATTTATTCAAAAGATGAGTTAGAGATAGGAAAAATGTATAAAGCAAAAATAGTAAATGCTTCAATATACGATTTAGATGCGGAGGTTATCTCCGACTAAATAAAAAACAGGAGAAATTATGTTATTTGGAAAATATGTAAATCAATTTTACAAAAAATACTGGTACCATTTTGTCTTTGGAATACTATTCTTGGTTATAATTGATGTATTACAATTATTTATTCCAAGTATTATCGGACAAATTGTTGGTATCTTTTCAGAAGATAATCCAGACCCAGGAGCTATTCAAGCTTTCTGGAGCAAAGGATTTATGGAAGTAGGTGGCTTTAGTTATTACATTATGTGCTTGTTTAGCATTGGATGTGGTATGCTTGTCGGTCGTACTGGATGGAGAATTGCTATCAATAGATTAGGTATTAAGATTGATAGAGATATGCGTTTAAAATTATTTGATCACGCTGAACAATTGTCTGTTTCTTTTTATAATACACAAAAGACCGGCTCTTTGATGACGCTATTTAATAACGATCTTGAAGCTATTAAGTCAGCCTTTACAGAAGGAATAATTTATATTGTTGATGGCTTGGTTTTAGGCACGCTTGCGATGGTTAATCTTTTTTCGATTAACTGGTTTTTAGCACTTTTATCTATCGTTCCACTTTCATTAATGGCGATTCTTGGTAAAGTGATTGGAGAGATTGAATCGAAAAGATATACAGCTCAATTAAATGCTTTTGATCGTATGTCAGATTTTGCTCAAGAAAACTTCACTGGTATAGCAGTTATTAAAGCGTTTATTCGTGAAAAACACGAGATAAATACATTTAAGAATTTAAATAAAATCAATCATGACGCTAGTTTGGCATATGTTCGTTTTTCGATTATTCTTAATGCGTTAATCGATTTGCTTATCTACTGTGTTGCTATATTGATTATGTTCGTTGGAGGATTCTTTGCGATTGGAAAGAATTTACCAGAAATCTTCCTTGTTCAAGGAGAGTTCAACACTGAAAGTTTAACAAAATTCATGGGCTATTTTGATTCGTTAATCTGGCCAATGATTGCTGTAGGTATGCTTATTGATATTAAAGCTAGATCGCGTTCATCGTTAAAAAAGGTATCTGAATTTTTGGATACTAAAGCTGATTTAAAAGATGTCAATGATTCAGACGAAGAAGAACCTTTAAGGGGAGAAATCACTTTCAAAGATTTGAATTTTAATTATCCGGACAGTGATGCGTTAGTTTTAAAAGAAATTAATATGACAATTCGTGAAGGTGAAACTTTAGGTATTGTCGGTCGTACTGGAAGTGGGAAATCTACTCTGGTTAAAGTATTGTTAAAAATATACAATATTGATGATGGTAAATTATTCTTTGATGGAAAAGATATAAATTCTATTTCAGCAAAACATATTCGTAATAATATTGGATATGTTGCTCAAAACGCTTTCTTATTCTCTGATCTTATCGAAAATAATATTGCGTTTAGTGGTGAGTCTTCTTTTGACACAATTAAACAAGCTGCTAGTTTTGCTTGTGTTGATGATTCGATCGTGTCTTTTAAAGATGGTTATAAAACATTAATTGGAGAAAAGGGCACATCTCTATCTGGTGGTCAAAAGCAACGTATCGCAATGGCGCGTGCTATTGTAAAGAATCCAGCAATACTAATTCTTGATGATTCGGTTAGTGCGGTTGATAGTGATACAGAGACAAAGATTTTGGCAAATATAGATAAATTACGTAAAGGAAAAACAACTTTGATTGTTTCCTCACGTATCAGTGTTGTTGAAAATCTCGATCATATTGTCATGATGGAAAATGGACAAATTGTCGGTTGTGGAACACATGAAGAATTATTATCTTCTTGTAAGAGCTATGCCACTATTGTTCGTTTGCAAGAACTTGAAAAGGAGGCTAAATAATTATGGAAGAATTAGATGAATACCTTCAAAAAGATCTTAAAAATACGATGAAATCAAGCGTCATTATCAAAAGGATAATGAAGTATATCGTTCCATATTTAGGTTTGTTTATTTTAGGTTTGTTGTTATATGTTGTTATGGCGGCTTTAAATGTATTACAGCCATATATCGTTGGTATTATAGTTAATTTATTAGGAAACAAAAATACAGTTTATACAGATATAGTTATTTATGCCTCATTATATGCGGCATGTATTATATCTATCGCAGTCTTGATGTATTTTAATGGATTAATTATTCAAAAAGTCGCTCAAAGAATTATTTATGATTTGAGAAATGATGTGTTTAAGCATATTGAGCGTTTATCCATTGGTCAAATTCATGAAATACCAGTAGGAAAATGGGTTACTAGAGTAACGAATGATATCAATTCATTGATGAATTTCTTTTCGACTGTTTTGACTAGAATTTTCTATAACATTATGACTTTAATTGCTATCTTTGTTATTGTTTATTTATTAGAATGGCATTTAGCAGTAGTTATTACAGCGTTCTTACCTATTGTAGGAGTTATGTCTTTCTTATTTGCTTATTATTCACGAAAGTATTTCCGTATGGTTAGATCGAACATTTCTCAGATGAATGCGTTCCTATCAGAAAATCTTTCTGGAATGAATACAATTCAAATTTTCAATCAAGAAAAGAGAAAAGCAAAGGAATTTGCTCGTATCAATGACAATCTGAAAAAAGCGCAATATCGTGCTACAGATATGTTTGCAATATTTAGACCAATGATATTCTTTACATACGCAATGTCCTTAGTTGCTATATTTTCCGTTGGATTATACTTAATTAAAGATGGTATTACTGATATAGGAACTTTGTATTCGTTCTATTTATATACTGGGCAATTCTTTGGACCAGTTCAAGAGATTGCGGATCAATTCAATAATATCCAACAGGCTTTGGCTGCTGCTGAAAGAGTCTTACTTGTTCTAGATAAAAAATCTACAATATACGATAAAAATAATGCTAAAGATTATCCAAAGTTTAAAGGAAAGATTGAATTTAAACATGTTTGGTTTGCGTATAAAGATGAAGACTGGATATTAAAAGATGTTAGTTTTGTGATTAATCCTGGCGATACAGTCGCATTTGTTGGTGAAACTGGTGCAGGTAAATCAACTATAATTGGTCTTATTGTAAGAAATTACAATATCCAAAAAGGACAGATATTAATTGACGATATTGATATTAACGATATCAAACTTGATTCATTAAGAAAAAATATCGGAGAAATGCTTCAAGATGTTTTCTTATTTAGTGGTTCGATTAAAACAAATATTTCTTTAGGAAACGAAGAGATTACAGATCAACAAATAATCGATGCATGCAAGTTTGTTGGAGCTGATGATTTTATTGAAAAACTACCGAAGAAATACGAAGATGAAGTAAATGAAAATGGTAATAATTTTTCACAAGGTCAAAGACAATTAATTTCTTTCGCTAGAGTTGTTACTTATTCTCCTTCTATTATTGTTCTTGATGAAGCAACCGCAAATATTGACACAGAAACTGAAGTTATTATTCAGAATTCGTTAGAAAAAATCAAATCTATTGGTACAATGGTTATGATTGCTCATAGACTTTCAACTATTAGGCATGCGACTATGATTTTTGTTGTTGATAATGGTAAGATTATAGAAGAAGGTAATCACCAACAGCTTTTGAAGAAGCGTGGTGCTTATTATAAGCTTTATAAGATACAAACCATGGAGAAAAAACTGATTGGAGAATAATATGGATAAAAAAATGAGAATTTTCGATACTTTATCAAATAAAGTTGTGGATTTTGAACCACTAGTAAAAGATGAAGTTTCAATATATTATTGTGGTCCAACAGTCTATAATTATGCACACATTGGTAATTTGAGACCGGTTATTACTTTTGATTTATTGGCAAGAGTATTTAAAGCAATCGGTTATAAAGTCCATATGATATCTAACTATACAGATATAGATGACAAGATTATTAAGGCTGCTAAAGCTGAAAATAAATCAGAAAAAGAGTTATCTGATTTTTATATTGAACAATATGAAGATTCATTAAGTAAACTTAATATTCTTCCTTTGGAATACCATCCACGTGTTTCAAACTACATTCCTGAAATTGTTGATTTCATCGATACAATAGTTAAAAAAGATCATGCCTACTATTCTCATGGTGATGTGTATTTTAGAGTAGGTGATATCAAAGATTACGGTTGCTTATCTAAAATGAAAATTGATGATTTGATTTCAGGTGCTCGTATATCTAAGGACGAGACCAAAGAAAGTCCATTGGACTTTGCTTTATGGAAAAAGACTGATGATGATGGAATTAAGTTTGATTCGAAAATAGGTCTAGGTCGTCCAGGTTGGCATACTGAATGTGTTGTTATGATCAATTCATATTTTAAGAAACCACTTATTGATATTCATGGTGGTGGTTTTGATTTAAAATTCCCACATCACGAAAATGAAATGGTTCAATCAGAAGCTTATTCAAATACTAAATTAGCTGATTATTGGATGCATGTCGGATTCATTAATATGAATAACGAAAAAATGTCAAAATCATTGGGAAATATTATTTTGGCAAAGGATGCTATTAATTTATATGGTGGTAACGTTATTAGACATTTATTGATGTCAACATATTACCGTTCACCAATTAATGTTACAGATGAATCTATTGCAACAAGTACAGTTGAAGTAAAAAAATATGAATCTTTATATAAAAAATTAAATTATAAAGTTCTTCTTAATGATTTATCCTTTACGGATGATTGTGATGACACTTTATACGATGAATTTATTTCTTATTTATGTGATGATTTGAATGTTTCTAATGCATTAACATCAATGGAAAAAGTTATCAAGCTTGCTAATGTTGAACTTAGAAAAGGAAAAATTGATATTGTTAACATTTCAAAAATCTACAATATTTATCAAAAAATGCTCAATATTTTGGGCTTTGATTTTGGCAACGTCGAATTAAAAAATGAAGATAAAAATAATTATTCTGCATATCTAGACGCGAAAGAAAAGAAAAATTTTGAAACTTCCGATAAGTATCGTAAAATATTGATAGAGAAAGGAATTTTATAAAATGGATTCTGCAATAAAAAGTATTATTGGATTTGGAGACTCTGGATTAGCATTATATTCGTTGGTAGTAGTTTTTATTTCTTTAATTTTGGGCGGATTAATTGGCTTAGAACGTGAGATGTATGGTCATGCAGCTGGATTAAGAACACACATTCTTCTAGCATTAGGTAGTACAATAGTTGGTATTATTTCTCTTCAAGTTGAGAGTGGATCATGGGGCTTATTAGCAGGCGTAATTATTGCTTTAGGTTTCTTATCTGCTGGAAGTATCGTTCAAACAGGTAAAGATGTTAAAGGTATTACAACATCCTCGACCTTATGGATAGTTGGTATTATAGGCTTTGCAATTGGAGCGGGATATATACTTGAATCAATCGTATTTACATTTATGGCTTTAATTGTTTTAATTATTCTTCATTATGTTGAAGTTAAAACAAGTAAAAGAGATCCTTCCATAACTTTGATAGTTGATTCTTCCGTAAAGGTCGGAGAAGATTTAGTTAAGATTGCTTCAACATATGGTTTAGAAATTAAAAATATATCTTCAAAACTTACAAAAATTCGTGATAAAGATGTTTTGAAGGTTGTTGTTAAATTAGTTAAATCTCCAAACGACACAATAAAAGCATATGCTGATGAACTTGAAAGTGTTTTGAATCCAATTAACATATCAGTTTCTATAAGTAGAATTGGGTAAAAGTCTTATATTTATCCCAAAAATATGTAAAGAGTCAAATATTACTCTTGCGTCTTTTGTAAAAAATTGGTAATATTTTTCGGAAAGGGAAGTCATGTCAAATTATATTTATGGCAAAAATACTTGCATTAACTCAATCAATGGGGAAAGAAAGCCGCTGAAAGTTTTATTAACACAAAATAACGCTGATATTATTGCGTTGTGTAATAAATACTCTATCAAATACGAAATTACTACAATTAAGAATTTAGATAAAATTTCAGTTGGAAAGAATCATCAAGGTGTGTTAGCCTATGTACCTGAATTTGAGTACTCTGATTTAGATACTTTGATTGTAAAATGCAAAGACAAAAAAGATCCATTAATACTAATTTTAGATGGTGTAGAAGACCCGGTCAATTTCGGATCATTAATCAGAACATCGAGTTGTTTCAATGTTGATGGAATTATTATTTCAAAAGATCGACAAGTTCAAGTCACATCCACAGTAAGTAAAGTTGCGACAGGCGCCGAAGAATATGTTCCTATTGTTAGAGTAACCAACATCAATGTTACCATTGAAAATTTAAAAAAAAGTGGATTTTGGATTGTTGCTACTGATGGTAGTGGTACGGTTTTCCACGACGAGATTGATTACTCTGGACCAATCGCTGTTATTGTAGGCAGTGAGGGGAAAGGAATTTCTCGCTTAGTTCTTAAAAATAGTGATTATGTTGTGAGAATTCCTATAAGTGGACCAATTACATCATTGAACGCATCTATTGCTGGTGCAATTGTTATTTCTCAAATAAACTCATATCGTAGAAAACAGTAAATATAGTTTCATTACTTACCCTTTATAGGAAATAAGGAAATGATATATTTAGATAAAAAAATTATTTTACGTGCAAAAAATGACGACAAAGACGCTTTAGAAGAACTGTTTATTGATTTAGAAGGTGAAATGCATCGACTTGCGTATATTTACGCTGTAAAGTATCGAAAAGTATGCTCGGATGAAAATGAGTATCTTTCAATAATATTTGATGCGACTCAAAAGACTATAGAAATTTATGATGAAAGTAAAGGTGAGTTCTATCATCTTTGGATGTGTGTCATAAAAAGAGATATCTCTCATTTTGTAAAAGAGAGAATCAAAATCATGTCTAGAGTAGTTTGCTTAGATGCTTTGGATAACGATATGAAGGACAATATGTGTTTTTCATTATCTGATTTCGAAGCATACGAGGATACTATTCCACATAAATTTTACGTAAAAAGTGAGTCGAAGAAAATGATTAAATATGTTAGATTGCATTATTCAAAAGAAGAGACAGAATTATTTTATCTTTGGTACTTAGGATATACATTTAATGAGATTTGTGCGATAAGTGATGTTTCAATTCCACAAGCCGCTTCAAAGATATATTCAATTATTAAAGTTCTTAAGAATCATTTTAAAGAGTAAAACAAATTAAAAGACGCTTGTTACATTTTTGTAGCAAGCGCCTTTTATTAACTAATATTTAAGATCATCAATCGAGGCTAAATACTGTTCTAGAATCGGTGTTAATTCTTGAATAGTACCATCGACCATCGGATCTTTTATGCCACCCTTTGTAAGTAATTCTTTATATGGATAAAGGCCACCAAGTTTATCGAAATCAATATATTTAGCAAAGGATTTTTTGTAGTCTTTCAAGGATTCACAGAAGAATTCAAAGGCACAAACTTGAGCTATTGTATAGTCTATGTAATAGAAAGGATTTTGATAAATGTGCGATTGTTTCATCCAGAAGGCACCGGATTCAAGGAATGGATTTTCTTCACCATATTCAATGTGAGGTAAATACTTCTTTTCTATCTCTCTCCATTTTGCTTTCCTTTGTTCATGTGTTACAGATGGATTTTCGTATACATAGTGTTGAAATTCATCGACGGAAACGCCATAAGGAATAAATGTGATACTAGAAGATAAATGGCTGAAGCGATATTTTTCATCTTGATCTTTAAAGAATAATTTCATCCATGGATATGCGAAGAATTCCATAGACATTGAATGAATTTCACAACATTCCATTCCTGGCATTCTATAAGAAGGAACTTTGATATCCGCTGATAAGAAACCTTCTAATGAATGACCAAACTCGTGAGTCAAGACATCGACATCGCCGGAAGTTCCATTGAAATTAGAAAAGATAAAAGAACTCTTAATAGATGGAATGAAGGTCATATATCCACCAGGTTGTTTTCCATCTTTTGCAACAAGATCAAATAATTCGTGATCTTTCATGAAATTAAAGTATTTTGATGCAACTGGACTCATTTCCTCATACATTTCTTGGGCGTCTTTAACAAGGTCGTCAGGAGTACCTACTGGAACTGGGTTTCCGCTTTTAAATGTTAATTTTTCATCGAAATATTTGTAATCAGCAATGCCGATTCTTTCTTTTTGTCGAGCAAAACATTTTTCAGAAAGTGGTACGATGTATTTCAAGACTTGGTTACGATAGTTTTCGACGTCTTTTTGATTGTAATCCAAACGTCCTAAACGATAATAGCCAAGTTGAACGAAATTATCGAATCCTAACTTTTTGGCCATCTTAGTTCTCACTTGAACTAAGCTATTGTAAATATCACCTAAAGTGCTGTCGTTTTTTTCAAAGAAAGACCAGAAAGCTTTCGATGATTCTTTTCTTGTTTCACGATCGGTTGAGGTCATGAAAGGTAATAATTTAGTGGTTGGATAATCTTCTCCTCGGAAATTAACTAAAGCCGAGCCCATTAACTTGCCATATTGACTGACAAGTTTATTTTCTTCTTGCATCTCAGGAATAATTTCTGGTGAGAAAATACGTACTGAATTTTCGATTTGCTTAAATAATAAAGAACCAAATTCTTTTTCTAATTCAGGACGAAATTTTGATTTAAGCATAGCTAAATCAAACATGTTGTTTTGTTCTGAAAGCAAAGGAAGTTTCTCATCTAAAAAGTCCATTAATTCTTCATAGTATTTGTCTTTAACATTAATTGAGTTTCTAATACTAATGATTTCTATATTTGAACTAATATCATCGTTGTATTTGAAGTTGTCATATACGACTTTGATAGCTTCAGCAGAACTGGAAGCGTTGTCTAATCTTTTGACAAAATCAAGAATATCTTTACTGATTTGGTCAATGTCTGGTTTTGTGACCTTAAGGTCGGAAAATTTATTGAATTCCATATTATTCTTCTTTCTATAATTTGTATATTTCAGAATGTTTTTTAGTTAAATACTCGATGAAATCTTTTGTATCTAAGTCTCTATTTGTAATATCTTTAATCCATGCTTTAGGTGGAAGGTAATCCGCTTTCTTAAATATATTATCTTTCATCCATGAATTAATTAAAGCAAAGTTGTTGCTTTCAATAGCTTTGTCTAAATCAATTTCTTTCTCCATACGATTGATGTACATTGCATTATATACATTTCCTAGAGCGTATGTTGGAAAGTAACCAAACCCTGAAGACCAATGTACATCTTGTAAGATACCTTCTTTATCGTTTTGAGGTGAAATGCCAAGATAATCTTTATAAAGTTTATTCCACATTGCAGGAAGCTCCGCAGTGGAGATATTTCCGTTCATGATTTGTTTCTCTAATTCGTATCTAATTATGATGTGTAATGAATATGTTAATTCATCCGCTTCGGTTCTAATTAGCGATGGCTCAACATAGTTAACGCCTTCATATAATTCTTCTTCACTTACATCTGGGAATTCTTCAGCAAATAATTCTTTGAACTTTGGGTAGATTAGATGAATAAAGCTTCTTCGTCTACCAATTCTATTTTCAAAGAAACGCGATACTGATTCATGCATTCCCATTGTCATATTGTCGTTTAAATAATGCTCGTAGCTTTTTTCATCTTGTTGTTGACCAAAGATAGCATGGCCACCTTCATGGATAACCGAGAAGGCATTTGATAAAAACATATCTTCATAATAATGAGTTGTAATTCTTGAATCGTGTTTTCCTAAGGTGTCAGTGAACGGGTGTTCAGTAGTCGATACTGCTCCGCAATTAAAATCAAATCCGATAGTATCAAGTAAGTACTTTGTGAACTGTTCTTGCTTTGATATTGCGACCTTGCGAGTTAAAAAGTCCGTTCTAACTTTATGTGAAGATTTCTTAATTTTCTCTAAAAGAGGAACTATTCCATTTTTGAGAGAAGAGAAGAATTCATCAAGTTCTTTAACTGATAAATCTTCTTCATAGTATGAAATCAAAGTGTCATAATAAGTACTTTTTTTAGCTTCATCTAAATCGACCATCTTTTTTTCAGCTTGAATGACTTCTTTTAATGATGGCTCAAAAATTGAGTAGTCACTCTTATTTTTTGCGTTTAACCAATTAACAAAAGAACGATTAAATATCTTCGAAATTTCTAGTTGAAGTTCAGGAGTTATATTCTTGTCTTGTAAATACGAGCGGTGCAATCT
>JAEWSJ010000034.1 GCA_023398335.1 Bacillota bacterium
GTAGTAACATAATGTACGTACGAATTTTTCAAGTTAAAAAAGCCAGATACGAAGCCAATTTTCGGCATTACATCTAGCTTTTTTTGATTTTTTGGCTTTTATTCTCTGGCAAACATGGGTTATATCACTTTTCATGATTTTTATCCACCATTATAATGTATTCTTTCACTGCAATAATCCAACTTGGGAATGATAAGTTTTTAGTGATAGTTTTAATAAGAATTTTTATGATACAAACTAATATTTTCTGACATATTAATAATCCTAGATTTTATCTACATTACATCAATCACTTTTTCATCAACTGAACTAATAAACGCTTTTATGAAGGATAAAATAACTCTGTTCTTATTATCATCATTTTCGATATTTTCATAGAAATCACCATAGAACAAAGAAAATAAGACGATTGGTTTAATGATTCTGTTTTTAATTTTTGAAATTTCATCTGATGAAGTTGACAATCCATATACTTCGCTTCTTAATTGATCTGAGTCCAGGCATAATTTAATATCAATCTTTTTATTTACTAAATCTCTTGCAACATCACATATCAAGGTGGCTTCATCAACAATAACTATATTTAAATCTAACCCTTTCGTTGGAGTATTTAGTTCTTTCTCGGGAGTTTTATCGTTTATTACTTCAAATAATATTTTTTCAGATTTTAAGGAAGCCGCTGTATGATTAAAATACATAAACTGAATTGAATAGCTTCCTTTTTTTAATACTCCAGCATTAATAGAGTACTGAATTCTACCATTCATGAATGTACGTTGTAGATCATAGTAATTCTTATCATTCAAGAAGCAACAAATAATAGACTCTTCATTGATATGTTTTTGAGCTTTTGTTGTAACAACAAATGTAACATTCTCATCAATATAGAATTTGCGTTTTGTTGAAGTAATATCTAAAGTTGTTATATGGTCTTCATAAATTTCCTCTGGTGTTGGATTGTAATGATGCCCAGTTTTTCCCGGTATTACAGTTCCTGTTTTCAAGAACTTACTGTATTCGTTTTTCACTTGTTTTGATACTTCATCTAATAGATTTTGATCTATTGATGATAATACTGATTTTTCACCAATAATACCATTCATCTCAACAAGTTTCTGAGTAGAAGCTAACGCTTTTACTACCTTGTCAAGAAAACCGTGTGTCAAGTCACTATCAACAATACGAGCTCTATCTGTAGTAAAGAACTTATACTTTTCAGTTTCTAACACATCGAGATTAATTACAACCATCAATCTAAATCTAAGAAAATTTAGTCCAGCATTATTAAGCTTTGTATATTTTTCTGTAGTAATAGTTTGTCCATTTACAGTGTAAATAATAGGATCATAATAAACATTGAATTGTTCAAAGACTTTCTTACACTCTGCTTCGCTTCCCCATTTATCTTCATCATTAGGTAAAAGCATAAAATAATCAATATTATATGATCTGTTATTGTGTTCAATATTTATTGTTCCACAGTAATCTTTTTTTACATAACGTTTAGATGTTTTTAATTTCAGTTGTGATCCATAAATAGAACGATTTTGTAAGTGAATATTAGCACTATAATTAGCTCTGTTCTCGATTATTTTAACTGGCAAACCAACATTAAATAATTCTGTATTAAGATAATCGCCAAGCATTCCTGGTTTTGTAACTTCGTTATCTCTAAAACGTTTAGAAATCTCAGATTCAACCATTCTTACTAATGTACCTGATTCTGTATTATTAATAAAATTTTCCATATATTCATCATCACAATGGAAATTCCTGTAATCGAGTTCGGGAATGACATTATCAATTGTCATATATACATAAACCAAATTTTTATAATCGATCAATTCAACTCTTTTAATTATAGTGAAAGAAATATGATCATCCTTTTTAGATAGGATAATGGTTGCATAGGTGAAAGGTAATGAAGTAGATCCACCTTGTCCGAATGCACCAATCAAGTATGACTTATCTCTGGATAATTTATTGCCATGATTTATAGATAAAATAGTGCTCTCGAATTCGCTACCTAATAGACCTGTACCCTTATCAATAATATCGAAGGTTGGTTTATTCGACTTTGAACCATCATTAACAGCTAATATAACTTGATTTTCAGCATCTTTAGCTAAAGATCTATCAACATTATCGTTTATAACGTCTTGCATGTTAGAGTAATACTTAGGAAAGGCTTTTCTTATAACTGCACCAGAATCTTTGGCCGAAGTTATAGAGCATTTATTCTTTTGATTTTCAATAACAGCATCAATAGCATTTGTAATGCGTTCAACCAATCCTTTCTCGCCAGTGGTTAATTGTCCTACATTAGATCCATTAGAGCTACTACTTCCAAGAAATCTGTAATATTTCTTTATTTTATCGAATGACAGATTTTTTTCATTCAAGTTTAATCCTGTATATTTTTTTAGTAGTTCATCTACTTGTGTTTCTTTATAAATAGAAAGTACTTCTTCAATTCTAATCATAATTGGCCTCCTACATAGAAGTCATAGTAGTCATTTTGACTTGCATAAATAATGTTTGCCATAAATTACTATTTTTCCCAGTTGCATTTGGATTATTTCCTAAATCGCGAGACATTTGAATTGTACTAGCCACTAGGTTACTTCCCAACTCATTTAAAACTTTGATTGGATCCGCTATCCATTCATACTTTCCGTCTTTTTCTCTGACCAATGCTCTAAAAGCGCCTAAGATAGGAAATATAAAACCATTTGGAGAACTATAATCCATTTCATATTCATAGAACTTTGATTTATATTTTTCTTTCCCTGGTTTAACCATAGAGACGCCGGTAATTGAGCCATATTTTTTTACTCCAGCAAATTCACCTTTATAAAACTCCGGCATTCTTGTTTCAAGTTCATCGTAAAGTTTTGCAATTTGTGGCATTATATCTTTCATCTTATAGTAAGGGTTTGTGGTTTGATCTGCCTCATGATGTTTATGCTCATCAATATAGTAATCACTGCACGATTTTTTACTAGAATATGATGCAATTGGTACAGGATTTAATTTATCTGTTGGGTATCTGTCGATATTAAAAAGATTTAAGACTGCTAAAACATCGGCAACATCAATTCTTTTTACATCATTTTGTTTATAACTAATATCATTAAAAAATCTTTCGTTTCTGAATGCATCCTTTATTAATTCAAATCTATTTTCTAATTCTGCGATTGCTTGATCACTAACTTGGACAGATGTATTTCTTGCACCTGCTAGTTGTTCAAACATATCTTCAATACCAGTAAGCACCTCTATTTTTACAAATTGCTCTCCTGCTTCAAGTTGATCTCTAAAATCTTTAATGATGGCGTATGTATGGCCACCATCAACATTTCCGTGTACTGAAAGATCTTCAAATAATACTGTTACAATATTTTCCTCATTATTATATGAGACGGTTTTTGCAGAAAGAAGCATTCCTCTATTTAGCAAATAAAAATTTCTTTCCGTATGATTTGTTAATGATGTTTGAATTTTTTTAGCAACTTTTGTTTTTTCATTTTGCATTCTAGGGTTTGTTCCCATTGGAATGTCAGTTGGTAAATCTTTTACATCACAAACTAATACATACATTTCTGGTTTCGTTTCACCTACATTATCTGATTTAATGTAAGGGTTGGGAATTTTTCTAAAGCTTGAGACCTTAAACTTTAATTCCATCTTATTATTTTTGCTCATAATGAGACCTCTTTTCTCTGCTTCTTTTTATAGCCAAGCAGTGGCAATAATGCATACAGGATTACCTCATGCAACTATATTTTATTTCTTTTTGATATTTATCTCAACGTCATATATAGCGTTATTATGAAAATATGGTAATATATGTGAAGGTGATATTGTGACAAAGAAAAAAAGAAACATCGATAACAACTATAGATATCGATTAGGACAAAACATCGCGAGAATAAGAAAAGAGGAAACAGGATACACTCAAGAAGATATGGAATTGTATACAGGCATTTCCCGTGCTTATTACGGAAGAATTGAATTAGGTGTTCACGCAGCCACTATCGATGTTCTAATAAAAATAGCAGACACACTGAATATTCCACTATACAGATTATTTTTAGATTCAAATGATCGACCAATATAATAATCCGATCACAAAAAGCAACCAAACTCAATTACAAGTTGTAACGATTAATTACGAAAGACCTGCTCCATCATTAAAATATAAAACACCAATTCAGTTTAAAGAAAAATATATGAAAAATTGTCAGAATTCCGTTTACTAATGCATTCTAAGAAACTTTTTATGAACCATTTCACGAGTGCACCCCCTACCCTTTATCAATTTAACGAGTGCACCCCCCTAAGGTAATCCATTTAACGAGTGAGCGATGTTTTCTCTTCAAAAGAGACTAAAAACGACCTCTACAACGGGGCCGGAATTATGGGATAATCAGAAAGTCCCGATTTAACGGCATTTTTAGCACAAAAAAATGTGACACGCATTGTATCACATTTGTCGTTTTAATATGGTGGAGCTGACGAGGATCGAACTCGCTACCTTCTCGTTGCGAACGAGACGCTCTCCCAGATGAGCTACAGCCCCAAAACGACCTTATTTAAACTATCATAAAATGGCAAATATTACAAGATTATAGTTAAAAGAGATAGAAATCATCTTGAAAAAAATAATATATATATAATATATATATTAAAAATAGTTTTGCTGCCGAACTATTCAATGATAAAACAGTTTATATTAGTTGTTTTTTTGTGTAAACTATTCTCAACGCAAGATTCTTGCGTATGTTTTGTATTGTGAAAGGACATTTATTGATGCTTAAAAGAACTAAAATCATTATCTTTGGTTCGCTGTTTGCTTTAATTGGCTCAGTTGGTGGCGTTTTTGCATACAAGATGTTAAATACAGGCGGTACTGGTGGCGATGTTGCGGATGTTAATGATCCAAAACTAACTTCTAGATATGACGCTAATGATAATAATATTCAAGTTCCAGATACATTAAGTCAATCAGATGAAGATTTTAAGAAAATTTTATATATAACAAATGGTGAGTTCCATCGTTCTTCTTACTATACAGCTTCAGCTAGTGGTGTGGTAAAGGCCTCAGTAATGGGAATACCATATGATCAAAGCGTTTCTTCAAGAAGAACCAAAAACAATGAAGATATATTCTTTGAAACTACTTCGCTATCATTCTTTGTGAAGACAAGCGAACAAAGATATACAAATCCAAATTCATGGTTAGTAAGAAAAGGACAAAACCCAACTGAAAGAGGTGCTGATTATTCTTCTTCGCAAGTTAGTGCATTAACTAAAGATGCTTATTACGAAAGATATGGACAAGTATCTCAAGATATTTGTAATTATGTTATTAATGACTATACTTATGTTTCTGCAAAATATAACGGTGAAACTGATGGAATATATTCTTTTACATATGTTTTAGATTCATCTGTTTCTTGTGAAAAATATAAACGTGAAGTTCAATATATGTCAGGAGCTTCTGGCTACCCAACATTTTCTACTTCAGAATTAACGATTAATATTGATAAGGACTTCCAAGTTAAATCAATGACTTCGCATGATGTTTATGATATCTCTATGCCTGGTATTGGTAGTTTAACTTGTTCTTCTTCAATTACTGAAAATTATACATATTCCACTTCGGAAATTAACGTAAGTGAAAAATCTTCATTTGAACCATTTTTCGGTACTACAAATAATGTTGTCGATAATGATAAAACTGCAATTACATATTTAGGTGAAGCTTTTTCACCTCTTTTATCAACTAAAGATCCAATTAATGCGGAAATTAATGCAACAATAAACGAAAAACCAATTAATATTTATGCTTCGATAGATTTAGCCAATAAAGTTTATAATATTTCACTTAATGATCAGATTGATTTGAAATATGTTGGTAATAACGTTTACGTTATGACCGATGATAATTGTTTCTTAGTTAGTTCTGATGAATTAGGTGCATTAATTAAAAAGTATAACGTTTCTACTTCGGTTGAAGGCTTGGACTTAAGTTCACTACTTACTAATCCAATTGTCGCTGAAGTTATTGCTAATATTGAATTAACAAAAACTGAAACCGCTGTTCAAGTAAGTCTTCCTCTTGATATCGGTCAAGTTAATATCAACATGAACCGTGATAGTGATGACAAAGTCACTTTAAAAAATATTGATGGACAAGTTTCTTATCAAGGATTAAATGCTTCTTTTGCAGTAAATCTTGCTGCTTCTCAACATACGTATAAAAAAATACCAACAGAAGTTAATGAATTCAAGAATTTAACCTCATTAGCTGATAAAGTCGAAAGTATTGTTAATTCCAAGGGAATTGAAGGTGATATTTCTTTATCTACTTCAATTGCATCTCAAGAAATTGGTATTTCCGGTCATTATGCGGCTGATTTATCTTCTTCTGCAATTAAGTATAATTTTGCTCTAGCAATTTCTTATAATTCAAAAGAATATAATTTAATTCTTAATGGAACTAAAGAAGAATTATACGTTTTCTTTGGTGATTCATTTGTAGTAAAGACAACATATAAAGAATTATCCGCTCTTATTTCTTCAATATTAGTTGATAATGGAGTTTCTGCCAATGAAGATTTGTTAACCAATGTTATATCAAATTTAGACATTACTGTTATTGTTGATACGATTGAAAGCATTCTTAACAAAGTAAAGACGGGTGATACTTCTATTACTGTTGGATTAGATTTAATCAATTACAATTTAGGAAATATCGATATTGTTCTTGATTATTCTTCTAACTTATCTTTAGGTATTGGTAATTATGGTTCAATTACAGTTCTACCATTAGAATCCACTATCGAGACAGTTTCTCCTTCTTCCTATGTTTCAATTGATGCTTTAAATAAAATATATTCATCCGTTAAGAACTTAATGAGTGGAAAATATGATGTTACATTAGATTCATTTAATTATGGTGATTTATTATTAAATGGTAAAGTTACTGTTGATGCTACAGATACTTCTAATGTTTCTTTGGAAGGAACTTTAGCAGTAAAATATCATGAATTTAATGTAAATATTTCGTTCTCATATATTAATCATGTTGCTTACCTTAAATTAAATGATAATGTAAAAATTAAGATGAGCGATGAAGAAATAAAAGGACTTATTTCTAGATTTACAAATACTGAAGGAACTAATTCACTTGATTTAGATTCATTATTAAAAGATTTACCAGTTTTAGATATACTTAATTCGTTATTAATTGATAATTCAGGAAATGTAAGTGTTAGTGTTCCTCTTAACTTTGTAAATATTGATGATGTAATTAATATTACTTTATCTGCTGATTCAGTTATATCGATTAAAGATAAAAACAACATTGGTTCCGCATATATTTCTTCGAGTAAAAAAACATTAGTCGCTCCAAAAGATGATGGTAAATACATTACTATTGACGACGTGGATAAGTTGATTAATGTTGTTAATGAGATGAAGAAATACGTTGAAAAAGGCGAGTATTCATTCTCTGTTTCTACAGGTGTTGTTTATAACGAGGTTTTATATCCTGTAACAATTGATGTTCGTGCTACATATAAAGATTCGATAATAACTTTTAAAGCTGATATTTATACAACATTCCAAGGTAATAAGTTATCTGGAACTATCATATATGATGGCAGCTATTTCTACATTGATTTATTAGGTGTAAAAGTAAAGTTATCTTATGATGCTGGTTTGGAATTATTAACTACATTGGGAAACAAATATGGAATTGATACATCTTTCTTAACTTCATTAACTTCTTCTAAGAAAGCACTTAATATTTCTTCACTTTCTATTAATGATGTTATTTCTTCCTTATCAATGGATAATGGAAAACTTGAATTAATTCTTAATTTAAGTTCTTTCTATACTTCTTTGAATGAGTTTAAGATTGCAGTTTCAATTGATGAGAACAATGAGATTAGTTCTGTGTCAACTAGCAGTATTATTTTAGATTCATCTGCTATTGTTCTTGGACCAACTATTTCAATAAATTATGGAGATTCTAGTTTTGATTATTGTTCATTAATTAATAAGAATGAATATTTAGACTTGTCTTCTGTCTCTTCTATCGACGCTGACTTTATTACAAGCGTCGAAGAAATGATCAAGACTGATAACTTCTCCGCTAAAATTAATGTTGAAGTTGCAGGAGTAAGTATCGACTTAAATGTATACTTCAATGTATCTACTTTAAGCATGAGCGTAAATGGCACAGTAAGTTATGAAGGTATTACTCTTGATCTCGATATTAAGTATCTAGAAAAAGTCTTATACGTTGATGTCTTCTCCGCTTCTCACTCCGTCTTAAAATATCAAGGTAGTATTAATGATATTAAAGATTTAGTAAGTTATATTTCTACTTCCTTCAACTTAGGAATTAACGCAGATGTTAATACCAAGATTGAAGTTAGTACACTTCTTACTTATATCGCTAAGTTCAATACATATATTAAGGATATTAGTTTCACTTCTACTTCCGCTTCAATAAGCTTAGATTTAAGTGAATTCAATTTAGGAACTTATGTAGTTAGCTATTCAACTTCAAAGACAATAAAAGTTGACTCTTCTAAATACGGTGTTATCACCGCACAAACAGAAGAGACAAATAAAGTTGCTGAAGAAGTAAATGGAACATATTTAACTACCGAGGATGTCAAAGTATATATCGATGAAGTTAAAGAAATCTTAAATTCGAAGAATTTCTCCTTCGCCTTAGAAAGCTTAACTTATAAAGGTATAACATTATCCAATGTTTCCGCTTCCGTAAATATCGCTTCCGGATTAAGCTTCGGTATTAATGGCGACATTAATTACGAAACAAACGACGCAGCAATAAAAGGAACCTTCTACCTTGTCTTAAAAGATAATAAACTTTATGTTACTGTTGGTGGAACCAATATCATCATTGAAAAAGATGATGTAATGAGTATCATTGATTCAGTTAATAACTCTTTGAATTTAGGACTTGATATTACTTCAATCTCTGCACTCGTTAATAAAGTGTTAGCCTTAGATTTCAGCAGTGAAAAAGTAGAAGGAACTTCCTTCGTCTTAACTGATGACATTAAGTCTCTAATCAATAATGTTTTATCTAATATATCTCTTACTTCTTCTTCACTTAAAGTAAGTCTAAATGTCGACGCTTTAGTAAAAGGAATTGAGATAGGTGATATAACAGTTGAGTACAACTTAGCTAATAATGAAGTAAGAGTAAATAGTACTTCATTAATTACAAATGCAGTAGTGATTTATAATTCTAAATCTACAGTAGTCGTTCCAACTTATGAAGCTTATTTGTCTTCTTCTTCCTTAGTAAGCTTAGCTAAATCAGGCTTAAATATCTATGAAGATATTAAGAATAAGGATATAAGTTATAACTTCAGTTTAATTTCTCCATTAACCTTAACTTATAAAGATAAGAATATCGTAATTAAGAGTCTAACTGCTTCGATTAAATATACGGAAGATTCCTTATATGTCTTACTTAACACAGTAGTAAATTACGATAAAAACGATATTGCTATTGAAGGTGTCTTAAATAATGAAGTTATTTATCTTAATGTAAATAACGCTAAAGTCAGTATCGCTCAAAAAGATTTAATGACTGTAATTAATACCGTCTTAACTAAATATAAAATCGATACTACAATTAATTTAGGAAAGATTGAACTTAACTTAAATGAAGTCTTAGATTCAATCGTATCCAAAGATAATGAAATAAGTTTAGTCGTGAATTATCAAGGCTATACCTTTAAACCAGTCTTAGGAATCACCTCTTCAAGATTAACCAGTGTCAGTCTAAATGGCATGAGTGTTAAAGAAGTAACCTTCACTGGTGTAAATGTTTCAGTAGCTAAATCCGCTATCGAAGAAAAAGAAATCACCGCTAGTGATTATCTTAACTTGTCTTCTGTCTCTTCTATCGACGCTGACTTTATTACAAGCGTCGAAGAAATGATCAAGATTAAGAAGTATGAATTATCGTCAACTACTATCTCATTAGGTGATTTCACAATTATCATTGGTGGTGTTATCGACCTTACTTCATACACTATTCCAACTAACTTGAATTCGATTTCTACTATTCTTAATGGTTTATCTTTATCATTATCTGGTGCGGTAAGCTATAAGAACAACGAATATCCATTTGATATTAAAGTGAGTAAAGATGGAACTATCTATGTTTATATAGGTTCTATTACTTCTTTAACTGCTCAAGTTGCATTCAAAGGAAATATCAGTGATATTCAAGGTATCTACGATTATGTTTGTGAAAAGTTTGGATTAACAAAACAAGATATAGCTCTTCCTTCTATTGATACTTCAACCGCAGGAATCTTAGCTATTGTGTCAAAACTTAATCAAATTCTTTCTGTCAATTCTATCAAAGGAACTTCATTAGATATTAACGTTAATTTGAATTCATTTGGATTCGATTATGTAATTAACCTTATATATAATGTTGATCAAACAATCGGAGTAAAGGTTACTTCTAATAATGAAGTTATTGCTAATGCTAAATTAGGCTCTACTAAATCTAGCGTCGCAGAAATTACTTCACTTACAAATTACTTAACAGCAGCAGATGTTAAATCTTACATAGACGAAATTATATACATTAAGTCAATTAATAAATTGAGTGGTACATTCAATGCCTTACTTAATATGACAATAGGTAACAATATCAATCTTGCTAACATGACAGTTGCAGTTGAATTTGAAATTGATTTATCAACTTCATTTAATTTCTATGTTAAGTTATCTATAGATTCTGATATGTTTAACGGAGATGTTATTATTACTAAAGTTAATAAAGATATTTATATTAAACTATCTGAAATTGTCTCGCATGTTTCTGAGGATGAGTTAAAAGAAATCGTTCTTAATGCGGTCGGTAAATTTGTTGCTGATGAATCTAAGAAATTGACTGTTGTCTCAGATATCACAAATGCTTTTGATGAAATTGCAAAATTAGATAGTGGTCTTGCTACCTATCTTGATGGTGTTAAGTTTGCTTCATCTTCAATTGATATCAATTCAATTATTTCCTTAATTAATATTAAAAATATATTTGATAGTTTGAAGTTAAATGCTTCTGAATTAGCAGTCTCTGCTAACTTAGATGCTTTATTAAAAAATAAAGGTATCGCTATTGAATTAGGATTAATTAATGTTAAATTCGATAAAGCCAATCGTTTGTTAGATGTTAATACTGATACCTATTCTGCTCATGTAGAATATGGTGCTGATATCTCAACAAGTAGAATTAAAGCTATAGTTTCAACTACTTATGTTGAAAAAGCGGATTTATTATCTATTATCTCTAAGATAAATGGTGTGAAGTCGTTCATAACTGAAAAAGAATATCAAATTTCTGTTAGTGGAGACGTTATTACCAGCGGAATAAAATCTTGGTCATATTCAGGTTCGGTCTTAGTGAATCTAACTACGATAGTAAATAAACTTAAAGATAATAAGCCAATTAATTTCTACGATGCGGCATTTGAACTTCAAAATGTTACATTAAATAAATATAGTGCTGATGGTAACACTATTGCTTCATCTTATGTCATTGACTTGATATATCAAGAAGATAAGATATTCATTTCTTATAATAATTCGTTAAGAGGATATCTAACTAGAGTTGAAGGTGTTACTTTAGGTAAATATGTATACACTCTGATGAATTCTGGCAAAGATTTAACCAACGATACAGTTATTTCTATCTTGGATATGCTTGGAGCTTCCGGTAGCATTGATACAGGAATCTTCGATCAAATCACTGGAGGTAGTTCTTCTGGTTCCTCTTCATTCAAGATTAATTTGAATACTTTATTCAAAGAAGTTCAAGATGAACAAAGGAAATTATCAGTTACTATTGACGCTTCTCAATTCTACAATCAAATGTATGAAGGACAAGTATTCTCTAATCCATATGTTTCTGCTTATATGACGACCGATAGCAATGATATTGTTACTGAAGTTGGATTTAAAGATATGTATACAAAGACAAACGAATCCTTCGATGCTGATTTATCATTTGTTAGAGGTGATGGTGCTCAAAGTGTAGCGAAGATTTCCAATAACACAATTAAAGGACATACAATTGGCGGAACAAATTTAGGTGATTACTACTACATTGGTAATCTTAATCACTTAATTGAAACATTCGTAAATTCTGCGAACTTAAGACAATATGAAGTGAACGGAACGATTAATATGAATGTCATTGGATTTATTGATTTTGCATTTAAGATTAATTTGAAGATTACTCTCGATGATAATAATAATCCAACAATCTATTGTCACTTCTCTGTCCCATGGGCCTCAGCATTTGTTATGTATGGTGGCGAGACAGATATGTATTATCAGAACGGCAAGATCAGATTTAGAAATAATTATAGAAATGCTATAGGTCTTAAGAAAACAGCGTACTTAAGCTACGATACAATTGACGATATGAATAATAACGTTGCAACGATGATTAACTTCATTCTTCAATCTGTGTCCATCAAGGATACTGTTACTAATAGCGTTAAGAATTCTAAAACTAATATTACCTTAGAAAAGTTCATTAAGAAGTATTCATATAACTTTAACGAAAGTACTAATGTTGGAACTACTTCAACAACACTCGATGGAGCAATGTTAATGGAAAGCTTAGCTGACTTATCCTTATCCTTAACTGATGAATACAAAAATGTTACTAGATCAGTTGATGGAAAGAAAGTTCCAGGTAATTATTTGACCAAAGTCTCGTTTACAACTGGATTAACATCTGCAATAGATATTAGTGGTAGTTTCTCACTAGATAATTTGGGTCAAGCCATTACTATTAACCCAGGAAATGCCTTTACTTCATCTAAATGGTAAGACTAAACTCACAATATTTTCTATGTTGTGAGTTTTTTTAATGGAAAAATATGCTTTTTTATTAAATTAGAAGATTTTTAGAGTTTTTCAAAGCAATACTAGAAGATTTTAAATGTGAATGTAAGCACTTACATTTTATAATGAAGATGCAGTTAGGGAAATATAGTCGTTTGTACATTACCTAATTGCTATTGGGATTAGGAGGTATTAAACATTTATGAACAAAAAAATGATTCCAATCGTCGCTTTAACAGGTTTACTTCTCACATCTTGTGGGACATCCGCATGGTCATGGGAAAACGCTACTTCTGATGGTGCTTTAAAGTACTGCTTATTGATCGGTCAAACTGACCACAATGACTCCGCAGCTCGTACTGCTGGTATTCGTGATGCTTTGAAGACAAGAACTTCAGATAAATCTTTAAACCCAAATACTGAAAATCCAGTAGAGGGTAAATTAAAGATCGGCACTAAAGAATTCAAGACTCAAGAACTCGAACACGCTGAACAAAAGAATACAGCTGGTGCAACATGGGATTCCCAAACTGCAACAAGTACTGCAGAAACTTGGATCAACAAACATGGTAATGATATTGATTTCTTTGTTTCTAACAACGATGGTATGGCTGAAGGCGCAATCGGTGCAACAAACTGGATTGAAGGTATGCCAATCTTCGGTTATGACTCAAATGCTTCCACATTAACCAAAATTAATGAAGGAAAAATTATGGGTACAATTAACCAAAACGCTTCCGCTCAAGCTGCTGGTATCTTCATGTTAACAAGAAACTGCTTAGATGGTTTAGCTACAGATAAAGTTTATACAGAAGGATTTAGCATTGCTTCTTCAAAGGGTTATGGTAAGATTTCTTCAAAATATAACTTCCACGCTGATGACAAGTCAATGTTAGTTGATAACTTCGCTATTACAAAAGATAATGTTGCAAGTTATTTAAATAAATCTTCAAGAGATTTAGTTGATGCTAATGTTACTACTGGTACAACCGCTTCCAAGAAAGTTTGGATGAACTACTATAGTGCAACTGATACATTCCTTAACTCAAATATGAAGCCATTATTCGCTGAATATAAGTCAAAATTCAATTTCGAAGTTACTGAACAAGCTGGTGACGGTAATGATGAAAAGTCAGTTAAAGATGTTCTTGCAACCGCAGAAGGATATGATGCTTACGTTCTTAACATGGTTAAGACTGTCAATACAAAAGATTATCTCGATGTAATCGCAACAAAGACCGGTGCAACATCCACTAATCCAACATCTACCCCAGTTATCTTCTGGAATAGACAAGGCACTAAGGCTGATGGTACAGTTGATCAAGCTAATATGAAAGACGCAAGATTCAAGTATGTTTACTATGTCGGCTTCGATGCTAACCAAGGCGGTCAATTACAAGGTAAGATGATCGTTGATTGGCTCTCAGCTCAAAAATAATCTATTAGTTTAATAAGTTATTTAATGTAAGGTCTACATGAGTAGACCTTACATTCTTTGCATTTTGTAATATTACGAGATAGAAAGGATAATACAAATATGTCTGAAAAATATATTCTTGAAATAAATGGATTATCCAAGTCGTTTGGAAAAAACAAAGTCTTAAACAATATTTGTTTAAGAGTTAAACCAGGCTCAATCACAGGACTTATGGGTGAAAATGGTGCTGGTAAATCTACAATGATGAAATGCTTATTCGGCATTTACTCGATGGATACCGGTACAATTAAACTTGATGAACTACCAATTAATTTCAAATCTCCGAAAGAGGCTTTGGAAAAAGGTATTGCAATGGTTCACCAAGAATTAAATCAATGTCTTGATAGAACAATATTAGATAATATGTTCCTTGGCCGATATATATCAAACGCTGGTATAATCAGCGAAAGAGCCATGTACAATAAGTGTTTACATATTTTTTCTGACTTGGATATGAATTATGATCCAAAGACAATTATGAGAACTATGTCAGTCTCACAACGTCAAATGGTAGAAATAGCTAAAGCTGTTAGTTATAACGCTAAGGTTATCGTCTTAGATGAACCAACCAGTTCATTATCAGAAAGAGAAGTTACTAAGTTATTTAAAATTATTAGAGATTTAAAAGAGAAAAAAGGTATTAGTTTCATCTTTATTTCTCATAAAATGGATGAAATTTTTAAATTATGCGATGATATCGTCATTTTACGTGATGGTAATGTTACATTGGATAAAAAAGTATCTGATACAAATTTAAATGAATTAGTTGCCGCTATGGTTGGAAGATCTCTTGAAAGTCGTTTCCCACCATTGACAAATGTCCCAGGAGAATGTGTTCTAGAAGTAAAAAATCTCTACACACGATATTCCCCTTATCTCAAAGATATATCTTTCAGTGTTAAAAAAGGTGAAATCTTTGGTATTTATGGCTTAGTTGGAGCTGGTAGAAGTGAACTTTTGGAAAGTTTGTTCGGTATTAGAACGGTTTCTGAAGGTGAAATTATCTACAAAGGTAAAAACATTATGTTTAAATATCCAAGAGATGCCATGGCTGCGAACTTCGCTTTTATTACTGAAGAAAGAAAGGTTAATGGTATGTATGGTATTGATTCTCTTACATTCAATACATGTATTACTAACCTTGAAAAATATAAGAAATACGGAATCATTTCTAATGATTTAATGAAAAATGCCGCTAATAATCAAATTAAACAAATGCATGTAAAATGCAATGGCGAAGGTGATATTATTGGTTCTTTATCCGGTGGTAACCAACAAAAAGTTATTATTGGTAAATGGCTTGAAAGATCTCCAGATGTGTTCTTAATGGATGAACCTACTAGAGGTATTGATATTATGGCTAAATATCAAATTTACGAGTTACTTATTCAACTAGCCAATGAAGGTAAAACAATTATTATGGTTTCTAGTGAAATGCCTGAGATCTTAGGTATTACAAATAGAATAGCAGTAATGTCTAACTATAAACTTGCTGGTATTGTTAATACAAAAGAAACTAACCAAGAAGAATTGTTAAGACTTTGCGCTAAGAACTTATAAGGAAAGGATTGATATTATGAGTAAAGAAAACGATATTCTAAATCCATTCGAAGCTGATGAAAACTTTGACCAACACTTAATTCAACTTAATGAATTACGTAAAGATGGTGAAAGTAAAATAATCGCTTTAAAAAATGAGATTAGAGATCTAAAATTAAATAAACAAATTGACGATGAATCAAGAACTAAACTTATTGAAAACGATAAGAAGTTATTAGATGAAGCAAAAGTCATCCAAGTAGCTAATTCTGATTCGGTTAAGGAAATTGTTGTTAAAGCAGTTGGCGAAGCTAACGAAAAAGGCAAAGCTTATTATCAACAAATTAAAGAAAATGAAGATAAAAATATTGCCAAAGCTAAAAAAGATTACAAAGATAGCATAGAAGAGCAAAAACAAGCTCATATTACTCGTCTTCAATCAATTGGTGCTTTAAAATCAGGTGCCACAAAAGAAGAAGCAAAAGCATATAAAGATAAGCTCGCTGCTGAAAAAATATTATATAAATCAAGAATTGAAGAAGTTAAAACAAAACGTAATTCAGTCTTAGATAAAGCTAAAGATAATAAATATAATGCTTTCTTGGAAAAATATGGCTACTGTGGCAAAGTTAGAAATAACGAGCACTCAATAGCAGAAACTCTCGAGTTTAAACAAAAACACTATGCATATAATTTTGTTATTAAAGATTTCTTACTTAAGAATGCGTTATACTTTATTATTTTATTCTTCTTCATCATCTGTATTGGATGGTCTGGTGGTAAATTATTAACTTGGAACAATATTCTTGGTATTTTAGGACAATCATCTACAAAGATGTTCTTCTCGCTAGGTGTTGCAGGATTAATTCTTATTGCTGGTACAGATTTATCTATCGGTCGTATGACTGGTATGGCAGCGTCGTTCGCCTGTTTGTTTGTCTCAGGAGCAGCATATGATACGAATATAGGTATTATTGATTTCTCCTCACTTCCAATCGCAGTTGGTGCCATAATAGGCTTAATTGTTTGTATTATAGCGTGTGTATTCTTCTCTGCTATTGCTGGTTTCTTTACTGCAAAATTCAAGATGCACCCATTCATTACAACTTTATCTACTCAATTATTGATTTTCGGTATAATGATGGTTATCTTCTCTAAAGTTCCTGCATTCAGTATGGATTCAGACTTTAAGAAAAATTTAGTTGGAGTATCAGGAATTAATCTTATTCTATTTGCTTGTGCTGCTATTGTTGTTGTTTGGTTTATTTGGAACAAAACAAAGTTCGGTAAATATATGTATGCTGTTGGTGGTAATTCAGAAGCAGCTAGTGTTTCCGGAATTAATGTTTTCAAAGTTACAATGGGCATCTTCGTTATGGCTGGTATTCTCTATGGTATAGGTGGCTTCTTAGAAGGTGCCAGAACCGGATCAGCTAACCCAAGTACAGGTTATGGTACTGAACTTGATGCTATTGCTGCTTGTGTCGTCGGTGGAATTTCGTTCTCTGGTGGTGTTGGTAAGATTAAAGGTGCTGTTATAGGTACAATTATCTTTACCGGTTTAACTTATTGCTTGACATATCTAGGATTGGATATTAACTTCCAATACATCTTCAAGGGTGTAATTATCATGTCAGCTGTTTGCTTAGACTCCTTAAAGTCTATTAAGAGAAAATAAAAAAGAATATTATCCTCTCGTAATAATATTAAAAAGGTGGCGCGAGCCACCTTTTTGTATTGAATAAAAACTTTATATTATTATAGATAAATCAGTAAAAAGACTTATTTATTTTTTGAATAAGCAATCTTACGAGCAAACTCTAATGCGGATTTTACTCCTGCAATTGTAGTTGTAGGATTAGATTGTACGACAGTTTTACTATAACCAAGTAAAGCTGTTCCACCACTAGATAATTTTTTATCAATTGAAGAATGAAATGAAGAAAACATACTATTAGATAATTTGTTTCCTATTTTATACATGAAAGAAACATCGCTACCTTTTTTAATATATTCATCGTAAATTGTGATTGCTTCATTAATTGATGAAGCTACTGGAGTAACTATTTCAGAGCCACCGATGATTAAATTACAATTGTTTTCAAGTGTGTAAAAAGGATTTAGTATTCCTTTGTAATTGTTCATTGTTGATAGATATTTATCTACTGATTTATTAATATCATTTTCATGTTCGATTGATGTGCTAGTTAGTAACTTTATTTCTGGCTCTTGAACTAGAAGAACTGCTTTTTCAAATTCAAGTGCAAGATCAATTTGCGATTTACGTTCTTCAAAACTGGCGTAGTATTTATACCCGAAATCTGTTATTGATGTTATCTTTCCAGTATAAGCAGACGGGAAGGAAGAAATGAATGTTGGACAAAGTGCAACTTTGTTTAAATACTTATCTGCATATAGTTTTATGACATCTTTGTCATATGAGCATATTATTGCGGCAAAGTCATTTTCTTTAGCAAACAACTTAAAAGCTTTTGTAAGAGATGCTTTATCATTTATCAAATCAGATTCACCTTCAAAAATCTTGTCTGCAAAAATTAGGTTGATGTTTTTTTGATCTTTTAGAGTTAGCATATCATTTTCTTTTCCTACAACAGTAAGCTTAATATCTTTAGCGTTTTGCATAAAAAGTTTGATTCCTTGAACTACAGTTGAAGGACCAGATTCGTTTTGATTAATATCGATAATTAACTTCATATAAATTCCACCTTTTGTTGCTATTATTATAGCATGTGAGATAATTTTTATGTAGAATATAAGTATGAATAAAAACATCTATTACACACCTTACTCTATCACTCAAATTACTTCATTAAATGCCGCACCTAATGACTATATTTTTGCTGAAGATAAAACTATAACTAATTCTTATATTGTTGGTACAAAAATAGATTCGTCTTATAAAGTTCATTTTGTTGAACATGTTGATTCTTCAAATGTTAATGATACAGTTTTAACTCGTAATCAATTTGGTGTTCTTCTTAATGATAAAGTTATTACTGACGAATTTATTTTTGAAGAAAAAGGAATATTTAATTTAAAGTTTAAATACAATGAGTTAGTTTCTACCGAGTATCGAATTAGCGTTATCAATGGCGGTAACCCATATTTGTATATTGGAATTGTCGGAGCGGTTTTAATCGTTGGATCAATCGCTGCTTTATTAGTAAAAAAATATAAGAATTAATCATTCAAAAACCCGAGATAATAATTAAGAATATGTCTCGGGTTTTAAATTGTTATTTTTTAATCGAATGGTGAATGAATTCTCTAAACAAAGGATGTGGATTAAGAGGACGTGATTTAAATTCTGGATGGAATTGACATGCGACAAACCACGGATGATTTTTAAGTTCAATAACTTCGGTTAATCCTGTTTGTGGATTGCGACCAGATATAACAAAATTGCCATCGTTAAAGTTGCTTAAATATTTTCTATTAACTTCGTATCTATGTCTGTGTCTTTCTGATATTTTACTTGTACCATAGGCATCATACGCTTTGGTTCCTTCACTTAAGACACAGTCGTAAGCTCCTAATCTCATTGTTCCACCTAACTTAATACCGGTATACTGATCTGGTAAATAATCAACTACTGGATATGGTGTGGTTGGATCAAGTTCTGTTGTATTTGCACCTTTCATATTAAGGACATCTTCAGCATATTCAATAAGAGCTAACTGTAAGCCGAGACATATACCTAAAAATGGAATGTTGTTTTCTCTAGCATATTTAATTGCTAGTTTCTTACCATTTGTACCTCTTTCTCCAAATCCGCCTGGAACTAGAATCCCGTCAGATTCACGTAGAGCTTCATCTATGTTACTTTCGTTTAATGTTGCGGCATCAATCCAATTAATTTTAACTTTTTTATTGTAATAAAAACCAGAGTATTTAAGTGATTCATTGACTGAAATATAAGCATCATGTAGTTCGACATATTTACCAACTAAAGAAATATTTACTTCTCCATCGAGATGTTTAATTCTATTTACTAATTCTTTCCAGTCACTCATATCTGCTTCTTTAGCACCTAAGCGGAAATGTTCAAGAACTAAATCATCTAATCCTTGATCATGAAGATTTAACGCTACTTCATAAATTACTTTTACATCTTGAGCAACAAATACCGCTTTGGTAGGAACATTGCAAAATAGAGATATTTTTTCTCTTGCATTTTGATCAACTGGTACTTCAGAACGTAAAATAATAACATCTGGTTGAATTCCTAATGAAGTTAACTCTTTAACTGAGTGTTGAGTTGGTTTAGTTTTAATTTCACCGCTGGTTTTTAAAAATGGAACAAGGGTATTATGAATATACAATGTATTCTCATAGCCAAAATCAGCTCTAGCTTGTCTTATGGCTTCAAGGAAAGGTAATGATTCAATATCACCAACTGTACCACCAATTTCGGTAATGACTATATCTGCTTTCGACACTTCGGCAGCATCGATTAATCTTTTTTTTATTTCGTTTGTGACATGAGGGATTACTTGTACTGTTGCACCAAGATAATCTCCTCTTCTTTCTTTATCAATAATTGTTTGATAAATTTTACCAGAGGTTACTGAAGACTCTTTGGTTAAATTTAAATCGGTAAATCTTTCATAATGGCCTAAATCAAGGTCTGTTTCAGCTCCGTCATCAGTAACGAAAACTTCGCCATGTTGATATGGCGACATAGTTCCTGGATCGATATTTAGATAAGGATCAAATTTTTGCATGAAAATACTTAGTCCACGTTTTCTTAACACTCGACCAAGACTTGATGCTGAAATCCCTTTTCCTAAACTCGAAACAACTCCACCAGTTACAAATATAAACTTAGTGTTCATAAATCTCCTCCGTTGATATATTTATTATTATTTTTATTTAGGGTTGCCCTTATCATTCTAGCACAAATAATTTTTATTTAAAGAAGAAAAAAAATAAATTTTAAAACAGCAGCGATTATTCGCATAATTGCTGCCGTTCTTTTATTTACTTAATTCCAAGGCTAATTCTTGAATTTCTTTTTTGTTTACTTCGCTTAATGCGGATCTGATTTTAATGACTTTTTCACATAGATAGAAATTCTTACATTTTTCTATTTTAGCTTTAATTAATCTTTCGACTTGTGGGGCCCAGGTACCATTATCGATTAAACCTATTTTTTTATTTTGAATATTATGTTCGATGATTAGTGATAAGAAATCATCCATACGTGGAAATAAATCATTGTTATAGGTAGTTGAAGCAAAGACTATTTTTGAATACATGAACGCATCGGATAACGCGTAAGAAAAATCTGTTCGTGCTACATCGATTAATTTAACATTAGTTAGTCCTTGCTTGGTTAACGCTTCTTTTAATAATAGACAAGCTTCTTTGGTGTTTCCATATATTGAAGTGAAACAAATGGCAACGCCATTTACTTCGCTTTCATAATTTGACCATTTATTGTAACACTCAAGATAGTAACTAATATTATCTGTAAGTAATGGACCGTGTAAGGAAAAAATATTCTTAATATTTAAATCTGTCAATTTGTTAAAAGCCATTTTAACTTGAAGTCCAAATTTACCAATAATTCCATAATAATATCTTCTTGCTTCGTTAATCCATGGCTCTTCATTATCATTGGCGCCAAACTTACCAAAAGCATCAGCGCTGAATAATGTTTGAGTATGATTTTCATAACTCATCATTACTTCTGGCCAGTGGACAAATGGAGTAAAGACAAATTTCAATTTACATTCGCCTAAATCTAGTTCATCATTTTCCTTAACAATAAGTACATTCTTAAAATCGTAATTATAGAATTGTTTGAGGAATAACAAAGCTTTATCATTGGTGACGAGACAGCATTCTGGATATTCTTTCATCAAGTTAACTATATTTCCTGAATGATCTGGTTCAACATGGTGAACAACTAAATAATCCAATGGTCTACCATTTAAGACTTCTTTTATTTTCTTTAACCATTCATTCTTAAAATCAATTTCAACTGTGTCCATGATACAAGTTTTTTTATCAAGTATTAAATATGAGTTGTATGACATTCCATTTGGAACTGGATATTGTCCTTCAAATAAATCAATCTTATGATCATTTACACCGATATAATAAACAAAATCATTTATTTTATTCATATAATTCAGTCTCCTTTTTACATATTACATTATACACATATATTGATAAGAGGTGATATTAATATACCGATAAAGAAACATTTAATGATAACGAAAAATATCTGATATAAAGTGGTTATCTTTTTTCGAAAAAGTCTTATTTAAAGGGCTATATTAGGAAAATCACCTTGTATATGATACAATATTTCTATAAGAAAAAGCCTAATTATTTCACGTGTTATTGTGACTAAATAATTATTTAATTTTTGTCTTATTAGGAAGATATAATGGGAGAATATGAATAACGAAAATAGAAATAAATATCGCTGGACAAGAATAGGATCCTATTTGAGTTTGTCTTTGCAAGCGTATTGTGCGTGTTGCCTTCCTATTTTATTTGTTTCATTAATGGAAATGTATGACTTGCATTACGTCGACTTAGGAATAATGATCTTTCTTTTGTATACCATTCAAATAGTAGTTGATGTTATTATTCCTCATTTTGTAGATAAATTTGGATTTAAGCCTTTTGCTTTAGGCGCTCCGATTGTACTTATTTTTGGCTGTGCATTATTCACTTTAAGTCCGGTGATATTTCCGAATAATGTTAGGATTTTATTCTATATAGGCATATCGATTATTTCGAGTGCGGCTGGATTAATTGAAATATTAGTTTCGCCGATTATTGAACAAATATCATTTGACAATAAAGCTAAATCAATGAGTATATTACATGGATTCTATGGAGTGGGCGTAATATTTGTTACCTTAGTTACAAGCTTATTAGTTATATTCTTAGGAGAAAAATATTGGCAAATAATTATGTCTGTTTTTTTAGTTATTCCTGTTGTTGTTTTCTTTATCTTCTTAAACGCTCCGTTTCCTTCCCATGAAGAAAATAAGGAAAAGAAAAATAAATACAATTACCTAAAAGATAAAATGTTTTATGTATTTCTCTTCGCTATATGTTTAGGTGCGGGAATGGAAGTAACGATGAATCAATGGGCCTCGACATTCTTTGAAAATGCTTTAGGCTTAGATAAAGCTATCGGAGATGTTTTAGCATTGGGAATGTTTGCGGTAACTTTTACTATTGGTAGATTCTTATTTGGCTTTTTAGGACATAAGGTTAATTTAGGTCACGTCTTAATTGCAGGAGCCTCTTTTACTTCTTTATGTTACTTAGCGTTGTTTTTCTCGAGCAATGATATTCTTTCAATTATTGCTTGTGCTTTATCTGGAATTGGAGTTTCAATGATGTGGCCAGGTACATTAAGTCAAGGAAGTAAGTATTATAAAAATCCATCAACTATATATTTTGGCTTAATGTCAGCGTGTGGCGATATTGGAGCGGCAGTTATTCCACTCCTTGTTGGTGTTATTGTCGATAATATGAGTAGTGATGTAATTGGCTTAAAATATGGAATGTTATTTGGTTGTGCTATTTCTATGACCGCTATTATTTTGGAAATCATCATCTGCGTTAATGTCGATAAAAAGGTAAAAATAGATTCGTTGAAATAATTTAACTTAACAATAAGTCGTTATTGAATATTTTTTACATGTGTAAATGTGAGTTGCCTTTCTTTTTTTGTAAAGCTAATTATTTATAATGTGATAAAATAAAAGAAAGAAAAAAGGAAATGGATTATGATTAATTTAATTGATGATAAGTTATTTTGGATAGATACTAAAAACACAACATATTGTTTTTATGTAAATGAGATTAAATATTTAGAACATCTTTATTATGGCAAGAAGGTTAGTTACACAAAAGACAGTTTAGAATCATTGAAGCAAAAGCAAGAATTCGCAGCTGGAAATGGCCTGGTATACGATCAAGAACATTTAAATATGACCTTAGAGTCTAAACTTCTCGAATATTCTTCTAGAGGCAAAGGCGATATTCGTAATCCGCTGATAGAAATTGAATATGAAGACGGAACCACAACTTCGGATTTTGTTTTCTCTTCTTACGAGATAACAAAACACCAAGTAATGAAGGATTTACCAACTTCATATGGGAAGGATAACGAGGTAAAAGACTTAGTTATTACTTTAGATGAAAAAAAACATAAGGTCGAAGTTAAATTAATTTATAGCGTATACGAAGATAAAGATATTATTACTCGTAGAATGGAAATTGTTAATAAGACCAAGAATAATATTATTATAAAAAGAGCTTTGTCTCTCCAACTTGATATGGTTAATGAAGAATATGAATTTACTTCTTTCCATGGTAACTGGATTAGAGAAATGAAACGCTATGATCAACCATGTGTAATTGGAACTATAACTAGCGAATCATTAGCGGGGGTATCTTCTTCCAGAAGTAATCCTTTTGTAATGTTACATCAACATTCCGCAAATGAAACATATGGTAAATGCTACGCCTTTAATTTGATATATTCAGGAAATCATGCGGAAACTGTAGAAGTAGATGGGTTTAACAATCTACGCTTTATGACTGGAATTAATCCAACGACATTTAGTTATGAATTAAAAAATAATGAAGTTTTTGAAACACCAGAAGCTGTAATGACTTTTTCAGATAGTGGTTATCAAAATATTTCTCATAATCTTCATGATTTTATTAACGAAAACATAGTTCGAGGCGTATGGAAGGATTTACCCAGGCCTGTTTTAAATAACTCGTGGGAAGCGGCATATTTTAAATTTAATGAAGCTAAGATTATCTCAATGGCGAAAGCTGCTGCTAAAGCTGGAATTGAATTATTTGTTCTAGATGATGGATGGTTTGGAACGAGAAATGACGATACTCAAGGCTTAGGTGATTGGAAAGAAAATAAAAAGAAATTGCCTAAAGGATTAAAAGGTTTATCTTCTAAAATCCATCATATGGGCATGAAGTTTGGTATTTGGGTTGAACCTGAGATGGTTAATCGAAACTCCGAGTTATATAGGAAACATCAAGATTGGGCTGTTGAAATTCCTTCACAAGATCAATCTTTAGGAAGAAATCAGCTATTTTTAGATTTAACAAATTCAGAAGTCGTTGATTATCTTTATGAACAAATGGAATATGTTTTCGGTGAAGGTAATGTCGATTATGTTAAATGGGATATGAACAGAATCATGTCGGATTATTATTCTAAAACTTTAAATAATAAACGCATGTTAGAGTTTAATCATCGTTATGTTAAAGGACTTTATTGTTTATTAGATAGATTGGTAAAGAAATTCCCTAACATTCTTTTTGAGTCCTGCGCTTCTGGTGGCAATCGTTTTGATTTAGGAGTGTTATGCTACATGCCACAAACATGGGCATCAGATAACTCAGATGCAATTAGTCGTACGTACATTCAAAATGGTTATAGTTTTTCTTATCCGATGACTACAATAGGTGCGCATGTATCTGCGTGTCCAAATCATCAAACATTAAGAAACACAACGATTGATACACGTTTTAATGTAGCGTTTTGTGGTGAACTAGGTTATGAGTTTAATTTTAATGAAATAAGTAAAGAAGATTATCAAAAAGCGGTAAATCAAATATCGATTTACAAGGAATATCGACAATATTTATTTAAAGGTGATTATTATCGTCTTATTGATAATGATAATGCTCATGCTTGGATGGTAGTTTCAAAAGATAAAAAGCACGCTGTTCTTGTTTATGTTCTTGAAAGACCAAAAGCAGGAACGATGTTTGATCAAATAAAATTAACTGGTTTAGATGATAAATTAACTTATCATATTCATAGTGAAAAAAATGTTCACCATATCAAAGATTTTGGAGGACTTGTTAATGCTATTGCTCCAATACATATTAAACAGGATGGCCTTTTACATAAATTATTAGGCTTATTCATAAAGATGAACGGGGATGAAGAAAATCTTACTGTTAAAGGTGATTTATTAAATAGTGCTGGGTTAATAATGAAGCAACTTTTTGTTGGAACTGGTTTTAACGATAATACTAGATTGATGTTAGATAACGACTCACGTCTTTATTATTTTGATGCGTTAGACGAAAAATAGTTAATATATTTTAATTATTTTTCTTTTGTTAGACATAAATTAATTAATAAATATTATGTCGTAATAGTTTTTGATTATAAAAATATGATTATGCGAGTTTATACAAGTGAAATAATATAGGCATAAAACAAATCACGAAAGAAAAAATACAATGATAAATTCTGTCGTATATCTCATTAAAATTAACTATGATGATAAAATTTATATTAACTTTTTTAGTAAAGAACAGGTAGAAAGAATTAATTCTTTTAAACATGAAGTGGAGCGACTTTTAAAATTCACTTCTTTTTAGTGAAATAATATTTTAATTTAGACCTGGTTTTCTTAGGTAGATAAGGAATATATTCAAAATTAGAGGAACACGAAGATGTACCTCTTGCAACTATAGATGATTTCTATTTTGAATTACAAATAATTAACCTTCATAAAGGAAATAGAGTTTTCTTATATACGGATGGAGTAAGCGAAGCCATGAACAAAGATCATGTTTTATATGGTAAAAAGCATATAGAAGAACCACTTAACTCTATAAAATATATAACAAATGAAAACTTACTTAATAAAATGACTAAATGCATTGATGACTACGCTAATGGAAAAGAACAAGCGGATGATATATGTATGTTGTCTTTATCATATGGCAAGGAATAATATTGAGTTATTTGTTCAATTATCACCAATGTTGTTGTCGCAAAAAGCTTCTATTTCTTTTTCTAATAGTTTAAAAACTCTCGAAATTAAATAACCATCTGCAATTGCGTGGTTTAATCTGACGGTAACGGGCATCATAAGCTTGTTGTTTTCTTCTCTATATCTTCCCCAGTTGATAATAGGTTGGAAGAATAGATAACCGTCTGGTAATTCGATATTGAGTGAATCGTAGGATAAACAAGAAATATATGAAGCATCAAACCAATTTGGATGATTCTCCATATCTAGATTATATTCGCGAGTCTTTTTAGCTTCTTCAATATCATTCTTAGCGGCTTTATAGAATTCAATATAATTCTCATTATATTCTGTGTAGACTGGTGAACAAGTTTCAGTATCTTCGTGGAAGACATATTGAGTTGGATTTATTTTATCAAAACATATTAATTGATTTGTTTTCCATAAATACGCCATTCGATAATCTTCTCTTGAATTTAGTACTTTTGATAAAAGGTAAAGAAAATTTATGTAAAATTTTGTTTTGGTTTTATCAGAGTATTCTTTTAGTTTTGTTACATAAATTCTTGAAGTAATAGAGGTAGAACATTTGCAGTCTTCTGAAAAATGACGAAACACACTTTTTCTATAATATGTATTTAAGTCGATAATTTTGTAATTCATATTTCATTCCTTCTTTCTTATTTATTTTTGTTTGTTAATAAATTATTTTGTGAATATTTGTTGAATCCAAAGAGAAGGTAGATTCCAATGACTCCGGTAAAAATAGTAGCGGACAAGGTTGAAAGACGCTCTACAATGCCAAATATTGATTTAGGAACAACTAAACTAATTGAAGAAGTCATCATGAATACTAAACATATACTGGCTGCTATAGCTAAAGAAATATAGCTTTTCTTTCTATATCCTCCGATCATTAATAATACTAAAGATATAACTGATAAAGCTAGAACAAATCCAGTTACTACTAGATGCATAGTATCTTGAAAAGTATTAGCTAGACCACTTTCAGTTAATGGAAAATATGTATAACCAAAAAATGAGATGTAATTCATTATTGTGAATAGATATATTCCACTTCTCAAAATTTTATTAGTTTTTCCTTGGGTAAATATGCAACATGTAGTTAAGGAGATTAAGCCCAAAACTCCGTATGGGGCTGAAAGCAAATTCCATAGTTTAAGACTTGGAGCGTTTTGAGCACTTAAGTCACTTACTGCTTGACTCATCCAATCGTATCCGGGATAAGCAAATGGAGAAATAAACACTGCTAAAATATAAAATAAAGAACTTAAGACTCCAAATAATCCAATGTAATTAATTAAATTTCTTTTCATTGTTTTTCTCCTTTAAAAATTGTGCAAAAATAATCGATATATTTATCGATTGAATAGGAGGAAGATGAATTAATCATTTTATTATCTAGTTCATCTTCGATTAATCCGTGAATTGTTAATGAAAAAGATATGGCGGAATAATCTAAGTTATCAATTTTTAATTTGTGATGAAGACATAACTCGTTCAATATGTATTTATTATATTTTATCATTCGAGATGTTTCTTCACTCATTATTGCACCAGCTTCTTTACTATATGAACGTTGTGAATAAATGATTCGATAAAATCTTAATAATTTTGGATTTTGAATCATCTTTTTATATTTATTTATTCCGTTTATTAATATAGTTTTTGCGTCTTGTTGATAATCGATAGAATAATCATCTAAGACTTGTTTTTTAGCGTTTTCTCGTATGAATAAATACATTTCGTTAATTATTTCTTCTTTATTAGAAAAATGGTTAAATAATGAGGCTTTTCTAATCCCTACTTTATCCGAAATCATCGATAAACTTACTTTATCTAATCCGATTTCAGAAGCAAGATCTAATGTAGCTAATACGATTTCTTCTTTTCTATTCATATCTATTTTGTCCTCAAAATAGATAATACTACCGTTCGGTAGTTTTGTCAATTTTTAATTGATAGATTTAGAACAACTAATCTAAATTGTTTTTTTGAAAAGAAATAAAGATATTTTCAGTTAAATAATAATAACGTAAAAGAGTGAGACTTATTAGAATTCCACCGATAATATCTGTTAACCAATGGACTATAAAGACAGTTCTTCCGATTAGTAAAAATAACAAGAACAATATTTGAGCGATAATTAATACAATACTTAGTATTTCATTTTTTAAGATATTTAATTTGAAGTAGTCATGAAGCATATTGCAAGCATTGTAGTTGAAGAAGGATATGACGATTCTAGAATGTAATTTATTAATACCGGTCGATAATTTACAATGACAAACTCGAATAAGATGTAGATTTAAAAATTAAAAATATATAATATTCCTAACGCTAGTATGTTTGTTGTGTAGTAATAAAGAAAAGAGTTTGTAAGAAATCAATTATTAATGAAAATATAATAATTATTTTTACATATTTGTTTGAGTTAAGGTTTAAAGCGCAAAGACAGACTACACACGAAAGAACAGATAAAATTGCTAAATTATAGTATTGAATTAAAATATATAAGTAGGTAGTTGTTAGGTTAATCAAAGCAACATTGATATTTGGTCCGCTTTATTTCATTCCAAAGAAAGGTAAGAAAAACAACATGATAATTAACATATCTAGTAAGCAAAAAATTAATTGGATGTTTTGTCTCTTTTTAAGTTTCTTTTCTTCAAAAGTGATCGATATTAATTCGTTATTAGAAAGTAATTCGTCAACTGACACTTCAAAATAATCTGCTAGTTGTTTTTTAAAGATTCAATGCTAGAATATCCTCTTCCTTGTTCTCATTTTGATATCGCAGCACGAGAGACAAATAACATAGAAGCTAATTCCTCCTGAGTTAAGTTTTTTGATTTTCTTAATTCTTGTTATTTTTCTTCAAATATCATATTTTGTCCTTTAAGTAAGTGCAAATTATACTATTTTTTAAACTTTATCAGACATTTCTTTTATATATTATGTCAATGTATTCATTAAAAATATATTTAAGAATACTCTTCTATAATCCAAAACTATTTTATGAATAGACCTTTACAATCTCTTTTTTCTTCTTTAGAACAAATTTCAATTAATAGCTCTTCAAGAGATGAAATATAAGCAACGGATACTAAAATGATTCCACTTACTTCTAGATTCCAAAGATAAAACATCAATGGTGAAAAGAACAAACAAAGCCCAGTTAGTTTGTTTAAATAAGTATGAATAGATATAAAACTGTGAAACTTGTAAAATGCGATAAAATACGCAAGTATGCGAATTAAAGCTATAACGATTATTGAGATAATAATCCATAAAGGCAATGTTATTTTAGATAGCAGTAAGAAAGCGATTATAATGAAAAACACGATATCTGCAACGCTATCAAGAAGAGCACCCGTTTTACTCTCTATTCCAAGTTTTCTTGCAACTATTCCATCGGTGAAATCTGATAATCCAGCTAAGGAATAGAAAATCCAAAATTCGATAGAAAACAGTGGAAATATAAGTAATAACACAGAAAAAACGATTCGCGTAAAAGTAATAATGTTAGCTGAATTTTGTTTAAATTTCATATTAACTCTCAGTATATATTAATATCAATTGAAGAAGCAGTAAGTGTCATTAAAGATAAAGCGATTACGTTTTTAATCCGTTAATTGAAGTGGATTGACGTACAGAGGATTAAATTACTGAACACAAAATCTTGCTTTTTAAATCATTGATGGATTCAATGATTTATTATTTACTAAGAAAAATAATTTATTTATTTTATTCCAGCGTGTTCTCTAACATATTTATATGTGTTAGAAAGTTCACAGTTACTAGAATTGGTTTTAGTTCCTGCTTCCATGAGCTCGTTATAGGTGGCAGTTTTAAGATTTACTTTTAATTCGTTTTTCTCTTTTTTAAGATTAAGAACTTCCGTATAGATTGACCAAGTGTTAGTCCACCAACCCTCGCTTATTATTTTGTAATTCCAAAGGGAATAAGAATATCCTCTTTTTTCAAACCAAGATAACTGTTCATTCCAATTTCCTTGATTATCAAAGCAGGTAAATTCTCCTATGTAATATGGAACATCGTATAAATGTTGCCAACTCTTAAATTCAAAATAATCTAAAAACAACCAAGTTGGTAGAGATGAAGCATTCCAGTTATACATATGAGTTTCATATTGAATGTTTTCCCAGTTGTAGGTTTTAGGATCGGCAAAGTTAGTAAAGTCCCAAACTCCTTCGATGGTGATAACATGATTGTCGTTTTGTTTTCTAATACCTTTATATATTTTGTCAAAAACATCATAACAAATAGAAGTAGTTCCCTTGTTTTGATTAGTATAGTCTCCACATGGTTCGTTTAAGATATCGTAGGTTGCAATATAGGAACCTAATTCCTTTTGAGTAGTTGAATAGTAAGAAGCTATATATGACCAAAGATCAACGGTGGCATCAATGTAAGTGTTATTAGTCCATAATTCCGCACCTTTTGTATATCCAGAGTGCTCATATCCATTTTGACTACCAGGAGCACCATGAAGATCGAGAATACAATAAAGATTATTTTCTTTGCATTTAGTTAAAAACCAATCTAAGTAAGTAAATGCTTCTGCTTCTGATATACGAGTGAAAGTATCACCATTTTGATTTAAGATATCTCTCCAGTAGAATGGAAGTCTTATGGAGTTATATTTAAGTTCGTTTTTAACAACTTTAAAATCATTTTCGCTAAACCAATTGCTTCTAAAGTTATCAACAATATTCTTTCTTTGAGTAGAATTTAAATTAGGGTTTGATAAAAATCCCGCATAGGCATCTTCCATAGGAAGTTTAGGATAGCAAGGTAAATTATCTGAATCGTATTTTATAGATCCATCTGAATTATGCTCTTCTCCAACGCTATATGGAACCATCCAACCTTCTGAAACGAGCATTCCACCAGCATTAACTCCTTGTAAAACTAGTCTTTTACCATCTTTGTCATACAAAGAAGATCCTTTTTGTTGAACTAATCCTGAGAGATTTGTTATTGTTGCATCCGCTTTTGTTCTATCGCCTTTTGCTTTGCACATTGCGGTAGTTACTCCTAAGAAACCACATGGAATAAGGATAACTATTCCCAATGTGATAAGTACTACTTTTAAAACACGATGTTTTTTTGGCGACTTTAATTTTTCTTCAGACATGATAATCTCCTTATTATTTAATTAATTAAATTGAGTTATAAAAACTAGATAAAAAGTTGTTATTTATTTTTTCTTACTAATATAAGTATAGCATTTTTTTATACGAAAAAGACATTTTAGTCAATCCAGTATGTAATGACTAAACCATCAATAATTTTTAGTTTAAATCAAATATTTTTTCTTTTATTTCTTAATATCTATGGCTTTTTAGTATTTGCGTTTGTGTTGTAAGAAAAATAAGACGAGACCTGCGATAAGAGCTAAGAAAGCACTGATTCCTATTACAATCCAAAAACCATATGGATTATCCCCTAATGGAATATTTGCTACGTTCATTCCGTAAAAAGACGCAACAAGAGTTGGAACCGAAAGAACAATAGTAACTATGGCTAATACCTTCATAACTATATTTAAGTTATTTGAAATAATCGAGGCGAAAGCGTCCATCATACCAGATAAAATATCTCTGTAAATTGTACACATTTCAATAGCTTGGTTAAATTCAACTAGTACATCATCCATCAGCTCATTATCTTCTTCATATTTCTTGAAACTCGTTGATTTCATCAGTCTTTCTACTACAACTCGATCACTGTTTAAGGCGGTAGAAAAATATACAAGCATTTTATTTAATGCCATTAAATCAAATATTTCTTTGTTTTTCATTGAGCTTTGAAGTTTGTCTTCAACTTCCTTTGATTCATTATCAATCTTTTTTAAATATTGAATAAATTGTTGAGCTAGCGAAAACATTAAGGATAGAGTGAATTTAGAATGTTTTTGTGGTTCTACAAATTTTGTTTTATTTAAAAATGATGAGATTAATTTTGTATCGCTCTTAGTTATAGTAACAACATAGTCGTTGTTATATACGATGATAAAAGGAACGGTTTCAAATCCGGTTGAATAGTGTCCTTTTTTATGCTCGAGATTTTTAATAACAGGAACATCTAAAACGATTAAAGATGTATCATCTTCTCTATCAATTCTGGCTGATTCTTCTGAATCGAGTGAAACAAGAAGGAAGTTTAAATTTAGTCCAGTTTTATTTGAAAGTTCTTTTAAAATTTTTTCATTCGGAAAAGTTATATCAATCCAAGTGTTCTTTTGACATGTAAAATCAGCATCATTATCTTCTTTATAAAAAATATTTAGTTTTTTATTTTCTTCCGAATACATTTTAATCATAATTGAACTCCTAACATTGATTAAATATTACAACATAAGTATGATTAACACAATTGATAAAGATAGAATTAATATTGAATAAATTTTTATCGTAAATAATAATTCGATTTTGATTTGTACATACAATATTATATGGATAATATAGATATCATTTAAAGTAAAATATAGTAGAATAAAAAAATAAAAAAGAAATGCATATAATCTTCCGCTTTTTGTAATATATAAGGGAGCATCCTTGGAAAATGATCACCAAAAACTAGATAGAGCAATATACTCTCTTTCAATCGGCATAATGACCAGGAGAAACATAATCATCTACCAACCGGCAATCAAAAATGCATACGATGAGAAACAGCTGATAAAGAAGAAAATAACTGATGCAATTATCAACAAAAAATTCATAATACTTTATCAGTTAAAAGTAAATTATTGTACAAAAAAGTCACAGGAATAGAAGCATTACTGCGTCTAAGAAAAAATGATTCTGATTTCTTTAATACAGAAATGGTAATAGAGGTAGCTAAAGAATATAACCTGATGGGATATATAGATAGATTTTTAATAAAAAAGGTCAAGGAGGATTATAGCAGAATCGTAAAAGTTTACCCTGAAGTTTCCATATCTATTAATCTTACAGTAAAAGAAATGGAACAGAATTACCACATCGGTTTATTGTCTAAATATGCAGAAAAATATAAGTTCCCACTTTATAAATTATATATAGAATTGACTCAAGAAGAAATAATCAAACTCAAGCTCATTGAGGACGTTCTATTATCATTCAGGAAATTAAAAATTAAACTGTCAATGGATGATTTCGGAAGTAAGTATAACAGCTTCTATAGACTAACAAAAATAAAATACGACGAAATAAAAATCGATAAAAGCATAACTGATCAATATGATAAATTCACAGGAATTTTAAACTGTTTATCTACAGCTTTTATAAATGCAGGCTACGAGGTGGTAATTTAAGGAGTTGAAAACGCTTACCAGCTTCGCGGACTGCCTTGTTCAGAAAAGCTATCAATTCAAGGTTATATTTACAGCAGGCCGACGAATCTGAAGAAACTTGAAGAAGAAAAGTTTAAGTATATATAAGACAGATTGCATCTTTTTTGTCACTCGGTTCCCTTAATTCAATTCTTAAGATATTTTTCAGCTCATATATAAGAAGAGTTGATATGAAGACTTTTTCTTATGTTTAAAAACAATTATTTTCGTAGAAAATACTATCAAATAACTAAAAGTTTTTATTCTAATATCTTCATTTTTTAATTTAACAATCTTTTAGAATGACATTTACTTGAAAATGCGCATTTCTTCTTGTTTTTTGAAAATTGCTAATACATTCCCTCAGTGTATTGAGTTTTTTTAATATATGGTTTATCTCATAGTATAAAAAATATGTCTATGAACACTGATAAAAGCCAGATAAGAAATAGAATGAGCAAAGTACGAAAGAAAAAGAGAGTGCCCAAAAACCAGTGCTAACATTAAATTGTAGGTTTTTCTGCTTTTAGTTAGTTTTAAAGCGCTATACAGGCAGATCTATAACATCTATAGCTAAGGAGATTTTCAAACATGAAAAAAAATTTAGTAAGAGTCTGTGCTTTACTTCCGCTTATCAGCATTTGCTTTTCTTTCGTATCATGCTCAACCGCATCTTCAGAGACAGCCTCAAAATCATCAGAAGACTCTGCCTCTACAAATGATAAGTTCGCGCTAAATAATATAGACTTAGAAAGATATTCTATTGTATACGCTGACAAAAACTCCATAAATAAAAGCATAGCGGAAAACTTATCCGCATCAATAAAAGAAAACTGCGGCCTCGTTCTTCCGGTGGTATCTGATAATACAGCAGATTCAGGAAACGAAATTTATGTCGGCCTCACTTCTCGCTTAACCAGTCACAGTCCTATTCAGAACAAATACACCATCTCCGAAGAAGGCGATAGCATTCTTTTATTATCAGATACTACTTCAGGTTTGATCGCCTCCAGCAGAAAATTATCTTCTGATCTGAAATCAAAAAGTGCCGATTACTCATCTTCTTTTTCATCAGCATATACTGAAATGTCTATCAAAGTCATGAGTTACAACATCCGCATGACTAGTGAAGATCGCTGGGACCGCCTATATAGCGTCATTTCTAGGAATGATCCTGATCTATTAGGGATACAGGAAGTCTCTACCTACTGGCAGCCTAAATTTAATAATGAATTATACGGATACACATGTGTAGGCGAAGGCCGAGGTGACTCAACCGGAGAAACTGGTTATATCCTATATAAAACCGATAAATTTGAGCTTGAAGAAACAGGTACCCGCTAGTACTCAACTACTCCTACTAAGGCATCGAAATTAGCTGATTCTACCTACAATAGAATCTATACTTACGCAAATCTGATAAGAAAGTCTGACCGCAAAGAATTCTTATACATTAATACACATCTTGATTTGAATCAGTCAGCAAGAATGGAATCCATCGGAATGCTCAGAGATTTTATCTCTGAGCAATATCCAGATACTCCGACTTATATTACCGGTGATTTCAACACCGGCTATAACTGGTCGTATTAAAACTGGGAATGGAAAGAATTAGAAGCTGAAGATTATGACGCTAATGATTATTTAGAGGATAACGGCTACTCAAATTCAAGATTAGTCGCCAACAAGACTGATGACCATTTCACTTATCCCTCGACTCTATATCCTGCCGATTCCTCTGAAAAAAAGACAATCATCGATTACTGCTTCATTAAAAAAGATATATACGTCGATTCATATTCAGTGGATGCTAAGCTTCCTGATGACCCTAATACCATCTCCGGATGCGGAAATGACGCTTCTGATCATTACCCGATCATAGCTTTGACAGTTTTATATTAAGTGAGTATTCTATATATCTATTGAAAACGTTTTGTGTTATGTTTTTATATCTGACGCAATGCGTGGATTGTCATAGTTTTTCAATTGATATAAAAAATTAATAATTGATATTTAGATATTTTTCCAAAGTTTAACAAAAATCTTAATTCTAATTTACGATTTGAAATATCAGCGCATCAATTTAACTTATATGACAGATTTTTTTATACCAGCCTTGATAGATTTATATTGTCCTTTTTAATACTCTGCGATCATACTGTCTGCTTTTTTACTGTTATTTTACGAATCACAGGAAGACTAATCATTGTGATTATCTCTGCTTCGTTTTTTCCCATATAAAATGGATGTATAAATATAAGAAATGTAAAGTTTCTTTGCCACTACAGGCGGAATAGTATTTACCCCCAAGCTCATTGCAAACAGATGTGTTTATTCTTCTGAAAATGACTGGTATTTAATCGATTAAAAACACTATGGAGAAAAAAGATATATACTTAATATTAATGGAGGCTTAAAATGCGGAAAAGATTTATAGCTACTGTTTTAGCTTCACTGTGTCTATTGACATCTTGCGAGCCTAGGTATAACCTAGACTACAATTACGGTAGATATGTTATTGAAAGACTGGATGGAGGTGATAATATTTTCACCGGTTCCAGCTACTTTCTCATATCCAAGGAGAATAATACAGGGCGAGAACTGATTGATGTCTCTATGGGTGAAGAACGGGCCTACTTTCTTTTCTATAATCTGAAAGATGATATTTCCTATATCGACTTCAATCATGTCGCAAATAAAACTTTGAGTTTCACTTGCTATGACGCAAACGATGAAAACACGTATCGTTTCACTCTGTGCTCTGATGACTGGAGTAAAGGGGCTTCCATATATAAATCAGCAACAGAATTCAGGAGATCTTAGCCATTTATCATTGCATTCCTGAACATCTTCCTGTTAAATAACAGAGATATGCGATGAAATTAGTTTATCCCGCATATTATATAAAAAATTTTTTAGTGTGCATTACAAATAAAAGCTCGTGCAAAAACTTAATTTAAAAGAAATCCTATTCCAGTTCATAATCAGTTCCTTATAGCTAAATTATAACTATTTTATAATCAGTAATCAAAAAAAGACTCATTCACTTGGAACAAGTCTTTTGCTTTTTGGTGATGCACACCAGGACACTATCATTTAACGTGCCTTAGGATCCGTCATGAAACACGTGATTGTTATTGCTAACATAAAATGGCCAAAGGTCATATGCCCTCTTGATGAGGCATGTTCATCTTGCCATACTTCTTTCTGCTCTTTTTGCTTTAATTATTATCTTTCTATGCTTCTTCATTAAAGGAAGATAATACTCCTGCTCTAATCTTGTTCTTGCTTTTATCGCTTCTTCTTTGGTAGCACATTTAATACGATGGTCAACGCCTTGAAAGGTTAGTTTTGCGTACCATGATCCTCTTCTTGGCTTATATACGCCCCTCACTTTGGATGTTCCATTGCTTAAATAAGGGATATTCTTATTCATACTATAAAGATTAGTGCCATCAACGAAGATATCTTTGTAATTGCTGAATATATGATACGAATAAGTCTTTCGTTCTTCACTCACACACCCACAAGATATTTTTTTGTCGTTTTTGATTTCCGAAGAAGTGACAATAAAGGTATTTCCACACTCACATCTGCAAACCCATCTACACGTGGTCCTATTTCTTCCGGCAAACTTGATTATTTCATAATGAGGTTTCTTCACACCTGTAAGGTCAACAATAGTAGTTCCAGGAAGATGCTTTACACTCGCTTTTGCCTTTACTGGATGCTCGGAAAGAACTAATGAATACACTTGGCTCTTCTTTTCTTTCGTTGCTTTTATAGCTTCATCAAGTTCAAAGTATCTTCCAACCCAATAATGAACCCCTTGAAAGTTAAAGTGAGCTTTCCACATGTTGAATTTGGAATCCCAGCTGACTCCAGAACATCCTGACTTATTAAGTCTTGATAATTGCCTGTTGGGGTCAATCTGGCTGATTCTTGTTCCTTTATAACGGTCATAACCCAAATGACGATGCTCATAATCTTTTTCTTTATCCATAAAACAAAAACCTCCTAGTTGTTTAAGCTAAGAGGTTAGGTCTTTAAATTTGGTGCAGGTGGAGGGAGTTGAACCCTCACGAACTCACGTTCAACAGATTTCGAGTTTTTTGAATCCAACGCTGGAACGATATGCGGTTGATCCTAGTCGCCAAAAACTGCACTTTTCGGTAGATGCTTTCGGACTTTTTCAGGAATGCCATGTATTTCATGTGAACCTTTTCGAACCGAATTACACGGAGATTTTTTGGGCTTTTGAGTGGAAAGCTTGAGTGGAAGAAGTTTCCACCACTTGGAGTTGAACTTTCAGGTAATTTGGTGCAGGAAACTGATGGTAACGGATGGCTGTCGGGAGGGCTTTTTGACCTAACCAATTAACCTACCGACAATATACCGTATTTGGCCCTTCGATTGGATGAGCTACTTTTCCTTTTGCCGAAGGAACGGACCATCATCTTCTCGAGGCCTCTTTTCAAAGTTGCTAGTACATTTTGAACATACTATCAAAGCTCTTCTTAACCGGTAGTTCTTGCCGAATACCTATTTGCTCAGTCTTGCCGCCATTCATGAAAAGGATTGTATCTGACATTGCCATCGCCTCTTCCTTGTCGTGGGTGACAAAAGCTTGATTTTCGGCTCCTGCAAACCTTGGCAATTAAAAAGAAACTAAATTCAATTTGACAGGTGAGGGGAGGAAGATATTCGACAACAGGCATAGTTTTTATGATGTGTTCCTGACAAAGGGAACAAAGTAAAATTCTAAATACCGAGGTGTTCTGTTTCTCCGCTTTAAATTAGATTTTGAATCTATTACTCTTGATGCTAGAATTATAGTCAGGTAGATTAAAGAAATTGTTGTTTCTTAGTAATCTATGCCGCTATGGCAAGAGGAGCGATTTATGATATTTCAATGTGGAGGGATATTTGCTATCCTGCTAGCGATGCTATCTGCTACTGGTGCTTTAGACACTACATCGGATGGCATGGATATTAAGAAAATAATCGAGCCGACATCAATCGGCTTAGCAACTTACGTCAAAGATAATTTTGGACTGTTCGTTGAAAAATACAACGAACAAGCAGATGATAAAACGCTCAATGCATCCTCCATTGAATTTGAAAAAGAAATTTATGTTGTTGACAGTGATTATTATGCATATTATCTGGATTTCGACGAAGAGAATGGGTATTCGTTATTCGGAAATGATTATTCGCTTCTTTCTTTTTCGGCGGATGGAGACTTACCTTATGTACGGGAATGCTGTTTTTAGTGAGACAGAAGGATTCCTGTTCATCGCAGAAGACGGCAGTTATGGAAAAATTGGGTTTGAATACGCTAGTGAATTAACAGATGAATCTTATGGCACTTATCCAGGTGCTTTGTCTAATGAAAATCATGATGATTTTGCAGGAGGCATATTTGATCCTGACGCATACATCAATGGTCGCTTTGGAGATGGATATTATTGCTACAATACAGAAAGACTGTCAGGATATCAAAATGTCATACAAAGAACATATGCCTCCTCTTACAATGAAGGCAACTGCACTTTATCAGCGATGTATGGAATGATGAGATATTTTAGGAATGTCAAAGGCAAAACTAATATTTCTTTGGGTTACGAAGATTATAATGGAAGAAAAAATCCTAAGGCATATAACGAAATTAGAAAAGCATTTGAACAATACGGGTATGTTGATGACGGTATTTTCTGGTGCTCAGCAAATATGGCAAATGCTTTCAATATTGCAATGAATTCATTCGGATACACAAATTCTTGGTGGAATAGCTATGCATACATGAATCTGGTTTGGACTTTCACTGGCAACTGCAAAAACCATATTGATGCCGGATATCCTTCTTTATGGAACTGTGCGAGAGGATATTATGGCAGTCACTCCACGGTAGTTATTGGCTATAAGCAATATAAGAAAGATTGCAGTTGGTGGTTCTTTAGTTGGTGTGAATATAAAAACCTGATGATCATCAATGATAACTGGAATGGCAGCGATTACTATTTTGATTTGGATTCATATGGATGGAATTTAGGGAGCGAAGGTTTTGGAACCTTTCTAACGGTGAGAGATTATGCATTCTAAAAAGCTATTGATTTTATCTTTATCGTTACTATGTGTTTGCTCGTGCTCACCAAATGAGACATCAAACATCTATTGTC